>NZ_JBXVWA010000002.1:0-627366 GCF_057219735.1 Phenylobacterium sp. T106 | reverse complement strand
GACGAGTTCGGCCTCCACGATCAGCCCGACGGCGACGACGACGACGACACACACGACGCCGCCTACCCGGCCGACGTCGGCGACTTCGGCCCCGTTCCCGAGGCCGCGCCCGAACCTCCGCCCAGGCCCCCCGATCCTCAGCCGGAGCCCTACATCCCCCCCTGGGAAAAGCTCCGCCCCGGCCAGATCATGCGCGACAGCGGCTGGTAGAAGCCCCAACCCCCCCGGCGCCCCCGGGGGACCGCACCCCCACGCCCCCGTCATCCCGCGGCTCGTCCGCGGGACCCATGCCTCCACCGGCTGTGAGCCCGCCGACCTCGCAGGCCCCCTGCCGCGCCCCCCGATCGCCCCGCAGCCGCCGGCATGGATCCCGCGGACAAGCCGCGGGATGACGGCGCGGGGGGATCCCCCAAGCGACCGAGCACCCTTCAGGTCCTCCCCCGCAGGGGGAGGGGGACCGCCGAAGGCGGTGGAGGGGGGCTATCCCCAACGCCCAAGACCCCCTCTCGCTTTGCGAGCTCCCCCAGAGGGGGAGCATCATCCCCCAGATCCTCCCCCCTCGGGGGAGGTCCGGCGGCGCATCGCGCCGGCGGGGAGGGGGCAGCCGGCAGGGCCTCCGCCCAACAGCCTCCTCCCCCCGCGCTACTTCTTCCTGGCGAGCGGGTGGCGGGTCTGGACCACCTCGCGGAGGCGGTCCGAGGCCACGTGGGTGTAGATCTGCGTGGTGGCGATGTCGGCATGGCCGAGCAGCTTCTGGACGATCCGCAGGTCGGCGCCGCCTTCCAGCAGGTGGGTGGCGAAGGCATGCCGCAGCACGTGCGGGCTCACGCGTTCGGGGTCTATTCCGGCGCCCGCCGCCGCCTCGTCCAGCACCTGCGCGAAGCGGCGCGGCGTCAGCCGGCCGGCGCGGCCGCGTGACGGGAACAGCCAGGGGTTCGTCCTCTCCCCCTTGGGCACGAAGCGCCAGCGTTCGCTGAGATAGGCCCGGACCGCCGCGCGCGCCTTGTCGTTCAGCGGCGCGAGCCGCTCCTTGCCGCCCTTGCCCTTCACGATGAGGTAGGAGGGGTCCCGCGCCAGCGCCGCGAGCGGCAGCGCCGTCAGCTCCGAGATCCGCAGGCCCGAAGCGTAGGCGAGCTCCACCATGCAGCCGAACCGCAGCCCCTGGGCGCCGTCGCGGGCGGACGCGGCGGCGATCAGCCGGTCCATCTCCTCGCGCGTGAGCACCTTCGGCAACGGCCGCCCCTTCTTCGGCGCCTCGACGCGGCGGGAGGGATCGTCGTCGCGCCAGCCTTCGCCCAGCACGAAGCGGTAGAACTGGCGCACCGCCGCCCGCCGCCGCGCCGCCGTCGCCGGCGATAGCCCGCGCGCGCCCAACGCGGCGAAATAGGCCTCCACGTCCTCGGCGGTCGCGGCCGCCAGGCCCGGGCCGCGCGCCGTGAGATAGGCGCCGGCGTCGGCGAGGTCGCGGGCGTAGGCCGAAAGCGTGTTGCGCGCCGCCGCGCGCTCCACGGCCATCATCTCGAGGAAGGCGTCGACCCAGTCGGCCCCTCTGCCGCTCATTTCAGCGCCGCCAACCCTTCCAGGACGAACAGGCGTGCGTCGTCGGCCAGGCCCGCGCGGGCCAGGGTCCGCACGATGCGGGCGCGGTCGGCTGTCGCGGGCCCGGCGGCGCCGGCGTCCGCGCAGGTCCACAGCGCCAGCAGCGCCGCCTCGCCGGCGCGCCGGGTGTCCGACGCCGCCTCCAGCGCCTGGTTGCGGCCCGCGGGCGCCTTGCCCTCCGGCACGGCGAACCCGGCCAGCTTCGCCCGGTCGGCGCCGGGCAGGTCGTTGGCCAGCGAGGACACCAGCAGCGCCGCCGCCTGCAGGCGCGCGCGGGTCTTGGGGTCCGCGGCCTCGGCCGCCGCGGCGATCAGGGCCGAGACGCCGGCCTCCGGAGGCAGTCCCGCCCGGACCGCGGCGGCCAGGCCGCCGATCTCGGCGTCGATCGTCGTGGTGTCGAAGCCCGGCGCGGGCGGCGCCTCGCCGCCGGCCAGCGCCGCCGCCACCGCCGGCGCGGGCTTGGCCGCCGCCAGGTCGAGGTTCAGCGCCCGCGAGAGCGCCAGGTCGAGCCCGTTCCGCGCCGAGGCCGCGCCCGGCGGCGTGCCCGCGATCCGCGCCGACATCAGCCGGCCGTAGACGGCGTCCCGCGCCTGGGTCTGGGCGAGCTCGAAGGTCAGCTGGGCCTGCGGCGCCTGGCCCGCTTCCAGCTGGCAGAAGGCCCGCAGCCGTATCCAGTAGATGTCGCCGCGGTTCGTCGCGAGGCGCTCGGCGACGCCGCACGCCCGCGCCGTGTCGCCGGAAAGCAGCGCGGTCTCGGCCGCGGCCCGCGCCAGTTCGGCGTTGCGGTCGACGCCGGGCGCCCGGTCGAGGATCCGCGTCGCGGCGCCCACGTCGCCCAGGGCGATGAGGGCCGTGGCTCTCTGCCCGGCCAGGGCCTCGTCGCCGGCCGAGCCGTCCGGCCCCTTGGCGCCCGTGGCGAGCACGCGGCGCGCGAGATGGGCCGCGGCCGGCGACAGCGGCTTGGCGGCGAGCTGCGGCAGCACGGCGCGCGCGGTGTCGATGGGCGTTCCGGCCCAGAGGTCCGCGGGCAGCCCCGTGTCGCGGCCGGGGGTCGAGAAGGCGTCCGGCGCGGCGAGCTGGACCACCTCCACCTGCGCCGCGGCGGGCCCTGCGAGGGCGGCGGCGAACAGGGCGGGAAGGACGAAGCGCAACATGGACGGCATCCTAGCCACGACCCCGGATTGGCGCGAGCACACAGGCTCGTGTAAAGGCTCTCCCGTTCATGGACCGCTACGAACCTCTGCGCCGCCGGACCATCGCTCTCGTGGGCCTGATGGGCGTGGGCAAGTCGAGTGTCGGGCGCCGGCTCGCCACCGCGCTGGGGCTGCCGTTCCGCGACGCCGACTCCGAGGTCGAGGCCGCCGCCGGCCGCTCGATCCCCGAGATCTTCGCCCAGCTCGGCGAACCCGCCTTCCGCGATGGAGAACGCCGGGTGATCGCCCGCCTGCTCGAAGGGCCGCCGCATGTCCTCGCCACCGGCGGCGGCGCGTTCATGAGCCCCGAGACCCGCGGGCTCATCAAGGACAAGGCCGTGTCGATCTGGCTCAAGACCGACCTCGAGGTCCTCGCCCGGCGCGTGGGCCGCAAGGACAATCGGCCGCTGATCGCCGGCAAGGATCCGCTGGAGGTCCTGAAGGCCCAGGCCGAGGCGCGGTATCCGGTCTACGCCGAGGCCGACATCACGGTGGAGACCGGCGACGCGGCGCATCACATCACCGTGGGCCAGGTGATCCAGGCGCTGCAGGCGCACCTGGGCGAGACCGCCCGATGAGCCGCACCATCCCCGTCGGCCTGGGCGAGCGCGCGTACGACGTGCTCGTGGGCTCGGGCCTGCTGGACGACGCCGGCCGCCGCATCGCGCCCTTCGCCCGGCGAGGCCGGACCGCGGTGGTCAGCGACGAGACCGTCTGGGCGCTGCACGGCCAAAGGCTCACGGCCGGACTGGCCGCCGGCGGCGTCGAGGCCCTGCCCGTGGTCGTGCCCCCGGGCGAGCAGACCAAGAGCTTCGAGGGCCTGGCCGACCTCATGGAGCGCCTGCTGGCGCTGGAGCTCGACCGTGGCGACATCGTCACCGCCTTCGGCGGCGGCGTGGTGGGCGACCTCGCGGGCTTCGCCGCGGCGATCTACAAGCGCGGCGTCGACTTCGTGCAGATCCCGACCACGCTCCTCGCGCAGGTGGATTCCTCGGTCGGCGGCAAGACCGCCATCGACACGCCCCGCGGCAAGAACCTCGTCGGCGCCTTCCACCAGCCGCGCCTGGTGCTCGCCGACCTTTCCGTGCTGGAGACGCTGCCGGACCGGGAGATGCGGGCCGGCTACGCCGAGGTGATCAAGTACGGCCTCCTGGGCGATCTCGCCTTCTTCGAATGGCTCGAGGCGCACGCCGCCGAGGTGCTCGCCCGCGAACCGTCGGCGCTGTCCCACGCGGTCGCGCGGTCGATCGAGATGAAGGCCGAGATCGTCGCCGCGGACGAGCGCGAACAGGGCTGCCGCGCGCTGCTCAACCTCGGCCACACGTTCGCCCATGCCCTCGAGGCCGAGACCGGATACGGCGAGGCGCTGCTGCACGGCGAAGCCGTGGGGGTCGGCATGGCGCTGGCCTTCCGCTTCTCCGCCGCCCAGGGCCTGGCGACCGGCCAGGACGCCGGGCGCGCCGCCGCGGCCATCGGCGCCTCAGGCCTGCCGACGACGCTCGACGCCGTCCCGGGGCATCCGTTCGACGCCGGCCGGCTGGTGGCCCACATGGCGCAGGACAAGAAGGCCGAGGCCGGGCGCCTGACCTTCATCCTCGCCCGCGGGCTTGGGGATGCGTTCGTCGCCAAGGACGTGGACGCGGACGTGGTCCGCGCCTTCCTGGCCGCTGAAGGAGCTCTCGCGTGATCTGGGCGGTCCTTGGGGCGCTCGCGCCGTCCCTGCTGATCCTGCTCACCCTGGCGGCGCTGGTGTCGGCGGCGGAAACGTCGATGACCGCCGCCAGCCGCGGCCGGCTGCACCAGCTGGAACGCGAAGGCGACGCCGCCGCGCGGCGGGTCAATCGCCTGATCGGCAACCAGGAGACCATGATCGGGGCGATCCTGCTCTCCAACAACGTCCTGAACATCGGGGCCTCGGCCCTGACCACGGCTGTGCTGACATCGCTGTTCCCGCCCGGCTCGGCCCTGGGCCCGCTGATCTCCACGGCCATCATGACGGTGCTGGTGGTCATCTTCGGCGAGATCCTGCCCAAGACCATCGCCATCGCCCGCGCGGACGACGTCGCGCGGACGCTGTCGATCCCGACCACCTGGCTGGTGCGCATCTTCGGCCCCCTGGCCGACGGCGCGCAGTGGATCGTGCGCCAGACGCTGCGGCCGTTCGGGATCAAGCTGGACGCCGGCGCCGACGTGCTCGCCGCCCACGAGGAGATCCGCGGCGCGGTCGAGTACCACCACTCGGAAGGGCTCGTGGAGACCCGCGACCGCTACATGCTGGGCGGCGTGCTCGACCTGGGCGAGATGGACGTCTCGGAGGTGATGATCCACCGCCGGTCCATGGCCACGCTCGACGGCGCCCTGCCCGCGCGCGACCTCCTGCGCGCCGCCCTCGACGCCAACCACACGCGCCTGCCGGTCTACCGCGACGAGCCGGACAACATCGTGGGCGTCCTGCACCTGAAGGACCTGCTGGCCGCGCTCGCCGACGCCGAGGGCGACATCGGCGCCGTCGACGTGTCGGCCATCCTGCGCGAGCCCTGGTACATCCCCGAGACCACAACGCTGAAGGACCAGCTCGCCGCCTTCCTGAAGCGCCAGGTCCACTTCGCGCTGGTGGTCGACGAGTACGGCGCGCTGCAGGGCCTCGTCACGCTCGAGGACATCCTCGAGGAGATCGTGGGCGAGATCGAGGACGAGCACGACGTCGTGGCGCGCGGCGTGAAGCCCTTGGCGGACGGCGGCGTCCTGGTCGAGGGCGCGGTCACCATCCGCGACCTCAACCGCGCCATGAACTGGAACCTGCCCGACGACGAGGCGGTGACGGTGGCCGGGCTCCTCATCCACGAGGCCGAGGCGATCCCCGAGGTCGGCCAGGCCTTCACGTTCCATCGCCATCGCTTCCGGGTCGAGGCTCGCAAGGGCGCGCGCATCACCTCGCTGAAGGTCGAGCCGCTGCCCCCGCTCGAGGACGACGAGGAGTAGCGCCCCGCCCGGAACGACGAAGACCCCCTTCCCGAGGGAAAGGGGGTCCCGTCTCGGCGGCCGTCCCGGATCGGGGCCTAGAAGTTCAGGTTCGCGCCGACGAAGAAGAACCGGCCGCGGTTGTCGTACTGCGAGGCGCCCAGCCCCGTGCCGTTGTAGGTCTCAGGCAGGCCCGGGGGCTCGCGGTCGAACAGGTTGATGACGCCCGCCCGGAAGACGATGTCGTCGTTCATCCGGTAGGTGGCCCGCAGGTCGTGCCGGAAGTAGTCGCCCGTGTAGTACGGGTCGAGCTGGTTCGGCTGGAACGCGTTGTTGGCGATCATCGAGTCGATCCAGAGCGTGTTCCAGGTCACCGACACCTTGCCGTAGGTCCAGCGGGCGGTGGCGTTCACCTTCCACTCGGCCAGCGCGTTGTTGATCGAGTTGGCGAGCTGGGTGAACGCCTGGCCCGGCAGGCCCTGCAGGTGGAAGCGGTACATCCAGGTGGCGTCCAGGCGCAGGGCGACGTCGCCGTAGTCCTGCCCCATCAGATCCTCGGTGCGGAAGCCGTACGACACCGCGTAGTCCCAGCCCTCGACCTTCACGCTGGCGACGTTCTGGTTGATGAGGAAGACCTCGGTGACCCCGCCGACCACGCCGGTGTTCACGCCGGTCGGGTCCCGCACGATCTGGGCGCAGAACGGGTTCGAGGCGATCGGCTGCGTGGAGTCGTAGCAGAGACCCTGGAACAGCGTGTTGATCGGCACCGTGCCCACCTGCTGGGTCACGTTGTACTTGAAGAAGTCCGCCGAGATCTGGAGGTTCGGGACCCAGCGCGGCTGGATCACGACGCCGTACTGGTAGGTGTGCGCCGTTTCCGGACCGAGGTCCGGATTGCCGCCCACGGTGAGCGGCAGCGACGGCCGGCCGGTCCCGAAGTTCGACTGGAAGGTGGCCGAGTTCCACCCGGGGATCGCCGCCGCGCAGGTGACGCGGCGCGCCGCCTGCTGGGCCGCGGTCGCCCCCGCGAACACCGCCGCGTCGCACGGGTCGGTGGCTGCGGTCGTGAAGTTCCGGCTCTGCGGCGCGAAGAGCTCGACGATGTTCGGCGCACGCACCGCGGTGCTCTGCGAGCCGCGCAACCGGATGTCCTCGATCGGCGCCCACTCCAGGTGGATGCGGTACTGGTCGGCGCCGCCGATCGTCGAATAGTCCGAAACGCGCCCGGCCAGCTCCAGCGTCAGCTCCTCTGCGAACGGAACGTCCTTCAGGAGCGGGATGCGGATCTCGCCGTAGGCCTCCTTCACGTCGTACTCGCCCTCGCGCGTGCCGATGGCGTTGATGAACAGCGCGGCGGAGGCGCCGAGCGCGTCCTGGGCGAAGCGGCTCTTCTCCTTGCGGTACTCGGCGCCGAAGGCCACGCCCACCGGCCCGGCCGGAAGTTCGAACAGGCTGGTGGTGAAGTTCAGGCCGGCGACCGTCTGCGAGACGTCCTGGTCCGTGGCCGAGTTGGCGTTCGACCACAGGATCGCCTCGCGCGACGGGCCGTTGATCAGGTCCCAGGGCGCGCAGCCGGCCGCGCGGGCCGCCGCGTCGCGGCAAACCACCTGCCCGTTGAGCAGGACCGCGTCGACCGCCTGCTGGACGCGCGCCAGGTTCGGGACGTTGTACGAGGTCGTCTTGCCGGCCAGGTCGGAGTACTGGACGTAGGCGTCCCAGTTCACCTGGCGGCCGAAGGTCTCGAACTCGCCCTCCATGCCGCCGGCGATGCGGATCTGCTCGCGCTCGGTCTTCACGTCGCGCCAGCCGAACTCCTCCCAGATCTTGCCGACGTTGACGGCGCTCGCCTGGGTGAGCGTCAGGCCCGCGCCCCGCTGGGCAAACGGCAGCGGCTGTCCGTTCGGGCCGTTCACGGGCCCCGTCCACACCGCGCGCAGCGCCGCGGCCGTGGCGCCGGGACCGTTCAGGTAGGCGTTGTCGCCCCGCATGACGATGGGCATCGTCCCGCCGCCGCTGGCGTTGGAGAACGCCGGCACGAAGTAGCCGTAGCCGGAGACCTTCACGTAGCTCGCGTCGACGAAGGCCTTCCAGGTGTCGGTGATCTGGTAGTCCACATAGGTCCGCAGGACGGCGCGGTTCGCCTTGCCCTGCAGGGCCGTGTACAGCTGGCTGTAGACGAGGGACTCGTCCTGGCAGGTGGGCAGGACCACCCCGGTCGCGCAGGCCGGCGACAGGCGAACCAGCGAGGCGCCGTTGTCGCGCAGGTCACGGCTGACGGCGAGGCCGCCGACCACCG
Source organism: Phenylobacterium sp. T106 (assembly GCF_057219735.1). Lineage (NCBI taxonomy): Bacteria > Pseudomonadati > Pseudomonadota > Alphaproteobacteria > Caulobacterales > Caulobacteraceae > Phenylobacterium > Phenylobacterium sp. T106. The sequence goes on along the minus strand of NZ_JBXVWA010000002.1, from coordinate 619,317 downwards.
TGTCGGTCGAGGTGACGTTGGAATTGCGCAGCTGGAAGGTCGCGAACGGCGACAGGTTCGTGCGCGAGTTCGGGACGACGTTCTGGGTCGTGACGCCGGCCGCGTTGTTGCGGCGCACGCCCGGGAAGGCGAAGTCGCGGTCGCGGGCCATGATCTTGTCGATGCTGGCGTACTCGCCGCCCACAAGCACGTTGAGACGGTCGTCGAAGTACTTGGAGCCCCAGTTGAAGCCGACGCGGAGCTCCTCGCCGTCGCCCTCCTGGGCGATGCCGCCCTGGACGTCGAGCTCGAGCCCGCGCTGCTCCTTCTTCATGATGAAGTTCACGACGCCGGCGATGGCCTCCGAGCCGTAGACCGCCGAGGCGCCGCCCGCGATGGTCTCGACCCGCTCGATCATCAGCGAGGGGATCGTGTTCAGGTCGACCGCGGGCGACGAAGCGTCCGAGAACGGCAGGCGGCGGCCGTCCATCAGCACCAGCGTCCGCTGGGCGCCCAGGCCGCGGATGTCGGCGCGGGTCTGGCCGGCCAGGAACAGCGTCGCCGAGGTGGTCTGGGCGTTCTGGTTGGGGTTCAGGCTGGGCTGCTCCATCAGCACGTCGCCCACCGACACCTGCCCGGCCTCCCGGATCGTCTCGGCCGTGACGACCGAGAGCGGCTGCGGCGCGTTGAAGGTGTCGCGCCGGATGCGCGAGCCGGTGACCACGATCTCGCCGACCTCCGTGCCCGCCTCGGCGGTCTGGGCGACGGCCGCGCCGAACGGCGCCGCGGCCGAGAGGGCCCCGGCGAAAAGGGTGGTGGCCAGCAGGCGCTGGCGAATGGAATAGGCCATGGAACTCCGGTCCCCTGTTGCCCCGGCGGTCGCGCCGCGGGAGGTGCGTGCTGCTGTCAGCGGACATGTCGGGACGCACGCGTGCTGCGGCGCCCCATGCCGCTGCCTGCGTTTCCTCTAGGGAGGCCCCGGCCGGGGGATTAGGGAGATCGCCTCACCCATTGCATGAATAACATTCAGGCAGGGCGCGCCGCCGGACGCGTGAGCCTGCAATCATGCTTTTGTCTTTGCAGGGTTTTCGCTGGCCGCCGCGGCTTCGCCATTCGGCGCCGGGATTCCGTTGCGCGACGGTCACGCACCGATGCGACCGGTCGATCCGGCGCGTTGTGTGGCGCCCACGCCACGAGAATGACGCAAGACGCGCGACGAACGGCGGCGTGGGGCCGGCCGGAAGCGCTGGACGACCCGGGTCCAACCTACCGGCGCCGCGTAAGGCGGGTCGCCGGTGACCGGCTGGCCTCTCAGCCCTCGCGGAAGTAGGGCTCCACCGGCCCCTGGAGCTTCACCGTCAGGGGGTTGCCGTGGCGGTCCTTGGACGCGCCCACGGCGAGCCGGACCCAGCCCTCGCTGACGCAGTATTCCTCGACGTTCGTCTTGTCCTGCCCCTTGAAGCGCACGCCCACGTTCCGCTGCAGCACCGCCTCGTCGTAGTAGGGGCTGCGGGGATCGACGCTCAGCCGGTCGGGAAGGGTCGGAGGGGTCTCGTCGCTCATGGCGGCGAGGTAGACCGCCGGACGTCACAAGTCGAGCCCTCAGCGGGCGGCGGCCGCCTTGGCGAGCGTCGTCTCGAGGGACGCCTTGAGCTTCGCCATCACCTCGGGGGTCAAGGCGCGCCCGTGGTCGGGATCCATCGCCAGTCCCTCGATGCTGACGCCTGCGAAGATGGTCGCCACCTCCGGGTCCCTCATCCGCTCGGAGAGGCTGGGAAAGTGCCGATCGAGCCAGGCCAGGGTGACCGGGTCTTCCATCAACTGCTCGATAGGCGTGTCCAGGGTGTAGGCCGCCGCCGGCCGGGCGGGCGTCTGCGCCGCGGCCGGCGCGGCGAGCGCCAGCGCCGCGACGGGGCCCAAGAGACGGTGCAGCAACGTCGTCCTCATGCCCCGCACTCTGCCGCAACCGCCTCGGTCCACGATTGCGTCGTCCGTTTCAGCGGCGCCATCAACCCAGCGCCTGTGACCGCCGACCGTCACGAGCGCCACGATTGCCCCGACGTTCCATGGCGATCGCCGCAGCGGCGCCAGTTCCGCTGGACGGGAGATTGCCAAGCGGCCGGGTTCCCTGTTCAACCCCGCCATGAAGTTGCTCACCGCCGCCCTCGCGGCCGCCCTCGTCGTCGCCGCCCCCCTCAGCCCCGCCATAGCCGAACGCCTTCCCCCGCTCAGGGTCTTCGAAAGTCCCGACATCTCGGGCCCGCGCGCCCGCGGCGTGAAGCTGTCGCCGGACGGCAAGGCGGTCACCTACATCAAGACCCGCGCCGACGACCTCACCATCTCAGACCTGTGGATCGCCGACGTGGCAGGCGGCGAGCCACGGATGCTGCTCGACGGTCGCAAGCTCGCGCCCCCTGCCCGCGAGCTCTCCGAGGCCGAGAAGGCGCGCCGCGAACGGGCCGGCGTCGCCACGCGGGGCGTGGTCGACTACGCCTGGGACGACCAGGCCCGGATGATCCTGGCCCCTGTCGAAGGCGACCTCTGGGTCTACGACATCGCCGCGGGCCAGGCCCGCCAGCTCACGCGCTCGGCCGCCGACGAGATCGACGCGAAGGTGTCGGCGAAGGGCGGCTTCGTCTCGTTTGTCCGCGACGACAACCTCTACATCGTCCCGGCCTCGGGCGGTCCCGAACGCGCGGTGACCGAGGGCGGGACCGAGCTCAAGAGCTGGGGCACGGCCGAGTTCATCGCCCAGGAGGAGATGGATCGATCGACCGGCTACTGGTGGAGCCCCGACGATCGGGCCATCGCCGTTGCCTTCGTCGACCAGACGGGCGTCGACGTCGTCCCACGGCCCGAGGTGAACGCTACCGGCGCCCAGGTCGTCGCCCAACGCTATCCCCGCGCCGGACGGCCGAACGCCCGCGTGGACCTCTTCGTCCAGCCCCTGGCGGGACCCCGGGTGAAGGTGGACCTCGGGCCGGACGCCGACATCTATCTCGCCCGTGTCGCCTGGGCCAAGGACGGCAGGACGCTCTACGTCCAGCGCCAGAGCCGCGACCAGCGCCGCCTCGACATCCTGGCCGTGGACCCGGCCACCGGCGCCTCGAAGGTCATCCTCTCCGAGACCAGCCCCCACTGGGTCGACCTGACCAACGACTTCCGGCCGCTCAGGGACGGGAACTTCCTCTGGTCCTCGGAGCGGTCGGGCTGGCTGCACCTCTACCTTCACGGCCCCGACGGCCGCCTGATCCGCCAGGTCACGCAGGGCGACTGGGCGGTGGAGAAGATCGAAGGCGTGGACGAGGCCACGGGCCGGGTGCTTTTCCTCGGCCGGAAGGACAATCCGACCGAGAACCGGCTGTACGCCGTCTCGTACCGGACCCCGGGCCCGCCGAAGGCTCTGACGCCCGGCGGCGGCGTGTGGGTCGTGGCCGTCGCCGAGAAGGGCGGCGCCTTCGTCGGGACCTACGAGGATCCGAAGACGCCTCCGCAGACCGCGCTCTACCGCGCCGACGGCGTGCGGGTGCGGTGGATCGAGGAGAACGCCCTGAAGGCGGGCCACCCGTTCTGGCCGTACGCCGAACGCCTGCGCGAACCGCAGTTCGGGACGATCAAGGCCGCCGACGGCCAGGACCTGTGGTGGTCGCTGCGCACGCCGCCGGGGTTCGACCCCTCGAAGCGGCACCCGGTGATCGTGCAGGTCTACGGCGGGCCCGGGTCGGCCCGGGTGCAGAAGACCTGGCACTCGCCCGAGGATCAGATCCTGCTGGACGCCGGCTACATCCTGTTCCGGCTCGACAACCGCGGCACGCCCAACCGTTCGGTGGCCTTCAAGACCGCCATCGACCGGCGACTCGGCCAGCTGGAGGTCGACGACCAGATCGCGGGCGCCCGCTACCTGCAGTCCCTGCCCTTCGTCGACCCGGACCGGATCGGCGTCACCGGCTGGTCCTACGGCGGCTACATGACGCTGCTGATGCTCACCGCGCCGGACAGCCCCTTCCGGGCCGGAGTGGCGGGCGCCCCGGTCACGGACTGGGCGCTGTACGACACCCACTACACCGAGCGCTTCATGGGAACCCCCGCGGAGAACGCCGCCGGCTACGCGGCCACCGAGCTCACGTCGCGGGCCTCTAAGCTGAAGCCGGGCGCCGTCCTGATCGTCCACGGCATGGCCGACGACAACGTCACGTTCGACCACACGACCCGGCTGCTGTTCGCGCTGCAGGCGGCGGGGACGCCCTTCGAGACCATGGTCTATCCGGGGCTTCGCCACCGCGGCGGGTGGACGCCGATGAACCGGATGCACCGGGCGGTCCAGACGCTCGACTTCTTCGACCGCAAGCTCAGGACGCCCGGCCGGGACTAGCGTTCCGCGAACGCTGCTTCGCGGACCGAGCGTTGCGGCGTACCCTGCCGGCCATGGCTGGTGACACGCAGGGCGGGGCGGACGAGGCAGCCCTCGCCGATCTGGCGGCGCTGCTCCGCACGACGGAAGGCGAGGCGTACGACCTGACGCGCCTGGAGCCGGAATCCACGCCGCTGTTCAACCTCGACAGCATCGCGGCGGCCGTGGTGGACAGCCACGGCGAGACGAGCTTCGCGACGCCGGCGTTCATCGGCATGGAGGGCCCGGCGTGCGTGGACGCCGAGATCGTCCGCCGCGTGCTGCACAGCGACGCCACCGTCTCGGCGCCGGTGGCGCTCGCGGGCGCGGAGGAAAGCGCCGTCTTCCTGTACGGGCGAGCCGAGCGGGCCACGGGCTGGCGGCTGCCGCCCGGCGTGCACGAGGCCGCGGTCGCGCGCCCAGGCCAGGTGGTCGTGCTGACCAGCCACGCCGCACACGTGACCCCGCCGCTGGAGGCCGCCTGCCGCGCCCACGGGCTGAACGGCCTGCAGACCCGCGTGGTGACCGAGATCGTCCGGACCGGGGGCGTGCGGCCCGCCGCCGCGGCGGCCGGCGTCTCCTACAACACCGCGCGCGAGGCGCTCGCCGAGGCGCTGGCGCGCGCGGGGGTGCGACGGCTGCCTGCCCTGGTGACGCAGCTGATGTCGCTGGCGTTCGGGGTCCTGCCCGACGCCGACGCCAGCGAGGTGCTAGGCGACCTGTGGGGTCTCACGCCGAGGCAGGCGGCGATCGCCGGGCTGGTGGCGGGGGGTGCGTCGCGCAAGACGGCGGCCGCGGTGCTGTCGGTCAGCGAGGCCGTGGTCCGGAAGGACCTGGAGCGCGTCCACCTGATGCTGCAGGTGTCCACGGCCAGCGCGCTCTCGCGCAAGGTCGTGGAAGCCCGGGCGCTGCGCTGGCTGACCGAAGCCACGGGCGGCCAGATCGGCTTCGCGGACACCGCCGAGCCGCTGCTGCTGGTTCGCCGTCCCGACGGGCGGCGGATCGCGGTGAGCGACTACGGGCCCTCGTCCGGCCGGCCCGTGCTGGTGGTCCACTCGAGCACCACCACCCGTGTGGTGGCCCGCGGCCTGCTGCGCGCCCTGCATGCCGAGGGCTACCGGCCCATCGCCATCGACCGTCCCGGCTTCGGCCTCACCGACGAGATCGCCGGGCTGGAGGCCGGCGCGCACGACCCCTTCGCGGCGGCGACGGACGATGTCGTCCGGGTGCTCGACCACCTGCGGATCGACCGGACCGACCTGGTCGCCCGGGGCGCCGCGCAGTTCGTCCTGGCCCTGCACCAGGCGGCGCCGGGCCGGCTGGGCCGGGTGGTGCTGGTGAACCCGGACCCGCACATGGCCGCGAGCGGCCGCGGCGTGGGCGGCGTCAACCTTACCAAGCAGGCGTTCCAGCGGAACCCGGCGGTGATCCGCCTCCTGGCCGGACCGCTCACGCGCGGGGTCACGGCCGAGGGGTTCATCCGCCGGCTGCAGCGGGACGTCTGCGGGAGTCCGCCGGACGAGGCCGCCCTGCAGGACCCCGAGCTGACCCGCGACTACTTCCGCGCGGTCCGGACCTTCGCCACGGGCCGCCACGCCGGAATCATCAACGAGCAGGTCGCCTTCGCCCGCGGGACCCGGCCGCCGACCGTTCGGGGCACGAAGGGGTGGACGGTCCTGGTGGGGGCTCACGACTTCATGCACGACCCCCAGCGGGTGGCGGCCTACTGGCGCGACGTCCTGCCGGATGCGGAGTTGCGCGTGATCGCCGACGCCGGCCGCTTCCTCGCGCTCAGCCATCCGCACCACGTGCTGGCCGCGCTGCGCCGGGAACCGCCGGCGGGGTCTTGACCTCCTTACCGTCAAGCGGGCCGTGATGGCGCGAACACTCCACGAGGAAGCCCCATGGCCAGCTACGAGACCCTGATCCTGGACGTCGAAGACGGGATCGCCACGATGACGCTGAACCGGCCCGACAAGCTGAACGCCTTCAACACCCAGATGATGAAGGACATGATCGCGGCGTTCGACGAGACCGACGCCAACGACGCGGTGCGCGCGGTGATCGTGACGGGCGCCGGGCGGGCGTTCTGCGCCGGGGCCGACCTGTCGGCCGGCGGCGAGACGTTCAACTACGATGCGCGTTCGCCCCAGGACCAGGCGGCGCGCGCGGGCGCGGGCGGCGTGAACCGCGACGGCGGCGGCCTGCTCACCCTGCGGATCTTCGAGAGCCTCAAGCCGGTGATCTCGGCCTGCAACGGCCCGGCCGTGGGCGTGGGCGTCACCATGCAGTGCGCGATGGACATCCGCCTGGCGAGCGAGAACGCCCGCTACGGCTTCGTGTTCGCCCGCCGGGGGCTGAACCCCGAGGCGGCGTCGTCGTGGTTCCTGCCCCATCTGGTGGGCGTCCAGACGGCCCTGGAGTGGTGCTACACCGGCCGCATCTTCCCGGCCTCGGAAGCGCACGAGAAGGGCTTCGTCCGCTCCATCCACGCGCCCGACGACCTGCTGCCCGCCGCCCGCGCCATCGCCCGCGAGATCGCCGACAACACGGCCCCCGTGTCCGTGGCCATCACCCGGCAGCTGATCTGGCGCATGGCCGGCGCCGCGCACCCGATGGACGCGCACCGGGCCGACAGCCGCGGGATCCAGGCGCGGGGCAAGTCGGGCGACGCGCGCGAAGGGGTCACCTCGTTCCTCGAGAAGCGGCCGCCGCAGTATCCCGACAAGGTGTCGAAGGACCTGCCGGACATCTGGGATCACTGGAGCCGGCCCACGTTCAGCTGATCGGGATGTCCCGGCCCGGCGTCGGGGTCCGCGGACCCCGACGGAAGGCTATGTCTCTCCGTCTGCGGGTGTAGGTACAACGCATCCGCTTACTGGACCTGGGGTTACGGTTGTTGGCCCCACGGCGCTCTTCTGTTCTGACGACAGGAGAGTGCGGGTGTTCTCTATTTCACGGTTGTATCGAGCTTTCGATGCCGATAATGACGGCGCAATCATTTGTGAATCACGCGCCGTCGTCTCTTGGCGTGAAAGCAGTGGAATCAAAGAAATGGATGAGAAGACGGACGTCATCGAAATGACGGCGGATATTGTTTCCGCCTACGTGGGCAACAACACTGTCGCCGCGGGCGACCTTCCCGGTCTGATCCAGAGCGTTCACCGCGCGCTGGCCGGCGTGTCCTCGGGCGCCGAGACTGTCGAGGCCGCGCCGAAGGAACCGGCCGTGCCGATCCGCCGCTCGATCACGCCGGACTATCTCGTCTGCCTGGAGGACGGCCGCAAGTTCAAGTCGCTGAAGCGCCACCTGCGGACGAAGTACAACATGAGCCCCGAGGAATACCGGGCGAAGTGGGGGCTGGCGAAGGACTACCCGATGGTGGCCCCGAACTATGCCAAGGCCCGCTCCGACCTGGCCAAGCAGATGGGCCTGGGGCAAGGCGGCCGGCAGGCGCCGAAGCGCAAGCGCTAGACCGCACTGCCCGATCGCAAGATCCGACGCCCGCCGGCCACACCGGCGGGCGTTTTTGCGCGCCGTTAACCACTTTCAGCTTGCCGCCGATTCGCGGGTCAGCGATTGTGATTCGCCATGAATCCAAAAGATTACCGGCGTATCTGAACATGGCGGCGCAGATCGGACCCCCGACGGCGGCGATCCGGGCTCACGAGGAGCTCTTCGCCTACTGGTGCTCGCTGAAGGCCGATGCGCCGGCGCCGCCGCGGCGGAAGATCGACCCGGCGGGGATGAAGCGGCTCCTGCCGACCGTCAGCCTCATCGAGACCCCGCGCGTCACCGGCCAGGACTATCGGGTCCGCCTGGCGGGGACGGGCCTCTACAGCGTCTACGGCCGCGAGATCACCGGGCGGTCGTTCTCCGAGGTCTACAATTCCGCGGCCGCCGACTACTGGCGCAGCGAACTCGACAAGGTGGTCAGCGAGCGCAAGCCCGGCGTGGGCGTCCACAGCCTGTCGTGGCGGGGCGCCTCGCACCTGTCGATCATCTGGATCCGCCTGCCGCTCGCCACCGAGGGCGAGGACGTGGGCATGATCCTGGGCTACGACGCCGTCGTGGGCCTGCCCGCGGGCGCCGCCGCCCCCACGGGAATCCGCCCGGCGGCCTGACCCGAACGCCGCCTCAGGCCACCGTGGCCGTGAGCGGCGAGGGCCGGTTCTCGGCCTTCCAGCGCTTCTCGTCCTCGGTGTCCGGCGCGGGCGGGCGCATGCCGTTGATGGACCAGAGCTCGAAGCTGGTCTCGTCGATGTGGAACTCCCAATCGAAGCCGCGGTCACCGATGTGCGGCGCGAGGGCCGCGATGACGTGGTTCATCCACCGCGTACGGGCCTCCGCGTTCGGCAGCGTGCGGGCGATGTGGTCGACCCAGATCCGCACGAAGTTTGTGGCCGGCTCGCCGCCCAGGTAGAAGTCGTCGGCGGGGACGGCCTGGAACACCACGCCCACATAGAAGCGGGGCAGCCGGGGCGCGTAGAGCTCGGTGATGGTCTTCGACATCGCCTGTTTCTGCTCGGCCGTGAAGGCGTCTTCGGGATGGTAGATCTTCCACAGCGGCACGGTCGTCTCCTGGTGTCGGGGTTGTTATGATGATAATCATCATTATAATTCGCGACCGTCAAGACGGAGGTCGAGGCTTTGAGGATCAGCAAGGCGCAGGCGCAGGCGAACCGCGACCGGGTGCTGGCGGCGGCGGCGGAGATGTTCCGCGCGCGCGGCTTCGAAGGCGTCAGCGTCGGCGAGCTGATGAGCGCCGCCGGCTTCACCCACGGCGGCTTCTACAACCACTTCGGCTCCAAGGAGGCGCTGGCCGCCGAGGCGCTCTCGGCAGCCTGGACGCAGATGGAGGCCGAGCGCGCGCGGGCGGCGGACCTGGCGCAGCTGCTGGACGGCTACCTTTCGCCCGCGGCCCGCGGGGCGCCCGGGCGCAGCTGCCCGGCCGCAGCGCTGGCCGGCGAGGTCTCGCGCGGGCCGCCAGCCGTCCGGGCCGCCTTCGCCGAGGGCCTGGAACGGATGATCGCCGAGGTCGAAGGCGGCCTGTCCGGCGAATCAGCCGAGCGCCGCTCGCGGGCCGTGGCGCTGGTTTCCGGCATGGTCGGCGCCCTGATGCTCTCCCGGGCGGTCCCCGAGGCGAGCCCGCTGGCCGACGAACTGCTCGCCGCCACCCGGCGGGAGGCGAAACGGGCTCTCCTGTGACGCGAAGCTGTGGCTCTGCGGCCTCATGACAAAAATGCAGAGCGGCGATGCGAACTCACCGATCCTTAATCGCGTTCGGCGATGCTATCAGAAGCTTGTCCACACGGACGGCCCCGCTCCCCACGGGGTTCCTCCCCAGACTGAAGGCAAACTACGATGAGCGTCGTGCAGATCCGGAGCCTGGTCGATCGGATCGCCCCAGCCGTGCTGCTGACGGCGATGTTCGGCCTGGTGTGCGGGTTCGCCGCGATCGGCATGGTGGGCGTGGCCTGACAGGCCTCGCCAATCCGGCCCCGGCGGGCCTCACTCGCAAGCGGTCAAGGGCTCCATCCGGGGCCCTTTTTCGTTGGCGCCGCCGGCCTCGCTACCTGTCGCGCGGATGAACGGACGGCTCCGGGGCCGTTCAGGGCGCGGGCTCTAGGATGGGTCAACTTCTCAAGGAGACCTGCCATGACCAACAAGATTGCAAAGGCCGCGATGGCCCTGACCGTGGCCGGCGCCGTCGCCCTTCCCGCGACCCAGGCCGCCGCCGGCTCGAAGACCGAAGGCGCGCTGATCGGCGCCCTCATCGGCGGCGTCGCCGGCGCCGCCATCGGCGACGGCAAGGGCGAAGCCGTGGCGCTGGGCGCCGTGGCCGGCGCCGCGCTCGGCGCGGCGGCCAGCGACAATGACCGCCGCCACTACCGCTCGGGTTATCGCTACCGCACGACCCAGCCCTACTACGCCCGCGACAGCCGCTACCGCAGCTACGACCGGGGCTACTACGGCTCCTCGTACCGGGGCGACCGCTACGACGGCTACCGTCGCGGCTACAACGACCGCGGCTACTACTACGGCCGCTGACGCCGGGAAGAGGGCCCTTCGGGGCCCTCTTCTTGTCGGTGCGCGAAGGCGGCGCGGCGCGCCGCCCCGAGCGTTCATGCGCAAACGCATAGCCGTCAGGCAAAATCGCTGATCTGTACAGCGTTCAGATGGTGGTATCTAAACAGTGTCCAGACGGACAGCCCGCTCCCCCGGGCCTCGACCCAGAGCTGATGGAGACCGCCATGACCTTCTCTCGCATCGAAACCGCCTTCGACCGCATCGCGCCCGCCTTCCTGATGGCGCTCGGCCTGATCGCGGCCTTCGCGACCGCTGGCGTCGGCGTCTGAGCCGCACGCCAACCCTCGCGACGGATCAGGGCCCTTCGGGGCCCTTTTTCGTGTCTCCTACTCCGGCGGATCGCGCCGGTGCTCCCGGTACCAGGCCAGCTGCTCGCTCGTGGCCAGGAGCTTGCCGTCGCGCCGCCAGTAGCTCGACCGCTCGTCCGAAGCGCCGCCCGCGCCCACCCGGCCCTCGCATTCCACCAGGATGAAGTCGTGTCCCACCTCGGCGACCTCCTCGGCCGTGCCGTGCAGGTAGACCGTCAGCGAGAGCGTGGTCGTCATCACCGTGGGGCCCAGGGCGTAGAAGGCGCGCGGGGCGGAGTTGTCGGTGATCATGCCCAGGATCGCCTTGTCGAGCGGACCGCGGCGCGAACGCACCCACGCCAGCGTGCGGGAATCCCCGGTGGCCTTGGGCGGGAAGGTGTCGAGGCTGCGCCGTTCGAGCGCCTGGGCGCCGAAGTGCTGCGACGCGGCGGCGTAGACCGGACTGGGCAGGCTCTCGGGATCCGGCGCCTCGGGCATGGCGGCGAAGGCGAAGGGCGGGGTCTGCGGCCGGCGGGCCAGCGTGACGATGGCGTGCACGCCCACCTCCTCCGAGCCGGCGGGCAGGAGCTCCACCTCCCACACGCCGATCGAGCCGCCCTGGCGCAGACGGCGCGTCCGGATGTCGAGTTCGCCGGCCGGCAGGGCCGCCGCATAGGTGAGCGTCAGCGACAGCGCCTCGCCGCGCGCCTCCGGCTCGGCCTCCATCACGCGGATGCAGAGCCCGATGGCGTAGCCGCCCCACAGGCCGCCGCCCGGATTGCGCCACTCCGGGCCGGCGTGCGTGCGCCATCGGCCCGGCCCCACGGCGGTCAGCGGCATGTCCAGGGTGTCTGCGCGCGTGCTCATGCGGGCTCTCTACACACGCCGCCCCGGGTCACGGAAGCCGCATCCGCGGCCGCGCGCATCCAAGGTCAAGCTGGCGCCGTACTTGCTTTGGGAGAGCTTGTCCGGGGTCCTCTTTGTCCTTTTGGGCGAAATTCGCCCCCGGATTGTCCTTGGTTGCGGCGAACGTCGCCGCCTCTAAAGGTCAAGCTTGGTGATCCATGCCGCGGGCGTCCGCGGCGATCGGGGAGCGGTAAATGCGCGGCCACGGCCTCGCCGGGACGGAACTGCAAGGCCCTCGCGCTGCGGGCGGCCACGGCCGTTCCACGCCTGCGAAGGCGAGGCACAATGTCGCGCAACGGCCGCGCTTAACGACTTCTAGGCGAATTTACGGCATCTCTACCGTGAGCGGTGCGCCGGGGGAGGCGATGTCGCGTCCCGATTGGAAGTCTCCTAGCGCCGAACCGTGTCCCGTTCCGAACCAAATGCCCGCCCCGGCCGCCTGTGGGAGGATCCCATGACGGTCGCGATGGACGGCGGCCCGCGCGGCCGCGTCGGCGTGGGCGCCGCCCTCCTCACCTGGCTGTGGCCTGAACCCAAGGCGCATCGCGACGCGCGGGCCGGCTGGCTCGGCTCGAGCGCGCTGCTGTCCTGGCTCTGGCCCAGCGCCCTGCATGACGAACCCTACGGCCGCCGCCATGGCATGATGGCCACTCTCTTCGGGTGGGCCTGGCCGGGCGCGCTGGATCGGGGCTTCAAGCGCTGGTGGCACTTCTCCTGGGCCTGGAGCTGGGCCTGGCCTGGCAAGGTCCTGGGCCCGGACGGCGAGATCTGCCCGCTGGCCCCCTGGCACCCGGCGCTCCGCCCCGAGGTCTGCCCCGGCGAGACATGGCAGCACAAGCTCCGCCGGCACGGGCCGGTGATGTTCATGATGTTCTCGGCGACGGCCATCGCGGCGCCGACGCTGATGGAAGGCAACCAGACGCTGGACGGCGGCCGGCTCAGCCTGTTCCGCAGCGACGGCGCGGGCGGCGACCAACCGACGACCGGCGGCGGCCCGACGGTCGAGCCCGGGGCAGGCCCGGGCGGTGATGGCGGCCCCCTGACCATCCTGGACGCCAGCGGCCTCTCGGGCGGCGGCGGATCGACTTCGACTCCGAGCGGCGACTCGACGCCTGGCGACAACAGCTTCGGCGGCGGCGATCCGCCCTCCGACGAGGGCGGCGGCGGCCAGCCCGGGGGCGACCCGCCCTCCGGCGACCAACCTCCCGGCGACCAGCCTCCTGGCGATGGCGGCCTCCCGGTTGTGGAGGACCCCGACGGCGACCTGAACCCCGGCCTGCCCACGGGCGGCGGTGGCGGCGGCGGTGGCGGTGGCGCCGGTGGCGGTGGAGTTGGCGGCGGTGGTGGCGCTGGCGGCGGTACGGGTGGCGGCACGGGCGGCGGCGTACCGACGGGCGGCGAAGATCCCTTCACCCCGACGAATCCGCTTCCGCCCGGCGTGGACCCGCCCGGTCCGCTTCCGCCTCCGAACGCACCGACTCCTCCGACCCTGCCGACGCCTCCGGGCGGCGGCGGCCTGACGGTGCTGGTTCCGCAGGAATTCGGCGGCGGTGGCGGCGGTGGCGGCGGCGGCGGTGGCGGTGGTCCCGGCGGCGGCGGCACGAGCGGCGATCCCGGCGGCGACCCGCGGCTCCAGAATCCGGGCGCCGTGCCCGAACCCGGCACGTGGGCCCTGATGATCATCGGCTTCGGCGCGGTGGGCTACGCCATCCGGCGCCGGCGCATCGTGGCGCGCGTTTCCTAAGCGCGCCGCACGAGGGCGCGGACGCCACCCACATCCAGGACCTGTCCTTCGTCCCGGCGCCCAGTTCGCCGGGCTCAGTAGCGTTCGTAGCCATAGCGCGGCGGCGGCGTGTAGGACCGCGGCGCGGGGTACGGATACGCCGGTCGCGGCGGATACCAGCGGCTGTCCTCCTCCTCCGCGGCGCGGGCCGCCTCGTAGGCGCGCCGGCGCTCGTCCTCGTAGGCGCGCTGACGAGCCTCCTGGTACGCGCGCTCGGCGGCCTGGGCTTCGGCGCGGCGCTGGCGATCGGCCGCCTCCTCCACCTGTCGGCGCTGGGCCTCGGCCGCGGCCTTCTGCGCCTCCACCGCGGCGAGCTGGGCTTCGCTTAGCGCCCGGGCGCGCGCCTCGGCGTCGGCGCGCTCGCGCGCCGACCGTTCGGCGGCCAGCCGCTCGCGATGCCGCGCGGCCGTCTGCGCGCCGCAGACCTTCAGGTCGACGAGTCCCTGTTCGGAGCCGCTGAGCGACGCGGTCAGCGGCTCGTCCGCGAGCCATGCGATCCCCAGCACCCCGCCGCGCCGGATCGCCGCTTCGGTCTCCTCTGAGAGGATCAGTTCGCCGGCGCTGCCGGTTCCCCGGAGCATGAGGTTGGAGAAGCGCTGCCGATCGATCCGGATGGGCAGGAAGGCTCGGGCCGGGAGGTCTTCCTTGAAGAAGGCAAGGCTGGTGACCTGGCCGTCCGAAGCCAGGGTCACGGGGGTCACCGCCCCGGAACTCCCCACGAGCTCGAGGTCCACGCGGCAGCCGGCCTCGGTCGGCGTCACCACCCATGGCAACGCGGCCACGCGGGCGGGCGCCTTGGGCGGGGCGGCATGGAGTGGACCGGAAAGGAGCGCAGCAGCCACCGCGCCCCCGATGATCGACCTGATCACGCGAAGGCTCCTAGACTGACACGCGAGGCGGAGAATACGGCCGGCGGTCGCAGATCGCTAGTGGGCGCCGGACGGCAGGTGATAGACCTCGTGCACGACATGTTGGGAGGCACAACCATGATCCGTAAGGCATTCGCTTCCGCCCTCGCGGCGGCCGCGCTCGGCGCGGCGGGCGGCGCCTGGGCCGCCGACGCGCCCGCGAACATCGCTGCGGCCCTGGCCGACGCGAACCGCCCCGCGGCCGACAAGGCGCGTGACGCCGCACGCAAGCCGGGCGAACTGCTCGCCTGGGCCGGCGTGAAACCCGGCCAGCAGGTGGCCGACCTGATCATGGGCGGCGGCTACTTCACCCGCATCCTGTCGGTCGCGGTCGGCCCGAACGGCCGCGTCTACGCCTATCAGCCCGACGAGTTCATCCGCTTCCAGGCCAGCTACGGCGAGGACCAGAAGAAGGTGGCGGGCGCCTACGCGAACATCACCGCGGTGAACGGGACCCTGGGCGGGCTCGACCTGCCTGACGGGCTGGACATGGTGCTGACGGTCCAGAACTACCACGACCTGCACCTGACGCCGTTCCCGAAGGACACGGCCTCCAAGGTCAACGCCGAGGTCTTCAAGTCGCTCAAGCCCGGCGGGACCTACGTGATCGTCGACCACGTGGCGCCCGCGGGCTCGGGGCTGGAGCCGCCGATGAAGACGCACCGGATCGACCCGGCCATCGTGAAGCAGGAGGTCGAGGCCGCCGGCTTCAGGCTGGAGGCGCAGAGCCCGATGCTGAAACTCGAGTCCGACCCCCACACCACGAACGTCTTCGACGCCTCGATCCGCGGGAAGACGGATCAGTTCGTGATGAAGTTCCGCAAGCCGAAGTAGGCCGCGGCGGCCTCCCCTGCGATGCGGGGGAGGCGATGCGCATCGCCGCGCCGCTTGACGCCCGCAACGTCAACGCCCCTCACTCGCCGTCGAAGCGCGGGCCCTCCAGACCCGCCCGACGGGAGTGACCACGTCCATGCATCCGGCGACCCACGCCAAGACCGACCCCGACCGCGCCGCCTACATCATGGCGGGGTCCGGCGAGACGGTGACCTACCGCCAGCTCGACGAGCGTTCGAACCAGGGCGCGCACCTGTTCCGCTCGCTGGGCCTCAAGCCCGGCGACGTGATCGCCATCTTCCTGGAGAACCACCCGCGCTACTACGAGATCGCCTGGGCAGCGCAGCGCAGCGGGCTCTACTACACCTGCATCTCCTCCAAGCTGACGGCGGGCGAGGTCGAGTACATCGTCGGCGACTGCGGCGCGCAGGTGCTGATCACCTCGGCCGGCGTGGGCTCCGTGGTCGACGAGCTCCCGGGCGTGCTGCCGAAGTCGGTGAAGCTCTTCATGTGCAACCCTGCGCGGGCCCCCTACGAGAGCTGGGAGACCGCCACGGCCGCCTTTCCCACCACGCCGATCGCCGACCAGATCGCCGGATCGGACATGCTCTATTCGTCGGGCACCACCGGCCGGCCCAAGGGGATCAAGCCGCCGCTCACCGGCCTCGCCATCGACGAGACGCCCGGCATGGGCCAGATCGCCCAGATGCTGTTCGGCTTCCCGGAGAAGCCGATCTACCTGTCGCCGGCGCCGCTCTACCACGCCGCCCCGCTGCGCTGGACCATGGGCGTCCACCGCTCGGGCGGAACGGTCGTGGTGATGGAGAAGTTCGACCCCGAACAGGCCCTGGCGCTCATCGAGAAGTACCGGTGCGACTGCGGCCAGTTCGTCCCCACGCACTTCGTGCGCATGCTGAAGCTGCCCGAGGAGGTGCGGGCCAGGTACGACGTCTCGTCCATGAAGTCGGCGGTGCACGCCGCCGCGCCCTGCCCCGTGCCCGTGAAGGAGCAGATGATCGCCTGGTGGGGCGATGCGATCTACGAGTACTACGCCGGCACCGAGGGCAACGGCTTCTGCTACATCACCGCCCAGGACTGGCTGGCCCACAAGGGCTCGGTCGGCCGCGCGGTGATCGGCGAGCTGCGCATCTGCGGCGAGGACGGCGAGGCGCTGCCGCCCCGCACCGAGGGCGTGGTCCACTTCGCCAACGGCCCGCCGCTCAGCTACCACAACGCGCCCGAGAAGGTGGCCGAGAACACCAACAAGCACGGCTGGACGACGCTGGGCGACGTGGGCTGGGTGGACGAGGAGGGCTTTCTCTACCTGACCGACCGCAAGAGCTTCATGATCATCTCGGGCGGGGTGAACATCTACCCGCAGGAGATCGAGAACCTGCTGATCGGCCATCCCAAGGTCGCCGACGTCGCCGTCGTGGGCGCGCCGCACGAGGAGATGGGCGAGCAGGTGGTGGCGGTGATCCAGCCGGCGAACTGGGCCGACGCGGGCGACGCCCTGCGCGACGAGCTGATGGCCTTCGCCCGCCAGCACCTCAGCCACGTGAAGGCGCCGCGCAAGCTCGACTTCATGGAGGAGCTCCCGCGCCATCCCACCGGCAAGCTCTACAAGCGCCTGATCCGCGACGCCTACTGGGGCAAGGAAGGATCCAGGATCGTCTAGGACGCGCCTGCCGCTGTCCTTGTCATCCCGGTTTCGCCGCCGGCGAGACCGGGGCGACCGTGGCGTTTGCGCCGCGTCCGCCTTGCCGCGCGGCCGTCAGATGCTAGAGCCAGACCCCTGAAGCCATACGAAGGAGCAACCACGAATGAACCCGGTCGAGATCAAGGACCTGCCCGGACTGGTGGGCCAGGAGGTGGGCGTGTCGGACTGGGTCACGATCGACCAGGACCGCGTCAACAAGTTCGCCGAGGCCACCGGCGACCACCAGTGGATCCACGTGGACGTCGAGCGCGCCACCAAGGAGATCGGCGGGCCCATCGCCCACGGCTACCTGACGCTGTCGCTGATCCCGATGCTGGGCGCCGGCATGCTGCCGGTGAAGGGCGTGACCCGCGGCATCAACTACGGCTCGGACAAGGTGCGCTTCACCAACATGGTCCGGGTCGGCAAGCGCGTGCGCATGCGCCAGAAGCTGATCGGCGCCGAGCCCAAGGCCGGCGGCATGCAGATCAAGAACGAGTGCACCATCGAGATCGAGGGCGAGGAGCGCCCGGCCTGCGTGGCTGAGACGATCTCGGTCCTGTACGGCGGCTGACGCCCGGCGAGGCCGCGCCTATTCGCGCGCGGCCTCCTCCGCGCTCGCGGTCCGGCTGCCCGACACCGCGGTCATGCCTTCGGCCAGCGTCTGGGGCGCCAGCGGGTTCTGCATCAGGGCGATCGTCTCGCGGATGTAGCGGGCGTGGGTGACGATGCCGATCTCGAGCCGCTCGTTGTTCAGCTCCACCTGCTGCGTCAGAAGGCCGGCGATGAAGCCCGCCGGCGCCGGCGGGCCGCTGGACGCCTGCAGCACCGGGCCGGTCTGGAGCGGGCGGTTGATGAAGACGGGCCCGCCGGAGTTGCCGGGGAACACCGAGAAATCCAGGAGGAACGTCGGGAACACCTTGGCCGGCGACAGCGGGTACGAGGCGACCCGGCCCGAGCGCAGGATGGGGAAGCCCGCCGAGTTGGCCGAGAGCCCCCGCGGGAAGCCCAGCGCCATCATCTCGTCGCCGGCGGTGACCCGGTAGGTTTCGAAGCTGTCCTCGGCGGCCAGGTAGTCCTGCGGAATGGCGGCCTTCGCGAACTCGGGCGGCGCCTTGATCACCATGGCCGCGACGTCGCGGTTCGGGTGGTGGGTCCAGAGCTCGGCCCCGTCGCCGTCGCGGATCTTCACCTGCTGCGGCGAGTAGCTCCACGAGCCGTCCGGGTTGGCGATGCGATAGCCGATGCGGGCCGTGGCCCCGGGCATCTTCTGCAGCACGTGGTTGGCGGTGATCAGGACCGTCCGCGGCTTGCCCTCCGGACCCGGCGCGGAGATCAGGAACCCCGTCCCGACGGTCCGCGTGCCGTCGCCGAGCGGCTGCTCCAGCTGCACCGTCGCGTGGATCAACTCGACCGCTAGGTCCATGACCATGGGTGGCCCCTGATACTCGATGCCCCGACCGCGTCATTGATGCGCGACGCAGATGCACAAGGAGTGAATCACAGAAGGATTTGCGCCTACAAGTCGCCACATTGGCCTGCGCGAAAGCGCCGCGCGCGGCGGCGTGCGCCATCGGCGCTTGAGCGCCGGCCCGAGAGGCCGCATCTAGCGCGCCATGACCCTGCCCACGCCCCCCGTCGCCCCCAAGGTCCCCAAGCGGATCGAGCAGCTCGGGCGCGTGCGCGTGGACGACTACGCCTGGATGAAGGACGACAACTGGCAGCAGGTCCTGCGCGACCCCAAGACGCTGCGCGAGGACGTCCGCGTCCACCTCGAGGCCGAGAACGCCTACACCAAGGCCGTGCTCGCGCAGACCGAGGCGCTGCAGGCGCAGCTGTTCGCCGAGATGAAGGGGCGCATCAAGGAGGACGACTCCTCGGTCCCCTCGCCCGACGGCCCGTTCGAGTACTACGTCCGCTACGCCCTGGGCGCCGAGCACCCCGTCCACGCCCGCCGCCCGCGCGGCGCCGAAGCCGGCGAAGAGGTGCTGCTGGACGAGGAGGCCATGTCCAAGGACAAGGCCTACTTCCATGTGGGGCACGCCGCGCACAGCCCCGACCACGCCCTCTACGCCTGGGCGGCCGACGAGCAGGGCAGCGAGTACTACACGGTCCGCGTGAAGGACCTCTCTACCAGCCAGGCGCTCGGCGCGGCCATGGAGAGCGCCTGCGGCGACTTCGTGTTCTCCCCGGACAGCCAGTGGCTCTACTGGACCTGGCGCGACGAGAACGCGCGCCCGGCCAAGGTCTTCCGCCGCCCGGCCCGCGGCGGCGAGGACGTGCTGATCTACGAGGAGCCCGACGACGGCATGTTCCTGGGCGTGGGCGTGACCGCCGACGACAGCCACATCCTGATCCAGGTGGGCAACCAGGAAACCACCGAGGTGCTGGTGATCCCCGCCGCCGACCCGACGGCGACGCCCGTCGTCGCCGAGCCGCGGCGCGCGGGCGTGAAGTACGGCCTGGACCACTGGACCGACCGCTGGGTGGTCCGCACAAACGCCGACGGCGCCGTCGACTTCAAGCTGTGCGTCTCCGAGGCCTCGGTTCCGGCGAAGGCGACCTGGCGCGACTGGATCGGCCACCAGCCCGGCCGGTACATCACGGGTTTCGCGGCCTACGCTGGCCACCTCGTCCGCGCCGAGCGGGTGAATGCGCTCGACCGGCTGGTGGTGACGGCCCTCGACGGCGGCGAGCACATCGTCGCCTTCGATGAGGAGGCCTACGCGCTCAACCTCGAGGGCGGCTACGAGTACGAGACGACGACCACGCGCTTCGTCTACCAGTCGCCCACCACGCCCCGGCAGTGGTTCGACTACGACATGGCCACGCGCGAGCGCGCGCTGCGCAAGACCCAGGAGGTTCCCTCGGGCCACGATCCCGCGCGCTACGTCGCGCGCCGGCTTCTCGCCCGCGCCGAGGACGGCGCCGAGGTCCCGATCACGCTCCTGATGCTGAAGGACACGCCGCGTGACGGGTCCGCGCCCGTGCTGCTCTACGGCTACGGCAGCTACGGCATCGCGATGGAGCCCAGCTTCTCCATCCGCAACCTCAGCCTCGTGGATCGCGGCTGGATCTGGGCCACGGCGCACATCCGGGGCGGTTCGGACAAGGGCTGGGGCTGGTTCCTCGACGGGCGCAAGGAGAAGAAGCCCAACACCTTCACCGACTTCATCGCCTGCGCCGAGCACCTGATCGCCGAAGGCTACGCCTCGAAGGGCCGGATCGCGGCCTACGGCGGCTCGGCGGGCGGCATGCTGATGGGCGCGGTCGCCAACCTGCGCCCGGACCTCTGGGGCGCGATCATCGCCGCGGTGCCCTTCGTCGACGTGCTCAACACCATGAGCGACACCACCCTGCCGCTGACGCCGCCCGAGTGGCCCGAGTGGGGCAACCCGATCGAGGACCCCGCCGCCTACGACCTGATCGCGAGCTACAGCCCCTACGACCAGGTGAGCGCCCGCGCCTACCCGCCCATCCTGGCCACCGGCGGCCTGTCCGACCCGCGCGTCACCTACTGGGAACCGCAGAAGTGGGTCGCCAGGCTACGCGAACACACCACGGGCGACGCCCCGATCCTGCTCAAGATCAACATGGAGGCCGGCCACGGCGGCGCCTCCGGCCGCTTCGACTTCCTGAAGGAGATCGCCCTCGACTACGCCTTCGCCATCTGGGCGATGGAGGGGAGCTGGAAGGCGCAATGATCATCCGGGCGGCGACAGCCGGGGACGCCGAGGCGCTGGCGGCCATCTACGGCCATCATGTCCTGCACGGGCTCGGGACGTTCGAGGAAGAGCCTCCGACCGCCGCGGAGATGGAGCGCCGACGCGCCGCCCTCGCGAGCCTGGGACTGCCCTACCGCGTCGCCGAGGCGGACGGGAGGGTCCTGGGCTTCGCCTACGCCGGTCCGTTCCGCCCGCGCGAGGCCTACCGCTACACGCTGGAGGACAGCGTCTATGTGGCGCCCGACGCGATCGGCCGGGGCGTCGGGCGCGCCGTCCTGGGCGCGGTGATCGAGGCCTGCGAAGGCCTGGGCGTGCGCCAGCTCGTGGCGGTGATCGGCGACAGCGGCAACGCCGGCTCGATCGGCCTGCACGCCGCGCTGGGTTTCACGCACCAGGGCGTGGGCCGCAGCTTCGGGTTCAAGCACGGGCGCTGGGTCGACATCGTCTGGATGCAGAAGGCGCTCAATGGCGGCGATCAGACCCCGCCCCGCGGCCCGGGAGTCAGGCTCTCGGGGCCCTAGCTCAAGTCTTCGCGCGTAAGGCGAGAGAAGAGGCAAGAAAACGCCTGATAGGCGGCACGATCACCCTTATGTACTTGTACGTAATTGCTTAACAGCGCTTGCTGCCGCAAGAATAGCGCGCCGGCGGGGACCGGCGTGGAATGCAGATTTAGATGGCTGGGTTGTGGACGGGAAAACGCACAACCGGCGTGGTCACGAACTCGGCGCTGGCGCCCGGCACGGTCCGGGCCCACGTGCTGGCCGTCGGGCTTTCGGCGCTGCTCGCGGTCGCCGCCTATGCCCTTCGCCCGGTCTTCGGCCACTCGGTGTACCTGCTCGGCACGCCCGTGCTGCTGGCCTGCGCGTGGTTCGGCGGACCGCTTTCGGCGGCCCTCTCCACGGCGCTTCTCGCGGCCGCCGGCCTCTGGCTAGACACCTTCACGGACCTGCCCCTCGCCGAGCGGATTGGCCGCGCCGCCGTCTTCGTGATCACAGGCCTCGCCGTCACCGCGGGGGCCAGGGTCGTCTTCGCCCAGCGGCGCGCCACAGCCGAGCTGATCGCTGACCAGGCGGAACGCGAGGCGCTGCTGCAGGCGGGCCTCGAGATCGTGGCCGACGCCCTGATCCTGACCGACGAGGGCGGGGACATCCAGAGCTTCAGCGAGTCGGCCGAACGGGTCTTCGGCTGGACCGCGGCCGAGGTGGTGGGGACCAGCTTCAGCCGGCTCATGCCGCCGGGGGAGGACGCCGCGCTGACCGGCGATGGGGACGACCCCGACGGCAGCACGCGCCAGCTCACGGGACTGCGCCGGACCGGCGAGACCTTCCCCATGGAGGTGCGCGTCGGCGCCGTGCGGTCCGGCGGCCGTCGGCTGTTCACCATCGTCGTGCGCGACCTCACCTCGGTGCAGGCGGCGGAGCGCCGGAACGAAGAGCTGCGCGCCCAGCTCGCGCACGTGTGGAGCGCCCACTCGATGGGCGAGATGGCGCAAGTGCTGGCCCATGAGCTCAACCAGCCGTTGTCAGCCGTCGCCAACTACCTTCGCGCCGCGCGCAACATGATCGCCCGCATGGAACTCCGGAACGACGATCTGGTGGACGCCGTGAGCCGGGCCGGGGACCAGGCCGTTCGCGCGGGCGAGATCATCCGGACGCTGCGCGACCTTGCGACTCGCGGCGGCGCGCTGCAGAAGCCGGAGAGCCTCGGCGCCATCATTCGCGAGGTGGACTTCATCATCGCGCTGATGGCGCGGGACGCCCACGCGCGCGTCGTCTACGATCTCCACAAAGGCGACGACGTGGTGATCGCTGACCGCATCCAGATTCAACAGCTGATCGTCAACCTGGCGAGAAATGCTATTGAAGCTGTCGCGAAGTACCCGCGCCGCCAGCTCAACATTTCGACGCACGTTGATTCTCGAAACCAAATCCTGACAACTGTGGAGGACAGTGGTCCCGGGATCGACCCGAGCGTCGTAGACCGCCTCTTTCAACCGCTCGCGAGCACAAAGCCCGAAGGAATGGGGCTGGGCCTGTCGATTTCCAGTGCTATAGTCGAAAACCATAGGGGACGGATCTGGGTCAAGCCTAGCCGTCTGGGCGGCGCCGCCTTCTGTTTTGTATTGGCGCGGGCAGGTGTGGATGATGAACTCAGCGGCCGAGCGGACGGTGTTCGTCGTCGATGACGACGATGCAGCCCGGGACTCGCTGGTCGTGCTGCTGAAGTCGGACGGGCTGTCGGCCTCGCCCTTCGCGTCGGCCTCCGACTTCCTCTCCACCTTCGACGCCCAGTCCCGCGGCTGTATCGTGAGCGACCTGCGGATGCCCGGCATGGACGGGATCGAGCTGATCCGGGCGCTGAAGGGGCTGGGCAGCGCACTACCGGTGATAGTGATCACCGGCCACGCGGACGTCAGCCGGGCCGTGGACGCCATGAAGGCCGGAGCCTCGGACTTCATCGAGAAGCCGTTCGAGAGCGAGCTGATCCTGCGGGTCGTGCGGGCCTGCATGGAAGAGAACGACGCGGCCGTCGATGCGGGCGCGGCGAAGCGCCGCGTGCTGCGGCGGCTCGAGAGCCTCACCGCGCGGGAGCGGCAGGTGCTGGACCTGATCGTGGCGGGCGACAGCAACAAGATGATCGCCGCCAAGCTGGAGATCAGCCCGCGGACGGTCGAGATCTATCGCGCCAACGTCATGTCGAAGATGCGCGCCGACAGCCTGTCGGACCTCATCCGCTCCACCATCACCGCCGGCGCCGCCTAGGGCCCGTCAGGCCCTCGGCAGCACCAGGGTCGCCGTCGTTCCCCGGCCCTCGACGGAGGCCAGCTTCAGCGCGCCGCCGGCGTCCCGGCAGAAGGCGGCGACGCCCGCGAGACCCAGCCCTGTGCCGCCGCGCCCGGCGCGGGTGGTGAAGTAGGCGTCAGCGCAGCGCGCCAGCACGTGCGGCGGCATCCCGACCCCGTCGTCGATGACCGACAGTGCGACATAGCGCCCGGGTGGCACGCCCAGCTCGGCGGCGGCGGCAGGGTCGAGGTCGGCGGCGTCCGCCTGGAGGCGCACGGCGCCGCCCCGGGGCAGCGCGTGGCCGGCGTTGATGCACAGGTTCAGCAGCGCAGAGTCCAGGTCTCCGCGGTCCGCGCGACAGGCCAGCGGCTCGCGCAGGCCCAGCGCCACGCAGGTCACGCCCGTCGCGGTGGAAACGTTCGCCAGGCGCGCCGCCGCGGTCAGCGCCTCGGCGCAGTCGACGTGGCCGCTCGGGGCGGCCTGCGGCCTCTCGGCGCCGGCCATCATGCGGGCCAGCAGCTCCGCGCCCTTTTCGGCCGCTTCCAGGGCGATGGAGGCGAGTTCGTGCGCGTCGCCGCCCTGGGGCAGTTGCCGGGCCAGGGCCTCGTTCGCGGCGATGATGACGCCCAGCAGGTTGTTGAAGTCGTGGGCCGCGGTGGCCGCGCCGCCGCCCCGCCCTGTCCGCTTTTCCAGAAGCTCCGCGAAGCCGTCGAAGGCCATGCGCGTCCCCTACCCGATAGTGGCCGGAATGCGGCCGTCCAAGCGACTCAAGACACACGCTGCGGCGGATATCACCCCGTCACGACTACCTAGGTAGGTCTACCTATGGCGACCTGCCGCAGCTCCGGCGTGGCCTGGCCCCCAAAAAGAGGCGGCCGACCCTCGCATGGAGGCGTCGGCCGCAGGGTGCTGACGGTGTGAAGTCCGGGTCAGGCGGCGAGGCGCTCGCTCTTGGCGTCGCGCAGCATGTAGCCGCCGCCCCAGACGGTCTCGATCTGGCTGTCGCCGCCCGATGCGGCGGCGATCTTCTTGCGCAGCTTGCAGATGAAGACGTCGATGATCTTGATCTCGGGCTCGCTGATCCCGTTGTAGAGGTGGTTCAGGCACTGCTCCTTGGTGAGCACGCTGTTCTTCCGCAACGAGAGCAGCTCCAGCATCTTGTACTCGCTGGGCGTCAGGTGGATCGGCGCGCCCTTCACCTCGACGGTGCGGGTGTTCAGGTTGAGCGCGATCGCGCCGGTGCGGATGATCGATTCCGTGTGCCCGCGGGAGCGGCGGACGACGGCGTTCAGCCGGGCCGCCAGTTCGGCCTTGTGGAACGGCTTGGTCATGTAGTCGTCGGCGCCGGCCGCCAGCGCGGCCACCTTCGAGTCCACGTCGGCGGCCCCGGTGAGCATGATCACGGGCGTGGACACCTTGCGCATGCGCATCTCGCGCAACACGTCGGCCCCGCTGATGTCCTCGAGGTCGAGGTCGAGGAGCACCACGTCGTAGTCGTAGAGTTCGACCAGTTCGATGGCCTCCTCACCGGACGCGGTGACGGCGAGGTTGTGCCCCTCGGCCTTGAGGATCAGTTCCAGGCTCCGCACGGCGGAGGCGTTGTCTTCGACGACCAGAATGAACACGGCTAGCCCCCTAAGGCGGTTTGCGGTTGGACGGATGGATGGGCGGCGCCGCCGGCGATCACCGACTGCGACATCTTGACGAGCTCAGACATGCGGAACGGCTTGGCGAGCACCTCATCGGCGCCGAGATGCTTGGCCCAGCTCAGGTAGTCGGCGCCGCGCGCGCGGCCGGCGCCGGAGATGGCGATGATCTTGGGCGGCCGCGCCACCTGCTTCATCGCGCGGATCGCGCCGATGCCCTCGATGTCGGGCATCACGATGTCGGTGACCACCAGGTCCGGCCGGTGGGCGCTGGCGAGACGGATCCCCTTGCGCCCGTTGTCGGCCGCCACCACGCCGAAGCCCGCCTGCTGGAAGGCCATGGACATGAGGCGCAGCAGCGCCGGGTCGTCGTCGATGATCAGGACTCTACCGCCCACTCCAGCCCCCAGGCTCGGCCCCGCGGAGTGAGCGCTCGGGAGACCCCTCGGGCAGCCCTTCACGGGGCGTCCGAAGCCTTCTCCACCGCGTCCTTCCGCCGGTGTTCACTATGGTTAACGAGAAAGAACCACAGTGATTCGCGGGCTGGAAATCCGTGACGAATCCTTAGGTAGATTCACGTGTGACGGGCTGTCGCATGAACCGTGAGTGGTGGTCCGCCGTCAGGAGCGCCCGCGTGGGCGGCCGGTCGGAAAGCCGTGGCTGGGGAACTAGGACTCGAACCTAGAATAACGGTACCAAAAACCGCTGTGTTACCATTACACCATTCCCCAGCAGGAACGGTCACCGGAGGGGGTCCACCCCCTCGGGAGCGGGGGAAATAGCCTACCGGACCGACGGATGCAACGCCTCTGACGGCGCCGGTTTTCCGCGCGCTTGCGAGGCCCGGAACCCTCCTCTATAAGCCCCTCCTCCAAGTCGGAGTGTGGCTCAGTCTGGTAGAGCACCGCGTTCGGGACGCGGGGGTCGCAGGTTCAAATCCTGCCACTCCGACCATTCATTCTCCCCGATATCCTGGGAAGACACCTTCCCGCCAATGGATGACAAGACGCCCGCGCGTCACGTGGGCGCCGTTGGGCGCGTGCGACGCCGTGGGCGGCGCGAAGCGTCTTCCTCACGCGTGCTTCAAGACCTGCTCGGGTCGATGAAGTTCTGCTTCTGTTCTTGACAGATTCGCCGCGATGTGCTCTGATCCGGTCAGGATCAGCGCCTTGTCACCCGCGCAGCGGACACGTCGAGCCGCCAAGATTCCGGTCATCTGAGCTTTCAGGCCTGTGCGGGGAAGCCGCGCGGGCACAGCCCGCCTTGAGCGGCGCACCAGCCTCATGGAGACATCTGATGGGAAGAATGCCGCGCGGTGAACCGCGGAGCGTGCCGGATCCAGCCGGCGAACTTTACGACAGGGACATGGCCAAGATCAGAGCACAGCGGGAAGCTGAGTATCGCGGCGTGCGCTCGCCCCTCGACCTGGCGCAGGACGCATTGGGGGCTTTGCAGGACGCTCCGAAGATTCAGCGGCCGACCACCCTGCAATCCTTCATCCCCGTCGTTGGTCCAGCGTGGGAGGCCGCTGCCGACCTTCAGGACGGGAACTACGGCGGCGCCGCGTTCAACGCTACCATGGCTGTTGCCGACGCCTTGCCGGTCGGCGCGATCGTCAAGGGTACGAGGGCGGCGACCAAGGGAATTGGCCTTGTCACGAAGAAATCGATGAGCGCAGGCGCCACGGCGAAGCGGATTCGCCGGGCCGGCCTTGCGGGCAAGGGCGATGAGATCCACCACACTGTCGCGCTCAACGGCCTAAGCCGCTCCGCGCAGAGCTGGAAGAACAACCCGGCGCTGCTCAAGACGTTGCCTCAGGAGACGCATCGTCGCCTGCACGGCGCCTGGAACGGCAAGCCGCGGTTCAACCCCATCATGAGGGCCTGGCACGGCACGACGGATTGGCAAAAGACGTTTCCGACCGCCATCGGCTCCTATGCTGCTGACGCGTGGGAGAATCTGACCCGCCCGCCTGCGCCGCCCCCGCCGCGCCGCGAATAGCCGAGGTCGGTGGCGGCCGCACGGGCGCAGCCGCCGCCGATTCCCGGAGGTTGCGTTGTTCTTTTTTTGTTCTAGACTATCCGAGTGAATGGTTCGCGGGGGATGCGACATGTCGCTCTTCAAGAGGCTGCTAAGCCCCTTTGGGAAAAAAGCCATCGATCCACCGCGCGATCCCGCGGAACGCGCCAACGCCATCGTCGCTCGATTGCAGGCGTTGGCGCAGCCGTGCGTTCGCATATCGTCGGGCGGGTCTGGGAACTCGCGCCTGGGCGGTGTTCCGGACCTCGCCGGCCCATGGCCGCGCTACGAGGGCCGCCCCCTCTCCTGCGTCGCGCAGCTTGATCTCGCGGAGCTGAGGGCTGCGGACGGACCCGACTGGCTGCCGGACAACGGACGGCTGATGTTCTTCTACGAACTCGAGCATGGCTCTTGGGGCATGGAGGCGAAGGACGCGGGCAGTGCAGCCGTCGTCTATGAGGTGGGTGAGCCGAAGCCGGCCGTAGAGCCTGCCGACCTTGGTGAAGGTGAGAAGTTCCGAGGACATCCTGTCCAGTTCTCGCCAGCCGTTTCGCTTCCATCAGAGGATCGGCTCGGTCTCGACTGGAGGGGAATGACGAAGGCGGAAAGGCTCGCTGTGCAAGCTGCGGTCGAGGCGCTCCAACCGACAGAACCCGTTCATCAGGTCGGTGGATTCCCTCGTCCCGTGCAAGCGGACGATATGGAGGCGCAATGCCAGCAGGTCACGCAGGGACTGGATCGCTGGCGCACGGGCCCGAAGCCTAGTGGCGGAACGTCTTCCGCGGACTGGCGGCTGCTTCTCCAGGTCGATACGGACAACGACGCCGGCATGATGTGGGGCGATACCGGCATGCTCTATTTCTGGATCCGTGAGCAGGACGCGCGCGCTCGTGATTTCTCGAAGATCTGGATGATTCTGCAGTGCTTCTGACGCCCGGGTGGTGAGACTCGCTGCGCTCGGCCGCTCAACTTCCCTGGCTCGGGGACTTGCCCTGGGCCAACGGTCGGAGACGTCCGGTCCTTAGGCAAACAAGACCTTGCGCGCCTGGTTCTCCCGGCCACCGCCTCATTGCGCCACGCGACCAAGCGCTGAGCGTCGCGCGAGGCGCATGTTCGCAGGGGGCCTGCGCCGCCGGGCGGCGGCGCTCGGCGGGGCTACTCCTCGTCCCGGCTGGTCGGGCCGGGCTTGGCGCCGTTCGGCGGGGAGCGAAGGGCGGAGGCGACGCCCAGCCTCGGGCGCTCCTCGAAGATCGCGACGGCGCCGCCGTTCGCATCGCTGCGGGCCGGCCATTCGAAGCCGTCCGCACAGGCGAGCGAGCGTGCGGACGCGGCCGCCCTGGCGAACGCCACCCAGCAGCCGTGCACGCGCGCCGCAACGGCGTGGTCCCTGGGCGTCATCCTCGCGCCGGCCCGGTCCGCCGAGAGCGTGTCGAAGACGTAGGGGATCTCGCCCGCGTGGGGGACGCCGTTCGGCTGTTCGGCCCGTCGCCACTCCGGGACGTAGTCGAAGAAGTACTGCCAGACCGGCGCGCCGCCCATGGCGTAGGCCGCCACCCGCTGCGTGCCGCTCAGGCGGCCCTCGTCGCTGTTGGTGCCGATCATCAGCGGGACATCCAGCGCCGTGCCGGCGGAGAAGGCCTCCATGATCGACTGGGTCTTCACCCGGCCGTCGAGGATCGTGCGGTGGCCGAAGCCCGTGCGGCGGTCGAGGATGATCCGGTCGGCCGGCAGCGCCCGGAGCTCTTCGGCGCTGGCCTCGGCGCCCGGCAGCCCCAGGAGGGTCGCCACCTCGGCGCCCCTGGCCTCGGCGGCCTTCAGGGGGGTCGCGGGCGTCGGCAGCGATCCGGTGCTCTGGATGATCGCCTTGGCGAACAGGCCCTTCGCCATCGGGCTGGTGATCAGGTTCGCCACCATCGTGGCGCCGGCCGACTCGCCGAAGACGGTGATGTTCGCGGGGTCGCCGCCGAACGCTGCGGCGTTCGCCTTGATCCAGCGGAGCGCGGCCATCGCGTCCAGCAGGTGGTAGTTGCCGAAGCCCTCGCCGGCGCGCGTCAGCGCCGGGTGCGCGAAGCCGCCCAGCGCGCCAAGCCGGTAGTTGATCGTCACCAGCACGACGCCGTCCCGCGCGAAGGCGTCGCCGCTGTAGGCCGGCAGGTGGCCGCCCCCCATGGTGCCGCCGCCGCCGTAGAGCCAGAGCATGATCGGCGCCTTCTTCGCGGCGGCCGGCGCCCAGACGTTCAGGTAGAGGCAGTCCTCGGACGACGGGCCCGAATGTCCGCCGCCGTTGCGCCGGCCGTCCACGCCGTCGGGCTGCAGGCACGGCAGGGCGAACGCGACCGCGGGCCGGGCGCCCTTCCAGGCCACCGGTCGCGGAGCCGCCCAGCGCAGCGGGCCGACGGGCGGCTGCGCATAGGGCACGCCCTTGAACACGCGCACGCCGTCGCGGCTCTCGCCCACCAGCACGCCGGCCCTGGTGGACACCTGCACGGGCTCCGCGCCGGCGGCGACGGCGACGGCGGCGAGGGCGGCGACGGCCGCGGCGAGGCCCCGGCGCATCAGCCCGCCGCCGACTGGGCGGCGCGAGCCGCCCACAGCCGGCGGAACGCGCCGCGCGGATCGTCCGCCAAGCCGCTTCTCGGCTGATCGAACACCATGGTGGCGCGACGGCTCGCGTCGTAGGGAGCCCATGGGCCCAGCGCCTTGCCGTCGGGCCGACCCGTGGCCGCGAACGCCACCAGGGCCGACGACAGTTCGTCGGCCAGCCTCTGGCTCTCCGGGTTGGGCCCCTGCAGCGCGCCGCGGATCTCGCGGCTGCTGGGCCCCACGTCGACGCCGTGCGTGGCGCCATACCGGCCGCCCCACGCCGGGCTCGCCGCCTTCCACAGGTAGACGTAGGCGGGCGCCTTCCCCAGCGCCGCCTTGCGCTCGGCCATCGCGAAGCTCGCGCCGCGGCCCATGTCCGAGATGATCCGCGCCTGGAGGAGATAGGGCGAGGCCTTCGCGTCCTCCTCGCGGTACATCCGGATGATCTCGTCGGCGTCGCGGCCCAGTCGGGGACCGAGCGCGGCCTTCAGGCCCTCCCAGGTCTCGTCGAAGTTGGCCTGGCGGTAGCTGCGCTCGTCCAGGGTCGTGCTGACGATCATCGGAACGTCGGCGCTGATGGCCGGGGCGTCCGGGTCGAACGGGTGACGCGGCATCGCCACGCCGTCCAGCACCGGCGTGAAGGACGAGGGCGCCTCGCCCCGCGACCGCGCCGAGGCCTCCAGGTCGGCCTGGACCGAGAGGAGATCGTAGAACGGCATCGACTGCAGCCTGCGCACGTCGCCGCCGCGAAGGTTCACGGCCTTGAGCAGGGCGTCCGCGGTTCCCTTGGCCCGGTCGCGGGGCGCCACGCGAAGCATCGCGCCGCTCATCTGGACCGCCCGGTGGAAGAGGCCCTGCGCCGACGGCATCGCCATCAGTCCGCTGACCTTCGCCCCGCCGCCCGACTGGCCGATGATCATCACCCGGCTCGGGTCGCCCCCGAACGCCGCGATGTTGGTCCGCACCCACCGCAGGCAGGCGACCAGGTCCAGCATCCCGGCCATCCCCGACTGGGCGAAGTCGGTCGGCGCGCCCGAGTCGGCCAGGTGGAGGAACCCGAAGGCGCTCAGCCTGTGGTTCACCGACAGCACCACGCAGTCGCCGTAGCGCGCCAGCATCTCGCCATCCATGCCAGGGGAATTGCTGGACCCGCCGTAGAACCCGCCGCCATGGAAGCGGACGATCACGGGCTTCTTCGCCGTGGGCGACAGGTCGGGGGTCCAGAGGTTCAGGTTGAGGCAGTCCTCGCCCATGCCGCCCGGCTGGTAGTCCAGGAAGATCAGGTTGGCGTAGTCGCGGCGGCGGTCGCCCGGCGTCTGCGGACAGACGTTGCCGTAGTCGAGCGCGTCGCGCACGCCCGCCCAATTCTTCACCGGCTGGGGCGGGCGGAAGCGATTGGGGCCCGAGGTGTCGGCGCCGTAGGGCACGCCCTTGAACACCTTGATCCCGCCGGAAACCAGGCCCCGGAGCTTGCCGTCCGCCGTCTCCACGATCGGGAAGATGTCGCCCACGGCCGCGCGCCCGGCCCCGGCCGCGAAGCTGGCGGCGACCCCGCCCAGGAGGGCGCGGCGGTGGACGTTCGGATGCGTCATGGCAGGTCTCCGGTCAGCTGGCGATGAGGCGGACGAGTTCGGCGCCCGACCTCACGGTTTCGATCTCGCGGCAGCGGGCGATCGCCTCGCGCGCGCGCCGGCTCCCCAGGCGCGGCGCCATGAGGTCGAAGGCCTTGGCCTCCACGTCGGCGCGGGCCATGGGATGCGAGGGGTAGCCCAGCACATAGGGCACGAAGGCCTCGCGGCGGCCGCCGGACGCATCGGTGGCGATCACCCGCGCGGACTCGGCACGCGGCTGCCCCGGCGGCGTCTCCTGCGCCGGGTCGTGCGCGATCTCCACCCGGCCCATCAGCGCGTGGACCGCCGCGTCCGTCCGCATCCGTTCGAGCGACTGGGCCGACACGAAGTCCAGGCGGCGGTCGATGAGGATGATCGCGGTGAGGTAGCGCAGGTTCAGCGCCGGCATCTCGGCGTCACGGAACGCCTGCCAGCGGCCGGGCATCTCGATCCTGACCTGCCGCACCGTCTCGGCGCGCAGCTCCCGCAGCAGCTTCAGCAGGCCCTCGACCGCCGGCTGGGTCGGGCCCCCGGTCGGATAGCGCTTGAAGGCCGCATGCGACATCTCCCAGCGCTGGCCCAGGCCGTCGATCAGGCGGCTCCGGTCGAGGTCGCTGTCCGGCCCCTTGAAGACGCCCTGGTCCAGGAAGCCGCCGGGCTGATCCAGGTTGTTCCGCACCCCCGTGAAGCCGAGCTCCGCGAACAGCGCCGCCTGCAGCCCCGCGCGGGCGCCCATCCCGGCGAACACGAAGGCCTTTTCCACATGCTCCACGTCCAGCAGCCACTGCCAGGAGCCGGCCGCCTGCTGGGAGCAGTAGGTCAGGAGGTCGGGGATGCGGGGCTCGGGCAGGCGCATCATCGAAGCCGCGGCGGCGGCGACGCCGAACACCGGGCCGATCCCGTGGTTCGCCAGGCCGCTGCGGTTGAGATTGCGCAGGCCCAGCGCCTTGGGGACGCGACTGGCCAGCTCGTAGCCGGTGATGGTCGCCCGGAGCACCGCATCCCCGCCCAGCCCGCGCTGTTCAGCCAGGGCGACGGCGGCCGATACGATGGGCGGACCCGGCTGCACGAAGGCCGACGGGATGAAGTCGTTGATCTCGGCGGCGTGCCCGGTCATCGCCGAGGCGAACACGGCGTCGATCAGGGCGGCCCGCGACTGCGTCCCCAGGATAGTGGCGGCGTTGCGCCGGGGCGCGCCCGACTGCTGCTCGGCGAACCGGCGGGCCAGGACGGCCGGCTGCAGGTCGCGGCAGGCGACGATCGACGCCAGGGTGTCCAGGATGTGGAGCCGGCCGGCTTCGCGCACGTCCTCGGGGATGGACGCAGACGGGCTGGCGGCCACGAAGCGGCTCAGCGCGGGGGTCACCTGCGGCTGCAGCGGCTGCGCCGCAGCCTCGGGCGCCAGCGATCCGAGCGCCGCGGCGGTTGCGCCGGCCAGGAGGCCGCGACGCGAGGCCGAGGTCATCGCCCTACTCACTCCGCGCGGTGGCGCGCACCGGCTCGTATCGCGCCATGAACCGGCGCTCGGCCGCAAAGGGATCGGCGACCACCTTCGCGGGCGTCTCGAACAGCATCGTCCGCCGCTGCGCGCGGTCGTAGGCGGGCCAATGGGGCAGGCCCTTGTGGTTCGGATCGCCCGAGCGCGCGAAGGCCAGCCAGGCGCCGGCCATCGCCTCGGTCATGGCCCGGGTCTCGGCGCTTTCCGGCCCGGTCAGATGAGGCGCCCGCGCCACGTTGTCGAACATGAACGGCAGGTCCAGCGTGTGCTGGCTGATCCGGCGGCCGCCCTCGGCCGGCGAGCGCCAGGTGACCTGGTACATCCAGGTGGGGTTCCGGGCGCCGTTCAGCGTGTCCCGCGCCTCAGCCATGATGGTGGCGTTCAGGATGTACGACCGCCAGGAGGTGATGAGGAAGTAGAGTTCGGTGGGCGACGCAGCCGGGTTTGCGGCCCTGAAAGCGGCGACCGCCTCGTCCAGGTCCGGCGCGGGCAGGAAGGTCCTCAGCCGGGCCTTCAGGGCC
The DNA here is from genome assembly GCF_057219735.1 of Phenylobacterium sp. T106. Lineage (NCBI taxonomy): Bacteria > Pseudomonadati > Pseudomonadota > Alphaproteobacteria > Caulobacterales > Caulobacteraceae > Phenylobacterium > Phenylobacterium sp. T106. The sequence goes on along the minus strand of NZ_JBXVWA010000002.1, from coordinate 586,056 downwards.
GCGTCATCCAGCGCATAGACCGCCGGATCCCGTCCAAGCTGGTTCGAGAGCTCGGTCCGGGTCGTGCCCAGCATCAGCGGGACCCGGGCCGTCCGCTGGGGCGCGTTCGGGATCCACGGATGGGCCGTGAAGGTGACGCCGTCCAGCACGGGCTCGAACCGGTAGCCTGCCTTGACGATGACGTCGCGCTGAGCCGCCGTCAGCCGTTCCTGCGGGACCTCCAGCAGGGCCGCGGCGTTCTTCGGGTCGATGTCGAGCGTCTTCAGCAGAGACGCCGTGAGCGCGCCGGACTGCTCCGGGGTCTGGATCAGCAGGTGCGAGCCCGACTGCACGACGCCCTTGGCGAACAGCCCGGCCGCGTCCTGCCCTGCGTAGCAGATGCTCACCTTCCGCCCGCCGCCCGACTGCCCGTAGATCATCACGTTGGCCGGGTCGCCGCCGAAGGCCGAGATGTTGGCGCGGACCCATCGCATGGCGGCCACGAGGTCGAGGTAGCCGACGTTGCCCGACTGCCGGAACGGCTCGCCCAGGTACGACGACAGATCGCAGAAGCCGAAGACGTTGAGGCGGTGGTTGATCGTGCAGATCACCGCATCGCCCCGCCGGGCCATCCGCGTCCCGTCGTAGATCGGCGCCGAGCCCGAGCCCGCCTCGAACCCGCCGCCGTGGAACCACAGCAGCACCGGCCGCCTGCGCCCGTCGCCCAGGCCCGGCGTCCAGACGTTTATCCGCAGGCAGTCCTCGCTCATCGGTCCGGGGTCGGCGAGGCTCGAGCGCACCTGGGGCGTCTGGTCGCCGTAGTCCAGCGCGTCGCGGACGCCGGCGAACCGCTCGGCCGGACGCGGCGGACGGAACCGGCCTGCCCCGGCCGTCGAGGCGCCGTAGCGCATGCCCTTGAAGACGTGGATCCTGTCGCTGACGCGCCCCCGGTACTTCCCCTCGGTGGTCTCGACGATGGACTCCGACTGCGCCCAGGAGGGCCCGGCGGCCACGGCCAGGCCGCCGGCCGCAAGCGCGGAGCGACGGGTGGGTCCACGCAACGACATCGGCTCTCCCTCCAGCGCCGCTTGTTCCGTTCTACGGAACGACGTATTGACTGACGGCATTCTCTGACCGGACGTCCTTTCGAGTCAATCGCCCCGTCTCGGCATTTCATCGAAGGAACAGTATGGACCAGGCCGTCTCCCGGTCTCTCGCGATCCTCGAGGCGCTGGCGTCGGCCGGGGCGCCGGTGCGACTGTCCCGCCTGTCGGAGCAGGTCGGCCTGCAGAAGAGCACCGCGCACAGGATCCTGCAGACGCTCGTCGCCCTGGGCTACGTGATCCAGGAGGCCGAGACAGGGCGGTACGGGGCGTCCCTGAAGCTGTGGGAACTGGGTTCGGCCATCGTCTTCGAGCACCCCGTGAAGCGCGCGGCGGCCTCGTTCCTGCAGTCGCTGCACCGGGAGGTGGGCGAAACCGTCAGCCTGCTGGTCCCGTCCGGCGAGGATGTCCTGTACCTCGAGCGGCTCGTCTCGCCCCGCCCCACCCGCTTCTCCGCGCGCCCCGGCAGCCGGGTTCCCGCGCTGCTGACGTCGGGCGGCCGCGCCATGCTGGCCGAGGCCGCCGACCTCCGCGACGCCGCGGCGCGGGCGCTGGCGCATGCCGGCGACCGGCGCGAGGCTACTCTGGACGAGACCGTGCGCGACCTGGAAGAAGCCCGCCGCCGGGGCTACGCGATCTCACGGGACACGCCGGGCGTGGTGAGCATCGGCTGCGCGATCCCCGGCCGGACGGGATCGCCCGCCGCCGCGATCTCGATCTCCGCGCCCGTCGAGCGGGTCACCCAGGAGGACGAGGCCCGCGTCGCCACGGCGCTGCTCGCCACCTGCGCGGCGCTCCAGGACACGGTCGGCCTGCTCTAGGCGCCGACCTCGGGCGCCGCCCGGGCGCGTGCGCGCTGCGTCACGCCGCCTGGGCGATGGCGGCCGCGAGGGCCGGCAGTTCGGCGTCCGACACGGTGCGCAGCTCCAGCAGCAGGAGATCTCGCTCGATCCGGCCGAGAACCGGCGTCGCCCCATTGCGGAGCCGGCGCGCGAGGTCGTCGGGGCTGAACCGGCGGCTCCGAAGCGCCACCGCCCGGCCCGGCAGCGGGAGCATCGGCATCGCGCCCCCGCCCGCATAGCCCTGGGTCTCTTCGACGGCCGCCTCGAGCGCAGGCACGTCGGCGATCCGCGAGGCCAGGGCTTCCGCGCGGGCGGCGATCGCCGCGAGCGGCTCGGTCAGCATTCGCAGCACGGGAATCCGCTGAGTGGGGTCGGCGGGGGCGCGGTACAGGCGCAGCGTCGCGGCCAGCGCCGCGACCGACGGCTTGCCGAGGCGTAGCGCCCGGGCCAGGGGATGGCGGCCCAGCCGGTCGACGAGATCGCGGGAGCCCGCGGCGATGCCCGCCTGCGGCCCGCCCAGCAGCTTGTCGCCGCTGAAGAGCACGAGGTCGACGCCGGCGCGGAGGCTGGCCTGCACCGTGGGCTCGTCGGGGATCCCATAGGGGCCAAGGTCGATCAGGGCGCCGCCGCCCAGGTCCTCGATCAGCAGCAGGCCGTGGGCGTGCGCGAAGCGGGCGAGAGCGTCCAGCGAAGGGCTGCTGGTGAACCCCGTCATGCGGAAGTTGCTGGGGTGGGTGCGCAGGATCACCTTCGCATCCGGGTGCTCCCGAAGCGCCTGTTCGTAGTCGCGCAGGTGAGTGCGGTTGGTGGCGCCGACCTCGACGAGGCGCGAACCGCTCTGCGCCACCACGTCGGGCACGCGGAAGCCGCCGCCGATCTCCACCAGTTCGCCGCGCGACACGATGACCGGCGCGCGGTCCGCGACGGCCGCGAGCGCCAGCAGGACCGCCCCGGCGCAGTTGTTCACCGCCAGCCCGGCCTCGGCGCCGGAAAGCTCGGCGATGAGCGCGTCGAGATGGTCGTGGCGCGAGGCGCGCCGGCCGGTGTCCAGGTTCAGTTCCAGATTGCCGTATCCCGCCGTGGCCTCCATGGCCGCGACGGCCTCGGGCGCGAGGGGCGCGCGGCCGAGGTTGGTGTGGATGACCACGCCCGTGGCGTTGATCACCGGGACCAGGGTCGCCCGCGCGCGGGCCTCCAGCCTGGCGGCGCAGGCGGCGAGAAGCTCGGCGATCGTGGGGACGCCGCCGGGGTCCGACCGGAGCCGGCCCCGGGTCTCGTCCAGCACCGTCCGCACCGCTGCGACGACGGCGGTCGCGCCGAACCTGTGCGTCAGCGCCGACGCCGCGGGGTCCGCGCAAACCGTCCCCACGGCCGGCAGGCGGCGGCGCGGATCCGGGTTCCGGGCGTCGGACGCGGCTGTCATCGAGCTCCTCCGGGCAGCGCGCGACAGTAAGGAGTCCGGCGGGCGCCGGGCAAGGCGCGCCGGGTCGGATGACGGCCGGCGCGCTTTTGCGTAGGGACGTCGCCATGGGCCCTGGACCCTCCCTCAGCGTCGCGGTGATCGGCCATGTGAACCACGGCAAGACCGCGCTCGTCCGGGCCCTCACCGGGATCGAGACCGACCGGCTGGCGGAGGAGAAGGCGCGGGGCCTGTCGATCACGCTCGGCTACGCCTGGCGCGATTACCCGGACGGCGCGGTGGATTTCCTGGACGCGCCCGGGCACGAGGACTTCATCCGGGCGATGGTGATGGGGACCACCGGCGCGCGCGCGGCCCTCCTGGTGGTCTCGGCGACCGAGGGCTTCGGCCGGCAGACCCGGGAACACCTGCGCGTGGCCGAACTGCTGGGCCTGCGCGCCGGCATCGTCGCGATCAGCAAGTCGGACCTGCTCGGCGATGACGACGCCGCCGCCGTCCGCTCGCGCATCGCCGCCGAGGTCGAAGGCACGTTCCTCGCGGGCGCGCCGATGATCGCATGCTCCGCGCAGACCGGAGCGGGCCTCGCGGCCCTGCACGAGGCCCTGGCGGCCCTCGTCGCGCGCCGTCCCGAACCCGAGCCGGCGCCGGGGGCGATCCTGCCGCTGGACAGGGTCTTCACGGTGGCCGGCGCAGGCACGGTGGTGACGGGGACGCTCCACGGCGGGCCCCTGCGAACGGGAGCGCCGGCTATGCTGATGCCCTCGGGCGTGCAGGTCACCCTGCGCCAGCTGCAGGTGCACGGCGCCGCGGTGGAAAGCGCGGCGCCGGGCGGACGCGTCGCGGCGGCGCTGCGCGGCGTCACGCTCGACGAGGTCCGCGCGGGCGACATCCTCTGCACGCCGCACGCCCTCGCACCCAGCCTGCTGGTCGATGTTCAGCTCGGGCTGGCGGCGGACAGCGTCCGGCCCCTGAAATCGGGCGACGAGGTTCGGGTGATGTGGGGCGCGCGGCAGGACCTGGCGAAGGTGCGGCTGCTGGCCGACGGTGCGCTGACGCCGGGCGCACGGGGCCTGGCGCAGCTTCGCTTCACGTCGCCGGTGGCGGCGTTCGCGGGCCAGCGCGCGGTGCTGCGCCGTCCCTCCCCTGCCGAGACGATCGGCGGCGCCGTGGTGCTGGATCCCGTGGCGCCGAGGCTGCGGGGAGACGCCGGCGCGCGCAGCGAACTTCTGGAAGCCGCAGCCGCGGGGGACCTCGACCAGATCGCCGAGCTGCTGGCCCGCCGCGACGGCGGTGTTCTCACGACCTCGGAAGCGGCGCGGCTTTCGCGGCGGCCGGCGGCCGAGGTCCGGGCCCGGCTGGGAGCGTTCCGCGAACTCGCGCCCGACCTGCTGGCCTCGCCCGCCGTCATCGACGCCACACGCGAGGCCTACCGGTCACGGTTGGCCGAGGCCCATCGCGCGGACCCGGACCGGGCGTGGGCGCAGGTCGCTGCGATCCGCGCCGGCTTCGGCCGCACGACCTCCCGGGACCTCCTGGATCACGTGGAACGACAGCTCGTCCGCGACGGCGACATCAGGCTGAACGGCGCGCGGGTGGCCTTGGCCTCGCACGACCCGCTGGCGCGGCTTTCCACCACGGCGCTCGCACGCCTGCGCCAGCTGGAGGGCCAGATCCGCGAGGGCGGTGCATCGCCGCCCGACCTGGCCGTGCTTGCGCCGCCGGGCAGCGACGACGCGGCGCTGGTCGAGCTGTTGATCGACCTCGACCGTCTGGCGCGCCTGCGGAACCACGCCTTGCGCCAGACCCTGGTGTTCCACGTGGCCGCCCTGGACGAGGCGCTCGCCAGGCTGCGCGCCGCCTTTCCGCCGCCCGCCGCGTTTCCCACCGGCGCCGCGCGGGAAGCCCTGGGCACGTCGCGCAAGTTCATCGTCCCGATCCTGGAATTCCTGGACGCCCGCGGGGACACGGTCCGCGAAGGCGACGTGCGCCGGATCGTCGAGTTTCGCGAAAGCGCTTCGGGACGCCACGGAACCCAGCCTAGTGTCGCACCCTGGAGGTGACTGGAGTCTGGTGGCTTCCCCGGTCTTCAAAACCGGCGACACGTCGACAAGGCGTGTGGTGGGTTCGATTCCCATCCGCCTCCGCCAGATGCGGCCCCGCGCACGCGTGCGAACATGAGGACAGCCCGATGACCGCCACGGCCTTCTCCCTGCCCGACATGGCCGGCGAGCCTCGGCGGTTTCCGACCGGCCGCCCCAGCCTGATCGCCTTCGTCAAGGAGGACTGCGCGACCTGCAACCTGACCGCGCCCGTGCTGGAGGCGTTCCACCGCGCATGGGCCGACGCCGCGGACGTCTGGATGGTGGGCCAGACCGCCGACGGCAATGCGATCCTGAAGGACCGTCACGGCCTGACCCTGCCGATCCTCGACGACAGTGCGCTGAGGACGTCGCTGGCGTGGGGCTTCGACATCGTGCCTGCCGTGTACTGGATCGCTCCAGGCCAGGAACCGGGCGCGCCCCTGGAAGGATTCGTCCGCGAGGAGTGGCGGCAGCTCGCCCAGCGGATCTCCGCGGAGCTGGCCCTGCCGCCACCCGCCGTGGACTGGCCGCAACTCCCCGACTGGCGGCCGGGATGCGGCTCCAAGCACCTCGATCCGGAGATCCACGACCGCCTGCTCGCGGAAGCCGACGGCAGCCCGATACGGGCGCGACGCATCGAGGTCGCGCCGTCCGACGACATCGACGAGTTCATGTTCGATCAGGGCTTCTCGGACGGCCTGCCGCTGGTGGCGCCAACGCCCGAGCGCGTGCTACGCATGCTCACGGGGACGCGGCGGTCGCCGCAGGACATCGTCGCGATCGTCCCGCCCAGCATGGCTCCGGTGACGGTGGAGAAGGTCGCCATCAACGCCGTGATGGCCGGCTGCAAGCCCGAGTACCTGCCGGTCGTCCTGGCGGGGGTCGAGGCGGTCTGCACCGACGAGTTCAACATCCACGGCGTGAACGCCACGACCATGGGCGCCGCCCCCGTGCTGATCGTGAACGGCCCCATCCGTCACCGCATCGGCATGAACATGAAGCAGGCCGCCCTGGGCAACGGCAACCGCGCCAACGCCACGATCGGCCGCGCCGTCCGGCTCGTGGTGCGCAACGTCGGGGGGGCCAGGCCCGGCGGCACCGACCGCTCGACCCTCTCCAATCCGATGAAGTTCACCATGTGCTTCGCCGAGTGGGAGGAAGGCTCGCCGTGGGAGCCCCTGCACGTGGAGCGCGGCTTCGGCCGCGAGGACTCGGTCATCACCGCCTTCGCCATGACCAGCGGTCCGGTCCAGATCGTCGATCAGGAGTCCCGCGAACCGGACCAGATCGCGGGCACGCTGGGCCTGGGGCTGGAGGGCGTCTTCCTGTCGAAGATCCACCGGATCCCGGTCGACGCCCTGCTGGTGGTCTGCCCCGAGCATGTGAAGACGCTCACCTCACAGGGCGACTACCCCAAGGCCCGCCTGCGCGAGCGCATCCAGGCGGTGACGGCGCGGCCGCTCCGCGAGATGGTCGCCAATGCGGTGTCGGGGGCCGGAATCCCCTTGGCGTCCGCCGCGAAGATGACCGACGCGGTGCTGGATTCGCCCGCGCCCAAGTTCGCCGACGGCAAGTTCATCCACATCGTGGTGGCGGGCTCGGAAGCCGGAAAGTTCTCCGCGGCTTTCCACGGCTGGCTGACGGGCTCCGCGGGCTCGGCCGTCGTTTCCAAGAAAATCGAAGACTGATAGCCTCGCGGCATCGTTCGGAGGACGTCGATGACGACAATCCTGGATCCCACAGACGAGCGGGTGCCCGTCGCGCGGCAGATCACGCCGCGGACCGCCAATTCTCCCGGCGTGATCGGCCTGCTCGACATCTCGAAGCCGCGCGGCAACGTCCTGCTGGACGAGCTGGAGCGCCTGCTGGCGGGCCGGTTCCCCGAGGCCGAGATCCGGCGCTACGCGAAGCCGACCTTCGCCAAGCCCTGCCCCTCGGACCTGCGGCTGAAGATCAAGGCCGAGTGCAACGTGGTGGTCGAAGCCCTCGCCGATTGAGGATCATGCACGACGTGCAGTCTGCACGACACCGTGTGGTTCGAGATCCAGGGCCGGCCCGCCGTCTCCATAGCGTCCAGCGAGTTCGCCGAGGCCGCCGAAGCCCAGCGCAGGATGCTGGGCATGGATGGCGCACGCTACGTGCTGGTCGACCATCCGATCCAGGACGCGACCGACGACGAGATGCGCGCCAAGGCGCAGGCCGTGCTGGACGCGGTGGTCGCGGCCGTCACCACCTAGCCGCGCCGGTCGCCGGCGATCCGTCGACCGGCCGCAGCGGCCCGCTCAGTTTCCGAAACGGTAGGTCACCGAGGCGAAGATCGTGCGCGGGCGGCCCAGGGCCCCGAACGCGGAGTTCAGCGCCTGGATGTTGGTCTTCTGCACGAAGTAGTGGTCGTTCGTGAGGTTGCGGACGTAGAGCCCGGCCTCCCAGCGGCCGCCGTCCGGCGTGTACCGGAGCGAGGCGTTGAGGTGGCTGCGCGAGCGCAGCTTGGTCTCGTAGTTGCCGTCGATGGCCGAGGTCTGGGTGTCGGAGTAGCTGAGGTCGAACCGGGCCGCGAGCTTGCCCATCTCGGCCACCCGCGTGGTGGCGGTCACGCCCAGGTTCGCGGTCCATTTCGGCGTGTAGGGCAGATCGGTGGCCGTGGTGACGCCGAACGCGCCCGAGGCCACGCGGCCGCCGAGCACGCTCTGGATGTCGGCGTCCAGGTAGCCCACCGCCCCATCGACCCGCAGCCACTCGGTGAGGCGCCCGTCGAACTCCACCTCGACCCCCTGCATGCGGGCCTGCGCCAGGTTGAGGATGGTGGACTGCTGGGAGATCTGCAGCGCCGGCGGGACCGTCGCGTCGACCTGGAGGTCCTTGTACTTGGTGTGGAACACCGCCGCGTTCAGGCGCAGGCGCCCGTCGAACAGGACGTTTTTCGAGCCCACCTCGTAGGCTTCCACGAACTCGGGATCGTAGGACGGCAGGTTGGCCGGCAGCACGCCCAGGAAGCGGGCGGCGAAGCCCCCGTCCCGGAAGCCTTCCGAATAGGTGGCATAGAGGTAGGAGTCGGGCGTCGCCTTCCAGCCGACCGTGATCGTGGGGGTCAGCCGCTCGACCTCCTTCACCCCGCGATAGGGGCCGTCGGTGGCGCCGCTGGGCAGGATGTTCTTGATCCTGAAGGTCTTGCGCCCCTCGGTGTAGCGGGCGCCGCCGGTGATGCTGAGCGCGTCGGTGAGGTGGTAGGTCACCTGCGCGTAGGCGGCCTTCGACGAGTTGTCGATGTTGCGGAAGATGTCCTGGGCGAGCGAGCCGGGGTTCGTCGTCGCGTTGAAGGCGGTGACGATCTGGTTGAAGATCCGCTCGAGCCCCTTCTCCTCGAAGTAGTAGAGGCCGAGGACGTAGTCGACCTTTCCGTTCGCGGTCGAGCCCACCAGCTGGAACTCCTGCGAGTACTGATGCTGGGAGAACTCGGGGTGGTTGTTGGCGAACAGCAGGTAGGGCGTGAAGTCGAGGTCGTTGAAGGTGACGGCGTCGAAGTCACGGTAGGCCGAGATCGACTTGAACTGCCCCAGCGGCGTGTCGGCCGTGAGCGTCGCGCTGATCCCGTTCGTGTCGAGTTGGTTGTCCGGATCCACCTTGCGCCCATTGCGGTCGGTGAAGACCGCGTTGGAGGCGTAGCGCGACGCGGGCAGCCAGACCGAACCGAAGCAGCGGCTGTTGGTGGCGTGGCCCGCGGTGGTCCGGCAAGCCGCGTCGCCCGACAGGGTCAGGCTGTTGTTGAAGAAGGTGTTGAACGGGCCGGTGCCCACCGTCCCCACCGGCAGCAGGGTGTTCAGCACCACGGGGACCACGGGACCGGGGGTGTTCGACGTGCGGGCGATGTCGCCGGCGAGCTCCAGGCTGACGGACGGGCTGAAGTCGAACACGAGCTTGGCGCGCGCCCCCCGGACGTCGTCCTCGCCCAGCTTCACGTCGTTGTACTGGAGGGCTTTCACGAAGCCGTCCTGGTGGCGGTAGAAGGCGCTGAGGCTGGCGCGCACCGTCTCGGAGAGCGGCACGTTCACGCTGCCCGCCACCTCGGCGTAGGTGTCCTCGCCGCCTGACACCCGGATCGAGCCGCCGAACTGCTCGGCGGGCGACTTGGTGACGACGCTGATCGCGCCGCCGATGGTGTTGCGGCCGAACAGGGTGTTCTGCGGGCCGCGCAGGACCTCGACGCGCTCGATCTCGACCAGGTCCATGAGGGCCCCGATGGAGCGGCCGACGTAGACGCCGTCGAAGTAGACGCCGACGGCGGGGTCGATGTTGATGGTGAAGTCGCGCTGCCCGATGCCGCGGATGAACACCGCCGTCGCCCCCGAGAGGCCCGAGGTGGGCTGGTTCGCCGAGAAGTGGACGTTCGGCGCGAGCGTCTCGATCGCGGTCAGGTCCACGGCGCCGCGCGCCTGCAGCTGCTCGCCGCCCACCGCAGTGATGGCGATGGGAGTTTCCTGGAGGTTCTCCTCGCGCTTGCGGGCGGTGACGACCACCTCCTCGATCGCCAGCGCGTCGCGGGTGTCCGCCGCCTGGGCCCTGGAGACCGTCGGAACCGCCGCGACACCGCCCGAGAGGGCCATGGCGAGTGCAAACGTCAGCCGGTACGGCGACCGTGATGTGCGAGACATTTTACCTCCCCGTATGGCCGGCGGGCCAGCTGGCCCGGTTCTCCGACGCGCCATCGCGTGATGCGACGGCTCCGGCCTGTGAACGGCCCCGAACGCCGTTCAGCGGGGATGCTACGTGGGCTCCGGGCTTTGTCAATTAACCTGACGAAATCGCGATCTGTCAGGTCTGTTGACTAAATCGGCGCCAGCCCCGAGCGTGATCCGGCGCGCGTTTGCAGGGAGAGGCGGGATGTGGATCGGCAGGCTGCCCGGCGCCGGCGTCTTCCGGCGGAGCGCGATGACGCGGCGGCTCCTGCCGCTTGCGCTGCTCGCCTCCCCCCTGCTCGGCTGCGCCTCGGACCCTCCCGCAGCGACGCCCGCCGCCGCCGAGCCCATGGCTCAGGCGCGGCCCTGCCCCGGCGCGCAGCCCGGCGTGAAGCGCGTCTACTGGGGCGATCTGCACGTCCACACCGCCTTTTCTCTCGACGCCTACGGCTACGGCACGATCCAGACCCCGGCCGACGCCTACCGGTTCGCCAAGGGTGAGTCGATCCGGCTCGCGGCGGGCCCCGTCCAGCTGGACCGGCCGCTCGACTTCATGGCGGTGACCGACCACGCCGAGTGGCTGGATCTGATGTTCACCTGCACCGACCCGCGGGTCTCCGACCATCCGGTCTGCAAGGACCTGCGCGCGAAGAGCAGCCAGGCGACGGGCAGCCAGGTCTTCCGCGACTACGTGAACCCGACCATCACCCTGGACCGCCCTCAGCCCACCGAGCTCTGCAGGCAGGACCCGAAGGCCTGCGAAGCGGCGCGGGACAGCCAGTGGGCGCGCGTGCAGCAGCAGGCCAACGCCGCCAACGAACCCTGCCGCTTCACCGCCTTCATCGGCTTCGAGTGGTCGGGCACGCCCGGCGCGGCGCACAACCACCGCAACGTCATCTTCGCCAACGAGAAGACCACCGCGGTCCCGATCGACTACATCCGCTATCCGTCCGTCTCGCAGCTCTGGAACACCCTGGCGCGTCAGTGCCGGCCGCAGGACGGCTGCGACGCCATCGCGATCCCGCACAACATGAACATGGGCGACGGGCTCAGCTTCGACATCGAGACCGAGGACGAGAGCGACCTGGCCCTGCGCACCCGCTACGAGCGGCTCGTCGAGATCACTCAGGAAAAGGGCGCCAGCGAATGCATGGCGCCGTACGCGGACCGGCTGACCAGCAAGGACTGCGATTTTGAGCCCTACATCACCTCGCACGCACGTCCGAAGCCCCTGGCCGACTTCGCGCAGGCCGAGTGGGAGAAGGCGCGCTCCACCTACGCCCGCGGCCTCCTGCGGCGGGGCCTGATGGCCCAGGCCCAGACCCGCCGCAACCCGCTGCAGGTGGGCTTCGTCGGATCGACGGACACCCACACCGGCCTCGGCGGCTTCGTCGATGAGGCGCAGTGGCGGGGAACGGTGTTCGGCCTCGACAACTTCGAGCGCAACGTGGGCCGGCTCGACTTCAACCCCGGCGGCGTCGTGGGCGTGTGGGCCGAGCAGAACACGCGCGAGTCCCTGTTCGCGGCGATGCGCCGGCGCGAGGTCTACGCCACCAGCGGTCCGCGCATCGCCCTGCGCGTCCACGCGTCCCGCGGGCGGACGCCCCTCGCCTGCGAGGGCGCGGACGGGCGCGCCCTGCAGGCCGCGGTTCCCATGGGCGGGACCCTGGAGGCCGCCGGCGCGGCTCCGGCCTTCCGGATCGAGGCCATCGCCGACCGCGCGCCTCTGGCGCGGATCGAGATCGTCAAGGGCGCGACGCGCCGCGACGGCGGCTACGACGAGCGCGTCGAGACAGTCTGGCGCGGCCCGACCGCGCCGGGCGGGCGCGTCTGCGCGACCTGGCGCGACCCGGCGTTCGACGCCGGCCAGCCGGCGTACTGGTACGCCCGCGTCGTCGAGGCGCCCACTCCGCGCTGGTCGGCGCACCAGTGCCGTAAGGCGGGCCGGTGCGGCGATTTCCCCGCCGCGGACCGCACCGTCGAGGAACGCGCCTGGGCCTCCCCGATCTGGTACGCGCCGAGCTAAAGGGAGCTTTCGGCTTGACGAGCTTTGTCAAGTTACCTGACAAAGTGCGCAAGGAGGCCGCAATGCCCGACGACATGACCTCGCTGCAGTTCGCGGACCGCCGCATTCCCGCCGGGGGCGACTGGCTGAGCCGCGCGGCCCTGGACGCGCTCACGCCGGCCGAGCTGGTGGCCCGGGCCGAGGCGCTGAGGCCGCTGCTGGCCGCCCACGCCGCCGAGGCCGAGGCCCTGCGCCGGCCGGTGGACTCCGTCTGGCAGGCGCTGCGCGACAGCGGAATCTTCTACCACTTCGTGCCCCGGGCCTACGGCGGCCTGGAATTCGACCTCGAGACCTTCATCGACGCCATGCTGCCGCTGGGCGAGGGCTGCGCCTCGACGGGCTGGGTCGCCTCGTTCTGCGTCGAGCACAACTGGATGCTGGCGCAGTTCCCGAAGGCCGCCCAGGACGAAATCTTCGGCGGCGGCTGGCCCTATGTCATCGCGCCCGGCGTGACCATGCCGCCCGGCAAGGCCGAGCCCGTGCCCGGCGGCTACAGGCTGACCGGGCGCTGGCGCTGGGGCACGGGGGTGATGCACGCCGACTGGATCCTGGCGACGGGGATGGTCCCGGGCGAAGCGCCGCCGCGGATGCTGTTCTTCGCCTTCCCCGCGTCCGAGGCCCAGGTCATCGACACCTGGCATATGGACGGCATGGCCGGGACGGGCTCGAACGACATCGCCACCCATGAGCTGTTCGTACCCGAGCACCGGGTGATCGACATGGGCCACATGCGCGAGGGCCGCGCGCCGGGGGCTGCGCTGCATCCCAACCCGATCTACCGCATGCCCATGCTGCCGTTCCTGGGGATCACGGCGGTGATCCCGGCGGTCGGGCTGGCGCGCTCGGCGGTCACCGCCTTCCGCCAGCGGCTGGACGTGCGCGTGCTGCATGGGACGACCACCCGGCAGGGGGAAAGGCCCGCGGCCCAGATGCGCCTGGCGCGCGCCGACATGGAGGTCCGCTCGGCCGAGGTCCTCCTGCGCGACGCCGCCCGCCAGGTGATGGTGGTGGCCAACCAGGGCAGCCCCTCGACCGCCGAACAGCGCATCCACCTGCGAGTCCAGATCGCCTGGGTCATGGACGCCTGCCGCAGGGCGATCCGCGAGGTGTGCGAAGCCTCGGGATCGAGCGCCCACGCCCTGGATAACCCGCTCCAGCGGGCGCAGCGCGACGTCAACGTCATGGCCAGCCACGTGGTCTACGACCTCGACCTGGCGCTGGAGCTTCAGGGACGCGCGCTCGTGGGCCTGCCGCCCAACACCGCGCTGACCTGACGGGCTATCGGATCGGCGGGGCCGCGACCTGCGGCGGGGGGCCCCAGTCGGCGGCCAGCGCGCGACCCAGGGCCTCGACGGCGTCGGCGCCGATGCGCGCGTCGAGTTCGGCTTCCAGATCCTGCAGCACCTGGAACGCCGCGTCGCGCAACGGGATGGCCGCCTTGCCGAAGGTCACCACCTGCGCGCGGCGGTCCTCGGGGTCCGGGCCCACCTCCAGCAGACCGCGGGCTGCAAGCTCGCCGATCATCTGGCTCATGTACTGGCGCGTGACGCCCAGGTTCTCGGCCAGCCGCGTCGGCCTGTGGACGCCCGCCGACACATTGGCGAACAGCAGGGACTGGCCGCGCGTGACCGGCGGCCAGCCGGCCGACTTCAGCGCGGTCTGAAGCGCCTCGTCGAACCAGTAGACGCGCATCAGCAGCCGCGTCATCAGAAGGTCGGCCCGCGTGGCGGGCGGCTGCCGTTCCGGCCGGTCGTTCATCGGCCCCTACTAGCAAACCTGCGTCTCCGCGCCAGCAGCGCTCGCCTCGCAGGCGTCACGCCGGGCTGAGGTCGTCGGCCACCTGCCGGGCGGTCCGGAGGATCTCCTGGATCAGGGGCGAGCTGCGAGCCGCCTTCGTGGTGGTCGCCATCAGGCGGATCGTCATGCGCCAGCGCAGGGGCAGCACGACCAGGCGGCCGGCTTCGATCTCGGCGGCGGCGATGTGGCGCGGGAGGAAGGCGGTGGCGAGGCCCGCCCGGGCGACGGCGATCACCGCCTGCTCGTCGCTGCACTGGATCTGCGGCTCGTCGGGCAGCGTCGGCCGGACCTCCGTGGCCGCCCCGGGGGCGGTGAGCATCGACACGGCGCTCGCCGCCACGTGCGGATGGGCGAGGAACTCGTCCGGGGCGATCGACCGCAGAAGCGCGAGCGGATGCCCGGGCGCCGCCAGGGCGACCACCGGCTCGCGCAGGATCTCGGTGGACACCAGGTCAGGTGTCTCGAGTTCGGCGGCGCGGGCGGCGATGACCATGTCGAAGCGACCCGCGCGGAAGTCCTCGATCACGCGCTCGCGGCGGCCGACGTCGAGGGTCACCTTGAGCCGGGGCCAGCGTCGCACCAGCGCCTCGGCGAAGGGCGGCATGAACGCCGGCCGCAGCGCCGGACCCAGCCCGATGCGCACCTCGCCCGCCTCACCCGCCGCGGCAAGCTCGACGTCCCGCTGCAGACGCTCGGCCTCGGCGATGATGCGACCCGCGCGGGCGGCCACCACCAGGCCCATGGGCGTCGGCTCCGCGCCCGAGCCGGAACGCTCGAACAGGCGCAGGCCGAGCTGGTCCTCCAGGCGGGCGATGCTCTTCGAGAGGGTGGATTGCGCCAGCCCCAGGTCGTCGGCCGCGCGGGCGAAGCTGCCGGCCCTGTGTATGGCCAGGACGTGGCGCATCTGACGGATGTCCAGGGCCCTTCTCCTATCGCCTTTGGCGATAGCTGTGTGCTGGTTCTTTCGCTTCCCGGCAAGGCGCCGCGCCGCTAAGCGCCCGGCCAAAGCGTTTGGGGAGAGACACCATGTTCGGCACGAAACGTTTCTGGCTCGCGAGTTCGATGCTGGTGCTGGCCGCCGGCGCCGCGTCGGCGCAGGAGGCGGTGGGCGTCGAAGAGGTGGTGGTCACCGCCCAGAAGCGCGCCGAGAACATCCAGGACGTGCCGCTCTCGATCATGGCCGTCTCGGCCAAGGCGATGGAGTCGAAGAACGTCACCGACGTGAAGGGTCTGGAGAAGGTCGTGCCGAACCTGCGCTTCGACACCATCGCCCAGTCCGCGGGCGTGTCGATCCGGGTCCGCGGCTTCGGCGCCAGCTCCAACGCCGCCATCGACCCCAGCGTCGCGCCCTACATCGACGGCGTCTTCATCCCGCGCCCCGGCGCCATGCTGACGACCTTCCTCGACGTGGAGAGCGCGGAGGTCCTGCGCGGGCCCCAGGGTACGCTCTTCGGCCGCAACGCCACGGTCGGCGCCGTCTCGCTGCGGACCACCGCGCCGCAGGACAGCTTCTCGGGCAAGGCGGTCCTGGAGGCCGGCCGGTTCGGGAGTCACAAGGCCGAGGCGATCGTGAACCTGCCGGTGAACGACCAGTTCGCCGTGCGCATGGCGCTCACCGCGAACGACACGGATGGCTGGGCCAAGAACCTGTTCGACGGCAAGACCTACGGCGAGAGCGACACGGTCGCCGGCCGCGTCTCGGCCAAGGCGAAGCTGTCGGACAACATCACCTGGATCGGCCGCGTCGACTACGCGCGGACCAACGGCGACGGCTTCCCGCTGAACCAGGTCGACACCTCGACGCTGTCGCCGACCCAGATCGCGAACTTCGCCGCCCGCTCGGGCACCCCGCTGGCCGAGCTGACGTATCCGCCCAGCCGGACCTTCGACTACCGCGTCAACAACCGGGACCTGAAGGACCGGCAGTATGGCCTGACCAGCGACCTCTCCATCAACCTGCCGGGCGACTACACGCTGCGCCTGATCAACGCCTATCGCGACTGGAAGAACCTGCAGCGCGACGGCGACGTGGTCTCGACCCGCCTGGACCTCGTCAGCCGCGACTCCACCTTCAAGAGCCAGGCCCAGAGCCACGAACTGCAGCTGCTGTCGCCTGAAGGCGCGCTGCTGGACGGCCGACTCGACTTCGTCGCGGGCCTCTATTTCTTCGAGGAAGACTACGACATCGGCGAGAACTTCAACCTCGGCAGCCAGTACTGCAGCTTCGCCGTGGCCGCGGCGGCGCCAGCGCTCGTCAACGCCTGCAACGCCGGCCCCAAGATCGGCGTCACGCCGGGGCTGTTCACCCAGAACGCCAAGAGCTACGCCGTCTACGCCCAGGCCACGTTCGCGGTGACCGACACCGTCGACCTGATCCTCGGCGCCCGCGAGACCAAGGACAAGAAGTCCGGCAGCTTCGTGCAGACCGTGCTCAACCCCGCCGCCGCCCTGCTGCGCGGCGCCGAGACCACCGCTCTCAAGTTCGACGACAGCCAGCCGAACTGGCGCGCCAACCTCTCGTGGCACATCACCGACGACGTGATGGCGTTCGTCACCTATTCCACCGGCTACAAGTCGGGCGGCCTGAACTCGGCCGGCGGGGCCAGCGTCCTCGGCCAGAAGCGCCTCTTCGACTCCGAGAAGTCGAAGGACTGGGAACTGGGCGTGAAGTCGGTGCTGTTCGACCGCCGCCTGCTCCTGAACGTGACCGCCTATCGCACCGACCTGGACGACTTCCAGGAGCGCTCGTTCGACGGCGTCAGCTTCATCATCCGCAACGCCGGCTCGATCCGCGCCAAGGGCGTCGAGATCGAGGGCCAGGTGAAGCCGATCGACGGGGTCTCCATCGACTTCGGCGTGGCCTACCTGGACTCGGTCTTCACCTCGAACGTCGCCGCGCCGGGCCTCCCGGCCTGCAACAACTCGGCGACCTCGTGCCGGACGGTGCAGAACCTCACCGGCCGCCGGCCGACCTACGCGCCGAAGTGGCAGGGCAACCTCGGCGTCGAGTACACCACGCCCCCGTTCGGCGGCGGCTTCACCCTGACCGTGCGTGGCGACATGGCCTACACCGATCGCCTCTACGCCACGCCGGACCTGAACCCGCAGGCGATCCAGGATCGCTACACGCTCTACGGCGGCCGCATCGCGCTCACGAGCCCGGACAAGAGCTGGAACGTCGCCCTGTTCGGCGACAACCTGACGAACGAGCAGTACTTCCGGGGCTCCAAGTTCGTGCAGGTCCTGGACGCGGTGTTCGGCGTTCGCGTGCCCGCCACGGGCGCCACGCTCTACCGCGGCTTCGTGGCGCCCCCTCGCACCTGGGGCGTTCGGGCCTCGAAGACGTTCTGACCATGGAGGAGATCAGGCCCTACCTGATGTGGGGCACGCCGCATTCGCTCTACACGGGCAAGCTGCGCGCCTACCTGATCAAGAAGGGTCTGCCATTCGAGGAGCGGCGACCCTTCGACGCCCGCTATCGCGACGTCGCCATCCCCACCGTACGCCTGCGCGTCGTCCCCATTCTGGAAACGCCCGACGGGGAGATGCTGCAGGACACCACGGCGATCATCGACCGGCTTGAGGCCGACGCCGGGACCTCCCTGACCCCCAGCGAGCCTACGCTGCGCTTCATCGCCGAGGTGCTTGACGCCTACGGGACCGAGTTTCTCCTGCCCGCCGCGATGCACTACCGCTGGAGCTATCGCGAACAGCAGGAAGGCTTTCTCGAGGCCGAGTTCGGCCGCGGCGTCTACAGCGGACCCGACCGCGAGGCGCAGAGGGCCGCCGGCCGCAAGATCATGGGCTATTTCAGCGGCTTTCTCGGCTGGCTGGGGATCTCGCCGGAGACCGCCCCCGCCATCGAGGAATCCTACCTGGGTTTTCTGGACCTCCTCGACATCCACCTGCAGGGACATCCGTATCTCTTGGGCGGCCGGCCGAGCGTCGCGGACTTCGGCCTGATGGCGCCGCTGTTCGCGCACCTCGGGCGCGACCCGGTTCCAGCCATGATCATGCGGACCCGGGCCCCGAACGTGGCCCGATGGGTCGAGCGGATGAACACGGCGGGCCTGGCGGATGCCGAGTTCGCTGTCGCCCAGGCCTACTTCGCTCACGATGAGATTCCAGCCTCGCTTGAAGCTCTGCTGGCCTATGTCTTCGCGGACGTCCGTCCCGAGTTGGAAGCTCAGCGGGCCGCGTTCGACGTCTGGGCGCTCGCCGAGGCGCGGCCGTCCGGCTCGACGGTGGGAGCCGCAGGCCGTCGCGACGTGCACCCGAACCTGGGGCCGATCCGCTTCCCCTGGCGCGGCGTCACCATGAGCAAGGGCTGCGTGCCCCAGACGGTCTGGCACTTTGCGCGGGCCGCGCGGATCGCCAGCGAGTCCACAGGCGCGGAACGTGCAAGACTGGATGATCTCATCCGCCGGACGGGCGGGGAAACGGTCAGGGATTTCCGACCGGTTCGCGGTCTGAAGCGCGCCGACTACGTGCTGGTGCTGGAATAGGGGGCAGGCGATGAAGTCGATCTGGCGGGCGGCGATCCCGGCGATCATGACCGGGGTCCTGGTGGGAGGAGGCGCCGCCGTCAGCGGCGCGGCCCCGGAGATCAAGACGCCCGCCGACGGGACCTCGGCCGCCCCGCCTGCATCCGCCCGGCTGCCGGGGTGGAGCGCCGACCGCAACGCCTACTTCGGCGACCTGCACGTCCACACCTACCTGTCCAACGACGCCTACATCTTCAACGTCCGCCGGACGCCGGACGACGCCTACCGTTTCGCCCGCGGGGAGACGATCGGCCACGCGGGCGGGTTCGAAGTCCGGCTTGCAGGCGGGCCGCTCGATTTCGTGGCGGTGACCGACCACGCCGAATACATGGCGATGATCCGCGAGGCGGGCGACCCCAACAGTCCGCTGTCGAAGCTCGAGTTCTCGCAGGGCCTTTTCAGCTCCGACCCCGACCAGATCCTCAAGGGCTTCTCCCGGCTGGTGCAGGCGCGGCAGTCCGGGACCCTGCCCCAGGCGTACACGGATCCGGCGATCGGCTCGCGCGCCTGGGCCGAGGTGCAGGCGGCCGCGGCGCGGCACAACCAGCCCGGCCGCTTCACCACCCTGATCGGCTACGAGTACACCTCCGCGCCCGACGGCCGGAACCTGCACCGCAACGTGATCTTCCGCTCGGCAAAGGTTCCCGGCGCGCCCTATTCGGCGAGCGAATCGACCGACCCCGAGGACCTGTGGCGCGCGATGGACGGCTGGCGCGCCAAGGGCATCGAGGCGCTGGCGATCTCGCACAACGCCAACGGCTCGGACGGGCTGATGTACGACACCACGCGGCGCAACGGGCTGCCGTTGGACCGCGCCTATGCCGAGCTCCGCGACCGCAACGAGCCGCTGACCGAGATCACCCAGATCAAGGGCACGTCCGAAACCCACCCGACCCTGTCGCCGAACGACGAATGGGCCGGCTTCGAGCTGATGGAGACCTACATCGGGCGGCCGAACCCGGTGACCAAGTTCGCCGGCAGCTACGTCCGCCGCGCGCTTCAGGACGGGATCATCTATCGCGAGAAGATCGGCGCGAACCCGTTCCGGATGGGGTTCATCGGTTCATCCGACACCCACAACGCTGCGCCCGGCAGCGTCGAGGAACCCAACTACTTCTCCAAGGCCGGCCTGCCCGACGGCACGCCCGAGCTGCGGGGCTCGATCCCGCCGAAGGGCCAGCGCGGCTGGACCGCGGACTCAGCGGCGAGGACCGGCAACGGGACCACGCTGCCGGCTCAGACCTGGGGCGCGAGCGGTCTGGCGGGCGTCTGGGCCGAGGAGAACAGCCGCGAGGCGATCTACGCCGCGCTGCGGCGGCGAGAGACCTTCGCCACCTCGGGGCCGCGCATCAAGGTGCGGTTCTTCGCCGGCTACGAATTCCCGGCCGACCTGCTGGGCCGCGCCGACGCGGTCCGGCAAGCCTATGCCCACGGCGTTCCCATGGGGGGCGACCTCCTGGCGGCGAAGGGCAAGACCCCGGCCTTCGTCCTCTGGGCGGTGCGCGATCCCTCGGGCGGCTACCTCCAGCGCGCCCAGATCGTGAAGGGCTGGATCGAGAACGGCCAGGCCCGCGAGAAGGTGATCGACGTGGTCTGTTCCGACGGCCTGAAACCCTCGGCCGGACGTTGCCCGGACAACGGCGCCGGCGTCGACCTGAAGACCTGCCGGCCGGATCCGTTCAAGGGCGACGTCGAGCTCAAGACCGTCTGGCGCGATCCAGAGTTCGATCCGCGGCAGCGCGCCTTCTACTATGTGCGGGTGCTCGAGAACCCGTCATGCCGCTGGTCGGCGTGGGACGCCCTGCGGAACGGGACGCCGGTCAACCCGAACCTCGCGCCGACGATCCTCGAGCGCGCCTGGTCCTCGCCCATCTGGTACGAACCCGCGGCCTGAGGCCGCTCAGATCTTGAACGCCTCGAACGTCTCCGGGGCGAACAGGTCCTCAGGCGCAAGGCGGCGCGCCGACAGCCCCTGTTCGTGGTGGTAGCGCAGGAAGGTGTCGAGGACCGGCCGGTTGCGGTGGAAGCCGTAGGGCCACCAGTCGTCGCCAAGCAGAGCGCGCGCGTCCTCCACGGCGGCCACCTGCCAGGGCAGCATCGAGGTCATCGCCGACGTGACCGACAGGGCGGCGTAGGTGACGGCCTGGGCCTCGCAGAAGGCCTTGAACAGCGACTGGGCGATCCAGCGGTTCGCCTCGTAGACCGACCGGCGGATGGCGATGACGTGCATGATCGGGAAGAGGCCCGTCCGCCGGTAGTAGTCCTTCTCCACCGCCACGAAGTCCGGGAACAGCCGGCGCACGTCGTCCGGCCGGCTGTAGAACGTCGAGGGCGTGCGCGCCGTGTGCAGGGCGTCGATCTCGCCGTCCGCCAGCATGGCCGACAGGGTCTTCCCGGGCCCGATGGGCGTGACCCGGAACCGCTCGGGCAGGCTCAGCTTCAGCTTCTCGTCGCGGCCAGGCTCCTCCTCGCCGCCGGTGAAGTATTCCACCGAGGCAGGGTCGACGCCGTACTCGTCCGACAGGATGCCGCGGATCCAGACCGGCGCGGTCATCTGGTACTCGGGCACGCCGACCCGGCGGCCGACCAGGTCCTGCGGCCTCTCGATGCCGCTGCGGGCCGACACGAAGACGCACGAGTGGCGGAAGAAGCGCGACGGGAAGACGGGGATCGCGATGAAGGCCGGATCCTCGCGCATGAGCGAGACGCAGTAGGACGACAGCGACATCTCCGCGACATCGAACTCGCGGTTGCGCAGCATCCGGAAGAAGGTCTCCTCGACCTCCAGGGGCAGGAAGTTGAGGTCGATGCCTTCGGGCCGGACGCGCCCGTCGGCGAGCGCGCGGGTGCGGTCGTAGTCCCAGCACGCCAGGGTAAGCCGCAGCCTGCTCATTCTCAGCTCTCCAACGCGTCCACTTCGACTTCCCGACCCTCGGCCGACGCGCGCAGGATGGCCAAGCAGACGGCGAGGTTCTCGGCGCCCCAGAGCCCGTCGTGGATGACAGGCGCCCGCTTCACCACGGCCGTCCAGAGCTCGTCGATCACCCGCTTGCGGCCAGCCGGACCCAGCGGGAGATCCACCGTCCGCCGAGAGGTCTCGCTGTAGATCTCCACGCCCCTCGCCGTCGGGCGCACGTCGGCCCGCTCGCAGGAGGCCAGCACGAAGCCGAAGTGTTCATGCCCCACCGGCGCACCCTTCGCGGAAGCGGCCGCCCCATAGGCCCGGGAGGACTTCAATTCGGACTCCGGCGCGGCGGCGAGCCGGCTTCGCGCGGCGGCGTAGGCGTCGACGTCGACCGCCTCGCCGGTCTCGCCGATCCCGCCCATCAGGGCGTTGCTGTCGTAGCGGCCGTAGCCCGAGTAGGTGAGCGCGGCCGACGCCCCGCCCGCGAACGTCAGGAAGGCCTGGTAGGCGCCCTCGGTCGGCCGCGCCGGGTCCCAGATGCCGGTCGTGGCCCGCACGGCGACGACCCGGTCGCCGACCAGCCGGCGCGCCACGTCCACCTGATGCGCGGCCTGGCTGAACACCACGCCGCCGCCCTGGCGGGTGTCGAGTTCCGCGGGGCGCCGCGGGCGATAGATGAAGTCCGTGAAGGTGACCGCCGTCACCATGCGCGGCGCGCCGACGACGCCCGAGGCGATGAAGTCGCCGGCCCAGGCGACGGGCGCGTCGAAGCCGTGGCTGGGGCCGACGACCAGGCTCACGCCCGCAGCGTCGGCGGCGGCCCGCATCCGCGCGCAGTCGGCAAGGCTCAGGGCCATGGGCTTCTCGACCAGGATGTGCTTGCCCTGACGGGCGGCGGCGACGGCGAGGTCGGCGTGGGTCTCGTGCGGCGTGGCGATGTAGACCACCTCGACGTCGGGATCTTCGAACATCGCCTCGGCGGTCGGATAGGCCGGCGCGCCGAACTCGGCCTGGAAGGCGGCGCGCGCCTCGGGCCGCGGATCGGCCGCCGCCACGACGGCCACCCGCGCGTCGGCCTGCAAGGTCGGGCGCGTCAGGTCGAACCCCCGGCTGAGTCCGGCCACGCCGATGCGCAGCACGCGACCAGACATGAACTCCCGCCTCCCCTCCGACTGGACACCGCGACGCCGGAGCACGATACTTCGATATCTAAGTTTATCTCAACCGGGCGCGACGATGAGACCCGCCGACAACGAACTTCTCTGCCGTGTCGAGGGCGAGGCGCCGATGGGCCGGCTCATGCGCCAGCACTGGCTGCCGGCCTGCACGATCGAGGAGGTCGCCGAGCCCGACGGCGCGCCTGTCCGCAGCCGCCTGCTGGGCGTCGACCTCGTGGTGTTCCGCGACTCGGAGGGCCGCATCGGCGTGCTGAACGAGCGCTGCCCGCACCGCGGGGCCTCGCTGGTCTACGGCCGCAACGAGGACTGCGGCCTGCGCTGCCTCTACCACGGCTGGAAGTTCGGCGTGGACGGGACCATCCAGGAGATGGCGTCCGAACCCCCGGACAGCCGCATGTACAACCTGAAGGCCCGCGCCTACCCCGCGCGCGAAGCCGGCGGCTTCGTCTGGGTCTGGCTGGGCGAGCCCGACGCCGTCCGGCCCTTCGAGACGCCCGCCTGGGCGCCGACGCCGGACACCCGGATCTCGATCGTGAAGATCCACGCCGAGTGCAACTGGGCCCAGGTGCTGGAGGGCTCGATCGACAGCGCCCACTCGTCCAGCCTGCACTCCACGAACATGCCGACGGCCCAGGTGGAGGGCTCGACCGCGACCGACACCGCCTGGCTGCGTCCCTCCAACGACAAGGCCCCGCGGCTGGAGGTGGAGGCCACCGACTACGGCTTCCACTATGCCGCCCTGCGCAGGCCGCTGCGCGACCCCGAGACCCACGTCTACGTCCGCACCACCGTCTTCATCGCGCCCTTCACGGTGCTGATCCCGCCGAACGACCAGTACAAGCTGGCGCAGATGCTGGTGCCGATCGATGACGTGAACTGCATGTTCTACTGGATCGCCTGGCACGAGACGAAGGGGATCGGGCAGGACGCCTGGCGGCGCTTCTGCGCCGCCGAGGTGGGTAAGGACCTCGACAGCGACTTCCGCAAGCGCCGCAACCTGGCCAACGACTACCTGCAGGACCGCGCGAAGATGAAGGCCGGCGACTTCACCGGCATCGAGGGCATCCCGTTCCAGGACATGGCCATGTGGGAGAGCATGGGCCCGATCGCCGACCGCAGCGAAGATCACCTGGGCGCCAGCGACGCGGCCATCGTCCAGTTCCGCCGCCAGATGGTGGCGGCCGCCAAGGCCGTAGCCGCCGGCGAGCCGGCCCTCGGGACCCGCTCGGCCTCGCGCCAGGTCGATCTGGCCTCGTTCGAGGGCGTCGTGCCCAGGACGTCCGACTGGCGCGGCTTCACCGCCCGAAGCGCCGCGGCGGCGGCCGCCGCGGAGTAGCCTGCCCGCCCCCAGCCGGTCGCCGGGACGAGCCGGGCCGCCGTCAGCCGATCGCGTACATGAAGTGCCGGACGCCCCAGTCCATGCGCACGCCGCAGCCGACCGCGAGCACCCCGTTGAGCCAGGCGTAGCGCGGGTCGGCCGTCTCGAAGACCGGGGCGATGCGGATCGAGTAGGCGCTGGGGTCCACCTCGGGGGCGGCCGGATCGCGGAACGCCGCCGCCACGGCGTCCGGCACGACGCTGCGGCCCGCGTACGCAAGATGGATCAGCGCCCCGTCGTGCGTCCGCCACATCGAGCGCGCGTCGAAGGCGGCGACCTGAACGCCGGGCTCCATCTGGCCGCCGTGGGACCAGTTGCCGCCCCCCGGCAGGATCTCGCCGTCCAGACGCGCGCCGCGGAACCGGCCTCCGGTGATGTAGCCGACCCTGCGGGCGCTGAACGGCGTCTGGCCCAGCGCCATGATGCCGCCCTCGACCTCGAAGTCGGCGATGCACAGGGGCGTGCTGACCAGGCCCGGGAAGGCGAGCTCGCTCATCCGGCCTTCTTCGCGACCCACGCGCACAGGAGGTCCGCCATGTCGTCGCGGACCTGGCGGCTGTCCTCGAAGTAGTGCTGGCCCTTGATGAGCTGCAGCTCCTTGTCGGCGCACCCGATGTTGTTGAAGATCTTGTGGGCGTCGCTGGGGAAGACCCCCGTGTCGGCGAGGCCCTGGACGACCAGGCTGGGCGTGTCGAACTTCGCCAGCTGCTCGGCGCCCTGGCACTTCGACGTCTCCAGGCTCCACATCGACAGCCAGGTCTTCAGGTTGTTGGCCCGGCCGATGCTGGGGGAGCGGTTCGCCACGGCGGGGTGGCCGCGGTAGCACATGGGCGTCTGCCGCTCGGACGGGTCGATGCTGCCGTCCATCATCCGCAGGTCGCCCCAGCAGCGGAACAGCGGGAACAGCCGGTCGGGGACGCCGGCCGCGTTCAGCCGGGCCAGCTCGGCCTTGGCCCAGTCGGTGATGCGCTGGTTGCGGGCGCGCTGGGCGGCGCGGTAGCGGGTGATGAACTCCGGGGAGTACGGCGGCCCGTTCTCGGGGTTGAACGGGTTCAGGCTCTCGTCGGTGGCCACCGGGTCGTTCTCGTCGACCACCGAGGCGTCCATCCAGTCGGTGAGCACCTCCGGGCGCCCCTGGTGCGCGTTCAGCGAGATGTAGAGATCGGCCTTGGGCAGGGTGTTCAGCGCCTCGAGGCCGGGGCCGCTGAGGAGATCGCCCAGGGTCGGCGCGATGGCCTCGGCCTGATAGGCCCCCATCAGCGAGCCCCCGCCCGAGTTGCCCAGGATCACCACGCACTCGACGCCGGCCTTCTCCTTCAGCCAGCGCACGCCCACGCCGATGTCGACGACCGCATGCTCCAGCAGGAACTGGTCCTCTGCGCCGCGGTAGCGGGTGTTCCAGCCCAGGAACCCGCAGCCCCGCGAGGCCAGGTACGGGGCGACGTAGTGCTCGGAGAAATCGACGTTGTAGTGGGTGGCGATGAAGGCGACCTTCGGGCGCTTGCCCTTCGGGGCGGTGTAGATGCCCTGGCAGGGGTGGCCGCCCGCCATGATCCGCGGCGAGGTCGGCGAGACGAACCCCAGGAACTCACGGTCCAGCCCCGCCAGAAGGTCACTGTCGTCGATCACGCCTCGCCCCCTATGATCCGGCGAGACCTTCACGCCCCGCTCGATACTTCGCTATCTAACCATTATCGGCGAAGCGCGCGGCGCGCCACAGCGAACCGGAGGAAGCACGACACATGCGGGCCCTGATGCAGGACTGGTCCCTGACCCTGGACAAGATCCTCGACCACGCCGCCCGCTGGCACGGGGAGCGCGAGATCGTCACCCGGTCGGTCGAGGGCCCGCTGGTGCGCTCGGACTACGCGCGCCTGAAGCAGCGGGCCAAGCAGGTGTCGCACGGCCTGCTGGAGATGGGCGTCCGCCCCGGCGACCGCATCGCCACCCTGGGCTGGAACAGCGATCGCCACCTGGAGACCTGGTACGGGACGATCGGCGTCGGCGCGGTGCTGCACACGCTGAACCCGCGGCTCTTCCCGGAGCAGCTCGTCTACATCGCCAACCACGCCGGCGACACGGTGCTGTTCGCCGACCCCGCCTGCGCCGCGCTGCTGGAGGAGATCCTGCCGCAGTGTCCGACGATCCGCCGGGTGATCTTCCTGAGCGCCGAGGCGCCCGCCACATCCTTCCCGGCGGACGCCTACGAGCCCTGGCTGGCCGACCGCCCGCAGGACACGCCGTGGGGCGGCTTCGACGAGTCGTCCGCGGCAGGCCTCTGCTACACCTCGGGCACGACCGGCAATCCGAAGGGCGTGCTCTACGGCCACCGGTCGAACTACATCCACGCGATGATGACGCTGCAGCCCGACGCGTTGAACCTCTCGGCGCGCGACACGGTGCTGCTCAGCGTGCCCATGTACCACGCCAACGCCTGGGGCGTGATGTACTCGGCCCCGCTGGTGGGGGCGAAGCTGGTGCTGCCGGGCCAGAAGCTGGACGGCGCCTCGCTGCACGAACTGATGGAGACCGAGGGCGTCACCTATTCCGCCGGCGTGCCGACGCTCTGGCAGATGCTGCTGGCGCACCTGAAGGAGACGAACGGCAAGCTCACGACCCTTCAGCGGGCGACGGTCGGCGGCTCGGCCTGCCCCGAGTCGATCATCCGCACCCTGCATGACGACTACGGCGTCGACGTGATCCAGGGCTGGGGGATGACCGAGACCTCGCCGCTGGCGACCATCTCGATCCCGAAGCGGCCGGGCCTCAGCTTCGAGGAGGCCCTGCCCGGCAAGCTCAAGCAGGGCCGCCTCGTGGGCAATCTCGACCTGAAGCTGGTGGACGACGAGGGCCGGCGGCTGCCGCACGACGGCAAGACCTTCGGCCGGCTGATGATCAAGGGCCCGACGGTGGCCAGCGGCTACTACGGCAGCCCGCACAACTCGGCGGTGGACGACGAGGGCTTCTTCGACACCGGCGACGTCGCCACCATCGATGAGCACGGCGACATGCAGATCACCGACCGGGCCAAGGACGTCATCAAGTCGGGCGGCGAGTGGATCTCCTCCATCGACGTGGAGAACATCGCCGTCGGTCACCCCAAGGCGGCGCTCTGCGCCGTGCTGGGCGTCGTGCACCCGAAATGGGACGAACGGCCGGTGCTGCTGGTCCAGCTGGAACCGGGAGCCGCCGCCGAGAAGCAGGAGTTCCTGGACTTCCTGGACGGCAAGATTGCCCGCTGGTGGATGCCGGACGACGTGATCTTCGTCGACGAGATCCCCATCGGCGCCACCGGCAAGATCGACAAGAAGAAGCTGCGCGAACGCCTGACCGGCTACCAGCTCCCGTTCGATCCGAACCTCAAGCGGTAGGCGGCGACAGCTTCTCGGCCAGTTCGATCACCCGGGCGGCCATCACGCCGAGCAGCTGCGCCGGCAGCGCCTCCTTCAGCTTGCCGTTCTCGTCGAACGCCGTGGCGGCGGCCGGGATCAGCACCTGTTCGGTCGCCACGACGGTCTGGATGGTGCCCAGGATCTGGCGCAGGTGGGTCACGCCGCGCAGGCCGCCGAACGGGCTGATGGACGCGCCCATGATCCCGGCCACCTTGCCTCGGAACCCCGCGATGATGGTCGCAGGCTGGTCTTCGAAGGGCCGCGAGGCCCAGTCGATGGCGTTCTTCAGGACGCCGCTGATCGAGCCGTTGTACTCGGGCGAGGCGATCAGGAAGCCGTGGTGCGCGAGGAAGAGCGCCCGCAGGTCCCGCGCCCCCTGCGGATAGGCCGTCCGCTCCAGGTCGGCGTCGTAGAGCGGCAGGTCGAAATCCTTCAGGCGGATGGACGTCACCTCGGCGCCGCGGTCCCGCGCCTCGGCCACGGCCAGGTCCAGGAGCGCCTGGTTCAGCGATCCGGCGCGCGTGCTGCCGGAGAAGGCGAGGAGTTTGACGGCCATTCTGGTTTCGGGTCCTTCAGACGGAGGAATCGGAGTTGGCGTCCTCGCCCACGTCCTCGGCGAGGTTGCGGGCGACCTGGCTCAGGGCCTTCTTCAGGACGGCCACGTCCCGCTCGGACAGCCCCTTCAGGGCGATGGCGTTCACCTCGGCGACGGCCGGCAGCAGCAGGGGCTGCAGCGCCCTGGCCTGCGGCGTCAGGAACACGTGCACCTTGCGCCGATCCTCGTCGCTCTTGCGGCGGACGACGAAGCCGCTGCGTTCGAGGCTCTTGAGGGCGATGACGGTCGTGGGCTCGCGCATCCCTACCCGCCGGCTCAGCTCGCGCTGGGTGAGCCCGTCCTCCCTCCAGAGCACGCGCAGGAACCGCCACTGGCCGCTCGAGACGCCGTGCGGCGCGGTGCGCATCTCGAGCGCCCGCGAGAACGAGCGGAAGGCGATGCGGGTCAGGTAGCCGATGCTGTTGCCGGGATCGGCGTAGACTTGGATGTCCGTCATGGGCCCGAGCCTTCCACCGTCCGCGCCGCACTGCAATCCGGCCACCCACCACCTCGCGTTGACAGGCCCATTCACCGACCCTACCGATACATTAGAATACTAATGATTTGGAACGTCCGATGGTGCTGCCCGGCCTGCCGCTCCTGCCCACCACGATCGTCGGCAGCTACCCGCAGCCGGACTGGCTCATCGACCGGGAGGGATTGAAGTCCCGCCTGCCGCCGCGCGTGCGGGCGCAGGAGCTGTGGCGCATCAAGGACCCGCAGCAACTGGCCGACGCCCAGGAGGCGGCGACGCTGGTGGCGGTCAGCGACCAGAAGCTGGCGGGCATCCACATCGTCGGCGACGGCGAGATGCGCCGGGAAAGTTACTCAAATCGGTTGGCGACCTCGCTCGCGGGCATCGAGACGGATCCGCCGGGGCAGGCGATGGACCGGACGGGCAAGATGAACCCGGTGCCCCGGGTCGCGGGACCGATCCGCCGCACCTCGCCCATCGAGTCGCAGGACGCCGCCTTCCTGAAGGCGCGCGCCGGATGCCCGGTGAAGATCACCATCCCGGGCCCCTTCACCATGACCCAGCAGGCGCAGAACGACCACTATCCCGACATGGCGGCCCTCGCGCTGGACTACGCCGACGCTGTCAACGCCGAGGCGCGGGACCTGTTCGCCGCGGGCGTCGACATCGTGCAGCTGGACGAGCCCTACCTGCAGGCCAAGGCTGACGAGGCGCGCAGCTTCGCCATCGAGGCCATCAACCGGGCCGTGAAGGGCGTCGGCGGCGTCACCGCCCTGCACATCTGCTTCGGCTACGCCCACGTCCACCAGGGGGCCAGCAAGCCGGGCGGCTACGCGTTCCTGGAGGAACTCGAGGACTCCCACATCGACATCATCTCGATCGAGGCGGCCCAGCCCAGACTCGACCCGTCGATCCTGCGGGAGCTGCCGACCAAGCACATCATGTACGGCGTGATCGACCTGAACGATCCCGACGTGGAGACGCCCCAGGTGGTGGCGGACCGCATCCGCCAGGCCCTGCCCTACATCGACGCCGAGCGCCTGCTGATCGCCCCGGACTGCGGCATGAAGTACATCAGCCGCGAGACCGCCTTCGGCAAGCTGAAGGCCATGGCCGACGGAGCGGCGATCGTGCGCCGGGAGCTGACCGGCTCAGACTGAGACCTGTCCGGCCAGCCAGTCGGCCAGCAGGCGGTTCGTGGCGTGGGGCCGCTCCAGCGTAGGCAGGTGGCCGCAGTCGTCGATCGTCACGCCCCGGGCGCCGGGAACGCCGCCGACGATCTCCTCGAAGTGCGCCTGCGTGGTGATCCCGTCCTGGGCGCCCCTGACCACCAGGGTGGGCGTGGTGATCGCCGCCAGTCCAGGCCGGCTGTCGGCGCGCGCCATGATCGCCCTTTGCTGGCGCAGGAAGGTCTCGGCGCCGGTGTCCGCCGCCATGCGCCGCACGACCTCGAGCAGCGGCGCGTCCTCCCGCCGGGCCGGGTGGACGAGGATCGGGATGCGCTCCTCGACGACCTCGGCGAAGCGGCCCGCCTCCACCAGCCGGATGTAGCCCTGCCGCCGCTCCGTCTGGGCCGGTCCGTCGTTGGGCGCGAGGGTGGCGATCAGGACCAGGCTCGCGAGCCGCTCGGGCGCGCGGCGGGCGACCTCGAAGGCCGTGAAGCCGCCCATGGCGTGGGCGACCAGGTGGAAGCGTTCGGGCGCCTCGGCGAGCAGCCGATCGGCCATGCCGCCGATGGTCTCGTCCCGCGTGTGGTCGGACAGGCGAAGGTCGTAGTCCCGCGACAGGCCCGCGATCTGCGGGGCCCAGCATTCGGCGGTGAGCAGCTGCCCGGAGGCGAAGACGACGGCAGGACGCGGCATCAGACCACCTGATGGACCAACGGCCGGCCCGAGCCCAGCCGCGCGCAGTTGTCGAACGCGACCGTCAGGCTGCGGTCAAGCGTCTCGGGCGTCAGCCAGGCCATGTGCGGGGCCACGACGACGTTGGGCAAGGCCAGCAGCGGGTTGGCCGGATCCACCGGTTCCTGCGCGAAGACGTCGAGCCCGGCGCCCCGCAGCCGCCCCGACTGAAGCGCTGCAAGCAGGGCCGCCTCATCGACGAGCCCGCCGCGGGCGGTGTTCACCAGGATCGCGCCGGGCCGCATGGCGGCCAGCGCCTCGGCGTCGATCAGGCGTTCGGTCTCCGGGGTGAGCGGGAGGTGCAGCGAGACGATGTCCGCCTCGGCCAGCAGTTCGGGCAGGGTGCGGAACGGCGCGGCGACCTCGGGCTTGGCGTTGCGGGCGGTGTAAATCACCCGGGCCCCCAGCGCTTCCACCACCGGCCCAAGCCGTGACGCCGAGGCGCCGTAGCCGACAAACCCCACCGTCCGCCCGGCGATCTCGCCGGCGCCGTCCACCAGGTCGGGATCGGGCGCCCAGCCATCCCCGCGCCGGGTCAGCGGATCCAGGTAGGAGATCCGGCGCAGGACGGCGAGCATCAGGGTCAGCGCCATCTCGGCCACGGCCTGGCTGTTCGTGCCCGGCATGTTGCAGACCGCGACGCCGGCGTGCTTGGCCGCCTCCAGGTCGATGGTGTTCACGCCCACGCCCAGCTTCTGGATCAGCCGCAGCTTCGGCGCGCCCGCGATCATCTGCGCGGTCACCGGCTTCAGCACATGCAGTAGGACGTCGGCGTCGGCGATCTCGCGCGCGAAGCCGGCGTCGTCCGTCTCGTCGACGACCACGGCGTCGACGCCCGCCGCGGCCGCCTGCGCGGCGAGCGCGGCGCGGAAGCCGCGGCTGGCGCGATAGTGGAGCACCGCCTTCATGCGAGGCCCGCCGCCACCGAGGGCGCGAGCGCGGAGGGGCCGGCGAACACGGCGTCCGCGCCCATGGCCTCCTCGATCCGCAGCAGCTCGTTCCACTTCGCCATCCGTTCCGAGCGCGCGAAGCTGCCGACCTTGATCTGCCCGGCGTCCCAGCCGGTGGCGAGATGGGCGATGCTGACGTCCTCGGTCTCGCCCGAGCGGGCCGAGACGATGGCCCCCCAGCCCAGGGCCCGCGCCGCATCCAGCGCCGCCTTGGCCCGCGAGACGAGCCCCGCCTGGTTCACCTTGACCAGCACCGCGTTGCCCGCGCCGGCGGCCGCGGCCCGGCGCACGCGCTCGGCGCTGGTCACCAGGATGTCGTCGCCGATGAGCTGGACGCGATCGCCGTAGGCGCGGGTGGCCTGGGCGAAGCCGTCGAGGTCGTCCTGCGAGACCGGGTCCTCGATGGAGAGGATGGGGTAGCGCCGCACCCAGTCGGCCACCTGTTCCACCATCTCGGCGGTGGACAGCTCGCGCGTCTCCAGGCCCAGGCGGTAGCGGCCGCCGCCCACGTCCAGTTCGTTGGCCGCGATGTCCAGCGAGATGAACACGTCCTCGCCCGGCCGGTGGCCCGAACGCTCGATGGACTGCGTCAGCGCCTGGAGCGCGTCCTCGTTGGAGTCGAAGGCCGGCCACCAGCCGCCCTCGTCGGCGGCCCCCGCCAGGCGGCCCGTGGCGGCCATCAGCCGGCCGGCGGCGTGGAACACGTCGGCGGTCACCTCCAGCGCCTCGCGCACGCTGTCGGCCTTCGGGACCATCACCATGAAGTCCTGGACGTCGGTGCGCCGGCCCGCGTGGGCGCCGCCGCCGAAGATCTGGATCTCCGGCAGGGGCACGCGGACCTTCCGCCCCTGGGCCAGGTGCGCCCACAGCGGCAGGCCCTCGGCCGCGGCCGCGGCGTGCAGCGCCGCCAGCGAGACCGCCACGGTGGCGTTGCCGCCCAGGCGGCCAAGGTTCGGCGTGCCGTCCAGGGCCTCCAGCCGCGCGTCGAGCGCCGCCTGGTCGGCCGCGTCCGCGCCCGCGAACGCCCCGGCGATCTCGCCGTTCACGCCGGCGACGGCGCGGTCGACGCCCAGGCCGCCGAAGCGGGCGCCCCCGTCGCGCAGTTCGTGCGCCTCGTGCGCGCCGCGCGAGGCCCCGGCGGGCGCACAGGCGCGGCCGGTCGCGCCGCCGGCCAGGGCCACCTCGGCCTCCACCGTGGGCCGCCCGCGCGAGTCCCAGACCTGCCGGGCGCGCACCGCCGTGATCGTCGTCTTCATCGCGCCTCCAGCGCCCTGCCCCATTCCGCCGCCAGCCCGTCGAGGCGATCCACGTCGGCCGCGATCAGCCGCCGGGCCGTCCCGCGCACGAACGCCTTGTCGGCGTCAGCCTGGAGGTACTCGGCGGGGGACTTGCCGTCCACGCGGGCCAGCAGGATCGCCGCCGCGAGCCGCGCCGCGCGGGCGTCCAGGCCTGCGGGAGCCTCCCAGGTCACGCCCGCGAGGTAGGCGGCCTGCAGGCGCGCCAGAGCCGCCAGGTAGGCCGGCGCATGTGCGGGCTTCCACACCGTCTTCAGGTGCAGATGGGCCGTGCAGAAGGCGAGATCGAAGGCCGGATCCCCATACCACGCGCACTCCGCGTCCAGCAGCACCGGGCCGGCCGGTCCGTCCAGGATGTTTTTGGGGCTCGCGTCGCCGTGCGCCAGCGAGATGCGCCGCGCCGCCGTCGTGTCCGCCAGGTCGACCAGACGTCGCGCCAGATCCGGGTGCGCCAGCGCCGCGTGCCGGAAGAACG
This sequence comes from Phenylobacterium sp. T106, assembly GCF_057219735.1. NCBI lineage: Bacteria > Pseudomonadati > Pseudomonadota > Alphaproteobacteria > Caulobacterales > Caulobacteraceae > Phenylobacterium > Phenylobacterium sp. T106. The sequence continues at coordinate 553,008 of NZ_JBXVWA010000002.1, read as the reverse complement.
GCGCCAGGCGCAGCTCCTCGAAGAGCGCCGTGGTGTCGAACCGGGCCGCCAGCGCCGCGTCCCCCGCGGCGCCCGCATGCAGCGCCGCGAGCAGCCGGCCCACCTGGGCGGCGAAGTCGGCGTCCACCTTTCCCGCGGCCAGATCGGACTTCCAGACGCTGTGCGCGGCGGGGTCGAAGAAGGTCATGACGAAGAGGTGCGCGTCGCGATCCTCGTAGATCACCTTGGGGATCGCGCCGCCGGCGAAGGGCTCGGACGCGCGAAGCCACTCCACCTCGTAGTGCGAACGCTCCACGGGCGCGCGCCAGTCGGCCGCCACGCGCAGCTTGGGCAGGGCCCGCTTGACGCCGTAGACGCCGTGCGCCGTCTCGAGCCGGAACACGTCGCTGGACACGCCGCCCGTCAGCGGCTCCAGGCGCGCGACGTCGCCGTCGGCCAGGAAGCCGCCGCGCCTCAGAGCGTCCAGGATCTCGGCCGACATCCCGCTTTCGTTAGAAGGCTAAGCGATCGGCGTCCAGCGGCTCAGACCGCGTCATAGACCTCGACCACGGTCCGCTCGGCGATCAGCGGCGCCATGCGGGGACGGTTCGCCACGATGTGGGGCGCGGCGCGATGGGCCTCCAGGGCCGCGTCGTCGTCGTAGAGCTCCATCACCACGTAGCTGTCCGGATCCTGGCGGGAGCGCACCAGCTGGTAGAGCCGGTTGGCCGGCTCGTTCGCCCGCACGCCCTTCGCCTGCTCGGCGAACGCCGCCTCGAACTCCGCGCCCTTGCCCGCCACCACCTTCACGCGGGCGATCACACCGATCGTCACAGGGTTCCTCCCAAAGCTCACGCGCCGCCGCGTTCGGCCCAGACCGGATCGCGCCAGTCCTGCACCCCGCCCTGCTCGGGCGCGGGGATCTCGACCACCCGCTCGGGCACGTCGTCGTACTCGAGGCGCAGCGCCTTCGTGCTGGTGGCGTGCAGCGCATACATGTTCACGAAGTAAGTCAGCATCAGGATGTGGTCTTCCGGCAGCGCCTTGCGCAGCGCCTCGAACACGCAGTCGTGCACCCGTCCGCCTTCGAGGATCATCCCGTCCACATAGGCCAGCACCGCGCGCTCGGCGTCGCTGAAGACGTCCGAGATCGTCCAGTAGGGCACGGCGCGGACCTTCTCCTCGCTCACGCCCGCACGGCGCGCCGACTTCGAGTGCTGCGAGAAGACGAAGTGGCTTCCGCGCGCGTAGCCCGTCCGCAGCACGGCCAGTTCGCGCAGCTGGGGATCGAGCGGGCAGTCGCCCGCCGGATAGGCCCGGAACGCGCGCAGGATCCCCGGCACCCGCGCCCAGGCGGTCCACCAGTTGCCCGGGGTCCCCGTGGCCGTGCCCGGCTCCTCCACCGGATCCCGGGCGCCGAAGACCTCGGCGTAGAAGGCCAGCACGTCCTCGGGCGCCTTGCTGCGGGAAAGGGGCGTTACGCGGGGCATCAGCGAACTCCTGACGACGTTCGGAAAATGGGTTTCATGCCGCCGGCGCCTCATGCTGCCGGGCGGACCGTTCGAGGCTGTCGCGCAGGCCGGGGCGGCCGACGGCGAGCAGGACGACGACCAGCGGCGTGATCACGGCGCTGGCCGTGGCGAGGGACCAGCCCACGGCCATCTCGTCGCGGTAGAGATAGTCGGTCAGCATCGCCACCACGGTGGGGCCCGTGGCGACCCCCAGCAGGTTGGTGACGAGCGAGAACAGCGCGGTCAGCTGGCCCCGCAGCTGGTTCGGGGCGACGGCCTGCAGCGCCGTCATGATCAGCGACACGGGGAAGCTGCTGAAGAACGTCGAGCACACCAGGAGGCCGAGGGCGATTTCGGCCGTCGGCGCGAACATGGCGCTGATGAAGAGGACCATTGTGGTGGTGGCCGAGATCATCGGCAGCAGGAAGTAGGCGTCGCGGACGCCCCGGCTTTCCATCCACTCGGCGACCCGGCCGCCCGCCAGCACCCCGGCGCCGCCCATGACCGCCAGGATCCCGCCGTAGACGTAGCCGATGTCCTGCGGCGCCCACTCGTGCACGCGGATGAAGAAGGTGGGGGTCCAGGCGACGACGCCGAACCCCAGCATCGAGCTCATCGAGAAGCCGGCGAAGTGGCTGAAGATCATGCGCCGGTTGGCGCCCAGGAAGGCGCGCATCTCGCCCCGCCCGGCGCCGCTGGCGGTCGCCGCGCGGGTGACGCCCCGCCGCGCCGGCTCCTTCACGAAGGCCATGGGGATCAGCACCAGGAGCCCGCCCAGGCCCACCAGCACGAAGGTCATCTGCCAGGGCCGCAGCACGCCGAGGCCGGGCAGCGCGATGGGCGGCAGCTGGGCGACCAGGTGGATCGCCAGCCCGCCGATCACCAGGGCCAGGCCGGCTCCCACGTACTGCGCGCCCGTGTAGAAGCTGATCGCCCGCGTCAGCTTGTGCCGCGGGAAGTAGTCGCTGATCGTCGACAGCGCGCTGGGGCCCAGCGACGCCTCGCCGATGCCCACGGAGATCCGGGCGACGAACAGCTGGATGAAGTTCTGCGCGGCGCCGCACGCCGCGGTGGCGAGGCCCCAGAACAGGGCCCCCAGCATGATGATCCGCTTGCGGTTTCCCCGGTCGGCCAGGCGGCCGAACAGAAGGCCGAAAACGACGAAGAAGATCACGAAGGCGGCGCCCGCGAGCAGGCTCACCTCCGTGTCCGTCAGGTTGAAGTCCCGTTTGATGGGCGCGAACAGCAGCGTGAGGATCTGCCGCTCGACGTAGGACATCATGTTGACCAGCGACAGCGCGCCGACGACGAACCAGGCGTAGGTCGCCGGCGGATACTCTGCCGAGGCCGGCGCGGGCGGCGACGAGGGTTCGGTCTGCGCCTGCGCGGTCATCTGGGTCTTAGGCCGGAACCTTGCCCAGGGCGTTCAGCGGCACGCGCTCGCCCTTGGCGTTGACCGGATCGTGGGCCACGTCGCTGGGCCGGTAGTCGCGGGTCAGCGCCGCCAGCTCCATGTGGATGCCGTTCGGGTCGCGGAAGTACATCGACCGGATCCACGTGAGCGGGGTCACCTCCTCCGAACCGTGCCGGTCGGAGTCCTCGTGGTTGAGCACCCGCAGCGACACGCCCTTCTTGCGCAGGCGATCGGCGTACTCGTCGAACTTCTCCAGCGGGATGTTGATCGCCAGGTGGTTCATCGAGGCGTGCGCCGTCTGCGAGCCCACCTTCTGGTAGTCGGGATGCATGGAGGCGACGCCGGGCGCCGCCTCCGGCGCATTGGGGAACCAGAAGAAGGCGATCGAGCCGCCGCCGCCGCAGTCGAAGAAGAAGTGCTGACCGCGCCCGTTGGGCAGGTCGATCGTCTTCACGAGCGGCATCTCCAGGACGTTGGTGTAGAAATCCACCGTCTCGGCCATGTCGCGGGCGACAAGGGCCACGTGGTTCACGCCGCTGTAGCGCATGGGCTCAGTCATCATCGTCTCCTTCTGGCGGTCCCCCGAGGCTATTCGCCGAGGTTGACCCGCAGCTCGACCCCGTATGTGCGGGGCTCGGCGAAGTAGAGCTGGGTCAGCACGCCGGCCGTGGGCACGGCGGAGAGCCGGTGCGCCACGTTGTTCAGGTTCTTGCCCCAGAGCGACGCGCGCCAGCGGCCCTTGGGCTCGACGTAGGTCAGGCTCGCGTCCCAGACGTTGTAGGCCTTCTGGAAGCCCTGCGGCACGTTCAGGGTGTCGGTGAAGTGCGAACCCTCGTGCGACCAGGCCACGTCGGGGGTGATGGTCCCACCGCCCGCCAGCTCGAAGTCGTACGAGACGCTGACACGGCTGGTGATCTCCGGCACGCGGGTCGGCACCAGCTTGCAGGGGCCGCTGAGCGAGCGGTCGCGCAGGCCGCCGCAGGGGTTGGCCGCCGTCGCCGCGCCGCCCGAGAGGTTGGCGACGAAGCTGGTGTACTCGGCGTCGAGGTAGCCGACCGACGCACTCACGGTCAGGTTCTCGATCGGCAGCGCCGTCACCTCGAACTCGATGCCGCGGGCGCGCTCGTTGGCGTTGTTGGCGACCACCTGCTCCTCGCCGGTGCCCACCGTGGCCGGCCGGAACACCGAGACCTGCAGGTCGCTGTACTTGTTCCAGAACGCCGCCACGTTCACGCGCAGGCGGTTCTCCAGCCAGTCGGACTTCAGGCCGACCTCGAACGCTTTGGCCTTCTCGGGACGGAACGGCCCGATGGTGGCCGCCGAGGCGGCGCGTGAGTTGAAGCCGCCGCTCTTGAAGCCCGTCGAGTAGCTCGCATAGACCATCGCGTCGGCGTTGATCTGGTAGTTGGCGCCGAGGTGGTAGGTGAACCGCGACCAGTCCTCGGACGCGACCACCGCGGGCGTCGCCGCGAACGTCGCGATCGGACGCTGCAGCCGGCGCACGAAGTCCTTCTCCTGCCAGGAGTAGCGGCCGCCCGCCGTCAGCGTGAGCTGTTCGGTGACGTCGAAGTCCACCTGCGCGAAGCCGGCGGCGGTCTTCTCCTTCTGGCGCGACGCCTCGTAGGTCTGGGTCGCGAGGAAGAAGATCTGGTCGGCGTCCCACTTGGTGCGGCCGGCGTAGACGCCGGTCACGAACTGGAACGGGCCCTCCAGATCGGACTCGATCCGCAGTTCCTGCGACATCGTCTTGTGGCGCTTGCTGGCGGTGGTCTCGAAGAACGCCAGGTCGGTGACGTCGAAGTCGCTGTACGAGAAGTTCGAGCTGCGGATGATCCCGCTGACCGAGACGATCCGGTAGCCCTGGCCCTGGTAGGCGAGGTTGAGGGCGCCGAAGTAGGTGTCCTGGAAGTCGCCGCTGGGGAAGTTCCGCATGGCGATGAAGGGATCGGTCGGACCGCCCGGGAAGCCGAAGCCCGGCCGCCCCGCCCGCGACAGGGCGTCGGTGGGGAACGAGCCGTTCACGCCGCCGACCGAGTCGCTGCGGTCCTTCACGTACGAGTAGCTCGCGTTCACCTCGAGCTTCTCGGTGGCGTTCCACCGCATGGCCAGGCGGATCGACTGGACGTCGTCGCCGGCCAGCCACTCCTCGACCGGCTGCAGGCCCGCGGGCGTGCGGTAGAGGTTGTGCATGTAGCCCGACGAGTGCTGACGCGTGGCCGACAGCCGGAAGGCCAGCGAATCGCTGACCGGCAGGTCCGCCGCCATCGAGGCGTCGGCCCGCCCGTAGTTGCCCACGCGCAGCAGGCCGCTGAAGCTGTAGGCGTCGCCCGGCTTCTTGGTCGTGATGTTGATCACGCCGCCCGTGGTGTTCTTGCCGAACAGCGTGCCCTGCGGCCCCCGCAGCAGTTCGATCTGCTGGATGTCGAAGGTGCTCTGCAGCGCGCCGATGTTGCGGGTGAAGAAGACCCCGTCGACCGCGATGCCGACGCTGGGGTCGATCGCCTGGTCCACGCCCTGGTAGCCGATGCCCCGCGAGTAGGCGACCGAGGCGTTGCGGTGGATCGCGCCCACGCCCTCGATGGTGAAGTTCGGCGCCGCCCGGGTGAAGTCCGAGAGGTCCTGCACGAACATCTTCTCGATCTGCGTCTCGCTGATCGCGGTGACGGCCACCGGCGTCTCCTGCAGCGACTCGGCGCGCATCCGGGCCGTGACCACCAGCTCCTCGATGGCGTTGTCGGTTTCGGCGGCGCCCGCAGGGGCCCCCACGGCGATCGCGCCCAGGCAGGCCGACGCCATCAGCAGGTTCTTGAACATATCCCTCCTCCCCGCCGGCATAGCGCCGGTCATTGTCTTGCTTGGGGAGAATGTTAGGTTGCGAAGCATTTTCGCCCTACGGCATAAAATTTTGGCGTTTAGACAAATCCGCTTTGTCGCCCTGCCCGAACCCCCCGCGGGCTTACTGGCCCCGGCGAGCCCTTTGGTGACCCCGTGCGCCTGCCTCCCCTGACCGCGCTCCGCGCCTTCGAGGCCGTCGGCCGGCTGGGCAACGTGCGCGAGGCCGCCGACGAGCTGAACGTCACGCCCGCGGCGGTCAGCCACCAGATCCGGACGCTGGAGGACCACCTGGGCGTCGAGCTCTTCGTCCGCGGCGCCCGCGGCCTGCAGCTGACCGGTCCGGGCGCGGAGTTCCTGGCTTCGGCGACCGAGGCCTTCCAGACCCTGCACGCCGGCGTCGAGCGGCTGGCGCGCCGGTCGTGCGTCGAGCGGCTGGTGGTGAACAGCCTGCCGTCGTTCGCCGCCAACTTCCTGGTGCCGCGACTGGCCCAGTTCCACCAGGACCACCCCAACATCGAGCTCGAGATCAACACCGGTGGGCGGTTCGGCGAGGTCGTCGACCTCCGCGGCCTGGGCGCCGACATCGCCATCCGCGCCGGCCTGGACAAGAGCGCCTTCCCGGGGCTCACCGCCGAACGGCTGGTGCCCGAGGTCATGTTCCCGGTCTGCACCGCGTCCACGCGCGACGGGCCCGTGGCGCTGCGGACGCCCGACGACCTGGTGAACCACACCCTCATCATCGTCTCGCGCACGCCCGAGGGGTGGCCCGAGTGGATCGAGCGCGCGCGCGCCCTGGGTTGGGAGATGCCGGGCCTCGACCCGCACCACGGCCTGCGGTTCGACACCATCCAGCTCGCGACCACGGCGGCCCTGCAGGGCATGGGCGTCGTGATCGGCCGCCGGCCGCTGGTGGACAACTTCCTGACGTCCGGCGCCCTGGTCGCGCCCTTCGACATCGAGGTGACCAGCCGGATCGCCTACTGGCTCGTCTATTCCCCCGCGATGGCCAGCACGCCGCGGCTGCAGGCCTTCCGCACCTGGCTGCGATGGGAGCTCGGCCTCGCCGCCAACGAGCTCGCGTGACGGCCAATTATTTTGACGGTCGCCGCAAATCATTTTGGGGCGCCGGCCCCTGCGTCACATCGGTAAACCTAGAAGCAAGGCCCCTCGAAGGGCGGCCGAAAAGAAGACGGTCCGGGAGAGATGACGCCGATGGGTGCGCGCACCTTCACCAAGGGCTCGATCACGTCGCAGGCGGCCGCGGACGTCCTGCGCGCCGCCGAAGCCAAGGCCGCGGAGATGGGCGTGCCGATGGTCATCGCCGTGGTCGACGAATCCGGCGTCCTGAAGGCCTTCTCGCGGATGGACGGCGCGCCCCTGCTGTCGGTCGAGCTGGCGACGGACAAGGCCTACACCTCCGCCGCCTACGGCATTCCCACCCACGGGTGGCATGAGTTCATCAAGAACGACCCGCCGCTGCTGCACGGCATCATCAAGACCCCGCGGCTGATCGTGTTCGGTGGCGGCTATCCCATCGAGATCGACGGCGCGGTCGTGGGCGGCGTCGGCGTCAGCGGCGGCCACTACGAGCAGGACATGGAGGTTGCGAAAGCAGGCCTCGCGGCGCTTTCCTGATAGGATGAGGGCCCAGGCCGCCACAGGCTCCAGAGCGCGAGGCTCACGATGGACAGCCGTCGAGACACGCCGAGGTTCAGCTTCCGGGGCGTCAACCACATCGCCCTGGTGGCGCGCGACATGGCGCGGACCGTCGCGTTCTACCGCGACCTGCTGGGGATGCCGCTCGTGAAGACCCTGGAACTGCCCGACGGCAAGGGCCAGCACTTCTTCTTCGACGCCGGCGGCGGCGCGTCGATCGCCTTCTTCTGGTTTCCCGACGCGCCCGAGGCGCAGCCCGGGATCGTGCAGGCCCCGCGCGGGGGAGGCCCCTCGGCGCACGGCTCGATGAACCACCTCGCCCTGGATGTGGCGCCTGAGGAGCTGGAGGTGTTCCGCCACCGCCTCGTCGAGGCCGGGGTCGACGTCACCGACGTGGTCTCGCACCGCGACCCGTCCCCACTGGTGGGCGACGATCCCACCTTCATCCGCTCTATCTATTTCCACGATCCCGACGGGATCCGGCTCGAGTTCGCGGCCTGGGCCCGCGAACTCACGCTGCTCGACGTTTCCCACGCGCCGCGGTCCGCCGCCGCGCTCCAGCCCTGAACGAGACCGCGGCGCGCAACGGGCGCCGCAGAAGGAGGTAGTGATGAACAGGAACCGCGAGTTCGAGATCCGGGGCGTCAACCACGTCGCCCTTGTGTGCAAGGACATGGCGCGCACGGTGGAGTTCTACCGCGACGTGCTGGGCATGCCCCTCACCAAGACCATCGACCTGCCCAACAACATGGGCCAGCACTTCTTCTTCGACATCGGCAACGGCGACTCGCTCGCGTTCTTCTGGTTCCCGGACGCCCAGGAAGGCATCCCCGGGGTCTCGGCCCCGACCACGCTGCCCGGCCAGGGCGGGCTCGCCTCGGCGCACGGCTCGATGAACCACCTCGCCTTCGACGTCCCGCCCGAGAAGTTCGACGAGTACTGCGAGCGTCTGAAGGCGAAGGGCGTCGCGGTGTCCGCGATCTCGAACCACGACAACTCGCCGCGCCAGATCTCGCCCACGGTCACCGACGACGTGTTCGTCCGCTCGATCTACTTCTTCGACCCCGACGGCGCGCTGCTCGAGTTCGCCGCCTGGACGAAGCCGCTCGGGCCCCAGGACATCGCGCACGAGGCGGCGCGGGCGGACGGCACCCGCAGCGTCAACCTGGTCCTGAACCCCGACGGGACGCCGCGCGAGCCCGGCCGTCGCGTGGCCGAGCCGGCCGAGTAGACGTTCCGTCCAGACCCGAGGCGATGGTGATGACCGACGAGGCCATGCGCGCGCTGGCCAAGCGCTTCTTCGACTGCGTGGAAGCCGGCGACGTGGACGGCCTTGTCGCCTGCTACGCGCCGGACGCCCGCATCTGGCACAACACCGACCGCCTCGAGCAGACGCCGGCCGAGAACGAGGCCACGCTCAAGGGCATGGTCAAGCGGATCCTGGAGCGGGAGTACGCCGACCGGCGGCTCCAGGTCTTCCCGGGCGGCTTCGTCCAGCAGCATGTGCTGAAGGGCGTGCGGGCCCACGACGGGGTCCGCCTCGAACTGCCGGCCTGCATCGTCTGCGAGGTCGAGGAGGGCAGGATCACCCGCCTCGACGAGTACTTCGACTCCGCCGCGGTGGCGGAGTTCCGGAAGTTCGCCTGACCCACCCCGATCCCATCCCTACCGGAGCCCGCTGATGCCCGTCCTGCGCCAGGTCCCCCGCTCGGAAGTCACCGCCGAAGTGGTGAACCGCTACTACGACCGCCTGTTCGGCCCGGGCCGCGATCCGGTCGCGGAGCCCGGCACGGCCACGGGCACCCCGGGCGACTGGTGGACCGTCTTCGCCATCTGCCCCGACATCTTCCAGCACGCCGTCGACGGGTTCGCCGTCTATCGCCATCCGGACCGCAAGCTGGACCCCGTGCTGCGCGAGCTGGGCCAGACCCGCGCCGGCTGGGTGAAGGGCAGCCAGTTCGTCTTCTCGCAGCACTGCAAGTCGCTGCGCAGCCTGGGCGTGTCGGAGGAGAAGATCGCCGCCGTCCCGCATTGGCAGGTGTCGGACGTGTTCGACGACAAGGAGCGCGCGGTCCTGGCCTATGCCGACTGCCTGACCGCCGGGGACGGCCGCACGCCGCTCGAGGTGTTCGAGAAGCTGCGCACCTTCTGGGGCGACGAGGAGATCTTCGAGTTCACCTACATCACCACGCTCTACGCGATGCATGCGGTGATCACGCGCGCGCTGCGGATGGAGTTCGATAACCGCCCCGAGCCGATCGTCGAGGTGGCCGCGCCCGAGGGTTTCAACGCCCAGGAATTCCTGGCGCCGCGGCAGTCCTGAGAACGCCGGCCTTGAGCGCCCGGGCGGCGCGGGCCCGGAGGCCCGGCGCCGCCCTTCGCTCTCCTACATCTTCCAGACCAGCGTCACGCCGTAGGTCTTGGGCGGCGCGTAGGGCACCAGCACCTGGCGGTAGGGCGCGAAGGCGGTCACGTAGGTGGCCACCAGTTCGTCCGTCAGGTTCTTGCCCCACACGGCCACTTCCCAGCGCTTGTCGGGGGAGGTCAGGGACAGGCGGGCGTCGACGTTGATGTAGCCCTCCTGTTTCTGCGTCGGGATGTTCGAGGCCTCGAAGTACATGTGCGACTGGTTGGTGTAGTCGACCCGCGCCAGGGCGCCCCAGCCGTTGAACTCTGTGGCGTACTGCGCGCCCACGTGGACCTTGTGCTTGGGCGAGCGGGGCAGGTCGTTGCCGGTGAAGTTCGCCGTGGCCCCGTTGGCGAAGCTGGTGAACTTCGCGTCGAGGTAGGCGAAGCCGCCGTCGATCTGCAGCCCGCGCACCGGCTGGATCACCCATTCCAGCTCCACGCCCTCGATCTCGGCCGTGGCGGCGTTGCCCACCACGACGCAGCACAGCGGCACCAGCTGCGAGACCTGCAGGTCCTTGTAGTCGGTGTGGAAGGCCGACAGGTTCAGCCGCAGGCGGCCGTCCAGCCATTGGGTCTTCGCGCCGCCCTCGTAGCTCCAGGCGAACTCGGGATCGTACGGCGTCGACTGGCTGACGCCGCTGCCGGCGATACCCTGGAAGCCCCCGCTCTTGAAGCCGCGGGTGGCCGAGGCGTACAGCAGCACGTCCGGCGTCGCCTGCCAGTCGAGGGCGAAGCGCGGCGTCAGGGCGTCCCACGACTTGCGGCCGCGCACGTCGTAGTTCGCGGCCAGGGGCGGCGGCAGCCCCGGTCCCGAGACCTTCTGCCCGATGAAGCGGCCGCTCTTGCGCTCCCACGTCTGCCGCAGTCCGGCGGTGGCGGTGATCGTGTCGGTGAAGGCGTAGCTGACCTGCCCGAACAGGGCCCAGCTGCGGCTCTTCACCATCTGAGGATAGGTGGCGATCCCCGTCTGTGCCGGCGCGGGGAAGTCCTGCCGCAGGTCCTCGATGCGGGTGTTGTCCTCGTTCAGGTAGTAGGCGCCGACCTGGCCGCGCAGGCGCGAGTCGAAGGCGTCGAACGCCAGCCGCACTTCCTGGCTGAACTGCTCGTTGTCCTCGTGGTCGGTCTGGGTCGACTCGATCTGGTTCGGCGGGTTGACCGGGTTGGCGAAGAACACGGTGCGGAAGTTCAGCGTCACCGCCCGGAAGGCCGTGATCGACGTCAGCGTGCCGTACGGCGTCGTCCAGTTCACCTCGCCGCGGTAGGTCTGCAGCCAGCGCCGCAGGTAGCCGTCGGTGTAGGCGTTGACGATGCGCGGGTCGGGATTGATCCCGACGCAGTGGACGCCGCCGCGCAGGGTGGCGTCGCAGATGTTGTCGCGGGGGTTGCCCTTCTGGTCCTGGTCGGTCAGGTCGACGCCCAGGACGATGTCCAGGTCCTCGCTCGGCAGGAAGCGCACGGCCAGGGCGGCGCTGCGCAGGTCCTGGTCGTTCACATCGTTGCCGGTGGTCTGGTTGAACTCGTAGCCGTCCCGCAGCTTGATGGAGCCGCCCAGCGACACGAAGATCTTGTCCGAGATGGGCATGTTGCCCCGCGCGCTCAGCGTGCGGCGGTCGTAGTTGCCGAGCTGCCCTTCGATGCGCAGCGACGGGTCGGCCGACGGCTTGCGGCTCACGAACTGAATCAGGCCGCCCACGGCGTTCTTGCCGAACAGCGTGCCCTGCGGGCCCCGCAGCACTTCCACGCGCTCCAGGTTCAGCGCGTCGATGTCGGGCGTCCCGCCGCGTCCGGCGTAGACGCCGTCCACGAAGACCACCACCGAGGCGTCCCCGCCCGCGTTCTGGCTGATGCCGAAGGCCGAGCCGATGCCGCGGATCGCGAAATTCGTCTGGATGGGATCGACCTGGCCGGCGCTGAAGCCGGGGGTCTTGATCGCGATGTCCTGCAGGGTCTCGACCGACTGCCGCTCGAGCGCCGCGGCCGAGAACGCAGTGACCGCGATGGGGACCTTCTGGACGTTCTCCTCCACCCGCTGGGCGGTGACGACCAGTTCTGAAATCTCGTTGTCGCCGCTCTGGGCCGCCGCCGGCGCCGCGATGGCGAGGGCCAGGCCCAGCGCGGCCCAGGACGCATGGTTGCTGAGGTACGTGCGCATTCGGGATCTCCCCCTTCGGCCCCGTCTCGTGCGCGGGGACTCGGGTGGAGCCTACACCAAAATAGATAGAATGCTAAGCATCTGGTGGCGCTTGCGCCGGGCGGGCGAGGTCACTGGGCTTCGGCGCGGTCGGCCGCCTCCGCCGCCGCCGCGAAAGGCTTCAGTCCGGCGGTCAGGATCAGCGCCGAGAGCGGCAGGGCGACGGCCGTGACCACGGCGATCCCGTAGCGAAGGGCGGCGTCGTCCCGGAACACGAAGTCCGTGACCATCGCCATGGCCGTGGGGCCCAGCCCCAGCCCGACCAGGTTGGCCACCAGGAAGTACAGGGCCACCGTCCGCGCGCGCAGCCTGTTCGGCGAGATCAGCTGCAGCCCCGCTCCGGCGACCCCGCCGTGGATCGTGCCCAGCAGCATGCTGAGGATCATCATGCCCAGGGCCAGTTCGCGGCTGGGCGCCAGCGCCATGCCCACGAACAGCGGCAGCAGGATCACGGCGTTGAGGCGGATCACCCGGAGATGGGCGTCCTTGAGGCCGCGGCGGTACATCCGGTCGGCCAGCCAGCCGCCGAGAAGCAGCCCGGCCGCGCCGCACAGCGCCGTCGCGGCGCCGAACCAGAGGCCGGCCTCGGCGACCGGCATGGCGTAGGTGCGGTGCAGGAACTGCGGGATCCAGGCCATGGCGCCGTACATCACCAGCGCCACCAGCGACATGCCGCCGAAGTGCGACGCCAGCGCCGCCCGGCGCAGCTTGAGGAACGCCGCGAACTCGCCGGGCGCCGGTTCCGCGACCGCGCGGCCCCCGCCCCGCGCGGGCTCGCGCACCGTCAGGGCGATCAGCGCCGCCACCAGCAGTCCGGGAAGCCCCACGATCAGGAAGGCCAGCCGCCAGGGCTCCAGCGCGCCCACCGCCGGCAGGACGACGGGGTCGCCCTCGGTCACGAACCGCACCACGACGGATCCGGCGACCAGCGCGATGCCCGATCCCAGCGGCACGCCGATCGAGTAGACGGCCATCGCGCGTCCGAGCCGCTCGCGCGGGAAGTAGTCGCCCAGCATCGAATAGGCCGCCGGCGACAGCGTCGCCTCGCCCACCCCGACGCCCACGCGGGCCAGGAACAGCCCCATGTAGCTGCGCGCCAGCCCGCAGACGGCCGTCATCAGGCTCCACGCGGCGATCCCGGCGACGATCAGGGTCTTGCGGCTCCCGCGGTCGGCCAGCCAGCCCAGCGGAATCCCCAGCAGGCTGTAGAAGATCGCGAAGGCGAACCCCATCAAGAGGCTCATCTGGGTGTCGGAGATGCCCAGGTCGGCGCGGATGGGCCCCACGAGCAGGCTCAGGATCATCCGGTCGATGAACGACAGGGTGTAGGCGACCAGCAGAGCGCCCACGACATACCAGGCGTAGGTCGGCGAGGGGGTCTGGTCCGGCCGGCTACTCAACGGCGAAGATCCGGTAGCGGACGCCGGCGGCGGTGCGCTTGCCCACGCCGACCGCGACCAGGGCGTTCAGCCACCCATACCGCTCGTCCCCGGTCTCGAAGACGGGCTGGATCCGGAAGTAGTAGGCGTCCTCGGCCAGCGCCTCGACCCTCGCAGGGTCGCGGAAGTCGGCCAGCGCCTCCGGCGGGATCACCAGCCGCCCGCCGTAGGTCACGTGGATCAGGGCCCCGTCGTGCGTCTTCCAGAGCGACCGGACGTCGATCAGCGTCACCGCCGCGCCGTCGGACGCCGCGCCCAGTTCCGACCAGTCGCCGCCGGCGGCCATCACCTCGCCGCGCAGCCGCTCGCCCTCGATGGTCCCGCCCGCGATCGGGCTGAGTCGGCGGTTGCGCCAAGGGGATCGGCCCAGCGGCAGCGGCGACTCCGCCGTGAGCTGGATGTCGACGGTGCAGAGGAAGCGTGTCCGCAACGGCTCGCTAGCGTCCAAACCGCCCCCCATTACCGACCACAGAATAGTTAGATATCTACACAATCCGGGCGACTAGGAAAGGCGCGTCAGAGGCCGCCCAGATCCCGGAGCACCTCGCCCGCCACGTGGAAGGCCGCGTTCGCCGCGGGAACCCCGCAATAGACGGCGCTCTGCAGGATCGTCTCCTTCACCCGCTCCACGGGGACGCCGGCCTCGAAGGCCGCGCGCAGGTGCAGCCGAAGCTCGCCTTCCCGCCCGAGCGCGATGGTCATCGCGATCACCAGCAGGCGGCGCGTCTCGTGGTCGAGGCCCGGCCGCTCCCAGATCTCGCCCCAGGCGTAGCGCGTGATGAAGTCCTGGAACTCGGCGGTGAACGCGGTGGCCGAGGCCGCGGCGCGGTCCACATAGGCGTCCCCCAGGACCGCCCTGCGGTTGGCGGCGCCGCGCGCCCGGCGCTCTTCGTCGTCCATCAGAGGTCCTCCAGGAAGGCGCGCAGCAGATCGCTGAAGGCCTGCGGCTGCTCGACGTTCGACAGGTGGCCGGCCTCGAGCTCGCGATAGGCGGCGCCGCGAATGGCGTGGGCGAGGCCGCGCACCTGATCCGGCGGGGTGGAGACGTCGGCCCGCCCGGCGACGACCAGGCAGGGCGCGGCGATCTCGCCCAGCCGTGCGGTGAGGTCGGCGTCGCGCAGGGCCGCGCAGCAGCCCGCATAGCCCTGGGGCGAGCTGGCCTCGAGCCGCGACCGATACGCCGCGACCACATCGGGCCGCGCGTTGCGGAACGGATCGGAGAAGAACCGCGCCATGGCCATGTCCGAGATCGCCGCCAGCCCCCCGGCGCGGACCGCGGCGGCGCGGTCCCGCCAGGCCTCTGGCGCGCCGATCCGCGGCGCCGTGCTGGCCAGCACCAGCCCGGCGACCCGGTGGGGCGCCGCCAGCGCCAGCGCCTGGGCGACGAGCCCGCCCAGGGAGAGGCCGCAGACGACCGCCGGCGTTGCGCTGGCCGCGTCCAGCACCGCGACGGCGTCGGCCACGAGCCGGTCGAGCGGGTAGTCGCCGGGCGGCGCCGCCGAGCGGCCGTGCCCGCGAAGGTCCGGCCGGATGACGCGGTACGCGTTCAGCCCCTGGGCCTGTGCGTCCCACAGCCGGTGGTCGCAACCGATCGAGTGCAGGAACAGGATCGGCGGCGCCGTGGCCGGCCCGTCGACTCGGACGAAGAGCTCGGCGCCGTCGTCGGCCGCGACCGTGCTCATGGCGCATCCTGCAGCAGGCGACGCGTGAGGGCCTCGGCCTCGCCGAGATCCTGCCCCACCCCCGCGCGGTCGAGGTTGCGCGCCATCGCCGCGGCGTCGACCTGGAGGCCCTCGGTCACCGCCGCCATCGCCGCCACGGCTCCATGTGCGGCCTCGAACAGGGCCGCCAGCGCCGGCGCCTCGGCCTGCCACCCGCCCAGGCTGCGTTCGTGCTGGCCGGGGATCGCCGACATCAGCGTGGCCGCAAGGTGCGGCGCGCAGACCGCGGCCGACAGCGCGATCTGGCAGCCGGTGGGGTTGCGCTTGTGCGGCATGGCCGACGAGCCGCCGCGGCCTGGTGTCTGGGGCTCGAAGGCCTCGCCCACCTCGCCCTGCGCCATCAGCGCCACGTCGCCCGCGATCTTCGCCACGGCGCCGGTGAGGATCGAGAGGGCGGCGCCCAGCCCCGCGACGCGCTCGCGGCTGGCGTGCCAGGGCGCCGCTGCGCCGAGGCCCAGGTCGGCCGCGATCCGTGCGGCGACCGCCTCGCCCCGGTTCCCGAGCCCCGCCCGCGTCCCCACGGCCCCGCCGAACTGCAGCACGATGGCCTGCGCGCCCTCACGCTCCAGGCGGTCGAGGGCGCCGACGACGCCCGCGCGCCACTGGGCCGCCTTGAGGCCGAAGCTGGTCGGCGCGGCCGGCTGCAGCAGCGTGCGCGCCAGCATCGGCGTGGCCGCGTGCGCCGTGGCGAGGCGGCCCAGGGCGTCCACGACGCGCCCGCCGTCGCGCCTCAGCAGCGCCAGGCCCGCCTGCGCCTGCAGCATCAGGGCGGTGTCGGCCACGTCCTGGCTGGTCGCTCCGCAATGCGCCGCCGCGCCGGCCCCCGCGCGCCGGAGGTCGGCCCGGGTCCGCAAGGCCGCCACGAGCGGGATGGCCAGCGTGCCGGCGTGCGCGGCCGCCGTGGCCAGGGCGCCGAGGTCGAAGGCCTCGCCACAGGCGGCCTCGATGGCGGCGGCGGCGTCCGGGTCGATCAGCCCCTCGGCCGCCGAGGCGCGTGCGAGCGCCGCCTCGAACGCCAGGGCGTGGCCGACCAGCGAGGCGTCGCCGAACACGGCCAGCATCTCCGGCGTCGAGGCGGCGAGGTCGTGGATCCGCGCGGGCATCAGATGTCGAAGAACACCGTCTCGCCCGGTCCCTGCAGGACAAGGTCGAAGCGGTATCGCCCGGCGCCGTCCGCCGCCGCCAGGAGCGTTCCGCGCCGCTCCGGCGGCACGAGGGCGAGGATCGGATCCTCGTCCAGCGACGGGTCGTCGGCGAAGTAGATGCGGGTCACCAGCCGGCGCAGAAGGCCGCGCCCCATGACGCCCACGGCGATGTGCGGCGCCTGAAGGCTGTTGCCGGGACCCGGCGTCCGGCCGGGCCGGATCGTCCGGAACAGGTAGCTCCCGTCGTCGCCGGTCGCGCAGCGCCCGAAGTGGCGGCCGCCGGCGAAGCCGCCCTGCGCGTCGGCCTGCCAGATCTCGACCAGGGCGTCGGGCACGGGGGCGCCGGCGCCGTCAAGCACGCGGCCCTGGACCACGATCGCCTCGCCCCCCGCCGTCGCCGCGGACAGCGCGGGCAGCGGCGCGTGGCCCGGCGCGATCAGGTCGGGCCGAGCGCCCGCCTCGGACGGCGCCGTCAGGTCCGCGCCGCCAGGGTGTGGCAAGGCGTAGTGGAAGAACGGCCCGACCGTCTGCCAAGGCGTCTGGCCCAGCCGCACCTCAGGCCTCCGTGGGCGTGGCGGCAGGACCGCGCAGGACGATGTCGAACACATAGCCCAGGGCGTAGCTCGGACGCGTCAGCCCCAGGTCGAACCGCGCCACGAGCCGGTCGCGCGCGCCGGCGGGCACGGACTGGGCGATCGGGTCCAGCGCGATCAGCGGGTCGCCCTCGAAGTACATCTGGGTGACCAGCCGCGTGGCGAACGCCGGGCCGAACAGCGAGAAATGGATGTGGGCGGGTCGCCACGCGTTCTCGTGGTTCCCCCAGGGATAGGCGCCCGGCCGGATCGACTCGAAGGCGTAGCGGCCGTCGTCATCCGTCACCACCTGCCCCGCCCCCGTGAAGTTCGGGTCCAGCGGCGCGTCCCACTGGTCGCGCGCATGGGCGTAGCGGCCCGCGGCATTGGCCTGCCAGACCTCCACCAGCGTGCGGGGCACGGGCCGGCCCGCCTCGTCCAGGACGCGTCCCGCCACGAGGATGCGCTGGCCGATCGCCTCCCCCCCCGCCGTCCGCGTCAGGTCGGCGGACCCGACCGCGCAGGCCTGGGACCAGTCGGTGAAGCCCGAGGTCTCGGTGAGGGTCTGGGGAATGCGGATCGGGCGATGGCCCGGCGAGCGCAGGGCGGTCGACCGGTAGGCCTCCGACAGGCTGGCCGGGTGGGCCGCGTCGTCCTCGCGGGCAAAGAGGTCGGGCTCGATCATTCGAAAGCTAAGGATGTGGGAGGCCAGCGGGCAAGGCAAGCGCGCCGCCGGTCGTCCGTCCGGCCCCACCCGCAGCTCCGCGGCCGACAGGGCTTGGCGAAGGGGCCCAAGCCCTGCTTTACCGGGCGTCAGCAACCCCATTCGGAGTCATCCATGCGTCTCCTGTCCGCAGTCCTCGTCCTCGCGCTCGGCGCGACGGCCGCCGACGCGCGTCCGATCGAGTTCTCCACCGACGCCCCGGCCCGGGCCGGCGCCCTGGTCCTGCCGCTCGCCTCCGCGGCCGACCTGGAAGCCCGCGGCCGAAGCCTCGACCCCGCCGTCCGGGCCGCCGTGGCCCGCGCCCTCGCCAGCGCGCGCTTCGACTACAAGGCCGGCGCGTCGCTCAGCCTGCGCGGCCTGTCCGCCCACGACGAGATCGTCGTCCTCGGCGTCCAGCCGGAGCGTCCGGGCGCGCTCACCGCCGTCGATCTCCGCAGGCTGGGCGGCGCGGCGGCCGGCGCGACCGCGAAGGCCGAGGGCCGCGTCGCCCTGTTGACCGAGGGGCTGGGCGATCCCGCAGAGGTGGCGGTCGGCGCCGCTCTTGGGTCCTACCGCTTCGCCGACTACAAGGCCGCGCCGCGCCCGCAGCGCCCGGAGCCCCTGGTGGTGGTGGCGCCGACGGCCGCCGGCGCGCGCGAGGCCTTCCAGGCGCGCGGCGCGGCCGTCGCCGAGGCCGTGGCCTTCACCCGCGACCTCGTCACCGAGCCCGCGAACATCCTCTATCCGGAGGTGTTCGTGGAGCGCACCCGGGCGGCGTTCCGCGGCATCGCGAACACGACCGTCGAGGCGCTCGACGCGCCGGCGATGCAGAAGCTCGGGATGAACGCCATCCTCTCCGTGGGCCAGGGCTCGCCCCGGCCGCCGCGCATGCTGGTGGTCGAGTACAAGGCCCCGGGCGCCAAGGGCCCGCCGATCGTCTTCACCGGCAAGGGCATCACCTTCGACAGCGGCGGCGTCTCCATCAAGCCCGGCTCGGGCATGTGGCGCATGAAGACGGACATGGCCGGCGCGGCCGCGGCGGTGGGCGGCGTGCTGTCGCTCGCGAAGTCCGGCGCCCCCGTCCACGTGGTGGCCATCGCGGCCCTGGCCGAGAACATGCCGGACGGCGCCGCGGCGCGGCCTGGCGACGTGGTCCGGGCAATGAACGGCAAGTCGATCGAGCGCCTCAACACCGACGCCGAGGGCCGCATCGTCCTGGCCGACGCGACGGCCTACGCGCAGAGCCGGTTCAAGCCCGCCGCCATCGTGAACCTCGCCACCCTCACCGGTGCGGTGGGGCAGGCGCTGGGCGACGAGTACGCCGGCCTCTTCACGCGGCACGAGGGCCTCGCCGGTCAGATCGAGGCCGCCGCGCGCCAGAGCGGCGAGCCCGTCTGGCGGCTGCCGATGCACCCCAGCTACGCCAAGGACACCGAGAGCCCGATCGCCGACATCCGCGACATCGCCGAGGGGACCGGCTCGGCCGGCGCCGGCGTCGGCGCCCACGTGATCGCGTTCTTCGCCGATCCCGAGACCCCCTGGGCGCACCTCGACATCGCGTCGGTGGCCTGGATCGACCGGGACAGCCCGACCACGCCCAGGGGCGCGCAAGGCTGGGGCGTCCAGCTGCTCGACACCTTCGCCCGCGCCTTCGACGCCGGCGCCGCCGCGTCGCGCGGCGACTGACCCGGCCGGCGGTCGGCCGCGCCAAGCGCGCCGACCGCCGCTATGCTGTGCCCCATGGCCGATCCGCCCGTCCTCTCGATCTCGAACCTCGCCGTGGACTTCACCACCCACGACGGCCTCGTCCGGGCGGTCCGTGGCGTGTCGCTGGACGTCGCGCGGGGCGAAACCCTGGGGGTCGTGGGCGAGAGCGGGTCGGGCAAGAGCCAGACCTTCATGGCGGTCATGGGCCTGCTGGCCCGCAACGGCAGCGCCTCCGGGTCCGCGAAGCTGCAGGGCCAGGAACTGTTGGGCCTGTCGCCGCGCGCGCTGAACCGGGTGCGCGGGTCGAAGATGACCATGATCTTCCAGGATCCGCTGACGGCGCTGACCCCGCACGTGAAGATCGGCGAACAGATCGCCGAGCCCCTGCGACTGCACCTCGGCCTGTCGGCCGCAGACGCCCGCCGGCGCGCGCTGGAATGGCTGGAGCGGGTGCGGATCCCGGACGCGGCGCGGCGGCTGGACCAGTATCCGCACGAGCTGTCCGGCGGCATGCGCCAGCGGATCATGATCGCCGCGGCCATGGCGCCCGGCCCCGAGCTGCTGATCGCCGACGAGCCCACGACCGCGCTCGACGTGACGGTTCAGGCCGAGATCCTCGACCTGATGGCCGAACTCACCCGGGAAACCGGCGCCGCCCTCGTGCTCGTCACCCACGACATGGGGGTCATCGCCCGCCTGGCCGACCGGGTTTGCGTCATGAAGGACGGCGCCTACGTCGAGGCCGGCTCGGCCGCGGACCTCTTCGCCAGTCCGCAGACGGACTACACACGCGCGCTGCTCGCGGCGATCCCGCGGCTCGACCGCGCCGACCGCGGCGGACGGCCCGAGGTGGTCCCCGTGGCGCCCGACGCCGAGACCGTGGTCGAGGGCCGCGACGTCAAGGTCTGGTTCCCCCTGCGCGAGGGCCTCTTCGGGCGGCCACGCATGCTGCGGGCGGTCGACGGCGTCTCGTTCCAGGTCCGGCGCGGCGAGACGCTGGGGATCGTGGGCGAGAGCGGGTCGGGCAAGTCCACCCTGGCGCGCGCGGTGCTGAACCTCTGGCCCGCCAGCGAGGGCGCGGTCACCCTGATGGGCCGCGACATCACCCACGCCGACCGCGCTGCGATGCGGGCGGCGCGCAAGGATCTCCAGATCGTCTTCCAGGATCCGCTCGCCAGCCTGGATCCGCGCATGACCATCGGCGCCTCCATCGCCGAGCCCCTGACGGCCTTCCGCCCCGACCTGAACGCCGCGGCGCGCGAGGCCGAGGCGCGGGCCATGATGCGCAAGGTCGAGCTCGACCCCGACCTCATCAACCGCTACCCGCACGAGCTGTCGGGCGGCCAGAACCAGAGGGTCGGCATCGCCCGGGCCATGATCCTGAAGCCGCGGCTGGTCATCTGCGACGAGGCCGTCTCGGCCCTCGACGTCTCGATCCGCGCCCAGATCATCGACCTGCTGATCCGGCTCCAGACCGACCTCGGGCTCTCGATGATCTTCATCAGCCACGACCTGGCGGTGGTGCGCGAGATCAGCCACCGGGTGATGGTGCTCTATCTCGGCCGCGTCATGGAGCTGGCCGACCGCGACCGCATCTGGCAGGCCCCGCAGCACCCCTACACCCGGGCCCTGCTCTCGGCGGCGCCGATTCCGGATCCGGCGATCGAGCGCACCCGCAAGCGCCTGCGCCTGACCGGCGAGCCGCCCAGCCCGATGGACCCGCTGGCGGCGTTCCGGTTCCTGCCGTCGCGCCTGCCGGCCGATCCCTCGGCGCCCGTGCCGCCGCCGGCGCTGAGGGAGGTCGCTCCGGGCCACCTGGTGGCGGAGTTCGACCCCTGAACGCTTCCGCCGGGGCGCAATGTATGCGAGAGCGCCGGAGCGCGCTCGGGCGCGGGCAAGGGCCACGATGAAGCAGTTCCTGTTTACGATGGCCGGGGTCTTCGCGGGCCTCGTTCTCTTCATGGTCTTCGTACCGGTCGTGCTCGTCACCATGGCGCTTTCGGCCACCGCGCCCGAACCGATCCCCGGCCGGACTGTGCTCGAGCTGGACCTGCGCGGGCCGCTCACCGACCAGGCGCCGCACAACCCGCTCTGGGGCATCGGGCGCAACTCGACCTCGGTCATGTCGATCGTCGAGACCCTCCGCCGCGCCGAGCGCGACGACCGGGTCAAGGGCGTCCTGGTGCGGCTGCCCGAAGGCGGGCTCGAGCCCGGCATGGCCGACGAGATCCGCCTCGGCCTCAACCACTTCCGGGCGTCGGGCAAGCCCGTCTATGCGCACAGCCAGGGGATCTACCCCGCCGGGATCGGCACCACGGCCTACATGCTCGGGCGCGCCGCCGACCAGTTCTGGATGCAGCCCGGCGCGTCCCTCCAGGTGACCGGGCTGGCCACCGAGGAGCTGTTCCTGAAGCGCTTCTTCGACAAGTACGGCGTCGTCCCGCAGTTCGAGCAGCGCTACGAGTACAAGAACGCCGTCAACGGCTACATGCAGTCGGACTTCACCCCGGCGCATCGCGAGGCGACGCTGTCCTGGATGGGGTCGGTGTACGCGTCGAACCTCGCGTTCGCGGCCGCCGACCGCAAGGCGGACCCCGCCGTCCTGCGCCGGAACCTCGAGGCCGGCCCCCACGGCGCGCAGGAGGCGCTGCGGCTGCGCCTCATCGACGGCGTGGGCCAGGTCCGCGAGGTCCAGCAGGCGCTCCTCGACAAGGCCGGGAACGGCGCGCGGCTCATCGACTTCGACGACTATGCCGACGATCCCAGCGACCGGCGGCCCGTCGGCGACGCGATCGGCCTGATCGAGGCCGAAGGCCCGATCGTGACCGGCCGCGACCGTGGCTCGAACCCCTTCACCGGCGGCGCGACGATCTACTCGGACGACATCGCCAAGGCCGTCGTCCGCGCCGCGAAGGCCGATTCCGTGAAGGCGATCGTCCTGCGCCTGAACTCTCCCGGCGGCTCCGACACGGCCTCGGAGCAGATCCTCGACGCCATCCGCTTCGCCAAGTCGAAGGGCAAGCCCGTGGTCGTGTCCATGAGCACCTACGGCGCGTCGGGCGGCTACTGGATCGCGTCCGAAGCTTCGTCCATCGTCGCCCAGCCGACCACCCTCACCGGCTCGATCGGCGTCTTCGGCGGCAAGTTCGCGCTGGGCGAGGCGGCGGCCCGCTTCGGGGTCGACATACGCCCCGTAGGCGTCGGCGGCGAGTACGCCGGGGCGTTCGGCGTGAGCCAGCCTTTCACCGCCGACCAGCGCGCCGCCTTCTCGGGCTGGATGGACCGCATCTACGAAAGCTTCGTCGCGCGTGTGGCGGCGGGTCGGAAGCTGCCCGTCCAGCGCGTCCGCGAGATCGCCAAGGGCCGGGTGTGGACCGGCGCCCAGGCCCGGAGCCTCGGCCTCGTGGACGAGGTCGGCGGCTTCTACCAGGCGGTCGACAAGGCCAAGCAGCTGGCCCGCTTGGAGGGCGACGTACCGATCCGGCGGATGACGCCCACCGAGGGCGCCTTCGAGGCTCTGCAGAAGGCCCTCGGCGTCTCCGCCGCGTCCGCCCGGACCCTGGCCGCCGCCGCCTGGATCTTCGGCGACCCCCGCGCGCAGGCGGTCCTGGACCAGGTCGCCGAGGCCAGGCTCAGGAGCGAAGGCGGCGGCACGGTGCTGGCGCCCATGCCGATCCGGTGAAACGAGGCTCTAGATCGACGGCTTGAGCGCGCTTGGATCCGCAAACCGTTCCAGGTTTTCGGACTGCGCTCTAACGCTTCGCCGCGTCCGCCGCCGCCAGCACCTTGAGCGCGTCGGGGAACTCGGGCGCTGCCTCGAGGACTTCTTCCGCCAGCCGGCGGGCCTCGGCGTGCGCGCCGCGTTGCGAGAGCATGTTGGCGAGACCCTGCATGGCGCCGAGGTTGTCGGGCTGTAGATCGAGCGCGCGCCTGTAGGCGTCTTCGGCCTCTCCGTAGCGGCCCATGGCCTCCAGCGAAGCGCCCCGGGCGCAGTGCGACCCGGCGAAGTCGGGCGCCATGGCGCAGACGCCCTCGAAGACCGCCAGCGCCTCGCCGTAGCGCTCGCTGCGGGTGAGCACGAGGCCCATGGCGTTCCGCGCGCCAATATCCTGCGGCGCCAGTTCGACGGCGCGGCCCAGCACCTTCAGGGCGTCGTCGAAACGGCCCTCCTGCTCGTACTTCAGCGCCGCGAGGTTGAGCACCATCGGGTGTTCGAGACCGCCGGTCAGCGCCTGGTCGGCGAGGGTGGCGGCGCGGGCGAAATCACCGCCCTGAGCGGCGGCTTGGATCTGCTGCAGCATCGCCTGGTCGGCGAGCGGACTGCGCACGTTCGGGTTTGGCGCGGCCTTCGCGGCGGGCACGTAGCCGCCCACCGTCACCTTCATCTGTCCGACCTTCCAACCGTTCACTGCAGACCTCCGTCACACCGCGGCCTAAGCCGGGAGATAGAAGACTACGCGCTTGCGGCCATAGTCCAGTTCCACGGCATTGAACTGGCGCATCACGTCCATCCCAATCAGCAGGCTTGGCCGGTCGGTGAGGTCCCACAGGTCGAAGACGTGCAGGTCGGCGAACACCGTCGGCAGGCGCGTGATGGAGAGCCCGCCGATCTGCAGCTGAGGGGTCATCCCCACCTCCCCATCCAGGACCTGCCCGGTGGTTCCGATCACGGGCGAGCGGAAGCGCACCGGCCCCGGCGCGACGCGCGTGACCAGACGACCCATTTCGCGGTTCGCCACGGTGCTCTGCGAGCCCGTGTCGAGGAAGGCGGTGACCGGCCAGCGCCCGACGGCCGCGCCGACGATGATGAGTTGCCCGAGTCGATAGCGCGCCGGCACCGCCACCGGCACGCCAAGAGCGCTGTCCTGAACGCGACCGATGCTGCGACTGGTCGCGCCGCCGCCTCTTTCGAAGTGGGACTGGCTCGCGAACAGCCGGAGTTCGCGACTCCGGAAATTGAGCAAGGCCCGCCGGCCCCTCAGGACATCCACCCCGATGAGGCCGTCAGCGCCCAGCCTCTCCCGCGGCAGGATCGGGCAGACGAGGCCACGCGCGGTGACCCCCGCGACCCCCAGCACGTCCACGTGCGCCGTCCGCGCAGGCTCGCGCCCGGCGACGCCATGCACCTCAAGCGTCGGGCCGGGCGGCAGCCCGAGGGATTCCGCAAGTTCGACCGCTACAACCGACCGGTTGGCCCCGGTATCGACGACAAACTCGAAGGGGCCTGCGCCGCCGATACGTACCGGCACGGTCATCCGCAGGGCAGAATCGAAGCCGACCGCCTGCGGCGGAGCGTCGTCGCCGACAGGCCTGACATCGGTCGGATGGACCGGCGCGGCCTGGGAGGATGAGGCGCAGAGCCACGCGCCGATCGCGCCCAAGAACAGGTTGCGGCGGACCGGACAGGGTACGATCAGTGCAGCGCCCATGCCGCGGCATCACGCGCCCATCCATCAGAAATGGCAAGGGCGGCAGGTTGCCCTGCCGCCCCGACCGTCGCCTTGTGTCTGGCGATTTAGAAGTCGGCCGTGATGCCCACGAACAGCTTCCGGCCCAGCAGATCGTAGGTCGGGAAGGTGTTCGGCAGACCCGTGCCGACCACACCGTTCCGCACCAGCGGCGGATCTTGGTCGAACACGTTGTTCACCCCGCCGCGGAGGGTGAACATGTCGTTCACGCGCCACGTGGCGGCCAGGTCGATGTAGCTACGCTCCGGCAGCTTGTGGTTGAAGCGATCGCGGAAGGTCGAGCCGTTGCCGATCGTGGGTTCGTCGGTGTCCGTCTCGTTCTTGGCTTCGCCGATGTAGCGCCACGCCAGCGACACCGTGGCGTCCCAGGGCGTCGTCCAGTTGATGCGCATCGTGTGGCGCCAGCGCGGGTTGATCGTCTGGCACTGCGGGCCGAACAGGCCGGCGCAGTCGTAGGCCGGATCGCCGGGGAGCGGCACGGTCGTCGCTTTGATCAGGTACGAGCCGTACAGGCTGACGTTGATCCGACCCCAGCTGTCGACGCCCCAGTCCTCGAGCGGGAGGTTGTAGCCGAGCTGGACGTCCACGCCTTCGGTGGTGCCGGCGCCGATGTTGACGCTCGAACCGTTGATGTAGCCGCCGGTCGCCTGGCTGGTGCCGAACAGCGTGCCGTTGGTGGCGCGGACGATCTGCGAGCAGAACGCCTGCTCACCGGTGGTGAGGCAGCGGTTCAGGATCACGCCCAGCGGGATCGCGCCGATCGTGTCGGTCAGCTTGATCCGGTAGTAGTCGATGCTGCCGGTGAAGCCGGGCAGCATGGACGGCGTGGCCGTGAAGCCGAGCGACAGCGTCTTGGCCCGCTCCGGCGCCAGGGCCGGGTTGCCGCCGGTGAGCACCGCGCACTGGCCCGCCGGGCAGTTCGGGATCACGAGGTACTGGGCGGCCGTGATGCCCGTCAGCTGGCACTGGGCCAGCGTCGCCGGGTTGGCGGCGCCCGCCGCGCAGGGGTCCTGCGACACCTGGCTGGTGTTGGTCACCGACTGCGGCGTGTAGAGCTCGAGGATCGAGGCCGCACGGATCGCCTTCTGGTACGAACCGCGGAAGCGGATGTCCTGCACCGGAGACCATTGCAGGCCCAGCTTCCAGGTCTTCGCGTCGACGCCCGTGGAGTAGTCCGAGTAGCGGTAGCCGCCCTCGGCGGTCAGGTCCTGCGCGAACGGCATGTCCTGGACCAGCGGGATGCGGACTTCGCCGAACCCTTCGGTGACGCTGAGGCTGTTGTCCACCGTGACCGAGGCGCCGCCGGCGCCGGACAGGTCGCCGCTCAGCTGGGCCACGTCGGGCGCGTACTCGAGGTGGTCGCGACGGATGTGCAGACCCACCGCGAGGCCCACGCCGTCTTCCGCCCAGGGGCTCTTGAAGCCGTACTGGGCCAGGTCGTCGGCCGTGACCACGCCTTCCACGATCCGCTGGGCGATGCTGCCGCGCGAGGTGCCGGTGACGTCCAGGTAGGCGAGAGCCTCAGGCGTCACGCCGCCGTCGCGGAAGATGTTGTACGGCACGCAGCCGCCGCCCGACTGACAGACCGGACCGTTCGGGCCCTGGTTCACCAGAAGCGAGTTCTGGAGGCGCGAGATCGACAGGTAGTTCTGCGACGCCTGATAGAGGCTCGTGTAGTAGTACGAACCATAGACGTCGTAGCTGAACGGGCCGGTGATCTCGCCGCGCATGCCGCCGACGATCCGGTAGTTCTGGTGCTCGTAGAAGGCGTTACGGCCGCCGCCCTCGATGTTGCGGCGTCCGATGTACAGGTCCTTCGTCGCGCCCGAGGCGATCTCGGCGGCCGTGCACCCGATCGCGCCGCGCTGCTGGGCGCTGAGGAAGGGGTTGTTGCAGTTGACGAGGAAGCCGCCCGTGTCGGTCGCGCCGCTGCCCTGGAACAGGCCGGTCGGGGCGATCTGCACGTTCGTGCGGTCGTTCATGAAGCCGAAGTCCGAGTAGAACTCGACGTGCTTGTTGACTTCGTACTTGGCGAAGAAGCCGGCCGTGTAGCGCGTGCTCTGCTGCAGCAGATAGGCGTACTCGTTCGAGTTGAACCGCGGCGGAGGCGTGGTCTGACCGTTCGGGTTGTACGGCACGAAGTTGTTGCCGCTGACGGCAAACTGGCCGCCGAGACCGCTCGACAGGTAGAAGAGGTTCGAGTTGCTCGAGCCCGCGCAGGCCGGCACGCCGGCGGCGCTGACGTTCACCTGGCAGGCCGCGTAGTCGCGCTTGCCCTGCGTCACCGGATCCTGGTCGTGGTAGGTGAAGTAGGCGGTCACGTTGCCGCGGCCGTCGCCCGAGTTCGTGCCCATGATGATGCTGAGGTCGCGCGACTTGCCGTCCCAGGCGTTGTCGGGAACCACGATCGGGCTCGAGTTGGTGCGGAGAAGGTTCTGCACCAGTTCGTTGTGCTGGTTGTGCTGGTAGACGCCCCACTGCGCGTCGATCTGCACGCCCTCGAAGTCACGCTTCATGACGAAGTTGACCACGCCCGCGACGGCGTCCGAGCCGTAGGTCG
Source organism: Phenylobacterium sp. T106 (assembly GCF_057219735.1). Lineage (NCBI taxonomy): Bacteria > Pseudomonadati > Pseudomonadota > Alphaproteobacteria > Caulobacterales > Caulobacteraceae > Phenylobacterium > Phenylobacterium sp. T106. The sequence continues at coordinate 525,698 of NZ_JBXVWA010000002.1, read as the reverse complement.
CCGAGGCGCCGCCGGTCAGAACGTCGATGCGCTGGATCAGCTGCGACGGAATCTGGTTGATGTCGGGCGAGGGGTTCGGGTTGCCCGTGTTGGGGTCGCCGATGCCGAGACGGCGGCCGTCGACGAGCACCAGGGTCCGCTGCTGACCCAGGCCGCGCAGGTCGACCGTGGCGACGCCACCCGGACCCGACAGCGGGTTGGAGGTCGAGCCGAGGCCGGTCTGGCTGTTCTGGCTCACCTGCGGCAGCGTGTTCAGGATGTCCGCCGTCACCGGGCGGCCGCCGAGCACCACTTCCTGCGCGCCCACAACCTGGACGGGGCTGATGCTCTCGAGGTTGGGCGCCGGAATCCGCGTGCCCGTGACGACCACTTCGGCGACTTCGCCGCCTTCGGTCTGGGCCGCGGCTTGCGACGCCAGGCCCAGCAGGGCCGCGCCGCAGATGATCGAAGACGCCAGAAGGCGTTCCCGCTTGGAATTGAATTTCACGGTTTGAATCCTCCAGCGGACCCGCCCCTCGGGACGGCCGCTCCCCACAAAAAGAGATCGGTCCCGGAGACGGAGCCGTCGCCGGTTACGGCGGAGTTACGGGGGTAGGGTCACGGCGGTCAACGAACATTAGCGGTCAGCAATGTTTCGGGCGCCCACCTGTCGCATTCTGGTCACAGAATGCCGCACTCCGGCAGGAATGCGGCAAGGATTCGTCAAGGATCGTGAACTGCGGGGACGGGTCGCTCGGGGCGGCGCCTGTCCGCGCCGCCCCGAATCCTGACCTTTAGAATCGCATGCGGGCCCCGGCGTAGAACCGCCGGCCCACGGCGTCATAGACGTCGGGATAGGTCGTCCATCCAGTCGTCTGGCCGGGCACGAGGCCCGAGGTGCCGCCGACGAACTGGTAGTTGTCGAAGATGTTGTCCACGCCGGCGTAGATGCTGGCCTTCTCCGTTACATCGTAGCGGACCTGGGCGTTGTGGAACGTCTTCGAGCTCAGCGGGACGTTGTAGTAGAAGTCGTTGACGTCCTTGGTGACCACCACGTCGCCGATGAACTGGGTGTTCCAGGCCAGCTGCAGCGGACCGCGCCGGTAGAGGAGGTCCAGCGTCCACTCGTTGGTCGGCGCCCCCACCGTTCCGGCGTCGTAGATGAAGTCCGCGCGATCGGCGCCCTTGAACGGCGTGGTCTGCAGCTTCTCGAGGTAGCCGTAGGCCAGGCTCATCGTGAGGGCGCCCTTCTCGCCGCCGTAGAGGCCGTCGAGGAAGCCCAGGTCGTTGAGGTCCTGGCGATAGCTCACCTGCACGTCCCAGCCGCGCGTGTCCGTCTCGGCGAAGTTGTCGTTCACCTGGTTGACGAAGTTCAGCGCGCCCACGGAGGGACCGGATCCGAAGCGGCCGACGGCTGAACAGAACGCGTTGCCCGTGTTGAAGCCGGCCGGCCCGTAGCAGCCCGTCAGCAGCTTGTCCTCGCTGATGGTCGCGATGCGGTCCTTGATCTTGATGACGTAGTAGTCGACCGACAGCGACAGGTTGTCGAGGAAGCCCATGCCCTTCGGGTTGATGAGCAGCCCGACGGTGTAGCTGTCGCCCTTCTCGGCGCGAAGGTTCGCGTTGCCGCCGTCGAAGCCGGTGACGCCCTGCTGCTCGATCTGGGTCAGCGCAAAGCCGCCGTCGCGCGCGACGCGGGCCGCCACCGCCGGGTCGGCGAGGCAGGCGGTCGCGACGGCGTTGCCGACCGTCGCCGCGTTGACGCCGCTGCCCAGCACCGCCGAGGGGTCGCCGATGTTGGTGCGGGTGTTGAAGAAGGCCGCCTGGCCACCCGCCGTCCGCGTGACGCCCGCGCAGGGGTCGTTCACGGTCGGGAAGTCCTGCGAGGCCGGCGAGTAGAGCTCCGAGATGTTCGGCGCCCGCACCGCCCGCGCGAACTGGCCGCGCAGCTTCAGCCACGAGGCCGGCTGGTACTCCACCGAAGCGGCCCACGCCTCGGTCACGCCGACGGTCGAGTAGTTCGAGTACCGGCCCGCCAGGTTCAGGTCGAGCGACTGGACGAACGGCAGGTCGGCCAGGATGGGCACGCGCAGCTCGCCGAACAGCTCGGTCACGTCGAACCGGCCGCGGGTGGGCGGCGTCGCGTTGCCCGAGGTCTGGCCGGTCTGGGTGAGCAGATCGGGGACGTCCGCCGCACGCTCGCGGCGGTATTCGGCGCCGGCGGCGTAGCCCACCGTGCCGGCGGGAAGCTCGAACAGGTCGCCGCGCAGGAAGCCGTTGACCACGAGCTGCTCGACGAACGCGTCGCGGCTGGTCGGCACGCGCACGTAGTCGGCCGCCTGCGGGGTGATCGAGCCCGCGCCGAAGATGTTGATGGGCACGCAGCCGGCGGCCCGGGCGGCGGGGTTGCGGCACACCGCCGAGCCGTTCACCACCACCGCGTCCAGCGCGTTGCGGAACCGCACCGCGTCGATGTCGCCCGAGGACGTCTGCTCGTCGTCGGTACGGCCGTAGTTGATCGACAGCTCGTAGTGGTGGGACGGGTTGATGTCGCCCTCGATGCCGGCCACGAAGCGGAAGGTCTGGCGGTCGATGTCGTTGCCGCGGTCGCCCACTTCGGTCAGTCGGCGGCGGAAGCCCACCACCAGGTTGTCGTCGCTGACGCCCGGATTGGCGGCGCGCGCGGCTTTGCGCACGGCCTCCGGCACCACGGCCGACAGGATCGGCACGCCGCTCTGACAGACGCCGGTGTCGCAGAAGGCGAAGGCGCCGTAGATCTGGTCCGACCCCAGCGGCGTCGCCTCGATGTTCGAGGTCAGCTTCGAGGAGACGAAGTTCACCTCGGTGAACAGGCGGGCCTTCTCGTTGAACTCGTACGAGCCGTAGGTGGCGAAGTTCCACTGCTTGAGCGGCACCTGCAGCAGGCGCGAACCCTGGCGGTTGAAGCCCAGGGCGCCGCTGTAGGGGACCAGCGTCCCCGAGACGTCATAGGTGCGCAGCAGGCTCGACGCGCCCTCGCGCGGCAGCTCGAACACCCCCGTCGGCGTGTAGGACGAGAACAGGCCCGCCGTCTGGCTGTGGATCAGCTTGTAGTTCGCGGGGTCGCCGTCGTAGTCGTCCACCGCGTCGAGGTCGAGACCCTGGTCCTTGCGGTCCTTGGCGTAGATCGAGCCGATCTGGTTGTAGCCGAGCGACGCTGTGATCGAACCCTTGCCGTCGGCGAACGTCTTGCCGGCGGTGACCGACACCTTGATCCGCTCGTCGTCCTCGCGCTCGGAGAGGCCGTACTGGCCCGCGACGATCACGCCATCGATGTTGCGCTTGGTGATGATGTTGACGACGCCCGCCAGCGCGTCCGAGCCGTAGGTCGCCGAGGCGCCGCCGGTGACCACGTCCACGCGATCCACCAGCTCGGTGGGGATGGTGTTGAAGTCGACCACCTGCGTGCCGACCAGCCCGGCCACGAAGCGGCGGCCGTTCACCAGCACCAGGGTGCGGTCCTCGCCCAGGTTGCGCAGGTCCACGGTCGTGATGCCGTTGGCGGCGGTCTGGAAGCCGGAGTTGGTCGGGGTGATCGACGACACGCCCGCGGCCGGCAGTGTGCGGATCACGTCGCCCGTGTTGATGGCGCCGCGGGCCTCGATGGTGCGGGTGTCGATCACCGAAACCGGCGTGGGCGCGTCGAGGTTGGGACGCGCGATGCGCGAGCCCGTCACCACGATCTCGCCAACATCAACGGCGTCCTGGGCAAGAACCGGGGTCGCCGAAACGGCGGAGATGACCGCAGTCGCCATAGTAGAGGTTAGCAGAGACTGCCGAGAGATTTTCATTCGTCGCGCCTAAGTTTGTTGTGAACTGAATGGTGCTCTGACGAACCCTCCACTCCCTCATCGTCATCTGCGTCAATTCGTCCGCAATGGTGACGCTTTGCTATGAGCGCCGCATGTAACCGTCATGTCACACTCCTGGCGCCGGGCGGCATATCGTGACCCTTTCCCGAAAGCCGGTGTTCGGCGGCGGCGTTGCGCCCCGAGGCAGGCCTCGCGTATGTGAGGGCATCGCGTCTTCGGGGATTTGCCGATGAGAAGGTTGCTCGCGGCCACGTTCGGTCTGGCTCTCGCCGCGGCCTGCGCGTCCGCGAACGCCCAGCCTCAGCCGGAGGCGCGGGCAGCCATCGTCCAGAAGCTGGTCGACTGCCGCAAGATCGCCGACACCGCGGCCCGCCTGGCCTGCTACGACGACACCGCGGCCGCGCTGGACCAGGCCGAGGCCAAGGGCGACATCGTCGTCGTGGATCGCGAACAGGCCCGCAGGGTTCGCCGGCAGGCCTTCGGCCTGACCCTCCCATCCATCTCGATCTTCGAGAAGGGCGTGTCCAAGGAGGAACTCGAGAACGTCACCGGCGTCGTCCGGGCCGCCCGTCAGAACAGCCTGGGCAAGTGGATTGTCCAGCTCGAGGACGGCGCCGTCTGGACGCAGATCGACAGCAACGAGCTCTGGCCGTCGCCGAGGTCCGGCATGCCGGTCAAGATCCGCCGCGCCTCGCTGGGCAGCTTCTTCATGTCGGTGGGAGACATGCGAGCGTTCCGGGCCCGCCGCACCGAATAGGCCGGCGGATCGGCCAGAGCGCGGTGCTCACCTGTCCTTGGGATCGATGGCGTCGCGCAATCCGTCGCCGATGAAGTTGAAGCACATGAGCGTCACGATCATCACCAGGGACGGGAACACCAGCAGCCAGGGCGCGAGCTCCATGTCCGAGGCGCCCCCCGCGATCAGGACGCCCAGCGACGCCATCGGCGGCTGCACGCCCAAGCCGAGGAAGCTCAGGAAGCTCTCGGCGAGGATGACCGCGGGAATGGTCAAGGTCACGTAGACGACCACCGGTCCCAGCAGGTTCGGGACGATATGCCGCGCAACGATCGCCGTCCGGCCAAGACCGGCGGCGCGGGCGGCCTCGATGAACTCCTTGTGCTTCAGCGTCAGGGTCTGGCCGCGCACGATGCGGCTCATGGTCAGCCACTCGACCGCGCCGATGGCCACGAAAATCAGCACGATGTTCGACCCGAAGGTCACCATCAGCAGGATGACGAAGAAGATGAAGGGCAGCGAATAGAGGACGTCCACCGCCCGCATCATGACCTCGTCCACCTTGCCGCCGACGTAGCCGGCGGTCGCGCCCCAGGCGACGCCGATGACCAGCGAGACCAGGGTGGCCACGGCGCCGATAGCCAGCGACACCCTCAGCCCTGTCAGCAGCCGCGCCAAGAGGTCGCGGCCCAGGGCGTCGGTGCCCAGCAGGTGGCCGTTCGTCAGCGGCGGCAGCCAGACGTCCTCCTTGTTCACCTGGTCGTAGGTGAAGGGCGTCAGGGCCGGCCCGACCGCGGCGGCCAGCACCAGCAGGGCCAGCACAACCATGCTCGCGACCGCCGCCCGGTTGCGGAAGAGCCGCCGGCGCGCGTCGTCCCAGAGGCTGCGGCCCTTGATGGCCGGCGCGGTCACCGACGCCGTCACGCTGAAGCTCCCGCCCCGGCGCGGCGCGCCGAAGACCCCATCGGCCGGCCGGTCGAGCCGCCCTCCACAGTCCTCCCCCGCAAGGGGAGGGGGACCGCCGAAGGTGGTGGAGGGGGGCTGCCCGCGGCGCTCAAGACCCCTCCACCCTGCTGCGCAGGGTCCCCCTCCCCTTGCAGGGGAGGACCAAGGCGATGGTCGGCCACGATCCGGGTCGGCGCCGGATTTCCCCAGGTCCTCCCCCGCAGGGGGAGGGGGACCGCCGAAGGCGGTGGAGGGGGTCTATCCGCGGAGCCAGCGACCCCTCCACCCTGCTGCGCAGGGTCCCCCTCCCCTTGCAGGGGAGGACCAGAGCGATGGTCGGCCACGATCCGGGTCGGCCCCAAAACATCCCCAGTCCTCCCCCGCAGGGGGAGGGGGACCGCCGAAGGCGGTGGAGGGGGGTGACCCACCGCGCCAGCGACCCCTCCACCCTGCTGCGCAGGGTCCCCCTCCCCTTGCAGGGGAGGACCAAGGCGATGGTCGGCCACGATCCGGGTCGGCGCTATAACTTCCCCAGTCCTCCCCCGCAGGGGGAGGGGGACCGCCGAAGGCGGTGGAGGGGGGCTATCCGCGACGGAAGGACCTCTCCACGCGCGGTCCTCGGACATCCCAGTTGGAGGGAGCGAAGGCCTCATGCCAGCCTCACCCGCGGGTCCAGGGCCGCGTAGAGCAGATCGGCGACGAGGTTCAGGACCAGGATCAGGGCGGCGTAGAAGATGACCATGCCCATCACGACCGTGTAGTCCCGCTGCAGGGCGCTGATGACGAAGAACTTCCCGAGGCCCGGCAGGTTGAAGATCTTCTCCACCACCAGCGAGCCGGTGATCAGCCCGGCGCACGCCGGACCCAGGTAGCTCACGAGCGGCAGGATCGCCGCCCGCAGCGCGTGCTTGCGGACGATCAGGCTCTCGGGCAGGCCCTTGGCGCGCGCGGTGCGGATGTAGTTCGCGCTCAGCACCTCGATCATCCCGGCCCGCGTGAGCCGCGAAATGATGGCGATCTGCGGCAGCGCCAGCACGGTGACCGGCAGGACCAGGTTCGCCAGCGCCCCGTCGTTCCAGCCCGCCGTGGGGAACCACCCCAGCTTCGACGCCAGGGCCAGCACCAGCAGCGGCGCGGTCACGAAGGTGGGGATGCAGACGCCCAGGATCGCCACCGCCATCACCAGGTTGTCCGCCGTCCGGTTCTGCCGCAGCGCCGCGATGACGCCCAGGCTGATCCCGATGATCGAGGCCAGGGTGATCGCCGCTACCCCCAGCTTCAGCGAGGGCTCGTAGTTCTCCTTCAGGATGTCGAGGACGCTCTTGTCGCGGTACTTCAGCGAAGGACCCAGGTCGCCGCGCGCGACGCCGGCCAGGTAGTCCAGGTACTGCTCGCCCAGCGGCTTGTTCATGCCGTACTGCGCCAGCACGTTCGCCTCGATCTCGGGCAGCAGCTTGCGGTCGGAATCGAAGGGACTGCCGGGGGCGGCGCGCATCATGAAGAAGGCGGCCGTGATCACCAGGAACAGCGTCGGGATCGCCACGAGGAGCCGCCGGCCGATGTATCGCAGCATGGCGCTCGAGAAGCCTTACCCCGGAAGGGCCACGCGGCCCGGACGTTGCGAAACTTCCACCCACCCCCGATGATGTCAACGAACCCCTGTTCTCCGGTAAGGCCATCCGCATGAGCGACTTCCGACGCGTCACCGACGACTTCACCACCGCCCCCCAGATCAGCGTCGCCGACGTCGACGAGGCCGCCCGGCTGGGCTTCCGCACGATCATCAACAACCGCCCCGACGGCGAGGCGCCCGGCCAGCCCGCCAGCGCCGAGATCGAGGCCGCCGCCAAGGCCACCGGGCTCGCCTACTTCCACGTTCCGGTGGTCGGCGGCCCGACCCCGCAGCAGGTCGACACCGTCGGCCGCATCCTCGAGACGGCGGAACGGCCGGTGCTCGCTTTCTGCCGCTCGGGCACGCGCTCGATCGTCACCTGGTCGCTGGTCCAGGCGCAGTCCGGCGCCCGTCCCCGCGACGAACTGGTGCGCCTGGGGCGCGACGCCGGCTACGACCTCTCCGGGGTCCTGGGCGGATGAGCATCCCCTACGTCCGCGAGATCGACATCGAGTACGGCCGCTGCGACCAGGTCTCGCCGCTGATCCGGCGCGTCACGGCGAACAACCCCGGCCCGTTCACCTTTCGGGGCACCGGCACGTACATCGTGGGCAAGGGCCAGGTCGCGGTGATCGACCCGGGCCCAGACGACCCGGCGCATCTCGAGGCCATCCTGAAGGCGGTGGAGGGCGAGACGGTCAGCCACATCCTCATCACCCACCACCATTCCGACCACTCGCCCCTGGCCGGGCCGCTGAAGGCCCGCACCGGCGCGCCGGTCTACGGCTGCGCGGTGGCGGCCCACGACGTCGACGACGGGGGCGTGAAGATGGAGGCCGGCCACGACCTCGCCTTCTCGCCCGACGTCAGCCTCTGCGGGGGCGGCCAGGTCATCGAGGGCCCCGGCTGGACGATGGAGGCCATCGCCACCCCGGGCCACACCTCCAACCACATCTGTTTCGCCCTGCGCGAAGAGAACGCCTGCTTCACCGGCGACCACATCATGGGCTGGTCGACGACGGTCATCACGCCGCCCGACGGGGACATGACCGACTATCTGGCGAGCCTCGCGGACATCCGCCGCCGGAGGTTCGACGTCATGTGGCCCACCCACGGCCCGCCGATCCGAGACGTGGACGCCTTCATCCAGGCCTATGCCGACCATCGTCAGGAGCGCCTGGACCAGCTCACGACCGCGCTTGCGGCGGGCCCGGCTCGCATCAACGAGCTCGTTCCGCGCCTCTACGCCGATGTCGATTCGCGCCTGCACCCGGCGGCCGCCCGCTCGATGCTGGCCGGCATGATCCACCTGGTGCGCGCGGGCGTCCTGGCGGCTGACGGCGCGCCCGGGCCCGACAGCGTTTACCGCCTCGCCAAATGAAAACGCCGGCCCGCAAGGGCCGGCGTCTCATAGTCTCGGTTGTCGCCGGCCGTCAGGCCGCGACGGCCCGGCGCCGCCGCAGCGAGGCGCCGGCCAGGCCGAAACCGCCGATCATCAGCGCCCAGGTCGCCGGCTCGGGGACCACCCCGCCACCGTCGCCCGTGTAGGTGAAGATCACCTTCTCGTAGTCGCTCGAGCTGTTGAGGAAGTCGATGGCGCCGATCCGCCAGCCGCCGTTCATGGCGCCGCCGCCGGTGTGCCAGCACAGGCGCTGGTTCACGGTCGGACCGGTGCCGAACGAGGTGCTGTGCTGGATGTCGCAGCTGTTGAGCGAGACGGACGAGCCACCCGGCGCGAAGCCCCAGGAGTAGTTGTCGCTGAAGTACCACTCCACGCCGTTGGCGTTGTGCGTGGTGTTGCTGCCGCCCGTGTTGAACGTCACGTCGGACGTGGCCGCCTGGGCCAGGACCAACAGCGTATCGCTGCCCGTGGCGCGACCGGCCAGCATCAGCCGCGAGCCGGCCGAGCACCCGCCGAGGATCGAGCCGATCGACGTGCCGTTGGCGCCGTAGGCCTCTGAATAGCATTCGCTCCAGCCGCCGCCGACGACGGTGGATTCGTTCACGTTGTTCTGCACGCCGAACGGCAGATAGTCGGCCGCCTGCGCCGCGGACGAGATCGCCGCGAGCCCCGCGGCGATGGCCAAAGCCTTGAACTTCACTGGATTACCCCCTGTCTCACCCCAATCCGAGCTTACTTCGCGATCAACGTTCGCAGAATTCAGTTCTCCCAATGGGGGAAATTGCCGCGGACGCGCACGCCTGAGAGGCAACTATTGCGCCAGCGTTCAGGTCCGGCCCGGCGGGTCGACGTGCTGGTGGCGGGTGGGGCGTGCGCGGGATTCGCGCACCCCGCCTTTATCCCCCGGGAGCTTGCTGCGGCCTCGCCTCCCTGAAGAGCAAAGGTCGGCGCCAAGCCGACGAGGGCCGCATCGGTGGGCAGGGGCTCCGGCCGCCTAGGGGGTGGTCGCGAGCGAATCTAGCCAGCCGAAGATTCGGCGCACGAGTGGAATGCGCACTTTCACGATCGTTGCGACAGGCCCCTCGCCGTCCAGTTCGAGGGTGTGGCCGACGCCCGGGATCTGGATGATCTCGTAGGGCTTGCCCGCGGCCTTGAGCGCCCGCAGCCGCGAAAGGCTCAAGGGAACCGGCGCGTTCCTGTCCAGCCGGGGGTCGCCGTAGATCCACAGCACCGGCGCGTCCAGCCGCGCCAGCCTGGGCCTGGGGTCGAAGTCGAGCACGGTGCGTTCCCAGAGCCGATGCGGATCTTCCGGGGGGCGCGCCCGGCCCTCGGGATAGACGGCGGTGAACCAGGGCGCCGAGCGCTCGGACTCGACGGCCGCGGCCAGCGCCTCGTATCCCCGGCCCGTCCGGGTCACCTCGTGGTCGAGGCGCAGCAGCCCCACGGCCCGCCCCGCGTCCGCGTCCGTGAAGCCCAGGTGGCGGACCATGGCGCGGCGCCCATCAAGCCGGTCCTCCGCCAGCGTCGCCACCGAAGCGGAGATCATGATCAGGAACGCCGGCGGGTCCCCCCGGCTCGCGGCCTCGGAGACCACCCAGGCGCCCTGGCTCGCGCCGAGGTAGCCGACGCGTCGCGGATCGACGCCGTCCTGCGACTGCACGAACCGGAATGCGGCCGCCGCGTCGCCGGCCAGGTCGTCGAAGCTGAACCTGTCCCAGGCGTCCGCTGCACCGTCCGACCCGCCGACCCCGCGCTTGTCGTAGGCGAGGGCCGCATAGCCGTGACTCGCCAGGACCCACGCATAGGGCAGCATCGACTTGCGGCTGGTCTGACCGGACCCGTGGACCAGCACCACGCCGGGCGACGGGTGTCCGAAGCGCGGCGTCAGCAGCGTGCCGCGAAGGACCAGATCCCCGCTGCGGAAGGCCACCTGCCGCTCGACGATGGAGAATCGGACCCACCCGGCCGCGGCCGCCGCCAGCGCCGCGAGCGCGAGCAGCGCGAAGGCGGTCCACCTCGCCACCCTCACGGCGCGGCCCTCCGCGCCAGCGCCTTCTCCAGCACCAGGAACTTGAGGTCATCGCGCGTGGGCCACCCGAAACGGGCGTCGCCGTAAGGGAACGGCTTTTCCTCGCCCGACGGCGCGTAGCCGCGGCGGCCGTACCAGGCGATCAGCTCGTCGCGCTGACGCAGCACCGACATCTGCATGCGCGCGCCGCCGCGGGCCGTCGCCCAGGCCTCGGCCGCGCCCAGGATCTCGCGCCCCAGGCCGCCGTCCTGCCGCGCGGGGTCCACCGTCAGCATCGACAGGTACCAGACGCCGTCGCCGTGATCGTCCAGCCGCACGTGCCCCACCCGTGCGCCCGCGCCGTCGCGGGCCACCAGCAGCACCGCGCCGGGCGCGGCGAGATCCTCGGCGAGGAGCGAGGCGTCGATCCGCTGGCCCGCCACCAGCGACTCCACCTTCCAGCCGGTCTGGCCCTCGGCCTGGCGATACGCACGGTTGGTCAGCGCGATGACCTCCCCGTGCTCTTCGGTCGTGGCCTCGGTCAGTCGGATCATCCTGGAGCCCCGCCCCTCCCGGCGAAGGCCGGGATCCAGATGCCCACGCAGGTCGGCGCTAGGCCTTTTCCGCCACCTGCGCGGTCGGCAGGACGTAGTCCTTCATCTGTTCGCGGATCAGCTTCTTGTCGATCTTGCCGGTCGCGCCCAGCGGGATGTTCTCGACGAAGACCACGTCGTCGGGGGTCCACCACTTGGCGATCTTGCCCTCCAGGAACTTCAGATAGTCGTCCTTGGTGGCGGTCTCGCCCGGCTTCAGCTGCACCAGCAGCACGGGCCGCTCGTCCCACTTGGGATGATAGGCGCCGATCACCGCGGCGTTGGCCGCCGTGGGGTGGCCCACCGCGATGTTCTCGATCTCGATGGTCGAGATCCACTCGCCGCCGGACTTGATGACGTCCTTGGCCCGGTCCGTGATCTGCATGTAGCCGTCGCCGTCGATGGTGGCGACGTCGCCGGTGTCGAAGAAGCCCTCGTCGTCGAGGATCTGGCCGCCTTCGCCCTTGAAGTAGCTGCCGACGATGAAGGGGCCCTTCACCATCAGCCGGCCGAACGTGGCGCCGTCGTGCGCGATGCGCTTGCCCGCGTCGTCCTCGAGCTTCATGTCCACGCCCACCGGCGGGCGGCCCTGCTTCAGCTTGTAGCGGAGCTGGTCCTCGGCGCTCATGGCCGCGACCTTGGCGTTGGGCGCCGAGAGCGTGCCCAGCGGCGACATCTCGGTCATGCCCCAGGCGTGGGTCACGTCCACCCCGTGCTCGTCGCGGAAGCCGCGGACGATCGCCTCCGGAACCGCCGAGCCGCCGATCACCACGCGCTTCAGCGTGGAGAGCTTGCCGCCGGTGGCGCGCAGGTGCTGCAGCAGGCCCAGCCAGACGGTGGGCACGGCCGCCGAGAACGTCACGCCCTCGCTTTCCAGCAGTTCGTGCACCGACGGGCCGTCCAGCTTCTGCCCGGGCATCACCATCTTGCAGCCCGCCGCGGCGCACGAGAACGCCAGGCCCCAGGCGTTGGCGTGGAACATCGGCACGACCGGCAGCACCGTGTCGCGCGCCGAGAGCCCCATGACGTCGACGCCCAGCGTGACCAGCGTGTGCAGGAAGTTCGACCGGTGCGAATAAAGGACGCCCTTCGGGTTGCCCGTCGTGCCCGAGGTGTAGCAGAGGCTGGAGGCGGTGTTCTCGTCGAAGCCGCCCCACGCGCAGTCGGCCGACGCGCCGTCGACCAGGTCCTCGAAGCACAGCGCGCCCGGCAGGTTCACGCCCTTCATGCCCTCGCGGTCGGTCATCACCACGATGTGCTCCACGCACGGCATCTTGGCCCGGTTCTCGGCCAGGATCGGCACGAAGGTCAGGTCGGTGAAGATGATCCGGTCTTCGGCGTGGTTGATGATGTAGCAGAGCTGCTCGGCGAAGAGCCGCGGATTGAGCGTGTGGCAGACGGCCCCGATGCCCATGATCCCGTACCAGGCTTCGATGTGCCGTCCGGTGTTCCAGGCCAGGGTGCCGATCCGGTCGCCGACCTGCACGCCCAGGCCCTTCAGCGCGTTCGACAGCCGCTTGGCGCGGGCGTGCACCTCGGCCCAGTTGCTGCGCACGATCGGCCCCTCGACGGACCGGCTGACGATCTCGCGGTCCCCGTGCCAGGCCTTGGCGTGATCGAGGATCCGATCGACGGTCATCGGCCAGTTCTGCATCAGGCCCAACATGCAAGCGTCTCCCGACTTATCGTTCGTAAGTTACTGAGCACGCTTAGTGAGCGGATGCGCGTTCCGCAACGGCCCTGCGCTCCGCGGCGCGGACGCGGCCTCGACCACCAACCCGGCGCCGACGCGCCGCCGGGTCAGCCCGCGAGCCACGCCCGCGCGGCGGCGCCCTTCTCCGCATCGGTGTTCACGCGCGGCCAGGCGAGATCCTGCGCGGCCAGCCGCGCCGCCTGGTCGTGCAGCACCTCGACCGTGGCGTCCGAGGCGTCGCCCTCGCGGCCCGCCACCCGCGCCTCCAGCACCGCCAAGGGGGCGTCCAGCCAGGCCGGGCGGAACGGGACGCCGCATGCGGAGGCCAGCGCCTCGGCGCGGGCCCGCAGCGCCGGGTCCAGGAAGGTCGCGTCCAGCACCACGGCGCGGCCGGCCCTGAGCAGGGCGCGGGCGCTCTCGAACAGGGTGTCGTAGGTGCGGGCGTAGTGCTCGGGCGCGTAGGCCTCCGGCGGCAGCCGATCCGTGGGCGCCACGCCCGCAAGACGCTTCCTCACCTCGTCGGTCCGCAGGATCACCGCGCCCGGGGACGCGCCCAGCGCCGGCGCGATCGCGCGGGCGAACCTCGACTTGCCCGACCCCGACAGGCCGCCCACCGCGGCGAGCACCGGCGGCGGCGGCGACAGGTGGGCGATGGCCGCCTCCACATAGGCGCGGCCCGTCGCCGCGTCGTTCGAATGCGCCATCACGTGCGCCCGGACCCCGGCCCGCACCGACAGCATCAGCGGCAGGGCCGCCAGGCCGTCCCAGATCTCGGCGGGGAAGCTGCGCGCCGCCTCGTCGAGGTAGCCCGAGAGCGCCCGCACCGCCGCGTCGCGACGGTCGCGGAAATCCAGGTCCATCAGCAGGAAGGCCAGGTCGTACAGGACGTCCAGGTCCGACAGCAGGTCGTTGAACTCGATGCAGTCGAACAGCACCGGCCGGCCGTTCTCCAGCAGGATGTTCCCGAGGTGCAGGTCGCCGTGGCAGCGGCGGGAGAAGCCGGTCGCCGCGCGGTGGGCCAGCAGCGCCGCCTGCGCCTCCAGCGCAGCCTCGGTCGCCTCGACCATCACCTCGACCCGGGCCTGGTCCAGGTTCGGGCAGGTCTCGCGCAGCAGCTGCGCGTTCGAGCCGACGGTGAACGAGAGCGCCGTGAGCCCGCCCGCGGGCCGCAGGGGCGCGGCGGCGTGGAAGCCGGCGATGGTCCGGCCGAGCCCTTCCGCGAGGTCGCCGTCAACCGCCTCGGGCTTGGCCGAGAGCACCCCGCGCTCGTCGAACCGGCGCATCTCCAGCACGTGCTCGACGGTCTCGCCGGCGCCGTCGATGGCGAAGCCTCCGCCCGGCTCGCGAGTGACCCGGCGCACGGCGCGATAGATGTCCGGCGCAGTGGCCCGGTTGAACTCCAGCTCGCGGTCCAGCGCCCACTTGCGCCGTTCGGGCGTCGAGAAGTCGGCGTACCCCAGGTCGGCGTGGCGCTTGATCTTCCAGGCCGCGTCGGGGGCCAGGAACACGTGGGCGCAGGCCGTGTCGATGGTCCGCTGCGTGCGCCCGGCGAACCAGGCCATCAGCTCGGCTTCCAGCCCGGTCGGGGCGTCGAAGGCGCTCAAGGGAACAGTCGGCGCGTGGTCCAGCCGCCTTCGGCCCTGTCGAACACCAGCCGCTCGTGCAGCCGGAACGGCCGGTCGCGCCAGAACTCGATCGTCTGCGGCTCCACCCGGAACCCCGACCAGTGCGGCGGCCGCGGGACCTTGCCCAGGCCGAAGCGCAGGCCCACCTCGGCGATCCGCTTCTCCAGCGCCAGCCGGTCGGGCAGCGTCCGCGACTGGTCCGAGGCCCAGGCGCCCAGCTGGGCCGGCCGCGCCCGCGTGGCGAAATAGGCGTCGGCCTCGGCGTCGGTGGTCCGCGAGACGGCCCCGCGCACCCGCACCTGCCGGCGCAGCGACTTCCAGTGGAACAGCAGCGCCGCCTGCGGATTGGCGGCCAGCTCCTGGCCCTTGGCGCTGCCCAGGTTGGTGTAGAAGACGAAGCCCGCCGGATCGACGTCCTTCAGCAGGACCATCCGCACGTCGGGCAGGCCATCGGCGTCGGCGGTCGCCAGCGCCATGGCGTTGGCGTCGTTCGGCTCCTTCTGGAGCGCCTCGGCGAACCACTCCTGGAAGAGCGCGAGGGGGTCCGCTTCGCTGAGCAGCGGCGGCGGTTCGGCGGCGGTCACCTGCCGGACATAGTCGTCCTCGCTGGGCGACGGCGGGATGAGCGTCTTGTCGGTCACGCTCGCCCTATAGCGCGAGGCGCAAGCCCCTTGCGAGCGCTTAACCCGCCTTAACGGAGCGTTGAGGTCGTTCACCTTAATCTCGCCGCTCATGACTCGGCCGATGCCCGAGATGTCGATGAGGGACGCCCGCGAGGTGCTGGGCGTGACCTCCGCCGCGACGCCGGCGGAGGTGCGGCAGGCCTTCCGCGAGGCCGCCCGACGCGCCCATCCCGACGCCGGCGGCGACGCCGGAGCCTTCCGCCAGGTGGTCGACGCCTACCAGCGCCTGCAGAATCCCGAGACCTTCACCGCCCCACCCGTCCGACCGCGGCCCACCCCGGACCCCGACCTCGAGATCTGCCCCAGGCTCGCCCTGGAAGGCGGCGACGTGGACCATCGCTTCCCGGACGGACGGATCATCCGCATCAGCCTGCCGCCGGGCCTGCGATCGGGCGACAAGGTGCTGGCCGGCGGCGCCGAGCTCTGCGTCTACATCCGCGCCCACGACGGCGTGCTGGTCCGCGGCGACGACCTCTGGCTCACCGCCAAGGTGTCGGCCGCCACCCTGAAGAAGGGTGGGCGCATCACGCTGGAGACCCCGCTCGGTCCGCGCAGCGTCTGGATCGACCGCAAGGCCGCCGAGCGCGGTCTCGTCCGGCTCGAGGACGAGGGGCTCCCCGCCCGCGGCCGCCGCCCGAAGGGGCACATGCTCATCCGCCTGACCGCCGCCCCCGGCCTCGCCGACAGCGCCGCCATGGCGCTCCTACGGCGCTTCGCCGCCGCCTGGGCCGCCTAGCCCCGCCCGTGACGGCGGGATTCCGCTCGGCTACTCCAGGGCGTGCGGAGGGCGCGATGAGGACGATTCTGCTGGCCGTGCTGGCCTCCCTGTGGGCGACGGCCGCCCTCGCCTACCCGGTGGGCGAGCGCCACTTCCAGACGACCCAGCCGACAGCGCCGCTGCGCGACGCGCAGCACAGGGACGCCCTCCGCATCACCGTCTGGTATCCGGCGAACGACCTGACGCCCGAGGAGGACATCCTCATCGGCCCCCCGGAGAACCCGCTGTTCTACGTGGGAGAAGCGGCCCCGAACGCGGGCTTCGCCGACGACCGCCGGCGGCCTGTGATCCTGTTCTCGCACGGGTTCGGCGGCGCCGCGCGGATGATGGGCTGGTTCGGGACGGTTATGGCCGCGCAGGGGTACATCGTCATCGCCGTCGACCACCCCGGCAACAATGGCGTCGATCCGATGACCGTCGCCGGGGCGGCCCTCTTCTGGGAGCGGCCGGGCGACCTCGCCACGGCGCTCGCCCGCGTCCGCCAGGACCCGGAGCTCGGCCGCCGCCTCGACCTGGCGAAGGTGGGCGTCGCGGGCTTTTCCGCCGGCGGCTTCACCAGCCTCGTCGCCGCCGGCGCGCGGGTGGACGTCTCGCGTTTCAAGGCCTTCTGCCGGGAGCGGCCCAGCGACGGCGTCTGCAGGCCGCAGAAGGAGCTTCCGACCCTCACGATCGACCAGGCCGTGGCCTTCCTCGAAAGCCCCGAAGCGAAGGCGGCCGTGGAGCGCGCCGCCGGCGACCTGAGCGTGCCCGAGGTCCGCGCCGCCTTCGCCATGGCGCCCGCGATCGTCCAGGCGCTCGACCAGCCCAGCCTGCAGAGCCTGCGCATTCCCGTCGCCATCGTGGTGGGCGACGCCGACGAGGTCGCGCCGCCGAACACCAACGGCAGCTACGCCGCGCGGATGATCCCCGGCGCCCGCCTGAAGGTCCTCCCCGGCGTCGGCCACTACGACTTCCTGTCCCGCTGCACGCCCGCCGGAGAGGCGGCGGTCAGGGACCTCTGCGCGGTCGGCGTCCCGCGCAGCCAGACCCACCGCGCCGCGATCGAACAGGCCCTGATCCACTTCGGCCGCGCGTTCGGGCCGCCGCCCTAGCGGCCTGGCGGGTCGCTCTTCAGAGCACGTGGCGCCGGCGCCACTGGTCGCGGGTCATCTCCCAGTAGACCGAGCGGCGGATCGTGCCGTCGGGCCGCACGGCGTCGCGCTCGCCCATCCGGACGAAGCCGGCCGCGTCGATGCCCTTCTGGACGCGCAGGTTGTCCAGCGCCGCCGTCAGGCACATCAGCCGCACGCCCAGCGTCTCGAAGATCCACCCGAACATCCGCGCCATGCCCGCGCTGCCCGTGCCGCTGTTCTGCAGGTCGGCCCGCACGCCGCCCGCCAGTTCCGCCGAGGCGTGCTCGGGCCACACGGCCACGTGCGAGTAGCCCGCCACCTGCCCGGCCTCGTCCAGGTTGACGATCAGCAGCGCCTCGCCGGCCTGCATGCGCGCCTGGTTCTCCGCCACCCAGCGGGTGACGCTCTCCGGCGTCACGGGCTTCGGCAGGTCGTAGATCCAGCCCGACACGCGCTCGTCCGCGAGCAGGGCCACCAGGCCCGGCACGTGCTTCATCTCGGCCCGCTCGCGCCGGCCCGGCAGCGCCGCCACGTCGGCGGTCCGCACGGCCTGCCGGATGGCCTCGGCCTCCTCGCGGGAGGCGTGGATGACGGTCTTCGGGGGCGCGCTCACGAGGCCGCCAGGCGCTCGAGCGCCGCGCCGTCCAGCCGGCGCACGGTCCAGTCGGTCATCGCGCCCGCGCCCAGCGAATCGTAGAAGGCGATCGAGGGCGCGTTCCAGTTCAGCACCGCCCATTCCAGCCGCCCCAGGTCGGCCTCCATGCAGCGCTGCGCCAGGCGGCGCAGGAGCGCCTTGCCGGCGCCGACGCCGCGGGCCTCGGGCCGCACGAACAGGTCTTCCAGGTAGATCCCGGCCCGGCCCCGGAATGTCGAGTAGTTGTAGAACCACAGCGCGAAGCCCACCGCCTGGCCCTGATGCTCGGCGATGTCGCAGAAGCACCGCGGGTTCTCCCCGAACAGGTCCCGGCGGATGTCGGCCTCGGTGGCCTCCACCTCGTGCAGCAGCCGCTCGTACTCGGCCAGATCGCGGATGAACTGCAGGATCAGCGGCGTGTCGGCCACGGTGGCGACCCGCACCTTCACCGCCGGCCTCGCGCCGGACGCGTCGGCCACGTCAGGAGACCTTGCCGAAGTCAGGCGCGCGCTTCTCGCGGAAGGCGGCAAAGGCCTCGCGGGCCTCCGGGCTCTTCAGCTGGTTGGTGAAGTGGCCGCCCTCCTCCTGGATGCGGTCCAGGTAGGCCTGGGCGTCCCGCATCAGCGCCTTGGTGATGGCCACCGAGGCCGGCGGCTTGGCGGCGATGGCGTCGGCGGCGGCCCGGGCCCGCGCCCGCAGCTCGGCCGCGGGAACCACCGCATTGGCGATCCCCCAGGCCTCGGCCTTGCGCGCGTCCACCGCCTCGCCCAGCACGAACATCGAGAACGCCCGCGCGTGCCCGATCCGCGTGGGCAGCAGCATCGACGAGGCCGCCTCGGGCACCAGCGCCAGGTTCACGAACGGCGTCGTCAGCAGCGCGTCCTCGGCCAGGAACACCAGGTCGCAGTGCAGCAGCATGGTCGTGCCCACGCCCACCGCGCGGCCGTTCACGGCGGCGACGATCGGCGTCTTCGCCCGGGCCAGCGCCATGATCAGCGCGCTGCCGCCGCGCCGCTCGCCCGCCGGCGTCTCGCCCGAGTTCACGGCCGCGAAGGCGCCGAGGTCGTTGCCGGCGGTGAACATGTCGCCGTTCGCCTGGATCAGGATGCAGCGCACCGACGGGTCGTCGCCGGACGCGTCGATCGCGTCCCCCAGCGCCGCGTACATCTCGCCCGTCAGCGCGTTCTTCTTGTCGGGCCGGTTCAGCGTGAGCGTCAGCACGCCGCCGGACTTGTCGACGATCACATGTTCGGTCATGGCGGTCCTCCCGGAAGCGTGGCCGCGCACGCTAGCGACCCGCGCCCCCCAAGCCAACATCCGGCAGGTCCGGGTCATCACGGGCGCAGCGCTCGCCGGAGCGCGGAGGGCCGGAACGACGGAGCCGGGCGTGACCCGAAAGTGGCTCAGGCCGCCGCGCGGTACCAGTCCACGCCGGACGCGTCGCGCTCGCGCACGACCTGGCCGCGGCTCATCAGGCAGTTGAGGTGAGCCAGGCTCTCGCCCGTGGCCATGCCCAGCAGATATTCGTCGATCCGTCGGCGGAACAGGACGTGGAAGACGTCGACGGCCCGCTTCGGCTCCTTCAGCAGGTCGAGCAGGCGCGTCAGCCCCCGCTCGTGGCCGCCCACCAAGTGGTCGATCCGCGCGTGCAGGCCGCGGAACGGGTCGTTGTGCGCCGGCAGCACCAGCACGTCGTCCGGCACCTGGCTCTTGATCCGCTTCAGCGAGGTCAGCCAGTCGGTCAGAGGGTCGCCGTCCGGCTCGGTGGGGAAGACCGACACGTTCGAGGAGATCTTCGGCAGCACCTGGTCGCCCGAGATCATCAGCTTGAGGTCGGGACAGTAGAGGCAGGCGTGCTCGGGACTGTGGCCCGAGCCCACCACCACGCGCCAGAGGTGGTCGCCGATGCGGATCTCGTCGCCGTCGTTCAGCCGGTGGAAGCTGTCGGGCAGCGCGTAGAGCCCCCGGCCGAAGCCGCCGAACTTTGCGCGGTAGTTCTCCAGCGCCTCCTCGTCCCAGCCCGCCGCCCGGAAGAAGCGGATGGCGTCCTCGGGGGCCTCGCGCCCCGTGTCCGCCGCCAGCGAGCGGCAGGTGATGTACTCCAGCCGCGTGATCCACAGCCGCGCGTCGAACTTGCGCGTGAGGTAGCCGGACATGCCGATATGGTCCGGGTGCATGTGGGTCACGAACACCCGGGTCACCGGCCGGCCCTCCAGCGGCCCCTTGAGCGCCGACCGCCACGCGTTGCGGGTCTCGAGCCCGCTGATGCCCGTGTCGGCGATCGCCCAGCCGGGACGCCCGTCGGCGAAGTGGTCCTCGATCGCCCAGACGTTGATCCAGGCCAGCGCGCCGCCCAGCGGCATCCGCAGCCACTTCACGCCCGGGGCGATGTCCACCGCCTCGCCCAGCTTGGGCGCGTGTTCGAACGGATAGGTCAGCTTCGGTCTGTGGCTTTCCCAGGCCGCTTGTTCGATCCCGTCGCGCAACGCCAAGGCTCCCACTGCTGCAGCGCGCATTATCCGGCGGCGCCCCTGCGGAGGGCAACCATTCCGTCCGCGACGTCGGCGTGGACGCGCCCTTCACCCGCCCGTTATCCTCCACGCGGAAGGCGCGTCAGGCGCCGGGACGCAACCTGGGGGGTGTTTGCGCCATGACCACCTCACGCCGCAAGGCGGCGAACCGCACGCCGCTGTTCGTCTTCGGCGGCCTGGCCGTCGCGGCCCTCGCGGGCGGCGCCCTCTGGATCATGAAGGACGTCGAGCGCGCCCGCCGGGAGGCCGAGGCGGCGGCCCGGATCGTCCCGACCCTTCCGGCCGGTCGCCTGCAACTCGTCAGCTCCACCATGCAGGAAGCCGTCTACGTCTCGCTCGATGACGTCCGCCGGACCGCCGACGGGGCCGTGTCGGCCACGGTCCTGAAGGTGGGCCGCAAGCCGGACGGCGTCGAGGGCTCGGCGCTGCTGACCCGCCGCGAGAGCGTCGATTGCGGCGCGCGGCGCATCTACGAGGGACGCATCGGCGCGTTCGACGCCGAAGGCCGGCTGAAGACCGCGACCAACGGCTACCCCGGCGGCCGTCCCGCCGACCCCGGCGACTACGAGGTCCCGGTCCTGTGCGAGCAGGCGAAGGGTCGGATCGTCGCCACCTGGCGGCAGGCCCAGCGCGAGGTGCAGGCCCTGCCCGAGGCCGTGGCGGCCCGCGCCGAGGCCGACCGGCGCGACGCCGACGCCTGGGCCTGGCTCTGCGCGGCCGGCGTGCGCAACCGGTGGCGGAGCCGCACGCCCGCCGACTGCGCGCATGCGCTGACGCTGCGCCCCGACGACCACGCCACGCGGCTCGACCGGGCGTACATCCTGCTCAAGATCGGGCGAAGGGCCGAATCCGACGCCGAGTTCGCGCGCGTGCTCGCCGCCGATCCGAAGAACGCCACCGCCCTCTACGGGCGAAGCCTCAGCCACGCCCTGCGCGGCGACGAGGGCGCCAGCCGCCGTGACCGGGGCGCCGCGCTGGACCTGGACGAGGACGTGCCGAACTGGGTGGCCCAGACCTACGACCTGCAGGTCAGCCGCGAGTACCGCGTCCGCTGAGCGGGCGGGCGGGCAAGCTTGACCATGATCAATTCGCGGGGCCGCGCCCGCCGCTAGTCCTTCCGCCGAAGCAGAAGGAGAGCCCCATGCCGACGGAAGTCGTTCCCATCATCGGCGGCATCGTCGCGATGTTCGTCACCTTCATGGTCGTCCTCGGCGGCGTCAGCCTCTGGACCGGCCAGGGCAAGTAGGACCTTTCCGCCGCGCATTTGTCGGGAATCGGGGTCCATCGTGCGTCCTCCGGGACGCATGAGAAGGGAGCCCGATGCTCTACGCGCTGCTGGCCTACCATGAGGAACACGTCGTCCAGGCGATGGACGAGGCGGCCGACAACGCCCTGATGGCGGACCTCGAGGCCGTCCACGGCCGGTGGACGGCCGCCGGGACCCTGGGGCCGGCCGCCCGCCTGGGCGCGACCACGCGCGCCGCCACCGTTCGGGGGCAAGGGCGCGGCTTCGTCACGGACGGCCCCTTCGCGGAGACCAAGGAGGCCCTGCTGGGCTTCTACGTCGTCGAGGCCGAGAGCCTCCCGGCCGCCGCCGAGCTCGCCCGCGACCTGAAGGCCGCCAATCCCAGCGCCGCCTACGAGGTCCGCCCGATCGTGCTCTTCCGGCCGGGCGCCCCCTTCCCCCTGACCGACGCCGGCCTGGGCGACGTCAGGCCGTAGCCGGCGGCTTCAGGGCCTCGGCGGCCTCGCGCCGCTTCCGCGCCGCCGCGCGCACCGCGTCCAGCAGCTCGGCCCCGCCCAGGCTGCCCTCGGCGTCCGCCTGCGCGCCGCCCAGCGCGTACTCCGGCGGCACGGTCTCGGGGCCTTCGCCCGGCGGCAGCGGCGGGGTGTAGTAGCCCAGGGCGTAGTTGCTCATCGCGTAGCCGACCAGGGCCGCCAGCTCGGGCTCCAGCCCCGCGGCGACCTGCGGCGGGCACGAGAGGTACATGTTCTCCTCCTGACGCAGCCAGCCCAGCGAATAGGTGATGTTCAGGCCCCAGCGGTCGCCGCCGCCGTCGCCCGGATCGTCCAGGACGTTCGCGCCGCCCGCGTGGAACACGGTGCCGGTGTAGACCAGCACCGATCCCTTGCGCATCGTCGCGCGCCCGATCTCCTCCGGGGCCGCCACGCGGTCGTCCGGCCAGACCTGCGAGCCCGGGCACACCTGGGTCGCCCCGTTCGCCTCGGTGAAGTCGGTCAGGGCCCAGATGGTGTTGAGCTGCGGCTCGATGGCCAGCGGCAGGTGCTGGCCCCACGCCCAGCGGTCGCGGTGGATCGCCTGTCCCGGCTGGCCCGGCATGATCCGGATCAGCTGCGCCAGGTGCAGGTGATAGCGGTGGCAGTTCGGCTTCAGCAGGGCGTCGCACTGCGCCAGGATCCGAGGGTCCATCACCAGCGGCCGGATGCGGGGCGAACGCGCCACCAGCGCCCCGGTGCGCGTCGTGCGCGCCCCGGTGAAGCTGTCCCGGCCCGGCGGCGTCGCGTCCACGTACGGCTTCAGCTCGGCCACCAGCGCGTCCACGGCGGCGGCAGGCAGCGCGTCGTCCAGGATCAGGGCCCCGTCGCGCGCCAGAACGGCGAAGACGTCGTCGGCCGGCGCATCGGCCGGAAGGTGGGTGAGCTGGGGCATCGCGCGTCCTCCTCGGCATGATCCTGCCTCATCCGAGGCCGCGGCGGGAGGCCCCTCGTGGCGTTTCGCGGAACGCGGATCGTCCGGCCGGCTGGCGCGTTGGGGCTCCATGCCCCGCCTCACGGCCCTCGCCGCGCTGCCGCTGGCCCTCGCGATCGCCGCCTGCGGGCAGACGTCGGCCCCGAGCGGAACGGAGAGCGGACCGGAGCCGGCGCGCGCGGCCGACGCCGCGGCGCCCGGCCCCGTGCAGGTGGGCGAGGCCTCCTACTACGCGTCCGAACTCGCCGGGCGGCCGACGGCCAGCGGCGAGCCGCTGAAGCCCGAGGCCATGACCGCCGCCAGCCGGTCGCTGCCGCTGGGCACGGACGCCAGGGTGACCAACACCGAGACGGGCCGCTCGGTCGTCGTGGAGGTCAACGACCGCGGGCCCTATGCGAAGAACCGGATCATCGACGTCACGCCCAAGGCCGCCGAGCGCCTCGGCATGAAGACCGAAGGCGCGGCCAGGGTCGTCGTCCAGCCGCTTCCCGCCGACGCCGTCCCCTGAGCGGCGGATCGCGCGGGCCGTCGGCGGGCTACCGGAGGAACGTCGCCGCCACGTAGGCCGCCAGCAGCAGCCCCAGCACGATGATGATCGCCCGGCCCGCCAGCCTGTTGCGCGATGCTGGCTCCATCAGGCCGGCTCATAGTTGAGGATCGGAGCCAGCCAGCGCTCGGCCGTGGCCAGGTCCCAGCCCTTGCGGCGGGCGTAGTCGGCGACCTGGTCCTTCTCGATCCGCCCGACGCCGAAGTAGTGCGCTTCGGGATGGGCGAAGTAGAGGCCGCTCACCGCCGCGGGCGGGTTCATGGCGAAGCTCTCGGTCAGCTCGATCCCCGTGGCCGAGGTGGCGTCCAGCAGGCGGAACAGCGTGGCCTTCTCGGTGTGGTCGGGCTGGGCCGGATAGCCGGGCGCCGGGCGGATGCCGCGGTACTGCTCGGCCACCAGGGCGTCGATGTCGAACGGCTCGTCCGGCGCATAGCCCCAGAGTTCGGTGCGCACGCGCCGGTGCAGCGCCTCGGCGAAGGCCTCGGCCAGGCGGTCGGCCAGCGCCGTGAACAGGATGGCCGAATAGTCGTCGCCCGCGTCCTTGAACGCCTTGGCCTGGGCCAGCTCGCCATGGCCGGCGGTGACCGCGAAGCCGCCGATCCAGTCGGGCCGCGTCCCCACCGGGGCGACGAAGTCGGAGAGCGCCACGTTGCGCTGGTCGCCCGACTTCAGCATCTGCTGGCGCAGCGTGTGCAGCCGGGCGAGCTCGGTGCTGCGGCCCTCGTCGGCGTACACCACCACGTCGTCCCCGTCGGCGTTCGCCGGCCAGAAGCCCACCACGCCGCGCGCCTCCAGCAGGCCCTCCTGGACGATACGGTCCAGCATCCGGCGCGCATCGGCGTAGAGGTCGCTGGCGGCCTTGCCCACCACGTCGTCCTCCAGGATCGCCGGGAAGCGGCCCACCAGCTCCCAGCTCGCGAAGAAGGGCGTCCAGTCGATGTGGCGCACCAGCTCGCCCAGGTCGTAGGGCGCGAAGGTCCGCGTCCCCAGGAAGGCCGGCTTCGGCGCGGAATAGGCGCTCCAGTCCGGCGTGTAGGCGTTGTCCCGCGCCTCCTGGATCGTCGCCCGGGCGCGGGCGCCCTGGCCGCGCGCGAACTGCTCGCGCACCTTCTCGTAGTCGGCGGCGGTGTCGGCGAGGAACCGCGTCTTCTCGGTGGGCGACAGCAGGTTCGAGACCACGCCCACCGCCCGGCTGGCGTCCAGCACATAGGTGGTCGACCCCGACGGATACCGCGGCGAGATCTTCACCGCCGTGTGGGTCTTCGAGGTCGTCGCGCCGCCGATCAGCAGCGGCATGGTCATGCCCCGGCGCTCCATCTCGGAGGCCACGAACACCATCTCGTCCAGGCTGGGCGTGATCAGGCCCGAGAGGCCGACGATGTCGACCTTGTGCTTCTCGGCCTCGTCGAGGATCCGGTCGGCCGGGACCATCACGCCCAGGTCGATGACCTCGTAGTTGTTGCACTGCAGGACCACGCCCACGATGTTCTTGCCGATGTCGTGGACGTCGCCCTTGACGGTCGCCATCAGGATGCGGCCCGCCTGCTCGCGCGGCTTGCCCTCCTTCTCGGCCTCCATGAAGGGCATCAGGTAGGCCACGGCCTGCTTCATCACCCGCGCCGACTTCACCACCTGCGGCAGGAACATCTTGCCCGCGCCGAACAGGTCGCCGACGACGTTCATCCCGTCCATCAGCGGGCCTTCGATGACGTGCAGCGGGCGCTCGGCCGCCTGGCGCGCCTCTTCGGTGTCGGCCTCGATGAACTCGGTGATGCCGTGCACCAGGGCGTGGCTGAGCCGCCCCGCCACCGGCTGCTCGCGCCAGGTCAGGTCGGGCCCCTTGGCCTCGGACTTGCCGCCCTTGTACTTGGGGGCCAGCTCGACCAGCCGCTCGGTGTTGCTGACGTCGGGCAGGCGCTGCGGACGGTTCAGGATCACGTCCTCCACCGCCTCCCGCAGCTCGGCGGGGATGTCGTCGTAGACCGGCAGGTCGCCGGCGTTGACGATGCCCATGTCCATGCCCGCGGCGATCGCGTGGTACAGGAACACCGAGTGGATCGCGCGCCGAACCGGCTCGTTGCCGCGGAACGAGAAGCTGACGTTCGACACGCCGCCCGAGATCCGCGCGTACGGACACTGCGTCTTGATCCGCCGCGTCGCCTCGATGAAGTCGACCGCGTAGTTGTCGTGCTCCTCGATCCCCGTAGCGACGGCGAAGATGTTGGGGTCGAAGATGATGTCCTCGGGCGGGAAACCCACCTTCTCCACCAGGAGATCGTAGGCCCGCTTGCAGATCTCGACCTTGCGGTCGGCGGTGTCGGCCTGGCCCACCTCGTCGAAGGCCATCACCACCACGGCGGCGCCGTAGCGCAGGCACGCGCGCGCCTGCTCCAGGAACTTGGCCTCGCCCTCCTTCAGGCTGATCGAGTTCACGATGGCCTTGCCCTGGACGCACTTCAGGCCGGCCTCGATGACCTCCCACTTCGAGGAGTCGATCATCACCGGCACGCGGGCGATGTCGGGCTCGGCGGCGACCAGGTTCAGGAACGTCCGCATGGCCGCCTCGGAGTCGAGCAGGCCCTCGTCCATGTTGACGTCGATGACCTGTGCGCCCGCCTCGACCTGCTGGCGCGCGACGCTCAGCGCCTCGGGATAGTTCCCCTCCGCCACGAGCTTGCGGAATTTCGCCGAGCCGGTGACGTTCGTCCGCTCGCCGACGTTGATGAAGGTGGGGCGCATGAGACTCGACTAGTTGGGGCGCGTCAGGGCCGGAAGGCCATCGATCGAAAAGGCGTTGGCCTCGTAGCGGCGCTCGGCCCATTCGTCGAACGGGCGATGGTCCACGTGGCGGCGGAGTTGCTCGCGCTCGGACTTGAACTCGAAAACCGGGACGCCCCAGCCGCAGCTGTCGGCGACCCGCGTGACATCGACCACGATCACGGCGCGCGCCCGCTCGAACCCCGGGAACAGGGCCTTCAACTCGGCGAAACCGGGCTCCTCGAAGGCCACGACGCGCCCCTGGCCGTAGAGCCGCAGGATGTTGGCCGGGCCCTCGAGGGCGCAGAACATCAGGGTGATGCGGCCGTTCTCGCGCACATGGGCCAGCGTCTCGGCGCCCGAGCCCCCGAGGTCGAGATAGGCGACGGTGCGCTCGTTGATCACGGCCAGGCTGTCGTACCCCTTGGGCGAGACATTGACCGAGCCTTGGGCCGACAGCGGCGCCGTGGCGACGAAGAACATCTTCTGTGCCTTGATGAAGGCGATGAGCCGGTCGTCGAGCCGTTCGTAGACGCTAGCCATCAGCCAACTCGAAGGGCTCCAGGCCCGCCAGCCGCATGGCCTTCGGCCGTTCCGGCACGGCGCGCGGCTTCAGGCCCCTGACGGCGTCGGCCACGTGGCGGATGTGGTCGGGCGTCGTGCCGCAGCAGCCGCCCAGGATGTTGACCAGCCCGTGCTCGGCCCATTCGTGCAGCTGGTGGCCCGTCTGGTGGGGCTCCTCGTCGTACTCGCCCATGGCGTTCGGCAGCCCGGCGTTCGGATAGGCCGACACCAGCGTGTCCGCCACCCGGGCCAGCTCGGCGATGTGCGGCCGCATCAGGTCGGCGCCCAGGGCGCAGTTCAGGCCGATGGCGAACGGCTTGGCGTGGCGCACCGAGTTCCAGAACGCCTCGACCGTCTGGCCCGACAGCGTCCGGCCCGAGCGGTCAGTGATGGTCCCGGAGATCCAGATCGGCAGCGGCTCGTAGCCCTCGTCCTGCAGGTCCAGGATCGCCTTGATCGCGGCCTTGCAGTTCAGCGTGTCGGTGATCGTCTCCACCAGGAACATGTCCACGCCGCCCTCGTGCAGCGCGCGCACCTGCTTGGCGTAGGCCTCGTAGACCTGGTCGAAGGTCACCTTGCGCGCGCCCGGGTCGTTCACGTCGGAGCTCATGGACAGCATCACCGGCAGGGGCCCGATCGAGCCCGCGACGAACCGCGGCTTCCCCGGCTCCCTGGCGGTCCACCGGTCGGCGACCTCGCGGGCGATCCTGGCGCCTTCGAGGTTGATGTCGCGCACCGCGGCCTCCATCCCGTACTCGGCCTGGCCGATCGAGGTGGCCGAGAAGGTGTTGGTCTCCGAGATGTCGGCGCCGGCGGCGAAGTACTGGTCGTGCAGGTCGGCGACGATGTCGGGCCGGGTCACGCACAGGAGGTCGTTGTTGCCCTTCAGCTGCCCCGGCGCGGCCTTGAAGCGCTCGCCGCGGTAGTCGGCCTCGTCCAGGCCGCGCTTCTGGATCATGACGCCCCACGAGCCGTCCAGGATCAGCACCCGCTCGCGGGCGGCGGCCTTCAGGGCCGCGATGCGGTCGGATCTCGAGACGGGGGACGTCATGCGGCGGCTTCCTTGGGTTCGGCCGGGGGCGCCTCGCGCACGCCCAGGACCCGGCAGATCGCATAGACCAGGTCGGCGCGGTTCAGCGTGTAGAAGTGGAAGTCATTGAAGCCCTCCTCGGCGAGGCGGGCGCACATCTCCGACGCCACCGAGGCGGCCACCAGCTTCCGGGTCTCGGGGTCGGCGTCCAGGCCCTCGAAGTGGTTGGCCAGCCAGGCGGGGATCTCCACCCCGATCCGGGCCGACATGTTGGCCAGCCCCTCGAAGCTCGAGACGGGCATGATCCCGGGCAGGATCGGAACCTCGACGCCGGCGCGCCGGATGCGGTCGACGAACCTCAGGTAGCCGTCGATGTCGAAGAAGAAGTTGGTGATCGCGCGCGTGGCGCCGGCGTCCACCTTGGCCTTCAGCACCTCGATGTCGTGCTCGACGGACGGGCTCTCGGGGTGGATCTGCGGATAGACGCCCACGCTGACCTCGAAGTCGGCGATGGCCCGGATCCCCGCCGTCAGCTCGGTGGCGTTCTGGTAGCCGTCCGCCCGCGGCGTGTAGGCGCCGCCGAGCGAGCCGGGCGGATCACCGCGCAAGGCCACGATGTGGCGGATGCCGGCGTCCCAATAGTCGCGGATCACCTCGTCCACCTCGGCCCGGCTGGCCTCGACGCACGTCAGGTGCGCGGCGGGCTTCAGCGTCGTCTCCTTCAGGATGCGGACGACCGTGCGGTGCGTGCGCTCGCGGGTGGAGCCGCCGGCGCCGTAGGTCACCGAGACGAACTCGGGGTTCAGGGGCTCGAGCCGGCGGATCGCCTCCCACAGGCTCTCCTCGCTCTTCGGCCCCTTCGGCGGGGAGAACTCGAACGAGACCCGCGGGCGCGGGCCGATGCCGGCGCCGGCGCGCGCCACGGGCCCCAGCGCCGTCCCGTCGGTGCGTCTGCGGTTCGGGATGATCATGCGGCGCTCCGCAGCTGGGTGGGCGCGCGGCGGGCGGCCCAGATCTTCACGGTCAGCCCGTCGGCCCGGTTGGGCGGCAGGGCGGTCAGGTCGGTGTTCGGCAGGTCGGCCTCGGCCAGCCAGCGGCCCATCTCTTCGTCGGAAAATCCTAACCGGCGGTGTTGATGCTGCTCGCGCAGGAACTCGTGCTTATGGGGCGCGAAGTCGACGATGATCAGCTTGCCGCCCGGGGCCACCAGCCGGCCCGCCTCCTTCACCGCCGAGGCCGGATCGCCCAGGTAATGGAGCACCTGGTGGACGACCACGAGGTCGGCCGAATGCTCGGGAAGCCGGGTGTCCAGGATGTCGCCGTGGCGCAGCTCGACGTTGGCCAGGCCCGCCTCGGCCACGTTGCGGCGCGCGATGTTCAGCATCTGCTGCGACAGGTCCAGGCCGATCGCCTGCTCGGCCTGCGGCGCCAGCAGGGTCAGCATCCGCCCGGTGCCGCTGCCCAGGTCGACCAGGCGGCGCAGGCGGCCGCGGCCGGCCGCCTTCAGCACCCGCGCCTCGACGTCGGCGTCCGACACGTACAGCGACCGGATCTCGTCCCAGCGGGCGGCGTTCTCGGCGAAGTAGCCCTGCGCGGCCTCCGCGCGCTCGTCCTGCACGTCGTGCAGCTTGCGCAGGTCGCGCGCCAGGCCCGGATCGTCGGGGTTGACCCGCGCCAGCACCTCGCCGATCACTTCGCGTTGCCGGCCCGAGCCGGCCAGGCGGTAGAAAACCCAGGCCCCGTCCGGGAACCGTTCGACCAGCCCGGCCTCGCCCAGCAGCTTCAGGTGCCGCGACACGCGCGGCTGGCTCTGGTCGAGGACGCGGCACAGCTCGAGCACCGCCAGCTCCTCGCGCTCGAGCAGCGCCAGGATGCGGAGCCGGGTCGGTTCGCCCGCAGCGCGGAGCACGTCGACCGTCTGTTTCGCCGAGAGCAGCATCGCACATAAAGATATCTTTATATGTGATCGGGTCAAGCCTTGTCGCGCGCCCAGGCCCAGGCTACGCGTGGCGGCGGGAGGTCGGGATGCGGCGCGTCCTCGTGATCGGCAACTCGGGCGGCGGCAAGTCGACCCTGGCGCGCCGGCTGGGCGCGAAGCTGGGCCTGCCCGTCATCCACCTCGACGTGCTGTTCTGGAAGCCGGGCTGGGTCGAAAGCGACGACGCCGAGTTCGAGGCCCGGATCGCGGCGTACCAGCAGGAAGACGCCTGGATCGCCGACGGCAACTTCGGCGGCTCGTGGAGGCTGCGCATGCCCGCCGCCGACACCATCGTCTGGATCGACCAGCCTGTCTGGCTGTGCCTCGTTCGCGCGATCCGGCGCGTGTTCCAGTACCGCGACGGCTCACGGCCCGACATGGCCGAGGGCTGCCGCGAGAAGATCGACCTCAAGTTCTACGGCTTCATCCTGACCTACAACCGCAAGGTCCGCCCGCGCCTGGAGCGCGCCCTCGCCGACCACGGCGCCCACGCCCGCCTCGTGCGCCTGCGCAGCGATCGCGAAATCGAAGCCTTCCTTCAGACCCCGGCTTCGCCGCCAGAGCAACACCGGGTCCTATAGACTCCGCGCCACCCAGCCGAGCCGCCGCGCCGTCGCCCCGACCAGCGGACGCGCAGGCTTCTAGATTCGCGCCGCCTCGACGGTGTCGCCGCTCGGCGGCTGGTCGCGGTTCGCGGCGCGGGCTTCGGCGAAGGCCTCGATCATCCGGGCGCAGAACGCCGGCAGGTCGTCGGGCTTGCGGGACGTGACCAGCCCCTGGTCCACCACCACCTCCTGGTCCACCCATTCGGCGCCGGCGTTGCGCAGGTCGGTCTTCAGCGACGGCCAGGACGTCACACGCCGCCCGTCGACGCCGCCGGCGTCGATCAGCGTCCACGGTCCGTGGCAGATCGCGGCGATCGGCTTGTCGGCGTCCACGAAGGCCCGGACGAAGGCGATGGCCTCCTCGGAGAGCCGCAGCTGGTCGGGATTGATCACCCCGCCCGGCAGCACCAGCCCGTCGTAGTCCTCGGGGCTGGCCTGCGACAGCCCGCGGTCGACCGGGACCGTCCCGCCCTTGTCGTGATGCCGGTAGCCCTGGATCTCGCCATCCTTCGGCGAGACGACCTCGGGCAGCGCGCCGGCGTCGCGCAGCGCCTCCAGCGGCCGGGTGAGTTCGACCTCTTCGAAGCCGTCGGTCGCGAGGATCGCGATGCGGCAGCCTTCAAGGCGGGTTTCGGCCATGGGGAATCTCCTGGCGGCTTGGCGGACGGGAGCTTCCTAACCCCGGGGCCAGGAGGCGGTTCCAGACCGCGCCTGCGGAGGACGCCGTCAGGTCCCGAAGATCCACCCGCTGGGCAGCGACGACAGCGTCACCCCCACCAGCACCATGCGGTTGCCGCCGCCGAAGTCGATGACCGTGTCGGCGTCGATCTGGCTCACGGTGTACGATCCGCCGCCGTCCACCAGCACCCGGTCGCCCTCGCCGGCGTTGAAGTCGGTCACCCGGTCGACGCCCGCCGCGGCGAAGGCGATGAAGATGTCGGCGCCCAGGCCGCCCTCCAGGGTGTCGGTCCCCAGGTCGCCCGCGACGATGTCGTTCCCGTCGTCGCCGCGCACCAGGTCGTCGCCCTGCCCGCCGCGCACGGTGTCCGCGCCCAGCCCCCCGCCGATCGAGTCCGAGCCGATGTTGCCGTAGACGATGTCGTTGCCGGCGTCGCCGAACACGATGTCGTCGTCCTTGCCGCCGACCACCCAGTCGTTGCCCTCGCCCCCGTAGAGGCTGTCGCGGCCCATGTTGCCGTTGATGTCGTCGAAGCCGGCGCCGCCCTGGACCACGTCGTCGCCGTCCTCGCCGCGGAGGTAGTTGCGGCCGTCGCCGCCGGCGATGGAGTCGTTGTCGGCGCCGCCGTAGACCTGGTCGTCGCCGAAGCTGCCGAACACGGTGTCGGCGCCCGCGCCGGCGGTGATGCAGTCGTCGCCCGCCCCGCCGTCGTAGCGGTCCGCCCCGGCGCCCAGCGTGCGCACGTCGGCGCCCGAGGACCCCGTCTCCTGCAGGCCGCCGTCGAGCGTGCCCGACATGAAGCTGAACCGCGTGATGTCCGACTGGCTGGCGCCCACCAGGCGCACCGCGTGCCCGCCGATCTTGGAGAACAGGAACACGTCGTTCCCCACCTTGATCGAGGCGTAGTCGAAGCTGCGGCCATAGGCGGCCAGGGCCTGATTGTAGGCGCCCTCGTAGGTGTCGTCGACGCCCTGGAACAGCGCCGAGAACCCCGGCGGATTGCCTCCCGCGACCAGGAACCGGTCGGCCGCCGTCCAGTCGGTGATCACGTCCAGGTTGGCGATGCTGGTGAGGCCTGACACGTCCGAACTGTCCGAGCCCGACAGGCGGTAGATGTCCACGCCCCCGCCGCCCGTCAGCGTGTCGGCGCCCAAGCCGCCCGACATCGTGTCGCCCTCGGCGCCGCCGATCAGCACATCGTTGTCGTTGGTCCCGGTGATCTCAGCCACGGCGAAGCCCCCCTGGGTGCGCTGCGAAGCTGGACAATGCCCCGCACGCCGTCAACCGCGGGTGAACAGCCGGCACGAGGCCCGGACGTGGGGGCCTGCGCCGTCCCGTCGATGCTCCCCCTGGGGGAGCTCGCGAAGCGAGAGGGGGCCGGTCGGACGGTCCCGCCGCCCCTCGCGCCCGCGACGCGTCCTGCCCGGGGCCCTCCGGCGCTCAGCCCGCCACCAGCCAGCCCTGCGGCAGCGTCGCCATGTTCACGCCGGCGAGCACCACCTGGCCCCCGCCGGCCGTGGCGATCACCGTGTCGTCGCCGTCCTGGTAGACCTCGTACGACACCCCGGCCTCGAGGCGGACGGTGTCGCCTTCGTCGGCGCTGAACCACATGATCCTGTCGCGGCCCTCGCCCCCGGCAAACATGAACGTGTCGGCCCCGAGGCCGCCGTCCATGGTGTCGTTGCCGGCGTCGCCCGACAGCGTGTCGTCGCCGTCGTCCCCGCGCAGGATGTCGCTGTCGTCGCCGCCGTGGATGCTGTCGTCGCCCAGGCCGCCGCCCACCGTGTCCGCGCCGATGTCGCCGAACGCCAGGTCGTCGCCGGCGCCGCCGAAGACCACGTCCTCATCCTTGCCCCCGCGCACCCAGTCGTTTCCGTCGCCCGCCTCCAGCGTGTCGCGGCCCATGTTGCCGTTGATGTCGTCGAACGCCTCGCCGCCGGCCAAGGTGTCGTCCCCGGCGTCGCCACGCAGGTAGTTCCGGCCCTCGCCGCCTTCGATCCGGTCGTCGTCGTCGCCGCCGAAGACGGCGTCGTCGCCCTGGCCGCCCATCAGCGTGTCGGCCCCCGCGGCGCCCAGCACCGTGTCGTCGCCGACGCCCCCCTCGTAAAGGTCGTCCTGGATCGAGAGCGCCAGCGGCGCGCCCGCGCCGCCGCCCGCCTGGGACGCTCCGTCGTCGTCCGCCGTCGCGAAGCTCGCCTCGGTTACGACATCCGGGTCCACGCCCTGCAGCCTGACCACCGACTCTGTCGCGCTCGCGAACACGAAGACGTCCGAGCCCACCTTGATCGAGGCGAACGCGAAGCCCTCGTCGAACGCCTCCAGCGCGGCGAGGTGGGCCGCCTCGTAGTCGGCCGCGACGCCCGCGAAGAGAGTGTCGGCGTCCGGCGCGCCCGCGCCCACGAACGACAGGCGGTCCGCCGGCTCGAAGTCGGCGACCACGTCTATGCCCTCGAGATCGGTCAGTCCGTCGCTGGCTACGCTGTCGCCGTCCCCGACGACGAACAGGTCCTCGCCCGCGCCGCCCTGCAACAGGTCGCCGCCGGCGCCGCCCCGGATCGTATCGGCCCCCGCGCCGCCCGTCAGGGTGTCCGCATCCTCCGTGCCGACCAGCTCGGCCATGTCCCCGCCCCCGTCCGCTCGTTCTGAGCCGATGCGACAGGCTGCCGCGGGCGGGCTTTAGGTTTGGTGAATCGGGCCTCTCCACCCGCAGGCGGAATGCTCCCCCCTGGGGAGCTCGCGACGCGAGAGGGGGCCCGGCCGCAGCGCCTGCGCCCCCTCCACCCTGCGCTCAGGGTCAAGGGCGGCTGCGGCCGCCTACCGCGTGAACTTCTGGAACTTGATGCGGTGGGGGATCAGGCTGTCGGCGCCCAGGCGGCGCTTCTTGTCGTCCTCGTAGGCTTCGAAGTTGCCCTCGAACCACTCCACGTGGCTGTCGCCCTCGAAGGCCAGGATGTGCGTGGCCAGGCGGTCCAGGAACCAGCGGTCGTGGCTGATCACCACCGCGCAGCCCGGGAAGTCCTCCAGCGCCGCCTCCAGCGACTGCAGCGTCTCCACGTCCAGGTCGTTGGTGGGCTCGTCGAGCAGGATGACGTTGCCGCCCGAGGCCAGCGTCTTGGCCAGATGCACGCGGTTGCGCTCGCCGCCCGAGAGCAGGCCCACCTTCTTCTGCTGGTCGCCGCCCTTGAAGTTGAAGCTGCCGACGTAGGCGCGGCTGGGGATCTCGCGGGTCCCCACCTTCATCACGTCCAGGCCGCCCGAGATCTCCTCCCAGACGTTCTTGTTCGGGTCCAGGCTGTCGCGGCTCTGGTCCACGTAGGCCAGCTGCACGGTCTCGCCCAGGCGCACCTTGCCTTCGTCGGGCTGCTCCTGGCCGGTGATGATCTTGAACATGGTCGACTTGCCGGCGCCGTTCGGGCCGATCACGCCGACGATGCCGCCGGGCGGCAGCTTGAAGGTCAGGTCCTTGAACAGCAGCTTGTCGCCGTAGGCCTTCTCCAGGTTCTCCACCTCGATGACCACGTTGCCCAGGCGCGGGCCCGGCGGGATCTGGATCTGGGCGAAGGTCTGCTTCTGCCGCTCGGCCTCGTTCTGCAGCTGCTCGAAGGCGGCCAGGCGGGCCTTGGACTTGCTGCGCCGCGCGCTGGGCGAGGTGTGCACCCAGGCGAGTTCGCGCTCCATGATGCGCTTCTTGCCCGCCTCCTCGCGCTCTTCCTGGGCGACCCGCTTGGCCTTCTGCTCCAGCCAGCTCGAGTAGTTGCCCTCGTAGGGGATGCCCTTGCCGCGATCGAGCTCCAGAGTCCACTTGGTGACCTGGTCCAGGAAGTAGCGGTCGTGGGTGACCAGGATCACGCAGCCCGGGAAGGCCTCCAGGTGATGCTGCAGCCAGGCCACGCTCTCGGCGTCCAGGTGGTTGGTGGGCTCGTCCAGCAGCAGCATGTCGGGCTTCGACAGGAGCAGCCGCGCCAGCGCCACCCGGCGCTTCTCGCCGCCCGACAGCTTGTCCACCGGCCAGTCGTTCGGCGGGCAGCGCAGCGCGTCCATCGCCATCTCGATGCGGCTGTCGATGTCCCAGAGGTCGCCCGCGTCCAGCTTCTCCTGGAGCGCTGTCATCTCCTCCATCAGCTGGTCCGAGTAGTCCTCGCCCAGCTTGTTGGCGACCTCGTTGTACTTGTCGAAGATCTGCTTCTCTTCGCACCAGGCGATGACGTTGCCCCAGACGTCCAGCTTCTCGTCCAGCTGCGGCTCCTGCTCCAGGTAGCCGCGCTTGACGCCGTCGGCGGCCATGGCCTCGCCCGAGAAGTCCTTGTCGATGCCCGCCATGATCTTCAGCAGCGTCGACTTGCCCGAGCCGTTGACGCCGACGACGCCGATCTTGGCGTCGGGGTAGAAGCTCAGCCAGATGTTCTCGAAGAGCTTCTTCGGGCTTCCGGGGTAGGCCTTCGTCAGGCCTTGCATCTGGAATATGTACTGCTGCGCCATGGGGCGTCGGGCTCGCTGAAGGTCTTGTGTGGGAAAGTCGCGGCGGGAGATAGCGAGGCGCCGGCCCCGGCGCAACGCGGAACCGGAACGCCCGTCCCGCGTTGGCGCTGGATCAAGGGCGGGGGGAAGCGTCGGCGGGCCGCGACACAGGGGCGCCGGGCGGGTCGGACTATCGGATGGGTGACGTGCAGGACAGAGACCACGCCGCCCGTCGCCTGATCGACTCGGTCAGCGACCAGGCCATCTACATGCTCGACGTCCAGGGCTGCGTGACCAGCTGGAACCCCGGCGCGGAACGGCTGCTCGGGTACGCCGAGGACGAGATCCGCGGGCGTCATTTCTCCCAGTTCTTCACGCCGCAGGACCGCGCCTCGGGCGCGCCCGGCGAGATCCTCGAGACCGCCGCCCGCGAAGGGCGGGCCGAGGTCGAGGGGTGGCGGCTTCGCAAGGACGGGGCGCGCTTCTGGTCCCTCGGCACGCTGCATGCGGTCCGCGGCGAGACGGGGGTCCTCGTGGGCTACGCCAAGGTGACCCGCGACGTGACCGCGCGGCGCGAGGCCGAGGAGCGCCTGGCCGCCAGCGAGCGGCAGTTCCGCACCCTGGTCTCGGGCGTCGTCGACTACGCCATCTTCATGCTGGATCCGGGCGGCGTCGTCGCCAACTGGAACACCGGCGCCCAGCACATCAAGGGCTACTCGGCCGACGAGATCGTCGGCCGGCACTTCTCGACGTTCTACACCGACGAGGACCGGGCCGCGGGCGTCCCCGCCCGGGCCCTCAGGACCGCCGCGGACCAGGGCCGCTATGAGGCCGAGGGCTGGCGGCAGCGCAAGGACGGCAGCCTCTTCTGGGCCTCGGTGATCATCGATGCGATCCGCGAGGAGAACGGCGCCCTGATCGGGTTCGCCAAGATCACGCGCGACATCACCGAGAAGCGGCAGGCGCAGCTCGAACTCCAGCGGGCCCACGACCAGCTGGCGCAGAGCCAGAAGATGGAGGCCCTGGGCAAGCTGACCGGCGGCGTCGCCCACGACTTCAACAACCTGCTCATGGTGGTCGCGGGCCAGGCCCAGCTGCTGCGCCGCAAGGTCGGCGACGATCCCCGGGCGCTGCGGGCCCTGGACGCCATCGAGGCGGCCGCCCGCCGGGGCGAGGACCTGACGCGGCACCTGCTTACCTTCTCGCGCCGGCAGCGCCTGACGCCCACCGCCACCTCGCTCAGCGAGCGCGCGCCCGGCATGCACGACCTGATCGCCGCCAGCCTGCCGAACAGCATCCGCCTCGACGTGCGGCTGCCCGACACGCTGTGGCCGGTGACGGTCGATCCCAGCGAGTTCGAGCTGGCAGTGCTGAACCTGGCGGTCAACGCCCGCGACGCGATGGCCGAGGGCGGCCGGCTCACCCTCACCGCCGAGAACCGCACCTGCGACGGCCGCGGGCCCGACGCGCTCGAGGGCGACTTCGTGGCGCTCACGGTGGCCGACACCGGCGCCGGCATCGCCCCCGACATCCTGCCGAAGATCTTCGACCCGTTCTTCACCACCAAGCCGCCGGACAAGGGCACGGGGCTCGGCCTCTCGCAGGTCTTCGGCTTCGCCCGCCAGTCGGGCGGCCTCGTCACCGTGGAGAGCGAGCTCGGCCGGGGCGCGCGGTTCACGCTCTACCTGCCGCGCGCCGGGGGTCCGCCGCAGCCGCGGGTCGACGACGAACCCACGCCGCACCTCGGCAGCGCCCGCATCCTGCTCGTGGAGGACAACCCCGAGGTGGCCGACGTGGCCGCGCGGATGCTGGAGGAGCTCGGCCACGAGGTCCGCCTCACCGGCAGCGGCGCCGCGGGGCTGCAGGCGCTCGAGACGGGCGAGCCCATCGACCTGGTCTTCAGCGACATCGTCATGGCGGGCGAGATCGACGGCCTCGACATGGCGCGGCGACTGCGCCAAGCCCGCCCCGGCCTGCCCGTGCTGCTGGCCACCGGCTACTCCGAAGCCGCCGAGCGGATCGGCGACGAGTTCCCCATCCTGCGCAAGCCCTACCGCCTGCCGGAGCTCAACCGCGCCCTGGCCAAGCTCCTCGTCCCCCGCGCGCCGCCCTGCTGAGCCTCCGCCGTTCCAGATAAAGCGCCGCGGCGCCGCCCGCGGGCCGTGCCGGCGAAACCGGGATGACAGCTGAGGGGACGGGGGTGGTCGATACTCCCCCCTGGGGGTGCTCGCGAAGCGAGAGGGGGCCCCTTCACCCCGCTCCCAACCCCAACCCCCTGTCATCCCGGTTTCCGCGCAGCGGAACACCGGGACCCATAGACTCCGCGGTTCCGGATGAAGCGCAGCGGCGCCGCCCGCGGGCCGCTCCCCACCTCGGGCGCGTATGGGTCCCGGTCTTCGCCTGCGGCGAAACCGGGATGACAGCCGTGAGGACGGGGGTGGTCGATACTCCCCCCTGGGGGAGCTCGCGAAGCGAGAGGGGGCCTAGCCGCGGCGCCCGCAACCCCTCCACCCTGCTGCGCAGGGTTCCCCTCCCCTTGCAGGGGAGGACCTAGGGTCCCTCCCCACCCCCACGGCTGTCATCCCGGTTTCCGCGCAAGCGGAACACCGGGACCCATAGACTCCGCGTCTCCGGATGAAGCGCGGCGGCCCCGCCCGCGGGCCGTCCCCACAACGAGCGCGTATGGGTCCCGGTCTTCGCCTGCGGCGAAACCGGGATGACAGCTGAGGGGACGGGGGTGGTCGATGCTCCCCCCCTGGGGGAGCTCGCGAAGCGAGAGGGGGTCCCGCCCCGACCCCTGTCCCCCAACCCCGGAACCTCCGCCCGCCTGCGGCGTAGTCCCTTCCCCCGCTCGAAAGGAAGAGACGATGCACAAGGACGAAGCCAAGGGCGCCGCCAAGGACATGAAGGGTTCGATCAAGCAGGCCGCCGGCCGGGCCACGAACGATCCGAACCTCGAGGCCGAAGGCTCCGCCGACAAGGTCGAAGGCAAGGTGCAGAAGGGCGTCGGCGCCCTGAAGGACGCCGCCCGCGACGTGCTCAAGAAGTAGCGGTCAGGCCGCCCTGTCGATCTCCGCGAACGTCTTTCCACGCGTCTCGCGGGCCGCCAGGGCGGCGAAGCCCGTCACGAGGGCGGCCGCGGCCACATAGATGGCCACCGGCGTCCCCGAACCCGTCGCCCGCAGCAGCGCCGCGGCGATCAGCGGCGCGAGCGATCCCGCGAAGATCGACGTGACCTGGTACGAGAGCGACGCGCCCGAATAGCGGATCCGCGTCGGGAACATCTCGGCCAGAAACGCCGCCTGCGGACCGTACATCGCCCCGTGGAACACCAGCGCCCCCACGCACGCCAGGGTGATCAGCATCGGGTCGGCGGTGTCCAGCAGGCGGAAGAACACGAACGCCCAGATCACCATGCCGAACGCCCCGAAGGCGTAGACCGGCCGCCGCCCGATCCGGTCAGACAGCGCTCCGAACATCGGGATCAGCACGCAGTGGACGGCCGAGGCGACCAGGATCGCGTTCAGCACCGTCGCGCGGGGCAGACCCATCTTCGTGGTCACGTAGGTGATCGAGAAGACGGTGACGATGTAGTAGCTGATGTTCTCGGCGAACTTCAGCCCGGCGCCGATCAGCAGCTCCCGCGGCCGCGTGCGGATCGCCTCCAGCGCCGGCGCCTTCTCCACCGCGTCGGCCTCGCGGGCCACCGCCTGGAACGTCGGGCTCTCCTCCACCGTCGCCCGCACCCACCAGCCGACGCCGATGAGGACCGCCGAGATCAGGAACGGCACGCGCCAGCCCCAGGCCAGGAAGTCGGCCTCGCTCTGCAGCCCCGCCATCAGCGCCAGCACGCCCGAGGCCATCAGGCTGCCGGCGGCGACGCCCGCCTGCGGCCAGCTGGCCCAGAAGCCGCGCCGGCGCGCGTCGCCGTGCTCGGCCACGATCAGCACCGCCCCGCCCCACTCGCCGCCCACCGCGAACCCCTGCACGAGCCGCAGCAGCACCAGCAGCGCCGGGGCCAGCAGCCCCACCTGGTCGAAGGTCGGCAGGCAGCCGATCAGCACCGTGGCGCCGCCCATCAGCATCAGGCTCAGCATCAGGAGCCGCTTGCGGCCGATCCGGTCCCCGAAGTGCCCGAACACCACCCCGCCCAGAGGCCGCGCCACGAACCCCAGCGCATAGGTGGCGAACGCCAGCATCGTCCCCACCAGCGGCTCCGACGCCGGGAAGAACAGCTTGTTGAACACCAGCGCCGCCGCGGTGCCGTAAAGGAAAAAATCGTACCACTCTATGGTAGTGCCGATCATGCTCGCCACAACCACGCGTCGCAGCGTGGACGGCGAGGCGAGCGTGTCCTCCGCGGCGCTCATTTCGCGCCCCGCGCCCAGGCCCGGCCCTGCGTCTCGGCCAGGGCGATGAGGTCGCCCATGGCCACCGGCACGTCCAGGGAATGCGTGCCCCAGTCGGGCTGCACCCGGCCCTCCGCGTCGAGATGGTCGCCGGTCAGCTCGTCCGTGCGGGGATCGGCCGGGTCGGCGTTGACGCGCCAGGCCAGGTAGCCACCCGCATCGCCGTCGACGCAGCCGCCGCTCACCAGCCCCGGCACGCGCACGTAGCGCGTCGTGATCGGCCGCATCGGCGTCACCCAGGGCTTCGGCGGCGCCGCCGTCGGATGCATGGCCGCAGCCCCGAACACCGGGTGCAGCGTCACCGGGCCGCCGCCGCCCAGAGCGGCCGGGTTCGTGCAGGCGACCCGCATGCCGGGCTGCGTCGTGCGGCCGAACCGGCTGTTGGCCGGCGGCGGCGCGCTCTGGCGGAAGCTCACGTAGGTCACCACGCAGCCGGTCTGCGTCCGGCTGCGGCAGAGGGGGGTCGACTTGAAGTCGCCGCCGACGGTCCGGCCGGCGGGCACGAGCACGTTCGTGCCGATCACATAGGCCGCGACCATCCGCTTCGCCGCCGGCTTGCCCTCGATCTCCTCCTGCAGCAGCCGCTTCAGGACGCCAGCGCCCTGGCTGTGGCCGTAGAGGATGACGCCCCGGCCGCCGTTGTCGTGCGCCAGGTAATGCCGCCAGGCCGCCACGACGTCGCCGTAGGCCAGCTCGCGATCGACCGCCACCGACTGGCCCGCCGTCATGGCGCGAAGGGCCGGAATGGTGATCTGGCGATAGACCGGCGCGAAGATCCGGCACGCGCTGGCGAACCGCGCCAGCTGCCGGGAGACGGTCCCCCGCTCTTCCGGTCCGGGGACCATGTCGCTGTTCGGCGTCGTGTCGGCCGAGGCGGTCGGATAGACGTAGAAGCAGTCCACCGGCGCGGCCGGGTCGGGCCGGAACGGCTCGAGACCATAGCTGCCGTCCGCCCGCACGACGGTCGCGGCGAGGTCGATGGCGCAGGCGTCGCTGCGGCCCGGCCGGCAGAGCCAGGCCTCGTCGCGGCCATAGTCGTTCGGCGTCCTGTCGACCGTCTGCGCCCCGGCCGCCCCGGCCGCCAGCCCGACCCCGGCCGCCAGCGCGACGGCCGCCAGCGCCGCTGCGGCCGCCGGCGCGCTCAACCCCCTGGTCATCGAAACGCCTCCCCCGGCCTCTGCCTCGGGCCGCTGTGCGCCGACTGTCGAGGCGCAGCCGCCGGATTGCAAGGCGCCCGGCGGCGCGGTGTCGCAATGACATCTTCGTAGGGTTGACGTTAACCGGTCCCCCGGCATCTTCTCCGCTTCGTTTCGAGGCCGCCCACCGCATCGCCCAGGCGTGCGGTCGGGTCGCCGGCAGAAGTCGAGCCTTCCTGCGAAGGCTCCGGGAGGCACGTCACTTGGCCCACCTCGTCCACCGCAGGAACCTCCTGACCCTTGGCGCCGCCGCCGGCCTGACCGCGGTCGCCGCGCCGGCCTGGAGCGCCCAGATCCTCGACATCTGGGAGCCCCGGCGCGCGGTCCTCGACAACCTGCACACCGGCGAGCGGTTCAACGAGGTCTACTACGCCAACGGCAGCTACCTGCCCGACGCGCTGGCCGAGGCCACCCGGGTGATGCGCGACTGGCGGACGGGCGACGAGCACTTCATCGACCCGGGCCTCTTCGACGCGCTGCACGCCATCGCCGCCCGGCTCGAGACCCCGCGGCCGTTCCAGATCATCTCCGGCTACCGCTCGCCCAAAACCAACGCCATGCTCCGCGGCCGCTCCACGGGCGTGGCCGAGCACAGCCAGCACACGGTGGGCAAGGCGATCGACGTGCGCCTCGAAGGCGTGGACCTGTCCCGGCTGCGCGACGCGGCCGTGTCGCTCGGCGCCGGGGGCGTGGGCTACTATCCGGTCTCCAACTTCGTCCACGTCGACACCGGCCGCGTCCGCCAGTGGCGCGGGGCCTGACCGGCCGAGCGCGCGGCCGCCAGGGCCTCGCCCGCGCAGTCGGAACCGCCTGAACGGGAACGCGCTCCAGCCGCCTCAGGTCGGCGGGTCGTCCGTCGGCGGCGTCTCCGGCTCCACCGTGGTCATGCCCGTGGCGGCCGCATCGTCCAGCACCTGCTGCTCTTCCTGCGTCGGCGTCGGCGGGGGCGGCGGGGGCGCGGCTTCGGGGGCGACCGTCTCGGCGGGCGGGGCCACGGGCGCGGCCGGCGCCGGCGGCGGTTCGGCCGCCCGCTCGGGTTCCCGGTCGAACTGCAGCGCCCGGCTCGCGGCCAGAGCCAGCAGCACCGCGACGCAGGCGCCCGCGATCCACAGGGCCGTTCTCAGCATCCGTATCCCCCTCAGGTCTTCTTGGCGTCCGGCTTCGGCTCCGCCGCCAGGACCCCCACGCGCTGCAGCAGCTGGCGGTCCCAGCCGTACGGATCGGCGCGGAAGTGCATCACCCCGTCACCGCCGGCGAACGCCGTCCAGTAGAAGATGAACACCGGCACCGGCGCCGCCAGCCGCGCGCGCACGGTCTTGTCGCCCAGCAGCTGGTTGTCGATCGCCGCGGTCGTCCAGGTCGCGTCGCCGTCGAGCAGCGCCTCGGCCAGGGCCCGCGGCTTCTCCACCCGCACGCAGCCATGGCTGGCCTGGCGGGCGTAGAGATCGAACCCGCCCTTGGACGGCGTGTCGTGCAGGTAGACGGCGAACGGATTGTCGAAGTCGAACTTGAAGCGGCCCAGGGCGCTCTGGTCGCCCGACGCCTGCTGCAGGCGCGGCTGCCCGCCCTCGACCGGGATCACCCGGTAGCCGTTCCGCGCGAGATAGCCCGGGTTGGCCCGCTCCTTGGGCCACAGCTCCTCGTTCGCGATGCGGGTGGGCACGTTCCACGGCGGGTTGATCACCACCGAGTGGATCGCCGAGGCCAGCATCGGGGTCTCGTCCCCCTTCTTGCCGGACACGGCCTTCATCGACAGCACCGGCCGGTCGTCGCGGAACAGCGTCACGATGGCCGCGCCGGAATTCACCTGCACCCGCGTCGCCGGCATGATGGACGGCATCCACCGCCAGCGCTCCATGTTGGCGATGATCTGCAGCACGCGCTGGCCGACCGGCTGGTTGAGGTAGGCCAGGGTCCCGTTGCCGACCACGCCGTCGGGCTTCAGGCCATAGCGCCGCTGGGCGCGGATCACCGCCTCCTGCAGCGGCTTGTCGAACGCCGCCGCCCCGGTCGCCGGCAGCAGCGGGTCCTCGGCCGCCAGCCGGACGCGGAGCTTGGCGACCCGCGGGTCCGTCGAGCCCAGCTCCAGCTTCGGCCCCTCGGGCACGCTCTTCCAGCCGCCCGCCGCGGCGATCTCGCGGTATCGCGCGAGGCCCCGCTTCAGCGCCGTGTAGCCCGAGTAGCGGGGCGGAAGGCTGTCGAGCCACGCCTGCAGCCGCCCCTCGGCCAGGGCCTTCGCCAGCTCGGGCGCGGGATCGTACGGCGCGGGCCGGACCTGCCACAGTTCCGGGAACTCGCCCGGCTCCATGCGGCCCACCTTCACGTCGTGGGCGTAGCGGGCGAGCCCCTCGCCCAGCGCGGCGTTCTGCGCGGCGGACAGGGCCGCGCCCTCGGTCAGGCCGGCCGGCAGGTAGTCCCTGGGCTGCAGCCCGTGCTGGTCGGCGCCGCGCAGCGCCGCGAGGGCCACCTGCGCCTGCGCTGCGGACAGGGCGGGAATCTCGACCGGCGGCGGCGGCGGCGGGGGAACGGCCTGCGCCGGCGGGACCGGCAGCACCGGCGGCTGCGCCTGCGCCGCGAATCCGGGACGGCCCAGCGCCAGGGGCGCCAGGGCGGCCAAAGCCAGGCAGCGCCCCAAGCGTCCGCCCCGCACCCTAAGCCCGCCCATGCTGTCTACCCGACCCTTCGCTCGCTCGTCGCCGGGGATCATCCACGACTCCCCTGACCACCACATGA
This sequence comes from Phenylobacterium sp. T106, assembly GCF_057219735.1. Classification (NCBI taxonomy): domain Bacteria; kingdom Pseudomonadati; phylum Pseudomonadota; class Alphaproteobacteria; order Caulobacterales; family Caulobacteraceae; genus Phenylobacterium; species Phenylobacterium sp. T106. Next base: position 481,850 of record NZ_JBXVWA010000002.1, on the reverse strand, counting down.
ACGCACACTTGGGCCCGGCGGATGAGCGTTTCGACGCCGCCGCATGCGATGGCAGTCGCACTGTCACCTCCACGCCACATCGGCCCCGGCGCGAACGCCCGGCGCTACCTCGGCGGATAGTCGTGGCGGCCGCCGTTCGGGTCTTCCACCTGGCCGTCCGCCACATAGCAGGGCCCGACCGGCGACTTGCCGTGGCCGCCGGGGATGTCCAGCACATAGGTCGGCTGGCACAGCCCGGAGACCGTCCCGCGCAGCGCGCGCATCAGCGCCTGCCCCTCGGCCAGGCCGCCGCGGAAATGGCCGGTGCCGGGCGCGAGGTCCGGATGGTGCAGGTAGTAGGGCCTGATCCGCAGCTCCACGAACCGCCGCATCAGGGCTTCCAGCGTGGCCGCGTCGTCGTTGACCCCCTTCAGCAGCACCGTCTGGCTGATCATCGGGATGCCCGCGTCGACGATCCGCGCGCAGGCCGCCGCCGCCGCGGGGGTCAGCTCGTCCGGATGATTGGCGTGCAGCCCGACCCAGGTCGTCTTGCCGGGCGCCCTCAGGGCCTCGACCAGCGCGGGCGTGATCCGCGCCGGGTCCACCGCCGGCACGCGGGTGTGGAAGCGCACGATCCTCACGTGGTCGATCGCGGCCAGCCGCCGCATCAGGTCGCCCAGCCGCCGCGGCGAGAGGATCAGCGGATCGCCCCCGGTGACGATCACCTCCCAGATCTGCGGGTCGCCCGCGATGTACGCCATCGCCGCGTCCAGCTGCGCGGCCGACAGGGGCCGCACGCCGTCGGGCCCCACCATCTCGCGCCGGAAGCAGAACCGGCAGTAGACCGCGCAGGCGTGGTTCGCCTTCAGCAGCACCCGGTCGCGGTAGCGGTGGACGACCCCCTCCACCGGGCTGAACGCCGCGTCGCCGATCGGGTCGGCGCGCTCGTCCGGCGTCTGGACCAGCTCGCCGGCCGCCGGGACGAACTGCCGCGCCACGCCCTCCGACCGCGCGGCCGCCTCGGCCACGGCCGGCGTGATCGCCACCGCGTACCGGGCCGCCACAGCCTCCAGCTCAGCCACCCGGCCGGGCGCGATCAGCCCCGCGCCGGCGAGCTCGGCCGGCGTGCGAAGGGTTCGGGGGGCGGGCATGCCGCGCGAGATAGGTCGGATGCCCCACCCTGTCATCCCGGTTTCCGCGCAGCCCCTCACGCGGCGCCCTCAGACCAGCCGCTTCACCAGCAGCAGCGTCGTCAGGCCGCTGTTCCACTCGGTGTCGGGATACCGGTCCGCCTCGACGTAGCCGCGCTTCGCGTAGAAGGCCTGGCTGCGCACATTGAAGGTGTCGGTCTCCAGGCGCGCCGCGGCGAAGCCGGCCGCCGCGATCCCGGCCTCGGCCACGTCCATCAGCCGCCCGCCGATCCCGCGGCCCGCGTGGCTGCCCCGCACGTGCAGGGCGTTGATGAAGTCGCCGTCCCAGTCGACCAGCCCCACGACCTCGCCGTCCGCTTCCGCCACCCGGAACAGCCGCCCGCGCTCGGCGACATAGGCCGCCGGCCGCACGCCGCGCCTGGCCTCGGCGGCCGCCTCCGGGCTCAGCTGCGGCAGCCAGGTGCTTTCCAGGGTGTCCTGCAGGATCGCCCGCAGCGCCGGCGCGTCCTCGGCCCTGGCGCCGCGCACCAGCACGCTCACGGCGCCGGCGTCCACAGCACCTGCTCGATGCGGGACGCGCCCGTGGCCAGCATCACCAGCCGGTCGAACCCCAGCGCCCCGCCGCTGGCCGGCGGCATCCGGGCCAGCGCCGCCAGGAAGTCCTCGTCGATCGGGTAGCGCTCGCCGTAGATCGCCGCCTTCTCCTCCATCTCCACCTCGAACCGCCGCCGCTGTTCCACCGCGTCGGTCAGCTCGCCGAAGCAGTTGGCCAGCTCCACACCGCAGGCGTAGAGCTCGAACCGCTCGGCCACCCGCCGGTCCCCCGCCTTCGGCCGCGCCAGCGCCGCCTCGGACGCCGGGTACTCGTAGAGGATCGCGGCGCGGCCGTGCCCCAGGTTCGGCTCGATCTTCTCCACGATGACGCGGCTGAAAATGTCGGCCCAGGTGTCGTCCTGCGCCACGCGCACCCCCGCCCGGCGCGCGTCCTCGGCCAGCGCCGGCCGGTCGTTCAGCACCGACAGCAGGCCGATGTCGGCGTGGCGCTCGAACGCCTCGGCCACCGTCAGCCGCTCGGGCTCGAGGAAGGGGTTGGCCTCGCGTCCCCGCCAGCGCAGCACGTCGGCCTCCGCCGCCTCGGCCGCGGCCGCCAGCAGCGCCGCGCAGTCGGCCATGATCGCCTCGTACGGCTGGTGCGCCCGGTACCACTCCAGCATCGTGAACTCCGGGTGGTGCAGCGGCCCCCGCTCGCGGTTCCGCCACACCTTGCCCAGGGTGAAGATCGCCGTCTCGCCCGAGGCCAGCAGCTTCTTGCACGCGAACTCGGGCGAGGTGTGCAGGTAGAGCGGCCGCCGCTCGCCCGCCGTGGTCACCGCCTCGGTGGCGAAGGCGTGCAGGTGGGCCTCGTTGCCCGGCGAGACCTGCAGCGCCGCCGCCTCCACCTCGGTCAGGCCCTCCCGGTCGGCCCAGGCCCGGACGGCGCGGACGATCTTCCCGCGCGCGGCCAGGAACGGCGCGCGGTCGGGGCGCTTCCTCGGATCCCACCAGGGCGTTTCGGGCGCTTGCGTCACAGGCTGGGGCTGGGCTTTGGGGTGGAGATTTCGCCGTACATCGCTATAGGGGCGCCCAACGCATTTCGTCAGCGGAATCGCCGGGGGCCTTCCGCTGCCTGCCAGAAGGACTGCACGTGAAGGTTTCCGCCAGCTCGCTGCGCAAGGGCAACGTCGTCGATCTCGAGGGCAAGCTCTACGTGGTTCTCAGCGCCGAGAACATCCATCCCGGCAAGGGCACGCCGGTGACCCAGCTCAACATGCGGCGCATCTCGGACGGGGTGAAGATCAGCGAGCGCTACCGGACGACCGAGACGGTCGAGCGGGCCATCGTCGACGACCGGGACTACACCTTCCTCTACCAGGACGGCGAAGGGTTCCACTTCATGAACCCCGAGACCTACGACCAGGTGGTCGCCTCCGAGGAAATGATCGGCGACGCCGCGCCCTATCTCACCGACGGCTGCACCGTGAAGCTCTCGACGCACGAGGGCGTGCCGATCGCCATCGAGCTGCCGCGGACCGCCGTGTTCGAGATCGTCGACACCGAGCCGTCGGTGAAGGGGCAGACCGCCTCGTCGTCGTACAAGCCCGCCGTGCTCTCGAACGGCCTGCGGGTGATGATCCCGCCCTACATCGGTCCCGGCACGAAGGTCGTCGTGCTGACCGAAGACGGCAGCTACCTGGAACGCGCCAAGGACTGACGGCGCGCTCCCGCGACGGGCGAGTTCTTTCTCACTTGGGCGGGGGATGGCGTTCATCATGCCCCGTTCGCACCCTGGTCAGGTGTTGTTTCACCAAGGGGTGCTCATGTCTCGCCTATCCGTCCTGGCCGTCGCCGCGGCGCTGGCCGCCGCCGCGTCGTCCGCCCATGCCGCGGCCTACCTGCCGGGGCCCAAGTTCAACGCCAATCTCAGCTACGGCCTCGAAGGCGCGTACAAGGCCGAGAAGGGCGGCATGCCCGTGTCCACGAGCCACACCTATTTCGGGGGCTCGGTCTTCGCCAAGACCGAGATCACGCCCGCCCTGCGCGCCGACGTGACCGGCGCCACCACCTCGACCGGCGACTTCCTCGGCGCCGACGCCATGGTCACCTACTACATGACCGTGCTGACCGGCGGGCCGGGCAAGGTCCACCTGACCGTCGACTCCGCCGCCGTCGTGGGCGGCAGCGGCAACTACCACGCGTTCGCCTCGGTCCAGATGTTCAGCAGCAAGGGCAACTACAGCCTGGCCGACGCCCACGCCTGCACGGGGTGCATCGGCAACGTGTTCTTCCAGACCGGCCTCAGGCAGATCGAGATCGAGGCGAACACCATCTACACCGTGCGCCTCTACGCCAACGGCCGCACCGAGGGCTCCAACAGCTTCTTCTCGGCCTTCGCCGACCCGACCTTCGCCTTCGATCCCGACTTCGAACGGCCCGAGGGCGCCCAGCTGATCTTCAGCGAAGGCCTCGGACTGCCCTTCGAGCCCGTGCTTCCCGACACGCCGGGGGCGGTTCCGGAACCCGCGACCTGGGCGCTCATGCTCGGCGGCTTCTTCACGGCCGGGGCGGGGCTGCGGCGGCGGCGGACCCTCACGGGTCCTGGCGTTGCAGGATAGTCGCCTTCAGGTCCTCGCGGCTGGAGACGCCGCACTCCCGGTAGAGGTTCCGCACATGCGAGACCACGGTGTGCGGCGACAGCGACATCTCGCGCGCGATCTCGGGCTGGCTGGCGCCCCGGAGGAGCCGGCGGCAGACCACCTGTTCCTGGGGCGTGAGGTTGCGGAACGTGGGCGAGGCGAAGAGGCGGGCCTCCAGCGGGGTCCGCCGCTTGATCTCGACGCCGATCAGCTCCGGTCCGGCGACGCCGCCGTGCTGCATGACGAAGGCGCGCATGACCATCTCGCCGTAGCGCGTGCGCCGGCGCAGGACCGGGGCCGGGCCCGGCCGGCCGGCTTCCGCCGCGATCAGCCGGCGCGCCAGCTCCTGCAGCAGCGGACGCGCCCACTGGAACGTGTGCTGCTCCCGGTCCGGGCTGGTGAGACAGGCCTGGATCACCCCCGCCTCGTGCTCCTGCGGCGTCAGGGCCGCCCAGCGCAGCAGCCGCACGGCGTTGAGCGACAGGCTCTGCACGCCGCCGTCGCCCGCCATCACGAGGAACGCGCTCTCGAACGTCTCGAGGGCCTCGGTCTCCGCCTCCGCGTCCGCGGGTTCGTGCGAGCTGAGCGCGAGCGCGGCCAGTTGCGCGGCGTGGTTCAGGCGACGCAGCTCCAGCGGGTTGAAGTCGCGTCCGCCGGAGGGACGCCCGACCGAGAGGTTGCCCACCGCGCGGTCGCCGACCCGCAGCATGACCGACGCCATCCGGTAGAAGCCCAGGTGCTGGAAGACCTCGTCGTAGAGTTCGGTGTCCCATAGGGCGCCGCTGAAGTCGCTGGCGCGGAACACGTCGGCGGCGGCGCCCCGCGCCGCCTGGGCGTGCGTCGGGAAGTACCGGCCCTCCTCGCGGTTGAACCAGCGGTCGAAGTAGCGTTGCGCGATCGGTAGCCGCACGTCGTGGGTCAGGAAGGCGTCCGTGACCTGGATGGCGTCGTCGTAGAGCACCAGGGTCGCGCTGTCGAAGGCCGCCAGCTCGCGCAGGCACTGCGCCACCGATCGGAAGACCTGCCCCGCCGGAAGGCCCACCGCCGACATGTGCCGGAGTGTGGCCAGCGCCTTTGCGGTTCCCTTGGTCACGGTGCGAAGCTCTGCGGTGTCACCCGGTGTTGACGGCCGATCTGCTGGCGGATCAATGTTCGGTCAAGTCGTCCGAACGCCTTCGGTGTTTTCTCCCCTGACCAGGGGAGGTCCCGGCCCGGGGGGCGCCCATATCGCCGGCAGGGCGGGGCGGGATCGCGTCAGGCGCAGGGCGGCGACGTGGACTGGCGCGACGCGGGCCTGGCCCTTAGAAAATGGCGCCAGTTCAGCTGGAGCGTGAATGTTCCCCCGTAGGTTTGGCCTTTTCGCCCTCGTGCTGGCCGCCGTCCTTTCGGCGGCCGCCCACGCCGCGCCCCGACCGACGCTGGCCGAGCCGGCCCTCTCCCCCGACGGGCGCGAGATCGCCTTCGTCTCGGGCGGCGATATCTGGACCGCGCCGGCGGCGGGGGGCGTGGCGAGCCTGCTGGTCACCGACGCGGCGACCGAGGGCCGGCCCCTCTTCTCGCCCGACGGCCGCGAGCTGGCCTTCACCTCCAACCGGGGCGGCGCGGCCAACGTCTATGTGTTGACCCTCGCCACCGGCCGCATCCGGCGTCTCACCTTCTCCGACACCGGCGAGCAGCTCGACGGGTGGTCCCGCGATGGCCGCTGGATCTACTTCTCGTCCGGCGCCGGCGACGTGGCGCGGCTGAACGACGTCTGGCGGGTCGCCGCCTCGGGCGGGACCCCGCTGGAAGTGAGCCGCGAGCGCTACCTCAGCGAGTTCCACGCCGCGCCGTCTCCCGACGGCAAGGCGATCGCGCTGATGGCCAAGGGGATCTCGTCGAACCAGTGGTGGCGCAACGGCGCGAGCCACATCGACCAGGCCGAGCTCTGGCTGAAGCCGATCGCCGCCGACGCGCCCTACCGCCGCCTGTTGGGCGCGACGTCCAAGCGCCTGTGGCCCATGTGGGCCGCCGACGGCGCGGCGCTCTACTTCATGAGCGACGAGGGCGGCGCCGAGAACCTCTGGCGCCTGGGCCTCGAGCCGCAGGCCCGGCCCCAGCGGGTGACGAACTTCACGGCGGGCCGCGTCCTCTTCCCGTCCATCGCCTACGACGGCCGCGCCATCGTCTTCGAACGCGAGTTCGAGATCTGGCGCCTCGACACCGCCAGCGGACAGGCGGCGCGCGTGCCCATCACGCTGCGGGGGGCTCCGGCCGCCGGCGGCGAGCGGCGGCTGGTCGAGACCAGCTTCCGCAACCTCGCTGTCGCCCCCGACGCCCGGAAGCTCGCGGTGATCATGCACGGCGAGGTCTTCGCCGCGCCCACCAAGGACGGCGGCGCCGCCCAGCGTCTCACCGAGACCGCCGGGGCCGAGACCGACCTCGCCTGGTCGCCCGACTCCCGCAAGCTCGCCTTCGTGTCCCAGACCGGCCGCCAGAGCCGGGTCATGGAGTACGACTTCACCACCCAGCGCACCCGGCCGCTCAGCGAGCCGCGGGCGTTCGACGCGGGCCCGGCCTATGCGCCCGACGGCAAGTCGCTGGCCTACTTCCACGGCCTCAACCAGCTGCGGGTCATCACCTTCGGCCCCGACGGCCGCATCGCCCGCGACGTGGCCGTGTACGACGGCGCGCTGGACCGCAACGACGGCGTCCGGCCCTCCTGGTCGCCCGACTCCAGGTGGCTGGCCTTCGCGGTCACCGACCGGCGCTCGTTCCGCAACGTCTGGGTCGTCCCGGCGACGGGCGGCGAGGCGCGGCCGGTGAGCTTCCTGGCCAACGGGAACACCGGCGACCAGATCGCCTGGTCCCCCGACGGCCGCTACATCGTCTTCGACACCTCGCAGCGGAGCGAGCCGATCCGCATGGTGCGCGTCGACCTGCAGCCGCGCATCCCCAAGTACCGCGAGGACGCCTTCCAGGACCTGTTCAAGCCCGCGCCCCCCGGCGGCCCGCCGCGGCAGGAGCCCGACCGCGACCCCGCCGCCGCCCAGCCGCCGGCCAGCGACGATCCGGCCAGGCCGCCGGAAGAGCCCAAGGACGAAAAGCCCGTCGCCAGGCCCAAGGTGGAGCCCGTCCGCATCGTCTTCGAGGGCCTGCGTGAACGCGCCACCTTCCTGCCGCTCGGCGGCTCGGTGGACGATCCCGTCATCAGCCCCGACGGCAAGACCCTGGTCTACCGCGCGCGCCAGGGCGACCAGCAGAACCTCTTCCGCTACTCCCTCGACGAGCTGGAACGCGACCCGCCGGCTCCGGTCCAGGTCTCGGGCGGCCGCCGCGCCAAGTGGGACTACAGCTTCAGCCCGAACTCCAAGGAGCTGTACTACCTCGACAACGGACGGGTGACGGTGGCGACCCTCGAGACGCCGCGGCCGCGCGTCATCGAGGTCACCGCCGAGATGGTCGTCCGCTTCGAGGCCGAGAAGCAGGTGGTGTTCGACCAGGCCTGGTCGATCCTCAACGCCACGTTCTTCGACGAGAACTTCAACGGCAAGGACTGGGCGGCCCTGCGCGAACGCTTCGAGCCGTTCGCCCAGGGCGCCCAGACCTCGGACGAACTGCGCCGCGTGATCAACCTGATGATCGGCGAGCTCAACGCCTCGCACACCGGGATCAACCGCCCGACCGAGGGCTTCGGCGCCGCGCCGCCCGACCGGGTGGGCGACCTGGGCTTGCGCTTCGACCGCGAAGCCTACGAGGCCGGCCGCGGCCTGGTCGTCCGCGAGGTGATAGGGCTCGGTCCCGCCGACATCGAAGGCACCATCCGGCCGGGCGACGTGCTCACCGCCGTGGACGGCCGCCCCGTCGGGCCGGGGGTCAACCTGGACGCCCTGCTGCTCGACCGCGCGGGCAAGCGGACGGTCCTCACGGTCACGACCGGCGGGACGGCGCGCCGGGCCGTCGTGCGCCCCGTGACGCCCGCGGTCGGCCGCGGCCTGCTCTACCGCCACTGGGTGAAGGACCGCCGCGCCTACGTGGAGAAGGCCAGCGGCGGCCGGCTGGGCTACGTCCACATCCTGGACATGAGCTCGGACAGCCTCGACCAGCTCTACATCGACCTCGACGCCCAGAACCAGGCCAAGGAGGGCGTCGTCATCGACGTCCGCAACAACAACGGCGGCTTCATCAACGGCTACGTTCTGGACGTCTTCTCGCGGAAGAACTTCCTGACCATGACGCCGCGCGGGCTCTTCGCCCTGCCCAGCCGCCAGAGCCTGGGCCAGCGAGCGCTCGGCCTGCCCACCATCCTCGTCACCAACGAGAGCTCGCTGTCCGACGCCGAGGACTTCACCGAGGGCTACCGCGCCCTGGGGCTCGGCAAGGTCGTCGGCACGCCCACCTCCGGCTGGATCATCTACACCGGCGGCGAGCAGCTCATCGACGGCTCGAACCTGCGCACGCCCTCGGTGCGGATCCAGGGCGCCGACGGCAAGGACATGGAGATGAACCCGCGGCCGGTGGACATCCGCGTCGAGCGCGCCCTGGGCGAGACCCTCGCCGGGCGGGACAGCCAGCTCGACGCCGCCGTGGCCGAACTCGTCAAGAGCCTGCCCCCGAGGCGCCCATGATGAGCGCGCCGCGCCCGATCGCGCGACCCGCGCCGGCCGGCGCGGCGTCGGACGCGGCGCCGGACCCGGTCGCCTGGCAGGTGGCGCACCTGTCCCTGGTGTTCTTCCTCGACCTGATCGCGCTCGGGCGGCAGCGCGACGTGCTGGACGCGCTGCTGTTCGGCGCGGTCCTCGTCGCCAACCTCGACCCGATCAACCGCGATGCGGCGCTCGCCGACACCTACGCCCGGCTCGACACGGTGGCGCCGGACGACCTCCGCCGGCCCGTCAGCATCAACGCCGTCGCCCAGTCGCTCCGCCTCCCGTTCGAGACGGCCCGCCGCCGGATCATGCGGATGGCGGCGGCGGGAGACCTGGTGGTCACCGCCCGGGGCGTCTATGCGCCGGCTGCGTCGATCAGCACCCCGGAGTTCCTGGCCACGATCTTCGGGCGGCATGCGCGCCTGGAGCGGTTCTACGGCGATCTGCGCGCCATCGGCGCCCTGCCCGCGTCCGCGCTGCCAGCCGAACCCGCGGCGGCCGCGAGCCCGGACCCGCCGGTCCGCATCACCAACCGCGCCGTCGCCGTCTACATGATGCGGGTGGTCGAAGCCTTCAACGACCTCACCGCCGACCCCGTCACGGGGCTCCTCCTGCTGCAGCTGGCCCACCTGAACACCCAGCATCTGGACGCCCGGGCGTTCATCGCCTGGGTCACCGACCCGACGGCGGAGGGGGCGCCGGTCCGCATCGGCCATCTCGCCCGGGCCCTGCGCTACTCGCCCGAGACGGCGCGCCGCCACGCCCTGCAGCTCGAGGCGGCGGGGTTCTGCGTGCGCAGGCCCAACGGGCTGATCGCGGCGCTGCCCGCGGAGAAGCGCCCGCTGCTGCAGGAGATCGTCATCGAGAACCTCGGCAACGTGCAGCGACTCTTCACCCGCCTGCGCCAGCTCGGCGCGCTGGCGGGCTGGGACCAGCCCGCCTGAGCCCAGGCCGCGGCGAGGATCAGGCTGCGGCGAGGATCCGGCCGCGGCTGCGCTCTCCGTGCATCGCGGCGCCTGTCGATGCACCTCCCCGCACACGCGCAGGTGGGTCAGGCTGGGGCGACAGTTCGGAGGGCGTGATGGTCAAGGTATGGGCGGTCGTGGCGGGGGCCGCGTGGCTGGCAAGCGCTTCAGGCGCGAGCGGCGCGATCCTGGCGAACGGCGACTTCGAGGCGCCCTACGCCCCCTATGCGCTGCCGCCGGGCTGGACCGACTCCGCGGCCGTGATCGGCGGGCCGCTGAACGCGCCCAACCTCTTCGTCACCGACGGCGCCGCCTACACCGCCTGCTGCGGCACGACCGGCTCGCCGGCGGCCAAGGCCAACCACTTCGCCACCTTCGGCGCCGGCGACAGCCCCAACGCCGGCTCGTACCTCGCGCAGAGCTTCGCCACCGTGGCCGGGCGCGCCTACCTCGTCAGCTTCGACCTCGCGGCCTTCGGCGTGGCGGGCTTCCAGTCCATGCACGTCAGCCTCGAGGACGTCGTGGGGGCCGCCACGCTGGCGTCCGGCGACTATCGGGTGGCGAGCAGCGGCGACCTCGACAGCGGCTTCACCACCTACACCCTGGCGTTCACCGCCGGCGGCGCCGTGACCCGCCTCGCCTTCCGGAATGTCGACCCGGTCACCAACGACATCGACTCGGTCGTGGACAACGTCAGCGTCTCCGCGGCGGTCCCGGAGCCGGCGGCCTGGGCCCTGATGATCGCCGGCTTCGGCATGACCGGCGCCGCGCTGCGCAGGCGGCCGCTCACAGCCGGCTGACCGGCCGGATCCCCCGCCCCAGGGCCTCGAAGGCCGCCAGCACCGTCTCGCGCGTGACGGCCCGGGGCGTCAGCAGCGACTGATAGAGGAAGCCCAGGGCCAGGGACTGGACGATCACGGGAATCTCCGCGGTCGGAACGCCGAGCTCTTCGCCAAACGCGTGGGCCATGGCTTCTCCCGCCTCGCGGAACTGGCGTTCGTAGTCGGCGGCCACCCGGGCGCCCAGCTCCGGGTCGGCCAGGGCGTGCGCCAGGTACTCGCCCAGGAAGCGCCCCTCGGGCCGCGCGCGCTCGATCACCTCGACCAGCCGGTCGGCCAGCGTGGCGAGCGTCGCGGGCCCGTCCTCATCCGGGCCGATCAGGGTGATCGCCTTCGAGGCGCGGGCCGCCACCAGCAGGTCGGCGCGGCTGGCGAAGTTCGAATAGATCGCGCCCTTGGTCATGCCCGCCCGCGCCGCGATGGCGTCCAGCGTCGCCCCGGCCAGCCCGCGCTCGGCCGCCAGGGCCAGCGTGGCCTCGATCAGCCGCGCCCGGGTCCGCGCCCGCTTGTCCCCCCGGGGCCTGGCCCGCGCCCTTGTCGCCGTCACGCTCATAATATACTCATGGTATATTATTGGGAGGCGAAAATGAAGGCATCGGTCCGCGCCCTGGCCTGCGTCCTCGCGGTCCTGACCGCAGCGCTCGTCCCCGTCGCCGCCCCGGCACAGCCGGCCCCCGGCGCGATCCCGCTGACCGCCGCCCAGCCGATACCGCCCGCGGAGCTCGCCGCCTTCGTCGACGCCACGGTCGAGCAGGCGATGCGGGCCGAGCATATCGCCGGCGTCACCGTTTCGGTGGTCCAGGACGGACAGGTCGTCTTCAAGAAGGGCTACGGCGTCGCCAGCCTGAGGCCCCGGCAGGCCGTCGACCCCGACCGCACGCTGTTCCGCATCGGCTCGATCTCCAAGACCTTCACCTGGATCTCGATCATGCGACAGGTGGAGGCCGGCCGCATGCGCCTGGACGCCCCGGTCGACGCCTACCTGCCGGCGTCGCTGCGGACCGGGAACGGCGCCTTCGGCCGCCCGATCCGGGTCCTCGACCTCATGAACCACGCCCCCGGCTTCGAGGACCACGTGTTCGGCGTGCTGTTCGAGCGCGAGCCCTCGCAGGTGCGGGCCCTCGACGCCTGGCTGGCCCAGGAGCGCCCGCGGCAGGTGCGCCCGCCCGGCGTGCTGGCCAGCTACTCCAACTACGGGGCCGCGCTGGCCGGGGCGGCGGTGTCCCACGCCACCGGACGGCCCTTCGAGGAGCTGGTGGAGTCAACCATCACCGAGCCGCTCGGCATGACCCGCACCACCTTCCGCGAGCCCCGGGCGCCGCAGGCCGGCCTGCCGCTGCCGATGTCCGGGGCGATGGCGGCGGACGCCTCCCGCGCCTTCCACTGGAACGGCGTGACCCTGGAACAACGGCCGTACGAGTACATCGGCCAGATCGCCCCCGCCGGCTCGGCCTCCTCCACGGCCGCCGACATGGCGCGCTACATGCTGATGCTGCTGAACGACGGCGAGCTCGACGGCCGGCGCATCTACGGCCCGGCCGCCGCGCGGGCGTTCCAGACCCCCAGCCTCCCGGCCCCCGCGGGCCGAGCGATCCGGCACGGCTTCTTCGACCGCCCCCTCCCCGGCGGGTTCATGGGCTACGGCCACAACGGCGGCACCATGTCGTTCTTCTCGGACATGGCGGTCGTGCCGGCGCTGCGCCTGGGGGTGTTCATCTCCACCAACACCGACACCGGGGGCCGGCTGCAGGGCGAGCTGCTGCCCGCCATCGTGCGCCGCTTCTACACGGCCCCCCAGCCGTTCCCGCCGCCGCCCGATCCCCGCCTCGCCGCCGTCGCCGACCGCTACGTCGGGCGCTACCTGCCGACGCGCCGGGCCTATGGCGGCCTCGAGGGGTTCGTGCACCGCATCGCCTTCGGCGCGGACGTGGGCGTCACCAGCGAGGGTTACCTGACCCTCGGCGGACTGTCGGCCGCCGGCGCCTTCGCGCCCGTGGGCGATCCGGCGCAGGGCCGCTTCGCCTCGCTCGCCGACGGCGCCCCGCTGCAGTTCACCCGGCGCGCCGGCGTGGTCGAGGCGCCCCTGGGCGCGGCGACGCTGCAGCGGGTGGGTCCCCTGGACGCGCCCGGCCCGCTCGTGCTGCTCACCGTCCTCGCGACGCTCGCCAGCGTGCTGACGCTGCTCGGCCTCGGCTATCGCGCCCGCCAGGCGCCGGCCGGGCGCTGGCAGCGCCTCGCCGGCCGCGCCCAGGTCGTCCAGGCGCTCGCCTGGCTGGGCGCGCTCGTCGCGCTCGCGTCGTTCCTGCAGGGCGCGGCCGATCCGGCGCAGATCGTCTTCGGCTGGCCCAGCCCCACGCTGATCGCCGCCTCGACGCTGGCGCTCGTCGCCGCGCTGGTCTCGCTCGCGGCCGCGCCGGCCGTCGCGCTCGCCTGGCGCGAAGAGGGCTGGGGCCTGCGCCGCAAGGCCGCCGCCACCCTGACGGCCGTCATCGGCATCGCCCTGGCGGCCCTGCTGCTGCGCTGGGGCTTCCTGGCGCCCTGGAGTTCCTGAGCCGCCTTCCCCGGCCGCGCCGACGCGCTACAAGGTGTCGGCAGTCCAGGGGGAGGTTCGCATGACCAGGCTTGCCAGCGCATTGGCCGCGGCCGCGGCGGTGATGGCCGGGACCCAGGGGCACGCCCAGTCCATCAGCCCCTACGCCTCGGCCGGCGAGCAGCAGGCGGCCATGACGGACGGCCGCGTCACCTCCGAGCAGCTGGTCCGCGCCTACCTCGAGCGGATCGAGCGCATCGACCGCGCCGGCCCCAAGCTCAACGCCGTGCTGGCCGTCAACGCCAACGCCGTGGCCGACGCCCGCCGGCGCGACGCCGAACGCCGGGCGGGCCAGGTCCGCGGGCCGCTGCACGGCGTGCCGGTGCTGCTCAAGGACAACATCGAGTCGTCCGACGGCGCGCCCACCACGGCCGGCTCGCTGGCCCTGCTCGGCAACGTCTCGGGGCGGGATGCGCCCATCGTGAAGCGGCTCACCGACGCGGGCGCGGTGATCCTCGGCAAGACCAACCTGTCCGAATGGGCGAACTTCCGCTCCACCCGCTCGATCAGCGGCTGGAGCGCCGTGGGCGGCCTGGTGCGCAACCCCTATTCGCTCGACCGCACCGCCTGCGGCTCGTCGTCGGGCTCGGGCGCCGCCATCGCCGCGGGCCTCGCCGCGGTCGCCCTGGGCACCGAGACGGACGGCTCGGTGACCTGTCCGGCGGCCATGAACGGCGTGGTCGGCCTGAAGCCCACCGTGGGGCTCGTCTCGCGCACCTTCATCGTGCCCATCTCGCCCGAGCAGGACACCGCCGGGCCCATGACCCGCACCGTCGCCGACGCCGCCGCGCTCCTGGGCGTCATCGCCGGCTCCGATCCCGCCGACCCGGCCACGCGCGACGCCGACGCGCGCAAGGCCGACTATCTCAAGGCGCTCGACCGCGACGCCCTCAAGGGCGCCCGCATCGGCGTCTGGTTCCCGTGGAAGGGGCGCTCGCCCGCCACCGACGCGGTCTTCGCTGCGGCGCTCGAGACGCTGAAGGCCCGGGGCGCGGTCCTGGTGGAGATCAAGGGTCCCGACGACGCCACCATGGCGAAGATCGCCGAGCTGGAGGGCGACTGCCTGCGCACCGAGTTCAAGGCCGCCCTCGACGCCTATCTCGCCACCACGCCGCCCGCGGTGAAGGCCCGCACCCTCGAGGCGCTGATCGCCTTCAACAAGGCCGAGGCCGGGCGCGAGATGCCCCTCTTCGCCCAGGAGATCTTCGAGGCCGCCCAGGCCCAGCCCCCGGTCACCGACCCCGCCCACCGCGAGAAGCGCGCGACCGCCGCCCGCCTTGCCCGCGAATCCCTCGACCGGATGCTCGCCGACAGCAACCTGGTCGCCATCGTCTCGCCCAGCGGCGGGCCGCCCGCGATCGTCGATCCGGTGAACGGGGGCGGCTTCTTCGGTTCGCCGTCGCGCCTGCCGGCGGTGTCGGGCTATCCGCACCTCACCGTTCCGGCGGGCTACGCCGGCGGGCTGCCGATCGGCGTCTCCTTCCTCGGGCCGGCCTGGTCCGAGGCGCGGCTCCTATCGCTGGGCTTCGCGTTTGAGCAGGCCGCCCGGGCGCGCCGCGAGCCCGAGTTCCTGCGCTCCGCCGCCGACCGCCCGGACGTCGCCCGCGCCTACGACCCCCGTTAGGGTTCAGACCCGGTCTTCACGGCAGCGGATCGTCCCGGCGGGATGCGCTCAGGCGCAACTTCCCCAGGTCTCGCGGGTTAAGGCCCACGCGGTGAGTTCCGTGGAGGCCTCGGATGATTGCGCCGGCGAGACGCCAAGGCCTTGAAAGCGCCGCTGTGGGCGCTGACATGGGGGGCGGGCCACCCCCGGCCCGTGTGTCATTCCTGGGTGGTCCCCCTGGCCAGGCCTTCCGACAAGCGCCCCGTCCGGCTCGCCGCGGCCCGACGCCGTAAGCGCGGTCCCGTGCCTTCGCCCACGACCCTCCAGGCGACCGTTCAGGGGAGACACGACCGCGTGTTCGACGCCATCGCGCCCAAGTACGCCAACCTCATCCGGCTGGACCCCGGCGTCGCCGCGTCCCTGCGCGAGGCGCGCCCCGGCGGCTTCCACCTGATCGACACCACCATGATGTACGCGCCGAAGTCCGGCGGCGTGAAGCGCTACCTGATGGCCAAGCGGGCGTGGCTCGCCCGTCGGCGGCCCGACGTGCGCCACACCCTCGTGGTGCCCGGCGCGCGCACGCAGGTCGAGGCCGAGGGCCTGGTGACCGTGGCCGCCACGCGCCTTCCGTTCGGCAACGGATACCGGATGCCCGCCAATCTCACGAAGTGGGAGACGGTGCTGCGCCTCCTGGAGCCCGAGATCATCGAGGCGGGCGACGTCTTCGTGCCCGGCCACGCCGCGCTCGAGGCGGGCGAGGCGATGGGCGTCCCCGTCGTCGGCTTCTGCCACACCGACGCGGCGGCCCTGGCGGCCCTGCACTTCGGCGAGTGGGCCGAGGCGCCCACCTTCAACTTCTGGGCCCAGGCCTACCAGCGCTTCGACCACGTGGTGGCGCCCAGCCGGCACATGGCGGCCCGTCTCGCCGACGCCGGCGTGCAGCGCCTGTCGATCCAGCAGCTCGGCGTCGACACCGACCTCTTCCACCCCGCGCGCGGCGACCGCGCGCGCCTGTTCAGGCGGCTGGGCCTTTCGCCCGACACGCGCCTGCTCGTGTTCGCCGGGCGGCCGGCCCGCGAGAAGAACATCGACTCCATGGTCGCCGCCGTCGAGCGCCTGGGCGCGCCCTACAAGCTCTTGCTCGTCGGGGCCGGCAAGGACGTGGCCTGGTCGCCCCAGGTGATCAGCCTCGACTTCGAGCGCGACCCGGTGAAGCTCGCCGGCCTGCTGGCCTCGTGCGACGCGGCCCTGCACGCCAACGAGAACGAGATCTTCGGCCTCTTCGTGCTCGAGGCCATGGCCGCCGGCCTGCCCGTCGTGGGCTCGCGCCGCGGCGGCGTGGGCGAGCTGATCGACCTCCAGGTGGGCCAGCCCGCCCAGAACGTCGAGCCCGGCGGCCTCGCCGAGGCCATCGAGGCCCTCTTCGCCCGCGACGTGGCCGAGGTGGGCCGCGCCGCCCGCCGCCGCGCCGAGACGCGCCACGGCTGGGACGCCACCTTCGAGGCCCTGGCGCGCCTCTACGGCCAGCTCATCGCCGGCCGCCAGCCGCTGGCGCTGACGGCCTGAGCCGCTGGCCGGGCGGCCTATCGCCCCGTCGGCAGGTCCTTGAACGCCACGTCCTTGTCGACGCGGATGTCGCCCGGCAGGCCCAGCACCCGCTCGGCGATGATGTTCTTCAGGATCTCGTCGGTGCCGCCGGCGATCCGCAGGCCCGGCGCGCTCATCAGCGAGGCGTGGAAGCCGCCGTTCAGCGGCGCCAGGTCGGGGTCGTTGATGATGCCGAACTGATCCAGCAGCTCGACCGCCGAGTTGGCCAGGTCCTGCATCTGGCCGGCTGCGACGATCTTGCCGATCGAGCTCTCGGGCCCCGGCGTCTGGCCCCGGCTCAGCGCCGTCATGGTGCGGTTGCGGGTGTGCTTCAGCCCCTCGGACTGCACGTACCAGTCGGCGATCTTCTCGCGCACCGTCTGGTCCTTCAGCGCCGGTCCGCCGTCCAGGCCGGTCAGCCCGCGCGCGGCTTCCATGAACTCGGCCCAGCCCGCGCCGGACGATCCGCCCACCGCCAGCCGCTCGTTCATCAGCGTCACCAGGCTTACCTTCCAGCCGTCGCCCACCGCGCCCAGCCGCTGGCTGTCGGGCACGCGCACGTCGGTGAAGAAGACCTCGTTGAAGCCCGAGCCGCCCGACATCTGGTGGATCGGCCGCACCTCGATCCCCGGGTCGCTCATGTCGACCCAGAACATCGTCATCCCCTTGTGCTTCGGCACGTCCGGGTCGGTCCGCACGACGACGATCCCGAAGTTCGAGAACTGGGCTCCCGTCGTCCACACCTTCTGGCCCGAGATGATCCAGTCGCCCGAGCCGTCCTCGGCCCGCACCGCCCGGGTCCGCGCGGCGGCCACGTCCGACCCGCCGGACGGCTCGGAGAAGAGCTGGCACCAGATCTCCTCGCCGCGCAGCGCGGGGCCCACGAACCGCTTCTTGGTCGCCTCGTCGGCGAAGGCCATGACCGTCGGCACGCACATGCCCAGCCCGATCTGGAACGGGTTCGGCGGCACCGGGTGCCTGGCCTCCTCGGTGTTGAAGATCACCTGCTGGATCGGCGTGCCGCCGGGCCCGCCCCACTCCTTGGGCCAGGTGATCTGGGCGTAGCCGGCGGCCGCCTTCTTGGCCTGCCAGGCCTTGGACGCGGCCATGGTGTCCTTGGTCCCGCCTTCCAGGTCGTCTCCGCCCACGCTCGCCTTCGGCGCGTTGGCCTCCAGCCACTTGCGCACCTCGGCGCGATAGGCGGCTTCTTCAGGGCTGTCATTGAAGTCCATCTCGAGTCCTCCTGCACGCGGGGCTGGCCCCTGCGCACCTAAAGCTCCGTTATGGCCCGGTTATCCGGGCCACCCATTGGGCTGTGAATCCGTCGCGACCCTCGCCGCCGCCGCCGCCGCCGCGCGCAGCCCGCGCCGCCCAGCCCAGTGGATCCCCCGGACAAGCCGGGGGATGATGACCGGTGAGGGGGGCCGAACGCCTCATCGCTTAAGCGGCGTTTCGGCGTTCGAGGTGGCTCACCAGCCGCTCCTTCCAGACCCGCGGCGCGCCCGCCACCAGGACCAGCTGCCGCGAGCGGCGGTAGTAGAGGTGGGCGTCCACGTCCCAGGTGAAGCCGATGCCGCCGTGGGTCTGGATGTTCTCCTTGGCCGCGAACCAGAACGCCTCGCTGGCGGCGATCCGCGCCGCGCTGGCCGCCACCGGCAGCTCGCGCGCGTTCGTATTCAGCGCCCAGGCCCCGTAGTAGGCGTTCGACCGCGCCAGCTCGTTCTTCACGTACATGTCGGCCAGCTTGTGCTTGATCGCCTGGTAGCTCGCGATCACGCGGCCGAACGCATAGCGCTCCAGCGCATAGGCCTTGGCCATCTCCAGCGCCCGGTCGGCGCCGCCCGTCTGCTCGAACGCCAGCAGAACCGCCGCCCGGTCGCTCACCTGTTCCAGCAGCGCGAAGCCCTCGCCCGCCCCGCCCAGCCGCTCGGCCGCCGCGCCCTCGAAGGTGAGGCGCGCCGCGTCGCGCGTCGGATCCAGCGTCTTCAGGCTCTCCCGCGTCACGCCCGCCGACAGGTCCACCAGGAACAGCCCCGGCTGGCCGTTCTCCTTGGCCAGCACCAGCGCATGGGTGGCGATGTCGCCGTCGGTCACCGGCAGCTTCACGCCCGAGAGCCGCCCGCCCGAGACGCTGGCCTGCAGCGCGCCCGCGGTGATCACGCCCGGCCCCTCCGAGCTCGCCACGCAGCCGATGACCTCGCCCGCCGCGATCTTCGGCAACAGCGCCGCCTTCTGCGCGTCCGAGCCCGCCAGCATCAGCGCCTCGGCCAGGAAGTAGACGGTGGAGGCGAACGGGATCGGGGCCACCACGCGGCCCAGCTCCTCGGCGATGGCGCACAGTTCGATGTGCCCCAGCCCCAGCCCGCCGTGTTCCTCCGGGATCGCCGCCCCCAGCCAGCCCTGCTCGGCCACGGCCGTCCACAGCGCCTCGTCATAGGCCTTCCCGTCGTCGTCCAGCACCTTGCGGACGCGGCTGGTCGGGCAGTTCGCCTCCAGAAACTTCCGCGCCTCGTTCTTCAGGAACTTCTGGTCGTCGGTGTAGTCGAAATTCATCTGACCCCATCCCGCCGGCGATCCCGGCTGACGCTTCCTCTGCCCCCACTCTGGCGCGCGGACGCCGCGGAAGGAAAGAGCGTTCCCCTTCCCTTCCCGCCGTGCGGGAAGGGAAGGTCCCCCTTGACGCTTCTGTTCTCTATATGTTCCGATCGCCGCGTGGTGACCCGGACCTCCACGAAAATCGCCAATCGCGCTCGGGCCCTGCGAATGCGCATGACCGAGCCTGAGGTCATGCTCTGGTCGCGGCTGAAGGGGCGCATGGAAGGCAGACCGATCTTCCGGCGGCAGTTCGCCCACCATTCGATGATCTTCGACTTCTACTGTCCCGCGGCCCGCCTGGCCGTGGAGATCGACGGCGCCACCCATTGGAGCGACGAGAAGCAGGCGAAGGACGCCGCCCGGGACCGCTGGCTCGGCGCGCGCGGCATAACGGTCGTGCGGATCGGCGCAGGTTCCGTCTACCGCGACGCCCGCGCCGTAGCCGATGGCCTGATCGTCGCAGCCCTCGCCCGAACCCGCCCCTGATCCTTCCCTTCCCGCGAGCGGGAAGGGGGGACCGCTCGCCGAAGAGCGAGCGGTGGGAAGGGAAAGCCACCGCACGGCGACTGAGCCCACCCCTCCCGCGCCCGCCGCCTGCCCTTCCCACCATTCGCTCTACGCCCTGCGGGCTCGGCGAACGGTCCCCCCTTCCCGCGAGCGGGAAGGGAAGGGACCTACGACCGCTTTTGACGCACCCGCCGGTTCTCCTGCCCCGCATGTCCGAGGCCCTGTCCCTCACCGATCGCATCGCCGCCCGGCTGGAGCGGCTGGCCGAGATGGATCTCGCGGCCGCCGAGAAGGTGCACGCCCAGCTCATGGCAGCCGAGACGCCCCAGGAGACGGCCAGCCTCGGCCGGGCCTACCAGCGGGCGTCGCGGACCCTGCGCCAGACGCTGATGCTGCAGATGAAGCACGTCCGCGAGCGCGAGGCGGCCGACGACGACCTGGCGTGGTCCTCGGGCCCGCCGCCGCTGTCGCAGGCGGAGTTCACGCAGCGCATGGACGCGCGCATCGGCGCCCTGCAGGACGCTGTCCGCCGCGTGGCCGCGGCGGCGCATCCCGATGCGCCCAGGCTGCAGCGCGAGGCGCTGGACCGGCTGGACGTGGAACTCGACGCCTGGCTGCTGCGCGGCGACTTCCTCATCGAGCCCTTCGACGACCAGGTGAGGCAAGCCTGCCGCCGCCTGGACCTCCCGCCGGACCTCGCGGCCCGCTGGCGCGACCTGCCCCAGCCCGCAGAAACCTTCGACCCGGCCGAGACGGAACCGCCCCTCACCGACACCGGCTGACCCCGCCTCCCCTTCCCTTCCCGCCCTGCGGGAAGGGGGGACCGCTCGCCGAAGAGCGAGCGGTGGGAAGGGAAAACCACCGCACGGCGACTAGGCTCACCCCAACCCGCGCCCGCCGCCAACCCTTCCCACCATTCGCTCTACGCCCTGCGGGCTCGGCGAACGGTCCCCCCTTCCCGCGAGCGGGAAGGGAAAGCCCCGCGGCTGGCCTTGGCGCCGCCGCAGTCGCCCGCCTAGATGGAGCCATGCGCACCGACACGCCCCAGCCCATCAAGCTCTCCGAGTACCGTCCGCCGGCCTTCCTGGTGGACGAGGTCCATCTGACGTTCGACCTGCAGCCCAACGCCACGCGCGTGCGGGCGCGGCTGGCCGTGCGCCGCAACGGCGACCACGCCGAGCCGCTCCGGTTCAACGGCGAGCGCCTGAAGCCGCTGAGCGTGGCCGTCGACGGCCGCGTCCTCGGCGCCGACGAGCATGCCATCGACGCGGAATTCCTCACGGTTCACGCCACGCCCGACGCCTTCACGCTGGAAACCGAGGTCGAGATCGACCCGGCCAACAACAAGGCCCTCGAGGGCCTCTACATGTCGGGCGGCCGCTTCTGCACCCAGTGCGAGGCCGAGGGCTTCCGCAAGATCACCTACTGGCCCGACCGCCCGGACGTGCTGTCGCGGTTCACGGTGCGCATCGAGGCCGACCGCACGTTCCGCCACCTGCTCGCCAACGGGAACCTGATCGAGCGGGGCGAGCTGCCGGGCGGGCGTCACTTCGCGGTCTGGAACGACCCCTTCCCCAAACCCAGCTACCTCTTCGCCCTGGTGGCCGGCGAGCTCGACGTGCTCGAGGACCGGCTCGTCACCATGAGCGGCCGCACCGTCGAGCTGAAGATCTACGTCGATCCCGGCATGGCCCCGCGCGCCGCCTACGCCATGGACGCGCTCAAGCGCTCGATGAAATGGGACGAGGAGGCCTACGGCCGCGAGTACGACCTCGACCTCTTCATGATCGTCGCCGTGCGCGACTTCAATTTCGGGGCGATGGAGAACAAGGGGCTGAACGTCTTCAACTCCTCGCTGCTGCTCGCCGACCCGGCGACCGCCACCGACGCCGACTACGAGCGCATCGAGGCGGTCGTGGCGCACGAGTACTTCCACAACTGGACCGGCAACCGGATCACCTGCCGCGACTGGTTCCAGCTCTGCCTCAAGGAAGGCCTGACCGTCTTCCGCGAGCAGGGGTTCTGCGCCGACATGCGCGGCGAGGCCGTCACCCGCATCAAGGCGGTCAAGGCGCTGCGCAGCCGCCAGTTCGCCGAGGACCAGGGGCCCCTCGCCCACCCGGTCCGGCCGTCCAGCTACATGAAGATCGAGAACTTCTACACGGCGACCATCTACGAGAAGGGCTCCGAGGTCATCGGCATGCTGAAGACCCTGATCGGGGCCGAGGCGTTCCGGAAGGGCATGGACCTCTACTTCGAGCGCTGGGACGGCCAGGCCACCACCGTCGAGGCCTTCATCCAGTGCTTCGCCGAGACCTCCGGCCGCGACCTCACGGACTTCTTCGCCTGGTACGAGCAGGCCGGCACGCCCCGCATCGCCGTCTCGGGCCTCTACGACGAGGCCGCGCGGACGCTGGAGCTGACGCTCACCCAGGCCAACCCGCCCACCAGCGGCCAGGCCGACAAGCGGCCGGTGCCGATCCCGGTGACCGTGGGCCTCCTCGACCTCGAGGGCCGCACGCTCGCCTTCGAACGCGACGGCGCCGCCGTGGACGAGACGGTGATCGTCCTCGATCGGCCCGAGCTGAAGGTCACCCTGACCGGCGTCGACAGCCTGCCCGTGGTGTCGGCGCTGCGCGGCTTCTCGGCCCCCGTGGTCATGAAGACCGACGCCGAGCCGAAGGAGCGCTACGTCCAACTCGCCGCCGACCCGGACCTCTTCAACCGCTGGGAAGCGGGCCAGGACCTCGCCGCCGAGCTGATCCTCGCCCGCGCGGCCGGCAAGCCCAACGAGGTGGGCGAGGAACGCTACGCCGAGGCGGTGGGGCGCGCGCTCCTCGACCAGGCCTCGGACAACGCGTTCAAGGCGCTCCTGCTGGCGCTGCCGTCCGAGACGGACCTGGCGCTGCTGCGCCAGCCCGTGGATCCGGCGGCGATCCACGAGGCCCGCGACGCCCTGCGGCTGCGCCTCGCGCTGCATCTGAACGGCGAGCTTC
The DNA here is from genome assembly GCF_057219735.1 of Phenylobacterium sp. T106. Classification (NCBI taxonomy): domain Bacteria; kingdom Pseudomonadati; phylum Pseudomonadota; class Alphaproteobacteria; order Caulobacterales; family Caulobacteraceae; genus Phenylobacterium; species Phenylobacterium sp. T106. Next base: position 459,237 of record NZ_JBXVWA010000002.1, on the reverse strand, counting down.
GCCGGCTGCACACCGGCCTGCAGGACCTGGGCGAGTTCTCGCCCGACGCCGCCGGGGCCGGGCGCCGCGCGCTGCGCAACGCCTGCCTCGAGCTGATGGCCGCCAACCCGCGCAACGACGTGGCCGACATCGCCGACGGCCACTACCGCGCGTCGGTGAACATGACCGACATGATCGGCGGCCTGAACGCCCTGATGCTCATCGGCGGGCCCGCCTACGAGGCGGCGCTCGCCGACTTCTACGAGCGCTGGAAGGACGAGCCGCTGGTGATCGACAAGTGGTTCGCCCTGCAGGCCCGCGATCCGGGCGAGGAGGCGCTGGGGCGCATCCTGGCGCTCACCGCCCACCCGGCCTTCGACGAGAAGAACCCCAACCGGCTGCGGGCCCTAGTCTCCAGCTTCGCCAACTTCAACAGCGTCCGCTTCCACGACCCCAGCGGCGCGGGCTACAGGTTCCTGGCCGACCAGATCATCGCGGTCGACCGGTTCAACCCGATGACGGCGGCCCGGCTCGTCGACCCGCTGGGCGGCTGGAAGCGGCTCACACCCGAATTGGGTAACCTCATGAAGGCGCAGCTGGAGCGGATCGTCGCGGTCGAGGGACTTTCCAAGAACGTTTACGAATTGGCCACCCGGGCGCTCAACTGATGCGTCGAAGCCCCATGACCGAACGGGGCGGATCAGCTTAGCCTTGTCTCGCGCCGGGCGTGTCGGCCGGTCGCGGGAGGGACGTGAAGGAGCGGCGGCCTTGGCCGAACGCGCGGGGCATGGACTTGCGGGGGTGACGCCGGAACGGCGTAGCCGACCGCGCGCGCCGGACGCCCGACGCTACTCCCGCCCGGCGATCCAGATCGTCCTCGGCCTGCTGCTGGCGGTCGGGGGCCTGGGCGTCGCCCGCTTCCTGCAGGTGGCGCCCGGCCGGCCGGAACTGATCGCCTGGTTCCTCGTCCCCCTCGCCGTCGCCCTCACCCTGGGCGCCCTCCTCGTCCTCGAGATGCGCCGCGTCGAGCGGGTGCAGGCGGCGCGCACCGACTCCGAGCAGCGCTTCCGGATGGCCGTCGAGGCGGCGCGCTGCGGCATCTGGGAGTGGGACCTGGCGGCCGACAAGATCTTCATGTCCGAGGTCACGGCCGCCCTCTTCGGCTGGCGCTCCGGCGTCGTCGACGGCCAGCAGGTGCTGGACCGCGTGGCGCCCGGCCACCGCGACGACATGCGCGAGGCGCTGAGCACCGCGGCCATCTACGGCGACTTCGACGTGAGCTTCCGCGTGCCGCCGCTCGCCGGCGCGCGCCCGGTGTGGATCGACTTCCGCGGCCGCGGCTTCGGCGAGAGCCCCGAGGGCGGCTTCGCCCGCATCATCGGCGTGGCCCTCGACGTCACCGAGGAGCGACTGGCCCAGGCGCGGGCGCAGTCCGCCGAGAGCCGGCTGCGCGACGCCATCGAGAGCACCTCCGAGGCCTTCGTCCTGTGGGACCGCAACGGGCGGCTGGTGATGTGCAACACCAACTTCCGGGGCTACTTCCAGCTCGACGCCGAGATCCTCAAGACCGGCGTCGGCCGCGAGCAGGTGGAGCGCTCGGCCCGCCTGTCCATCCGGCAGGAGTATCCGGCCCCCGGCGGCCGCCGCGGCGTGCGCGAGGCCGAGCTCACCGACGGCCGCTGGGTGCAGATCTCCGAACGGCCGACCGCCGAGGGCGGCCTCGTGGTCACCGCCGCCGACATCACCGTCCTCAAGACCCAGGAGGAGGCCCGCCGCCTCAAGGAGGAGGAACTCCGCCGCGCCGTGGCCAACCTCGAGCTCAGCCAGGAACAGCTCTCCGAACTGGCCCGCAAGTACGAGGCCGAGAAGATCCGCGCCGAGGCCGCCAGCCAGGCCAAGAGCGACTTCCTCGCCAACATGAGCCACGAGCTGCGCACCCCGCTCAACGCCATCAACGGCTTCTCCGAGATCATGTCCGGCGAGCTCTTCGGCCCCCTCGGCGACGCCCGCTACCGCGACTACGCGAAGGACATCCTGAACTCGGGCCAGCACCTGCTCGCCCTGATCAACGACATCCTCGACATGGCCAAGATCGAGGCCGGCAAGCTCAACCTGCGCTTCGAGCCGATCTGCCTCGAGGAGATCGCCGAGGAAGCGATGCGGCTGGTCCGGAACCGCGCCGAGGCCGCGGGCCTCTCGCTGGTCCTCGACTTCGTTGACCTGCCCGAGGTCGAGGCCGACCACAGGGCGGTGAAGCAGATCCTGCTGAACCTGCTCTCCAACGCCATCAAGTTCACGCCCCGCGGCGGCAGGATCACGGTCAAGGCCGAGCTGCGGGACGACCCGCTCGGCCAACGGGTGAAGGTCTCGGTGCAGGACACCGGCATCGGCATCTCCGCCACCGACCTCGAGCGCCTCGCCCGGCCGTTCGAGCAGGTCGAGAACCAGCACTCGAAGACCACCCAGGGCACGGGCCTCGGCCTCGCGCTCACCAAGTCCCTGGTCGAGATGCACGGCGGCTTGCTGGACCTCCGGAGCGCCCCCGGTCAGGGCACCACGGCCAGCTTCGCCCTGCCGCTCCAGCAGACCCGTCCGGCAGCCCTCCCGGGAGCCGCGGCGGCCTGAGCGGCTGGATCATGGCCAGATCCGCAGCTCTCCTCCTAGGGCCTCGCGAACCTCCGACGCCGCCCCGCCATGCTCGATCCACTCGGCAGGAACCTCTGCCCCCGGAGCGTTCCACGCGATCCACGGACGGCGGTGGCCTTTACCCCCCTCGTACTCCGGCTGAATGAACGCGTTGGCGCAGATCCAGTCCGGCTCGAAGGCATGGCGGAGCGCCTCCACGACCTGCAATCCCGCCGACAGGCACTGCCAGACAGCATTCTCGACGTGATACTCGACCGCAGCGCGGTTCTTGTTGATCCGGCCGCCGTACGCCCCCGCGGACACGAAGACTCCGACGGACCCGCGATGCCGCGGCGGCAGCCTCGCCGAAATGACGAGGCTGTATCCTTCAGGGCTCACAGGGGCGGGCAGTTGCGGGGGATCGAAGCGGGCCTTCCGATCGATCAGCGTCGCCAGATCCTGCTGAGACATCTCCACGATTGGTCCTGGATCGCGTCCTGGCCTGATGGCGCGCATCGCGAATAGGGGCCAGATGTCTCGATGGTCGGGCTCACGCTCGGCCAAGGCACGGCATAGGGACTGGATTCGCCGAGCGATCTCCGTGGCCGACTCCGCACGAGGGCCCCACCCGCAATTGAACCGGCGGCTGTAGTGTTCCGGCTCGTCGCCAAACGACATCTGGACCTCACCGCGCAGGAACGTGCATGGCCGTTATCGGCCTCGTGCCCTCTAGGTCTGAAAAATGCCGGCGCGCCGGCTCTTCCGCGAAGTACCATTCGATCGGGCGCCCTCGCGCTACATCAATCTGCCGGCCGGCCTGACGCTCGAGCCCTCTAGCAACGAAGCGCCCGAACCTCGATTCGAGCAGCGCAGCGTATCGCGGTCCCTTCGCCTCCTGCAGAACCTTCCGGTCGACCTCGCAGCCGTCGAACTTTACGGGTCGCTCGCCACCCGGCAGCCGCACGACATAGTCGACCCCGCGGGCGCCGGTCACCTGCGCCTCGTAGTTCTGCGACCGTTTCGAGTAATGAGGATAGCCAGGGTCGATCTCCCAGCCGCCGTATGGATGGCAGGTTGGATCCCGCTCCCATTTCCCCTTCTCGAGCTGACTTGCGAGTGGCACTTGGCCATCCTGCAGCCGGTCCACAGCGTGAGCGTAGGGTGAGGGCTCCAACTCCGGGCCGTTGATCCGTCGCTGTTGCTCGGCGTAGATCCGCTCGACCTCACGCGCATCGACGATCCCTTCGCCCGCGACGACGAACCGATCGGGCCGCAAGACTGTGGTCTCGATATAGTTCAGTGGGGGCGGCGCCATAGGCTGAACCACATCCGGCCGGTAGTTCGCAAAGTAGCCGTCCGGCTCGCCCGGTCGACTTGGCACACTCTTCGATTGCGGTGCCGCCCGCGTTTCGGGTGGAGGCGGCCGCACCGGCGCCGTTCGGGGTGCTGGAGGCCGGTATCGCGCCTCCTGCCAACGGCCCCCGCCAAAAAATTCGTCGCGTCGCCTCTGCTGCCGAGACGCCCTTTCTTCGGCGATCTCGTCAGGGGTACGGAGATACCAGTCCGCCAGTTCTTCCCCTTCAAGTTCGGCCGGATCCGTCTGCCTGTAGACCATGTTCTATTGCCCCTCGATCCAGGATTGGGGCGTTGATCCGCCAGCGGACGTTCGCTGTCTTGATCAGTCGCACGCAGCTAAATGTCGTCGTGCGCAGCCCATCACATCCTGGCAGAGAGCGCTGAAAATGTCAAGAACAAATACCGAACATACAGCCCGCCGCGCGGCGGCGCCTTACGCGCGGCTCCGCTTTGGTCGTGCTAGTTTTCGACGCGGACGCCGGCCGCCCAGCGACGCTCTCCTCCGCCGGCGCGCCGTAGCGGAGGTCGCGCCAGCGCCTCGCCGAAGCGGGCCCGTTCGGCCTGCGGCAGGGTCGCCGCGAATTGCACCAGCCTCTGGTCCATGGCCTGGCGCACCTCGAATTCCAGCGCCCGCGCCCGCGCCAGTTCCCGGATCGCCCGATCGCCGTCGAACGGCTCGGCGCCGAAACCGTGCAGCGTTTCGCGCAGCAGCCGCCGCGCCTCCCGCGTCTTCAGGCCGTAAGCCTCGCCATAGGTGCGGGCTTGCGATCGCCACGCGGCCTGGGCCTCAGGCGAAAGCGTCCCGACTGCGGCGGCGACCGCCGTCCGGGGTCCGGCGGCGACCGGTCGCCGCGGCTCGTCCTCGCGGGCCATGCGCGCGCCGACAAAGGCTCCGCCGATGAAGACGTTCAGCGCCAGCGAGGCAAACAGGACTGCGAGCAGAAGCGTCGTGCGGCTCATCATGCGTCCTCGTCCAGGTCGAGGGCGTAGTCGTCGCCGTCCACCGCCGTGACCAGCGCCTCGCCGTCGGGCCTGGCCAACCCCGGCGCGCCGAGCTGAGAGCCTGTGAGGACGCCGGCTGCGCAGGCGGCGGCGAGCCCGGCGCCCATCGCCGCCGGGACCAGCCAGGCCCGCCAGCGCGGCGCGCCGGATCGCGGTCCCGTGGCGGCGATACGTTCGGCGAGGCCGGCGCGCGGCCATGGCGCCTCAAACACCGCGAGCAGGCCATCCAGCTCTCCCGCGCGGCCCAGCACCCCCCGCGCCCAGGCCGACCGCGCCGCCATGAGGGCCGCGGCGGCGTCGCGCTCGGCCGCGGGCCAGCGGGCGACGTCGCCGCCATAGGCCTCCGCAAGGGTCTCGAAGCGTTCAGGAGTCATCCCGTCCTCATGTCGCCTTCAGGTCCGCCAGCGCCGCCCTCAGGGCCCGCCGGCCCCGCCCGAGCAGGCTCTCCAGCGCCTCGACGCTGACGCCCATCACGGCCGCCGCCTCGATGTTGCCGAGCTCCTGGTAGTGGCAAAGCACGACCGCCTCCCGCTGACGCTCGGGCAGCGCCTGCAGCGCGGCGGCCACGCGCCGCCCTGTATCCAACGCTTCGAGGCCCCGATCGGGCGCCGGCCCCTCGTCGGCGCGATCGGGCGGGTCGGCGAACGCCAGCTCCCGCCGGCGGCGCAGGCGGTCGTAGCAGAGGTTCAGCGCGACGCGGTGCAGCCAGGTGTCGAACCGCGCCGCGCCCGGACGCCAGCGAGGCGCCTGCTTCCAGATGCGCAGGAAGGCCTCCTGGGCCACGTCCTCCGCCTCGCGGTCGTCGCCGAGCATGCGGCCCGCCAGCGACAGGAGGCGCGGCAGCTTGCGGGCCACGAGGGCGCGCACCGCGGCCGGGTCTCCCTGCGCCACGCGGGCCAAGAGCTGCTCGTCGGGATCCCCCAAGCCTGACCTCGCCGGCGGGCTGACGGCCGCTATTCAGGGCCCGGACCGCCACGCATCCGCTGCCGCATCATGAGGAGCTCTCCCTTCGAGAGCCAGCCGTCCTTGTTCGTGTCAGCCATCCTGAACCGCTGCTCGCTCATGGCCGACATCTCGGCCTTGGTGACGGACCCGTCCTTGTTGGCGTCCATGCGGGCGAGGAACATGCCCCCGCCGCCGGGGCCGCCCGGACCTCGCCCCGAGGCCTCGGCCCGCTTGCGCGCGGCCTCCATTTCCGCCTGGGTGATCTTGCCGTCGCCGTCGCCGTCCATCCGGGCGAACATCCGCGACTGGCGCTCGGACTGACTGGCCTTGAACTCGGCGAGCGTGACCTTGCCGTCCTTGTCCGTGTCCGGATTGGGCGCCTGGCGGCCGCCCGGCTGGGCCTGGGCCGCGCCGGCCAGGAAAGCGGTGGCGGCGGCGATGATGAGAATGCGCGTCATGAGACCTCGATGTGCTTGACCCCCGAGCCCAGCCCCCGTTGCACGCACGCCCGCCGGCAATCCGTCGCTAGGCCCTGAGAAGCGCCAGGTGCGCTGCCCGCGCGGCGGCCTGCGCCGCCGCGAGCCGTGTCTTTAGCGCCTTGAACGAGCGGGCCTGGCCGGCCCGCGCGAGCAAGGCCTGGAATGGCTTGGGCTCGGCCTCGGGATCGCCATCGTCGGCCAGCGCCACCTTCAGCAGCTGGGTCAGGTCCTGCTGCAGCCGCCAGGCGTCGGAAAGGGCAGCGAGGGCCGCCTCGTCCGCGAGTCCGGTCGCGGCGAAGGCGTCCAGCACCTTGGCGGTGTTGGGCGACAGCGGCCCCCCCGTCGCGGCGTGGACGAGCTGCAGGAACTGGGCGGCGAACTCGATGTCGACCAGGCCGCCCGGCGCCAGTTTCAGGTCCCAGGGCCCTTTCGGCGGCCGCTCCTGCTCCATCAGCTGCCGCATCTCGCGGGCCTCGCGCGCGGTCTTGCGCGCGTCCCGCGGGCGGCGCAGGGCCGCTTCGATCGCCGCCTGGGCGTCGGCGGCGAACGCGTCCGAGGTGGCCCAGGCCACGCGGGCGCGCGTGAGCGCCAGCAGCTCCCAGGTCTCGGCCTCGCCTTCGTAGTAGTTCCCGAAGGCGGTGAAGCTCACGGCCACCGGCCCCTTCGTTCCGGTCGGCCGCAGGCGCATGTCGACGTCGTAGAGCTGCCCCTCCGCTGTCGGCGAGGAAAGCGCGGCGATCAGGCGCTGGGTGAAGCGGCCATAGAAGGTCGAGGCGTCCCATCCCTTGATCTCGGACATGCCCGCCGGATCGGCCGCCCGGTACAGGGTCATCAGGTCCAGGTCGGACGTGGCGCTCATCTCTCGCGAGCCCGCCTTGCCAAGCGCCACCACGGCGACCTCGCCGTCGAAGCGGCCGCCGATGCGCACGGCTTCCGCCAGCGCCGCCGGGGCCAGGGCCGCGATGCAGAGGTCGGCCAGATCCGCGAAGGCGCGCCCCGCCACGTCCGCCGCCGCCGCGCCGCTCATCACCTGCACGCCGACCCGGAACGCCTGTTCCCGATGCAACCGGCGCACGGCGTCCATGGCGGCCTCGAAGCCGTCGGCGCGGGCCACCTGCCGGGCCATGTCCGCCCGCTCCAGTTCGATCTCGATCGGCGTGAAGAAGTCCGGGTCCAGCATGGCGTCGATCGCCGCCGGCCGGCGCGCCAGGGTGGCCGCCAGGCGTGGCGCGAAGGCCAGCACCTGCACGACGAGCTCGAACAGCTTGGGCTGGGCAAGGAACAGCGACTGCAGCTGCACGCCGGTGGAAAGGCCCTCGAAGAAGTCGCTGAAGCGGTTGAACGCCAGCTCGGGCGCGCCCGTCGCCGTCGCGGCTTCCAGCAGCCGGGGCGCGAGGCGGGTGAAAAGCTCCCGGCCACGTTCCGTGCGGGTGGCCGCCACGTGACCGTGATGCCAGGCGCGGATGGTCTGCGACACCCGCCCGGGGTTCGAGAACCCCATGCGCGAGAGGGTGGCCAGCGTCTCGGGGTCGTCGTCGACACCCGTGAAGACCAGGCTGCCGAACCTCGACGACAGCGGTTCCTCCTCGGCGAACAGCTCGCCGTAGCGGGCGTTCACGGTCTTCAGCGTCCGCGTGATCAAGGCGTCGAAGCTGCGCAGCGGGTCCGTCCCGGTGAGCGCCGCCACCCGCCGTCGATCGGCGTCGGACTCGGGCAGGCGGTGCGTCTGCTCGTCCTCCAGCATCTGGATCCGATGCTCCACGGCGCGCAGCAGGCGATAGGCCGCGGTCAGGTCCGCCGCGGCCGCCGGGGTCACGTGGCCCTGCGACTCGAGCGCGGCCAACGCATCCAGCGTCCGGTTGCTGCGCAGCTCTGGATGACGTCCGCCCAGGATGAGCTGCTGGGTCTGCACGTAGAACTCGATCTCCCGGATTCCGCCGCGACCGAGCTTCAGGTCGACCCCCTTGGCCGAGACGCGCTCGTCCACCTTGTGCGCGTGGATCTGGCGCTTGATCGAGTGGATGTCCGCGATGGCCGCGAAGTCGAGGTTCTTGCGCCAGATGTAGGGCTGGAGCTCGTCCAGGAACCCGCGCGCCGCTTCCAGGTCGCCGGCGCAGGCGCGCGCCTTGATGAAGGCGGCGCGTTCCCAGTTCTGGCCGACGCTTTCGTAGTACTCCAGCGCCGCCGGGACCGGCACGGCAGGCGGCGTCGACGAAGGGTCCGGCCGCAGCCGAAGGTCCATCCGAAAGACGTAGCCGTCGCCGGTCTTCGCCTGCATCAGGTCCGAGACCCGGTGGGTCAGGCGCACGGCGAAAGCTGGGCTTTCCTGCCCCTCCGCCAAGACCGACTCCACCTCCGCGGGATCGAAGAACACCGACACGTCGATGTCGCTGGAGTAGTTCAGCTCGAACGCGCCCTGCTTGCCCATGGCGATGCAGAACCACCCGGGGACGGGCCCCCGGTCGCCGTCGCCGAGCCGCGCCAGCCGTCCCGCCTCCAGCTCGCCGCGCGCCGCCGACCAGAGCGCGGCTTCGACCGCGGCGTCGGCGAACCGCGTGAGCGCGCCGGTCACCCGGTCCAGGTCCCAGGCCCCGCCCAGGTCGGCCAACGCCGTGAGCAGGTGCAACTCCTGCTTCAGCAGCCGCAGCGCCGGCTCGGCGTCCCTGGGCGACCGGTCGGCGACCGCCGCGGTCCGGGCGAGGATGTCCTCGAGCCGCAGGTCGGGGTCGTCGGCGAGGAGGGCGGCCAAGCGCGCCGGATCACGCCGGGCCAGACTCGCCAGGTAGGGCGACGCGCCGAAGACCGGCGCCAGCGCCGACCAGGCGGCTTCCAGTGCGGGCGTCCAGACCACGTCGGCGATGATCTCGCGGGCGCGCTCGGCGGCCTTGGCGTCCAGCACGGGACCACAGGGGCGCAGACGTGCAGCGAGGCGTTGCGTTCCGGGTGTGGCGGGACTCATGTGACCATCATCGGGACGTACGTGGGCCGCTGCAATGAACCGCCTCATCACGCTCCCGCAACTGGCCGTCGCAACCGACCTGGCCTTCCTCGCCCTGCGCCTCAGCGTCGGCGCGTTCCTGGTCTGGGGCGTGTGGGACAACATCACCAGCGCCCAGCACATGGCCACGTTCGTGGCGTTCCTGACGCGCTTCGGCTTCCCGCTGCCCAGCCTCCTTGGCCCATTCGACGTCTGGCTGCAGTGCGGGATCGGCGTGGCGTTCGTACTGGGTCTGGCGACGCGCTGGGCCGGCCTGCTCTGCGCGGCAAACTTCATCGTGGCGATCGTGATGGTCGATCACCTCCAGGGCTGGCGGGGCGCGTTCGGCTCCATGTGCCTGGTGATGATCGGCCTGGTGCTCGCGACCCACGGGCCCGGGCGGCTCTCGCTGGACCGGCTGCTGACGCCTCGCTCCCCCGCCTGAGCCGTTACCCCACCGGCTCCAAAGGCGGTTGATTCAAGGCCTCACGGTAGTTGCGGTGGAAGTGGTGCAGGGCCGGCTCGTTGCGTCCCAGGAGGACCTCCTTCAGCTGGCCGCTTTCCGCCGTGCGCTGCTGCAGCGCGCCCATCACGTAGTCTTCCTGTTCGATGGTGCTCTTGAAGACCTCGAACGAGGCCCGCAGGCTGGGCCCCCGGCGTTCGTTGGAGGGGTCGTAGACCGCCCGTGGGTCATCGCTGGCCGCGTCGCGAGCCGCGGCTTCGGCGGCCGTCTCGGGCGTGAAGTAGAAGCTCACCTTGGTGATGGAGCGCCCCGGGTGGCCCGGCGCCGGATAGATGCGGATCAGGGTGGCGCTCTGGTGGCTGCAGATCAGCTGGATGTTGGGGAACAGGTGGTAGAGCACGAAGGTGCTGCCCTCGACCCGCCACTCCGACTCCGGGAGCGTGCGCAGTCGGTCGATGCCGCGGCTGGCGGTGACGAAGCGGTGGTGGCGGCCGAACTCCTTGAAGTGGAGATTGTTGCCGTAGAACACGCGTCCCAGCGTGTCCTTGTGCAGCTTGCCGAAATGGTAGGTCTCGCCGAACGTGTCGTTGGCGAACTTCCAGTTGAGGTCGCCGGCGATGGGCGTGGCGCCCGCAAATCCATGCCGGGCCAGGTCGAAGGACGCCAGTTCCGCCGCGAGTTCCGCCCCCAGGAGTTCGTCGACGTCCAGGCGTCCGTCGGCCTGGGGGTGCACCCAGAGCAGGCCGTCGCGCTCGACCGCCGGCAGGGCGATGAGGCCATGGCACGATTTGTCGACGGCGCCGAAGTGGTCCTCGTTGGGAATGGCGACCAACTCGCCGGTGTTGGCGTAGCTCCAGTTGTGGAAGGGACAGAGGAAGATGGACTGCTTCCCCCGCGGCTCGGCGGCCACCTTCACCGCGCGATGACGGCAGGCGTTCAGGAAGGCGCGGAAGACGCCGTCTTTGCCGCGCGTGGCCAGCAGCGGCGTCCCGAAGTCATCGAGCGTGAGGAACGAGCCCGGCTCGGGCAGGTCCTGGGAGAGGCCGATGAGCTGAGGATGGTGGCGGAAGAGGACGTCCCACTCCCGGGCCGCCTGGTCGGGGCAGACATACGCCGAGGTCGGGATGCGGTACTGCACGCCGGCGTCCACGTTGCGGCCCTCGTCCAGCTGCTGCATCAGCTCCTTGAGGATCTCGACCTGGAGTTCGTGTCTCATGTTGCGATCTCTCTGGTGATCTGGAGGGTGGACGGACGGCCGATGGCGTTGCGCACCAGACGGAAGATGGCGGCGATGGCCGGCGGGGGCGCGGCTTGGGGCGACGCCCGGCGGCTGGACACCCGGACCCCCTCGTTGACCAGCATGAGCATGGCCGCGAGGCCCTGAGCCAGCGCTGGCGCCGCGCCGGCGCGCTCCAGGCCGGCCCGGAAAGCGTCCTGCACCCGATCCAGATGACGGCCGGCGTGCGCCGCCAGGTCGTCGTCGACACCGGACATCTCGAGCACGGTGTTCACCAGCAGGCAGCCCCACTGGCGTCGCTCGTCCCGTCCGCCGAAGAGGCCGCCCTCGAAGAAGCCCTCGAGTGCATCGACCGGCGGCTTGTCCGCGCAGGCGCGCGCAAGCAGGCCCAGCGTCCGCTCGGCGAAGAGGTCGAGACACTCGATGAACAGGCTGCGCTTGTCCGTGAACGCGGCGTAGAAGCTGCTGCGGCCGATGCTCATGACGCCCAGGAGGTCGCTCAGCGAGCTGGCCTGGTAGCCCTTCCGCCAGAACAGGCCCACCGCCTTGTCCACGGCCTTGGATCGATCGAACTCGATAGGGCGCGCCATCGCCTCATAGTGGACCGATTGGTACAGAATGCAATCGAGTCCGGGTTCGGCGTCGCGTTCGCTCACCGCAGGGGCGCCGCGCCCCGGGCGCTATGCCCGCGGCAGGATGAACGCCACGCGCAGACCCGGGCCCATCTCGCCGACCTTGCCCGGCCCTTCCGAGAGCTCCAGCCGCCCGCCATGCGCCTCGGCCACGGCGGCGACCAGGGAGAGCCCCAGGCCCGCCCCAGGCTCGTTGCGGCTGTTCTCCAGGCGCACGAAGCGCTGGATGACGCGCTCGCGATCCTCGTCCGGCACGCCGGGACCCGTGTCGGTCACGGAGTATTCCACCTCACCTGACGAGCGCCGGCGAACGCGCAGCATGATCGCCCCGCCGGGCGGCGTGTACTTCACGGCGTTGTCCAGGATGTTGGCGAGCGCCTGGGCCAGGAACTCCCGGTTGCCGCGGACGGTGAGGTCCTTGGCGAGCTCGGCCGAGAAGTCGATGTTCTTGTCCTCGCACACCGGCTCGTAGAGTTCGGCCATGTCGGCGCCGAGTTCGGCGGGGTCGAACAGCACGGGGTTCGGCGCCTCGCCGGCGGCCTGCAGGCGCGCGATCGACAGCACCGCGCCGAAGGTCTTCAGCACGCCGTCCGTGTCGGTCAGCGCTTGGGCCAGCGCCTCCTGCGGGTCGCCCTTTCCCGCCTCCACGTCGAGGAAGGCCGCCTCGAGCCGCGCCCGCAGGCGCGTCAGGGGCGATCGCAGGTCGTGGGCGATGGCGTCGCCCGCGTGCTTGTGGCCCTGCATCGACCGCTCCAGGCGGTCCAGCATCTCGTTGACCCCCTGGGCCAGTTCGTCGAACTCGTCGCGCGCGCCGCGGACCCGCGCGCGGACCCCCTGCTCGCCGTTGCGCACGCGCTCCACCACTTCGATCAGGTTCTGCATCGTGCGCGAGACGTTGCGGCTCACGAGCACGCCGCCGCCGAGCCCCAGCAGCACCACCAACAGGCCCGCCGCCTGCAGCGCGCGGACGATCCGGTTGACGTAGGCCTCGTCCTCGCCGGCGTCCGCTCCGACGAACAGGATCTCGCCGCCCGAGAGCTGCTCCTGCAGGCCGCGCGCCGGATGCTTGGTCTCACGGCCCTGGGCGTCGATGTCGGTGACCTGGAACGTGGCCTTGGCCGGCGAGCCGGTGAAGTTCTCGACCGGGCTCTCCTCGATGGATCCCGAGATCCGCCGCCCGTCCTTCGTCAGCAGCAGGTAGAGGAACGGCTTCTCGCTCGCCGCGCGCTCGATCAGCGACTGGTTCACCGCGTTGAGGCCGGCGCGATTGTAGATGTCGACCAGGCTGCGCATCTCGCGCTGGATCTCACGGTCGGTCCGGCGCGTCGTCTCGCCCGCGGTGGTCACGTACACGTACGCCAGGAACATCGACGCCGCGCTCGCGAACAGCGCCAGGAACAGCAGCGTGAGGCGGAACGGCGTCGTGCGGAAGATGCGCGGCAGCTTCACGGCCATCAGGGCGTCCCCCGCCGGGGCCGGGCGACCGCACGACGCTGAAGGGGGCGGCCGAACGGGATGTGGCCGCCCTCACCCGGCTTGGCCGGGAGCTCCCCCGACGGGGGAGCATCTGGGCGTCTAGGCATCCAAGCGGTAGCCCGCGCCGCGCACCGTCTGCAGCATGGGCCGGTCGAAGCCCTTGTCGATCTTCGAGCGCAGGCGGGAGATGTGCACGTCGATCACGTTGGTCTGCGGGTCGAAGTGATAGTGCCAGACCTTCTCGAGCAGCATGGTGCGCGTCACCGACTGGCCGGCGTGACGCATCATGAACTCCAGCAGCTGGAACTCGCGGGGCTGCAGGTCGATCTCCTTGCCCTGCCGATGGACCGTCCGGCCGATGAGGTCCATTTCCAGTTCGCCCACCTTGAGCAGCGTGTGGACCGACCCGGTGTCGCGGCGGCGCGCCAGCGCCTCGATGCGGGCGATCAGCTCCGGGAAGGCGTAGGGCTTGACGAGATAGTCGTCGCCGCCGGCCTGCAGTCCGTCCACGCGGTCCGAGACCTCTCCCAGCGCCGAGAGGAACAGCACGGGCGTGCGGTCGCCCTCGCGCCGCAGGGTCTCGACGAGCTGCACGCCGTTCATCTTCGGCATCATGCGGTCGACGACCATCACGTCGAACTCGCCGTCCCGGGCGGCGGTCAGGCCCTCTTCGCCGTCGGCGGCCTTGACGCACTCGTGGCCGGCCTCGGTCAGGCCGCGGCCCATCGCGTCGGCCGCTTCCAGGTCGTCCTCGACGATCAGGATCCGCATGTGATTCTCGCGCCCTAGGGAGACGGGAGACTAGCCTGAAACCCCCGGCGGCAGGAAGGCGGTGCGGTCCGCCGGTCGCCATCGCGCCGCCGGTCGGAGCCCTCAGGCGACCGCGAGCGGGCCGTGCTCCAGCTTCGGCAGGACGTGGCGGGCGAACAGATCCGCCTCGGCGGCGTGCGGGTAGCCCGACAGGATGAACGCCTCGATGCCCATGTCACGGTAGTCGTTCAGCTTGGCCAGCACCTGGTCCGGATCGCCCACGATGGCCGCGCCGCACCCTGAACGTGCGCGGCCGACGCCGGTCCACAGATTGGGCTCGGCATAGCCGTCGTCGGCCGCGCTTTCGCGCAGCGCCGCCTGGGCCTGGACGCCGACCGAGGTGGAGTCCAGCGACTTGGCGCGGATGGCCGCGCCCTGGGCGTCATCCAGCTTCGACAGCAGCCGGTCGGCCGCGGCGCGGGCCTCGGCCTCGGTGTCGCGCACCACGACGTGGGCCCGGTAGCCGAACCTGAGGGTGCGCCCGCGACGGGCGGCCCGGGCGGTCATGTCCGCGATGATGTCCGCCACCACCTCCTTGCGGTCGGGCCACATCAAGAAGACGTCGCAGCCCTCGGCCGCCGCCTCGCGGGCGTCCTCCGAGAGGCCCCCGAAGTAGAGCAGCGGCGCCTTGCCCGACACGGTCGTGATGCGGGGCGGATCCAGCTTCAGCTTCCAGTGCTCGCCGTCGTGATCGAGCGGCTGCCCGTTCAGCATGGTCTTCAGGATGCTCATGGCCTCGACGGTGCGGGCGTAGCGCGGCGCCGAGCCCAGCTTCTCGCCGGGCATCTCGGACGAGATGATGTTCACGGTCAGCCGGCCGCCGAGCAGCCGGTCGATAGTGGCGATCTGGCGCGCCAGCTGCGGCGGCCACATCTCGCCGATGCGAACGGCCATCAAGAGGCGCATCCGCTTCAGCTGCGGCGCGATGGCGGCCGCGAAGGCGGTGGTGTCGATCCCGAGCTCGTAGCCCGACGGCAGCAGGATGTTGTCGAACCCGCCGGCCTCGGCCTGGAGGACGATGTCGCGGCAATGCTCCCAGCTGGACCTGAGCATCGGGTCGGGCACGCCGAGGAATTCGTAGTCGTCGTCGCACAGCGCGGAGAACCAGGAGACTTCGCAGGGAGGACGGGTCATGGCAGCGGGGCTCCAAGGGCCGCGACCAGCACCGCGTACCATTCGGCGCGGGTCCAGCGCGGAACGAAGGCTTGCGGGATCTCGGCGATCCGCGCGGGGTCCTGGGTTCCCGCGATCGGAATCGGGCGCGAGGGGTGCGCCATGATCCAGCTGCAGGCGGCCGCGGCGCGGCTGACGCCCGCCGCCTTCGCCTTCACGTCCAGGGCCTGGGCGACGGCGCGTGTGCGCTCATCGGTGGGGTTTGCGAGCCGCCCGCCGCCCAGGGGCGACCACGCCAGCACGGCCATGCCCCGGGCGATCGCCTGATCGAGCACGCCATCGCTCAAGGGGCCCACGGCGAGCGGCGAGAACTCCGGCTGGCACGACACGATGGGTAGCGGCAGGTGAGCCGCCAGCGCCTCGACCTGCCAGGGCGTGAAGTTCGAGACCCCGACCGCGCCGATCTTGCCCGCCTGGTGCGCCGCCAGCAGCGCCTCGCCGATCTCGGCGGGGTGGGTCAGGAGGTCGGGGCGGTGGATCTGCCACAGCGCCACGTGCTCGACGCCCATCCGCTTCAGCGACGCGTCGATCGCCGACGTGAGATAGCCGGCGCTGGAGTCGTACGGCACGCCCATCGAGATGCCGCCCTTGGTGGCGATGACCATGCGGCCGGCCAGGGCCTTGTCGGCCGCCAGCACCCTGCCCAGCAGGGCCTCGGCGGCGCCGAACGGCTCGCCGTTGTCGGGGCCGTAGATGTCGGCGGTGTCGAAGAGGTTGATCCCGGCGTCCAGGGCCGCGCGGACCCGCGCCCCGGCGGCTCCCACGTCGTCGCCGGCGAAGCGCCACATGCCCCACGCCACGGAGGAAACCTCGGGGCCGCCGGCGTAGAGCGGCCGGCGCGCCGGCGGGAGAGGGAGTTCGGTCATCGGCCTCTTCGTCACCACGCTGAGCTTGCGGTTTTCCGGTCGTCCCGGCCTGGGCGGGTTGCCCCAGGCTCCGGCATATGACTACGTTGTCATACCGATAGAGGAGCGGACAGGGGCTTGGCAAGCGGCGCCTGTCCCTGGGGATGGGGACGTTGAGCAGCCCTGAGGATTCCTGGACCGCGGCCGGCGTGCGCGCCCACCTGCCCGGCCTGGCGGTCACAGGGCTCGCGACGCTGGCGGCGGCCTATGTGTCGGACCACTACGGCGCGCCGCTGACCCTGATGTGCCTGCTGTTCGGGATGGCGCTGAACTTCCTGGGCGGCGACCGCCGGCTGGACGCCGGGCTGGCCTTCGCCTCGCGGACCCTGCTGCGCTGGGGGATCGTCCTGGTGGCGGCGCGGGTGACGCTGGCGCAGCTCGCGGACCTGGGGCCGGCCGCCCTGCTGGCGGTGGTCGCGGGCGTGGCGGCCACGCTGGCGACGGGCGTCCTCGCCGCCCGGGCCCTGGGATTCTCCGGAGCCTTCGGTGCGCTCTGCGGCGGCGCGGTGGCGATCTGCGGCGCCTCGGCCGCCATGGCGTTCGCCAGTCTCCTGGGGGAACGCCGCATCAGCCAGGCGCAGCTGACGCTGACTCTGGTGGGCGTCTCCGCCGCCAGCGCCATCGCCATGACCCTCTATCCGGTGCTGGCCCACCAGCTGGCGTTCAGCGACCTTCAGGCCGGCTTCATGATGGGCGCGGCGATCCACGACGTCGCCCAGGCCCTGGGCGCCGGGTACGCATTCTCCAACCCCGCCGGCGAGACCGCCACGATCGTGAAGCTCGCGCGGGTCGCGTTGCTGGCGCCGGCGCTGCTGGCGGTCGCCCTCTTCATCCCGCGCGAACCGGGGGCGAAGATCGCCCCGTTCCTGCCGCCCTGGTTCGTGCTGGGCTTCTTCGCCCTGGTGGGCGTGAACTCGCTGGGCTGGGTCCCGCCCCAGGCGGCCGAGGCTTCCGCAGACGCCAGCAAGGCGCTTCTGGCCTGCGCGGTCACCGCCACCGGCGTGCGCTCCAACCTGCAGTCGCTGACGGCCGAGGGCCTGCGTCCCCTGCTCGCCATCGTGGTCGCGACCCTGGTCGCCCTCGCCATGGCCACCGGCGCCGCGGCGTTGCTGATCCGCTAGGACCTGGCGGGCGCCGCGGTGGATCCGCGGATGACCAACTCGTGCGGCAGCCGGCGATGCACGACCTCGTCCTCCACCCCGAAGAGGAGGCTCGCGGCGGCGTAGGCCAGCTCGCGAGTGGGCTGGCGCACGGTGGTGAGCGGCGGCCAGAGCTGGCTGGCGAGCGCCGTGTCGTCGAAGCCGGCGACCGACAGGTCTCCCGGCACCGAAAGTCCGCGGCGGTGCGCCACCGTCAGCACGCCGGCCGCCATGTCGTCGTTGCTGGCGAAGATCGCCGTCGGCCGCTGCGGCAGGTCGAGCAGGACGTCGGCGGCCGCCTCGCCGGAGGCGAAGTCGAACTGGCCCGGCCGCACGTACTTGGGCTCGAACGCCAGCCCCGCCCGGTCCAGCGCCCGGCGATAGCCGAACAGCCGCAGATCGCTGGCGGCGTGATTGCTGTGGCCGATGATGAACCCGATCCGGCGGTGCCCCAGCGCGATGAGATGGCTGGTCATGTCGTCGGCGGCCTGGACGTCGTCCATCGAGACGGAGGAGCTGCGGTCGTGCTCGGTGCCCGGCGAGATCCGGACGTACGGCACGCCGCGCCGGTCGAGCTCGGCCAAGGCGGCGGCGGCGTCGGTGACCGGCGAGGACAGGATCACGCCGTCGACCTGCGTCTGGTCCACGAGCCCTCCGATCTCGCGCGCCAGATTTGGCGAGGCGACGTCCGAGGGCTGGGCCAGCAGCCGCACGCCCTCCTCGATGCAGCGCGCCCAGACGCCGGTCTGGATCTGGTGGATGTAGTGGGGGCTGTGGTTGTCGTAGATCAGCGCGATCTGATAGCTGCGGCTGCCCTTCAGGATCCGGGCCGCCACGCTGGGCTGGAAGTTGAGCTCGGCCATGGCCCGCTCGACCGCGAGCCGCGTCCGCTCCGAGACGTACTTCTCCTTGTTGAGGACCCGCGAGACGGTCTTCATCGACACGCCGGCCATGTCCGAGACGTCTTTGATGGTCGGCCGCATGGCTCAGCCTTACGAGAATGGCTCCCGATCGCCTAGTCCGATCGGCCCGGCCCTCCCCCGGGCGCGCCCGGAGCCGGATCGATGAAGGTCGGCTGGAAGCTGGGGAGGGGCAGGCCCGCCACGCCCGGCCGGAAGGCGAAGAGACCGCCGGCCAGCGGCTGCGCATCGCGGTCCGCGTCCGACAGGCCGTCCCAGGCGCTGGTGATGAAGAGGGTCGCGAGGTCCGCGCCGCCGAAGGCGCAGCTCGTGGGCTGCCCGACCGGCATCGGCACGACCCGGTCGATGCGGCCGTCCGGCGCATATCGGACCAGCCGGAAGCCGCCCCACTGCGCGTTCCACAGGAACCCCTCGGCGTCGACGGCGCCCCCGTCCGGCGTGGCCGGCTCGCCGCGCGTGTGGGCGAAGACGGAGCGGTGCGAGAGGTCGGCGGTGTCGTAGGCGTAGATCGTCTGGACGCTGGAATCCGCGAGGAGGAGCCGCCGGCCGTCCGCCGTGAAGCACACCGTGTTGGCGATGTGGACGCCGTCGAGGACGCCTTCGGTGTCGCCCGAGGGCCGGGTGCGGTAGAGGCGGCCCGGGCGGCGACCGCCGTCGTCGTCCATGGTGCTCCACCAGAAGTCGCCCTTCGGATCGATCTTGCCGTCGTTGGTGCGGAAGCCCGCGTCCAGCTCGACCGGCTGCACGATCCGGAGGTCCTCCGCGTCAGGACGCCAGTGCGCCAGTCCGCGCTCGGTCGCCATCACGAGGCCTCCGCCGCGGCAGACGGCGGCGGCGCTGGCGCGGAGGCCGAGCCCCTTGCGCCGGCTCTCGCCCGTTTCCGGCGCGAACCAGTTCAGGGCCCCCGCCTTGATGTCGAACCAGTAGAGCCTGCCCTCGTCCGGCGACCAGCATGGCCCCTCGCCCAGCCGGTCCTCGGACCTCACGACACATTCAGGCGACATCCGGCGCATCCCTGCCAAGCGATCGAACCCATGTGGCCCGCTGGGGCCGCACGGCGTCAACGCGGAGCGCCGGCAAGGGGTCGCGCGGCGGCTGCGGTTCAGGCCCTGAACCGGCGGCTCAGGCTTTCCAGCCCGCCGGTGATCAGGCTGACGCACATCCCGGTGGCGGTCTCCACGTCGAGCTGCCCCTCGCCCACCAGGCGGCCGGCGCGGTCCGTCACCGCCGAGGTCATCTCGACGGCGGCGATCGCGACGGGCAGCGGCAGGCCGTACTCGCGGCGCGTCGCGCGCACGAAGAAGCGCACGGTGCGTTCCCGGTCGGCGCGGGTTTCCGCCTGCATGAGGGCCGCCACCGAGGGATCGGCCAGCAGCGCGGCGATCAGGGCGCCCCGGTCGCGGGTCTGTTCGAGATAGAGGCGCGTGGTCTGGGCGATCAGGTCCGCGAAGGTCTCCGCGCGCAAGGCGCTGGCCATGCCGCGGTCGCGCAGTTCGCCCTGCTCGCGGCCCAGCAACGCGGCGAGCAGGGCGTCGCGGCTCGGGAAGTAGTTGTAGACGAGCCCCTTGCTGATCCCGACCTCGCGCGCCAGCCGCTCCATGCTGACCGCATAGAGTCCCTCGGCCAGGATGAGCTGCGCCGCCTCGTCGAGGATCTGCCGGCGGCGGGTCTCGGGGGAGAGCCGGGTGCGCCTGCGCGGGACGGACGCGGCGCCGCTCACGTGTCCGCCATGCGCCAAGCCGCGACGCCCGCCGGAGGCAGGCTCGCCCCGCCGAGCACGAAGGCGGCGTCGGCCGGGGCCGGCGTGCGCCGCATCTCCGGCGAGAAGTTGAAGGCGAAGCACAGGCCGCCGCGGCGACGCAGCCGCACGCCCTCCTCCAGGACCTGCACCGGCAGTCCGGCCTCGAGCGCGAGGGTGGCGATCACATGGTCCAGCAGCTCGGTCTCGGGCCAGGTCGCCAGATAGTGCCAGGGACCGTTCGACACCCAGGCCGGCCCGCCGTCCGCGAACACCGCCCGCGCGGGGAGTTCCGTCTCGAGGACCTCGCGCCACAGGCGGGCGTCCCAGACACGGCCGCCCGTCTTCACCTGCGGGCCCGCGCCCGGCCTCAGGCTCTCCACACGGACCACGCGCAGCGCCAGTCGCGCCTGCAGCGGGCCGGGCGGCAGGTCTGCGGGAATGTGCCCGTCGCGGGTGCGCGAGCCGGTCCTGGGGCCCAGCAGCACGACGGCGCCCGAGGCGGCCAGCGCCGCCAGCGTCTCTTCGCTCAGGATCGGGAGCGACGGGGCGACGACAAGTCCGTAACCGGACAGGTCGGCGTCCGGCGGTACGATGTCGACATCGAGGCCCAGCCGTCGAAGCGCAGAGTACATCTCGAAGGCCAGCCGCAGCCAACGGAAGCCCTGGGCGTGGGGTTGAATGCCGAACTGCCAGTCGGCCTCGTAGCTGAAGACGAGCGCCACGGGCGCCCGCCGGCACGGCGCGAGGGGGCCGATCTCCCGCAGTTCGAGGGCCGCCTGGCGCGCTTCCTCGCCGCCGCGGTCCAGCACGTTGTCGGGCCGGTTCAGGCCGGCGTGCATCTGCTCTTGGGCGAACGGGACCTGCCGCCAGCGGAAGTAGCTGACAACCTCCGCGCCGTGCGCGAACGCTTCCCACGTCCACGTCCGCACGGCGCCCGGCAGCGGCGCGGGATTGTACCGGGCCCAGTTCACCGGCCCAGGCTGCTGCTCCATCACCCACCAGCGTCCGCGCCCCACGCCCCGGTAGAGGTCGTGGTGGAAGCCCGAGATGTCCGGATGCCCCTGGCGCAGGTACCGGAGCTTCTCCGTGTCCGGGAACCAGAACTGCTCCAGGAAGCCCAGCGGGTAGGAGTCCCAGCTCGCCACATCCAGGTCAGCGCCGACCTGGAAGTGGTCGAACTCGGTGTAGAAGCCCATGAAGTTGTGGGTCACGTCGCGCCCGGGAGAGAGGCGGCGGATGATCTCCACCTGCAGCAGGTTGAACCGCGCCACCTCGTCCGAGGCGAAGCGGTTGTAGTCCAGGCGGTGGCTGGGGTTGGCCTCGGTCACGGTGAGGTTGGGCGGCTGGACCTCGTCGAAGTCGCGGTACTCCTGCGACCAGAACACCGCGCCCCATGCGCGGTTGAGCGCCTCGACCGACTGGTAGCGCTGCGCCAGCCACTCGCGGAACGCCCGCGCCGCCGCCGGCGAGTAGCTGATCGTGGTGTCGTGACAGCCGTACTCGTTGTCGGTCTGCCAGGCGCCGACCGCGGGATGCCGCCCGTAGCGCCCCGCCACCGCCTCCGTGATCCGCGCGCATTCGGCGCGGTAGGCCTCACTGGAAAAGCAGTAGTGGCGACGCGAGCCGAAGCCGCGCGGGCGGCCCGACGCGTCCAGCGCCAGCATGTCCGGGTTCGCGTCGACCAGCCACTTTGGGGGCGTGGCCGTGGGCGTGCACATGACGATCCGGAGCCCCGCGGAGGCGAGGGTCTCGACGGCGCGGTCCAGCCAGGCCCAGTCGAAGCGGCCCGGCTCGGGCTCGATCCGGCTCCAGGCGAACTCGCCGATGCGCACCCAGTGGATGCCCAGCTCGGCCATCCGCCGCGCGTCGTCCGCCCAAAGCGCCTCGGGCCAGTGCTCCGGGTAGTAGCAGACGCCGAGTTTCATCACGGGCTCCGGCTGAGCTGGAAGACGGCGATCTCCCCGGCCCGCAGGATCGGCGCGGGCAGCCCGGTCTCGGCGATCCAGCCGCCGGTCGCCCGCACGGTCTCGCCGCGGACGAGCGCCGGGATGTGCTTCATGGCGGCGCGGGCGCGGCGCGGCGGGTTCAGCATCCGCACGTCGTAGGTCGCCCGGGCGTCCAGGCCCTGGAGGCGGAAAGGCGCGGCGCCGGCAATGCGCGGCGTCTCGACCTGGGCCAGGCTCGCGAGGGCGCCCTCCTCCCCCACGACCGCAAAGGCGACTGCGCCTGGATCGGGCGGGACTTGGCGCACCAGACGCCCCCCATGCAGCAGCGGGCGAAGACGCTTGTGAAGCGCGATGGCGGCCTTCAGCGCCTCCAGCTCCCGCGGGTTGAAGGCCCGGACGTCGGCCTCGACGCCCATATGGCCGAACAGCGCCGTCATGGCCCGCAGCTCCAGGCTGGTCGTGCGCGCCGTGGTGTGGCTGTCGGCCGGTCCCACGTGCGCCCCCATCACCTCGGGCGGGAAGAAGATCGAGAAGGCCCGCTGGATCGACTGACGCTCGATCGGATCGTTGCAGTCGGAGGTCCAGATGCGGTCGGTGCGCCGCAGGATCTCGTAGTCGGCTCGTCCGCCGCCCGAGGCGCAGGACTCGATCTCGACCGCCGGGTGCGCGGCGCGCAGGCGATCGATCAGGGCGTAGACCGCGCGGACCTGGGCATGGCTCGCGGGACGCCCGCCGCTGGCCGGATGGGTCAGGTCCCGGTTCATGTCCCACTTCAGGTAGGCGATCGGGTGCGCCGACAGGAGGCCGTCGAGCTGGGCGAAGATCGCCTCGGCGACCTCGGGCCGTGTGAGGTCCAGGACGTACTGGCCGCGGCCCAGCGGCTGCTCGCGGCCGGGCTCTCCCAGGACCCAGTCCGGATGCGCGCGCAGCAGGTCGGAGTCCGCGTTGGCCATCTCCGGCTCGACCCAGAGGCCGAACTCCAGGCCGAGCGACCGCACGTGCTTGACCAGGGGCCCCAGGCCGTCGGGATACTTCACCGGATCGGGCGACCAGTCGCCGAGCGCCGCGGTGTCGTCGCTGCGCCCCCGGAACCAGCCGTCGTCGAGCACGAAGCGCTCGACCCCGGCGGCGGCCGCACTGTCGGCCAGCGCCTTCAGCTCGGGCAGGTCGTGGCGGAAGTAGACCGCCTCCCAGGTGTTGAAGTGCACCGGCCGCGGCCTTCCCCGCAGCCGGCCGTCCAGGATCCGGTCGCGCACGAAGGGATGGAAACGATCGCTGAGTCCGTTGAGGCCGGCCTCCGAGCGCGCCGCGTAGAGCGTGGGAGTCCCGTAGGTCCCGCCGGGCGGCAGCACCATCTCGCCGGGCCAGAAGAGCTCCCCGGCCTGGGCCTGCAGGCGGCCGTCGCGCAGGCGTTCCACCAACAGCCGATGGTCGCCGCTCCAGGCCAGGTGGAGGCCCAGGACGCGACCGTGATGCTCCCCGAAGCCGGCCTCGCCGGCGACGAGGAACGGGGGCGCGTGATGCGAGGTCCGCCCGGTGCGCGCCTCCGACGCCCAGAGGCCCGCGGGCAGGTGGAAGCGATGCGTGTCGAACTCGCGCGCCCAGCGCCCGCCGAACGCCAGCACCTCCCCGTCCAACAGCTCCAGCGCCGCGGCGGCGGCCCACTCGATCCGCAGCGGCTCGTCGCCGGTGTTCCGGAACCGGGTCCGGAAGGCCGCGACGCCGGTGGGTGCGTCGACGTCGATGGAGATCGCCGCCTCGACGCCGGCGCGGGCGTCCACGAGCATGATGTCGAGACCGCCCGGGCGCCATTGCGCGCCCTGATGCCGCAACTGGGTGATGAAGCCGCCCGAGGGGCGGCTGACCTGGAGCGCCGGGGCGCCGGTGAAGCCGTTGCCGGCCTCGGGCAGGAGGTCGAACGCCTCGCCGCCATCCAGCATGCCGTGCGGCCGGGCGCGCTCCAGCAGGCCCGCGTCGGGCGCGAAGCCCTGCGGCAGCTCAGGCCCCCAATAGTCGATCCTCGGCCGGCCGCCCGGAATCCCGACGAAAAGCGTGTCGCCGCCCCCGTCCAGCCTGAGATGGTCGGACATCTAGCCCGCCTCGGCCGCGGCGCGACGGCCGCCGAACGAGAGCCCCACCGAGGCGCGCCGCCCGAAGACCCAGCGGTTCACGGCAAGGCCCACCCCGAGGCAGGCGATCAGGGTCACCAGCATCAGGTGGATGTAGTGCGTCGGCGTCCAGACGAAGGTGAAGACGGCGTACAGGCCCACGCCGAACACGACCGCCGTCATCGCAGCGCGCGCATCCACGTTGCGGAAGGCCAGGCCCAGGATGAAGGCCGAAAGGATCGGCATCGAGAGGAGGCCGTTCAGCTGCTGCACGAGATTGATGATCGAGGCCGCTCCCGAGTAGACGGGCACCAGCGCCACCGAGACGGCCATGAAGAGCAGCGAGATCAGGGCGTTCAGCCGGCCTATGTTCGGCTTCGGCGCGATGTAGGGCTCGTGCAGGTCGCAGACGTAGAGCGTCACCGACGAGTTCAGCACCGAGGTGTAGGAGGTCAGCACCGCGGCGGCCATGAACGCGGCGAAGGCGCCTGAAAGCCACGACGGCATCACCTCGGCCACGATCCGGCCGTAGGTGGCGTCGCCGAGGTCGCCGAACAGCTTGTAGGCGCAGACGCCCGGCACCACGACGATGGCCGGCACGAACAGGATGCGGATGGCGACGGCCGCGAAGACGCCCTTCTGCCCCTCGCGCAGGGTGGGCGCAGCCATGGCGCGCTGGGTGATGGTCTGGTTGGTGGACCAGTAGAACATCTGGATGAAGATCATCCCGGTCAGCAGCGTGGGCCACGGGATGGGGCTGTCGGGCCCGCCGATCATGCTCAGCCGCTCGGCCGGGATGCCGGAGAAGTCGAAGCCGATCGCGGCCATGGCCAGGATGGTCACGGCCGCCGCCATGCCCAGCACGCCCACGCCCGAAAGGGTGTCGTAGACCGCCACCGCGCGCAGGCCCCCCAGGATGGTGTAGGCCGCGCCCACCGCCGCGATGCCGCCCGCGATGACCAGCAGGGGCGGAGACGAGGCGAACATCGTCGTGAGGAACAGCGCGCCCGTGTAGGCCATGATCGGCAGGTAGATGAATACGTTGCCCAGCAGGAACAGCGTCGAGACCGTGGCCCGGAGGCCCTTCGAGCCGTACTTGCGCTCGAGCAGCTCGGTCGTCGTGGTGCAGTTGTTGCGGTAGTAGATCGGCAGGAACACCAGCGCGAGCATGACGAGGCCGGCCACCGCCGCCAGCTCCCACCAGGCCAGCAGTAGCATCTGGTTGCCGTTCATGCCGACCAGCTGATCCGTGGAGAGGTTGGTGAGGGTGATGGAGCCCGCCACGAACGGCCACGTCAGGTTCCGGCCCGCCAGGAAGAACTCGCTGGCGCCGTCGGCCGACCGGCCGCCCATGCGCCGCACCTGCCACCAGGTCGCCAAGGCCATCAGCAGGGTCAGGGCTGCGAAGACGCCCCACTGCACCGTGTTCGATGTCATGCCCGGTCCCCCCGCCGCCGCCGGTCACTGTAGAGCCGCCGCGGGTGCGGGCAACGACCTAGCTCCAGAGCGGCGACGAGGCCTTGAGGAGCCGGCTCATCATCACGAGGCGGGCCACGGGGCGGTCGTCGGCGGCGTCCCGCAGCGTGCTCTCGTACCAGGCCACCTCCGTCTTCGGGGACTCGCCCAGCGCCAGCACTCGGCCGTCGGCCCGGTAGTCGTGGTCGAGGAAGATCGGACCGTCGAGGAACTGCAGCTCGATCGCCCCGAACATCCCGACATAGTCCCGGTCGGTCCGGAACAGGGGGCCCTCCACCACGCGCAGCGCGTCGATGGCGACGGCGGGCGCGGCCACGAGTTCCCCGAACAGCGCGGCGTCGCGGTATTCCGCCAGCGCCTCGGTCACGCCCTCGAGCCGCCGCAGCGAGGTCTCTCCGTCCAGGCGGCTGGGAACGTCCGTCACCGCGTCGCCGACACGCGACGCCTTCAGGATGCGAAGGTCTTCCGCGGGCCGCTGGCGCGCGACCCGCTGCCGCAGTTCCGAGGCGGCGTCCGGCCCGCCGGCCCACGCCGTCCCCTCGCAGACGCGGACGCCCTCGGGCGTCTCCATCCAGGCGGGGGCGCGATGGACCCCGGGCGCGATCTCGGCCGAGGGGCCCACGTACGCCTGCACGGGCTCCCCGTCGGTGGTCGCGTTCAGGAAGTACAGCGAAAGCCCGCCACGCCTGCGCCAGCCCTCGCCGAAGCGCGCCAGCATCAGGGGCGGGAACTGCTCGAAATGAATGTTGCCGGCGACCGTCCCGCCGCGGAAGCCCAGCGTCTGAGCCGTGCTGTCGTCGTGGATCGACCCCGCCGCGTCGCGCGAGACGTTGACGGGGCAGCGGACCGGTCCGGCCAGCACGCCGTCCCGCTCGAGAAGGGTGAAGTCCCCGGCAGACATGCTTCGCCTCCCTTGACCGGCCCGCACGGCCGCTATTATTGACGGATCGTATAATAAATATCGGACGCCTGTCCATGGACCTGAGCCTGACGGCCGACGAGATCCGCTTCCGCGACGAGGTCCGCGGCCTGATCGCGGCGACCTTCCCGCCGCCCGAGCGATACGACGGGCGCCCGGCTCACGAGCGCCGTTGGCTGCAGGCGCTGCTCGATCGGGGCTGGGCGGCGAACAGGTGGCCGGAGGCCTTCGGCGGGCCCGGCTGGACGCCGACCCAGAACTTCATCTGGGAACGCGAGGTCACCGCCGCGGGCCTGCCGCCGCAGGTGGGCGGCATGGGCATGGGCATGCTGGCGCCCATCCTCTTCGCCTACGGATCGCCGGAGCAGCAGGCCCGCTTCCTGCCCGACATCCTCCATGACCGGGTGAGGTGGTGCCAGGGCTACTCCGAGCCAGAGGCCGGCTCGGACCTCGCCTCGCTGCGCACACGGGCGGTGCTCGACGGCGACAGCTACGTGGTCGACGGCGAGAAGGTGTGGACAAGCGGAGCGCACCGCGCCGACTGGATGTTCTGCCTCACGCGCACCTCGGACGAGCCCGTGCGGCAGGCCGGGATCACCTTCCTGCTGCTCGACATGCGTTCGCCGGGCGTGACCGTGCGCCCCATCATCTCGATCGACGGGCGCCACATGTTCAACCGGGTGACGTTCGACGCGGTGCGCGTGCCGGTAGAGAACCGCGTCGGCCGCGAAGGCGAGGGCTGGACCGTCGCCAAGGGCTTGCTGACCCACGAGCGGACGGGCCAGGCCTACGTCTCGCTCTCCACGGACCTGTCCAGGCGGCTCCACCTGGCCGCGGCGGAGTTGGCGGGGTCGGAGGGCGGACGCCTGCTCGAGGACACCGGGTTCGGCCGGCGGCTGGCGTGGGCCGACATCGAGCTGCAGGCCCTGGCCATGACAGAGCTGCGGACGCTCTCCGAGGTCGCCGCGGGCGGCGCGCCGGGGGCCCAGTCCTCGACCCTGAAGCTCAAGGGCACGGACATCGTCCAGCGGATGACCGAGTTCTTCGTCGAGTGCGCAGGTCCCTACGCCGCGCCCTGGTTCCCGGAGGCGTCGGGCGTGGCGCCCCTCGACGTCGGACCCGCGTGGGCGCGTCCCGAGGTGGTGCGCTATTTCGAAGGCCGCGCCGCCAGCATCGCCGGCGGCTCAGACGAGGTTCAGCGGAACATCATCGCCAAGCGCGTGCTGGGCCTCTAGCCGACCCAGCCGCGCGCGATCGCAGCGTGAGGCGCTACAGCCCCAGCACCATCTTCGCCATGATGTTGTGCTGGATCTCGTTCGAGCCCGCGTAGATCGAGGTCTTGCGGTAGTTGAAGTAGTGCGGCGCGACGGTGGCGGCGTAGTCCGGGCCGGCGCGGAAGGTGTTGCCGCCGGGGCGGAGCATCTCCCAGGTGTCGCGCACGAAGGGCTGGGCGTAGACGCCGGCCGCCTCCAGCGCGAGCTCGGTCACCGCCTGCTGCATCTGGCTGCCTTCCAGCTTCAGCATCGAGGAGACGGCGCCCATGGCGTCGCCGTTGGCGCGGCCCGCGAAGATTCGCAGCTCGGTTGCGTTCAGGGCTTCCACCTTGATCTCGACCTCCGCGAGCTTCTTGCGGAAGTCGGGATCGCTCATCATCGAGCCGCCGCCGTCGGAGCGCTCCAGGTTGGCGATGGTGCGGACCTTCTTGAGCTGCGCCTGCAGGCCGGGGGCGTAGGCGTTGCCGCGCTCGAACTGCAGCAGATACTTGGCGTAGGTCCAGCCCTCGCCTTCCTTGCCGATGCGGTTGGCGACCGGCACGCGGACGTTGTCGAAGAACGTCTCGTTGATTTCCTGCTCGCCCTCGGGCGGCCCGTCTAGGGTGGGGATCGGGCGGATGGTGATCCCCGGCGTCTTCATGTCGATCAGCAGGAACGAGATGCCCTTCTGCCGGATCTCCTCGTTCGAGGTGCGGACGAGGCAGAACATCCAGTCGGCCCACTGGGCCAGCGTCGTCCACGTCTTCGACCCGTTGAGCACGTAGTAATCCCCGTCCCGCTCGGCCTTCAGGGCCAGCGAAGCGAGGTCGGAGCCGGAGCCCGGCTCGGAGTAGCCCTGGCACCACCACACGTCGGTGGTGAGGATCTTCGGCAGGTGCTGGGCCTTCTGCTCGGGCGTCCCGAAGGCCATGACGACCGGGGCGCACATGCGCAGGCCCATGTTCGAGGTCGACGGCGCGCCGGCCAGCGCCATCTCCATGTCGAACACGTACTTCTTGCCCAGGCTCCAGCCGGTGCCGCCGTACTCCACCGGCCAGTCCGGCGCGATCCAGCCCTTCTCGCCGAGCCGCTTCAGCCAGCGGACCTGGGCCTCCTTGTCGAGGTGGTTGTTCTTCGACTGCGCGAGCTTGGCGCGCATGTCGTCGTCGAACGCCTCGGCGATGAAGGCGCGGACCTCGTCGCGGAAGGCGAGGTCCTCAGGGGCGAAATCCAGGTCCATGGCGATACGTCCTTCTCAGTCGACGCCGTCCAGCAGTTCCACGTCGGGGCGCCCGGCCAGCACGCCGGCGAACTTCGGGCCGGCCGCCTTGAAATACTCGGTCTGGCCGTGGACCGTCACGGCCTCCTGGTCCTTGTAGAGCTCAAGGACCTTGTACTCCTGCGGGTCCTTGCGGCTCTTGGTGAGCTGGTAGGCGATGTTCCCGGGCTCGTTCGCGCGCACCTGCTTGGCGAGTTCGGTGAAGAAGGCCTCGAACTCCGCGTTCTTGCCTTCCTGGATCTTCATGGTCGCGACGATGCCGATGGTCATCCCGGTGTCTCCCAACAGGTGTTTGAACGAACGGTAGAGAGGCGGGCCCGGACGGGCAAGGCTGACGTCGCGCCAACTTGACCTTGGCCGCTCGCGAATTTATTGATTGATCGTTCGCTCGATTAAAGACCCAGCATGGCGCGGCCCTATCGACAGTCCCGGCGCGGCGAGAGCGCGGAAGAGACCCGGCGGCGCATCGTCGAGGCGACCCGTGCGCTCCACGGCGAGCAGGGCATCGCGGCGACGAGCATGAAGCAGATCGCGGCGCGCGCCGGGGTCAGCGTCGGCTCGGTCTATCACCACTTCCCGACCTACGACGACGCGGTGAACGCCTGCGGCGCCCACACCTTCGCCGAAAACCCCATCCCCACGGCGGCGCTGTTCGACGGCGCGACCAGCCGCGCCGAGCGCGTCCGGCGTCTCGCCGCCGCCTTCTTCCGGCTGTTCGCCGGCGTGCGGGCGTTCGGCAGCGTGCTCGCCGACCAGGAGCGCGTGCCGGTGCTGAAGCCCTATGTGGAACTGGAGCGCTCGGTGCGCCTCGACCTCAGCCGCCTGGCCGTGGGCGGCGACGAGACCGCTGCGACGACGCTGGCCGGACTGATCGACCACGGGACGCTGGACGCCTTCACGCGCCTGGGATTCTCCCCGGACGCGGCCGCCGAGCGCGTATCCGAACTGGCCAACGCCTGGCTCGAAACCCTTCAGACCAAGGAGGCTCCGTGATGGAGACCCGCGTCCACGAGATCGCCGACGGCGTCTATCGCCTCTCCACCTTCGTCCCCGCGGTGACGCCGGACGGCTTCACCTTCAACCAGTTCCTCATCGCCGCGGACGAGCCGATGCTGTTCCACACGGGGCAGCGGATGCTGTTCCCGGCCGTGTCGGCGGCCGTGGCGCGGATCATGCCGATCGAGCGGCTCCGCTGGATCGGCTTCGGCCACGTCGAGGCCGACGAGTGCGGGGCCATGAACGCCTGGCTGGCCGCCGCGCCGAACGCCCAGGTCGCCTTCGGCCGGCTCGGCTGCGACGTCTCGCTGAACGACCTCGCCGACCGCCCGCCCCGTCCGCTGGCCGACGGCGAGGTCCTGGACCTGGGCGGCAAGCGGATGCGCTGGCTCGACACGCCCCACGTGCCGCACGGCTGGGAGGCGGGCTGCGTCTTCGAGGAGACGGCGGGCACGCTGTTCGCGGGGGACCTGCTGACGCACGGCGGCGACCCCGAGCCGCTGACCTCGGCCGACGTGCTGGACGCCGCGATCGCCATGGAGTCGGCGAGCGGCGCCATGACGCTCGCCCCGGCGACCGGCCCCACGCTACGCCGCCTCGCCGACCTCGAGCCGCGCACCCTGGCCCTCATGCACGGCAGCGCCTTCGCGGGCGACGGATCAGTCCCCCTGCGCGGCCTGGCGAAGTTCTGCGAAGACCGCGCCCTGGGGTAGCCACGACGCCCGGGAAGTTCCCCCGCGAGGGCTGGCGACCCTGCTCAGCAGGGCAGGCCGCCGTCCTGGGCGATGCCGGGAAGGCGCAAACGCAGCAGCAGCCTCGACCGCAGGGGACGTCCAACCGTCTCCGTTAGGCCCGCGCTGCCGAGGTAGCAGGCCAGCGCGGAGTTCGAATTGCGGCGCAGGAGCCTGTAGGCGAGATCGCTGTCGCCCAGCCGCCGGGCGAAGGCGGCGAGCCCGTCCACGATCCGCGCGGCCGCCGCGGGGTCGCTGGTCAGCAGCACGAGGTCATGGATCGGTTCGCCCGGCGTCGGGAAGTCGTAGGCGCCGGGGCGGTAGACCTCGATCGCGCCGTAGAGGGCGTCGCCATCTCCGCGCCGGCGGAACTCCTCACGCAGGCTCGCGGTGGCCTCATAGGCTTCGGGCCATCGATCGCCCCGCCGGTGCGGCACCACCAGCAGATACCCGTGGCGCGGAAACATCAGGTAGTGGGTGAAGAGTGGGCCAGGCCAACCGTCGGGGCCGATGGGGCCGGCGGCGAGATAGACGCCCGGGGGAACCGTGCGGCCGTCGATCGCGCCGAACCGCGCCAGGATGTAGCGCGCCAGGCGACATCGAACATGGCGGGCTCCGTCGCCTCGAGATCCGCAGCCAAGTGGCGGCGGATCGCGGCCGCGGCAGGCTGAGCGCCGAGCTTGTCGCCGTAAGCCCTCGTGAACGCCTCCTGAGGGGTGAGGCGGCTCTCTCCGAGCTGATGGGCCAGGGCGATGCGCCGCCAGTCACCGAGCAACCGCGCCGCCCCCTCGCCCGGCCCGAACAGCACCAGGACGAGCGCGACGTTGACCAGCACGACGAGCGCAGCCAGGGCCGCAAGGCCGCTGAGGATCCAGCCGGCAAGCTGGCGCAAGCGCGGCATGCGTCGCGTCAGGCCCCGGATCGGCGGCGGAACACCAGCTTGTCGATCCGCCGCTCGTCCATGTCGATGACCTCGACGTCGAAGTCGCCGACTTGGAGGACTTCGCCTTCCTTGGGAATGCGCCCGGCGGCGGCGAGGACCAGTCCCGCCGCCGTATGGAAGCCGCCGGCCGTGAGCCCATCGGCCTTCAGGGCTTCGCCAAGCTCCACAAGGTCCACCCGTCCGTCCACGAGGTAGGAGCCGTCTTCGCGGGGCAGCACCATGGCCGCCGGCGCATCGTGAGCCTCGGGAAGGTCGCCGGCGATCATCTCCAGAAGGTCCGTGGGGGAGATCACGCCGCCGAACTCGTCGATCACCAGCGCGAGGTGGACCTTGGAGGACCGGAACTGCTCCAGCGCCTGGAGCAGGGACGTCGTCTCGCGGATGTACAGCGGCGGCTGGGCCAGCCCGGCCAGGTCCAGCGGTCGCCCCGAGAGCAGAACGTCGGCGACGTCACGCTTGTGCACGACGCCGAGCTGGCCTTCGAGGTGCTCGCCCCGCGCCAGGATGAAGCGCGAGTAGGGGCAGGCGCGGATCTCCCGGCGTCGCCGCTCTTCGGGATCGTCGAGAGAGACCCAATAGATCTCCGTGCGCGGCGTCATGGCGACCCGCACAGCCCGGTCCCCCAGGCGCATGACCTCATGCATCATCGCCTGTTCCTGGGGCTCGATGACGCCGGCGCCGGCGCCTTCCGCCAGCACGGCCTCGACCTCGTCGTGGGTGACCGTCGAGCCCTCGCTGTCGCGCACGCGCAGCAGCGTCAGCACCGCGCTGGTGGAGAAGGTGAGCAGGGTGACGAAAGGGCCCAGGAGCCGGGCCAGCAGAGACAGCGGCCTGGCCACCAGGGCGGCGATCGCCTCGGGGTGCGTGAGCGCCAGCCGCTTGGGCACGAGCTCGCCGAGGATCAGCGAGAGGTACGTCAGCAGGACCACGACGATGACGGTCGCGATCTCCTCGGAATAGGGGCCGAGGCCGGGCACGCCCTCGAGCAGCAGGTCCAGTTCGAGGGCGATGGTCGCCTGTCCGAAGGCGCCGGCGAAGATGCCGATCAGCGTGATGCCGACCTGCACGGCCGAGAGGAAGCGCGTGGGATCCTCGGCCAGAGCCAGCGCGGCGCGGGCGCCGCCGTCGCCGCCGTCGGCCCGGGATCGAAGTCTCGGCTTGCGGGACGAGACCACCGCCAGCTCGGACATGGCGAACAGGCCGTTCAGGAGCACCAGGAGCAGCACGACGGCGGAGGCGAGGAGGAGCATTGTCTCGCCTTTCCGGCGACGTCCGGACGGCTTCCGGGAGCTGATCGACTGTTCAAGCGCCGATGAGGACCAGGCTCATCGCAGGCGCATGAGACCCGGAACGTCCCTGGAAGCGCCGCGCTCCATGGCCCACGGCATTAATCGGCCGCTGTTCGCCGGGTTCAAAGGCTAGGGCGCGCGCGCCGGCAGGTTGCGGGGGCGGCGCAGCACCGCGCAGGCGCGATGATCGGGGCGCCGAAGCTCGGCGGCCGGCGGCCTAGCGCCGCTCGTTCCAGCCGTAGGCCACCCAGTGGTGGCCGCCGCGGTGGCGGGCCTCGATGATGCCGTTGGGCTGGGCGCGGACGGTGCGGCGGGCGCGGAGCGCGAGGCCGGCCAGCGCCAGGAGGGCCGAGCCCATGATCGCGATGACCGCCACGGTGGCGGCGGCGAAGACCGCGAGAACGGCGCCCACCACGACGGCGGCTGCGGTCGCCAGGGTCGCGCCGACCGCGGCCAGGCTGCGGAGCGCCGAACCCGGTCCGGCGGCAAAGCCCTTCACTCGATCAGACCCGACCATGTCAGCTCCTCAGCGGCGCGCAGGACGCGTCCGGGAAAGACGCATCACAGCACAGCGGTTCCAGGCGTCAACCTTGCAGGCGGCAAACGGCGGCAATTTGGCGGTCACGCCGCGCCGACGCGCGACATTGCGGCGCGTTCGCGCTGGATGGTGGAGTACGCGGCGTTGATGGCCGCGGCCTTGGCCTCGGCCACCTCAACGAACTCGACGGGCAGCCCGCGGGCGCGGACCCGGTCGGGGTGGGCTTCCGAGAGCTGGGCGCGCCAGGCCGCGCGGACCACCTCGTCCGAGGCGTCGGGGGCCACGCCCAGGATCACGTACGGGTCGTCGTTGGCGGCGCCCAGGTGCGTCGCTTTCAGCCGGCGGAAGACGAGCGGCGAGAGCCCGAACAGCTCGCAGACCCGCTCCAGGTAGGCGAGCTCGTCGCTGGTGACCGCGCCGTCGGAGGCCGCGATGTGGAACAGGCCGTCCAGCACGTCCTCGAGCAGCTGCGGGCAGGCGCCGTACCGCTTGCGCAGCCGCCGGGCGTAGCCCTCGAAGCCGCGGGTGGTCTGGCGGGCCAGCTGGTAGAGGCGGCGGATCGCGCCCTCGCTGCCCGGCTCGGCCTGGAAAATGGTGTGGAAGGTCGCGTACTCCTCGGCCTGGGCCTCGCCATCGGCCTTGGCGAGCTTGGCGCCGAGGGCCGTGACGGCGGTGGAAAACGCAGGATCCTCACCCGGCAGCCCCGGCGGGCAGACGTCGCATTCCGCCTCATCGACCTTGCGAACCGCGAGGCCGGCAATTTTGCGCCAGAAGCTCATTTCGCTATGGGCATGCCTTAAGGCCGTGTCGCACGCATGACAATTGCCGCGAGAGGTTAAGTTTTGGACAGGCGTTGCGCGTTCTGGATCGACAGGGGCGGCACCTTCACCGACGTGATCGGCCGTTTCGACGACGGCGCCGAGGTCTCGCTGAAGCTGCTGTCCGCGTCGCCGGCCTATGAGGACGCCGCCGTGGAGGCGATGCGGCGGATCCTCGGCGTCGCCGGCGGCGCGCCGTTCCCGGCGCATCGGGTCGAGGCCATCAAGATGGGCACGACGGTCGCCACCAACGCCCTGCTCGAACGGCGCGGCGCGCGCACGCTGTTCGTGACGACCGAGGGTTTCGCCGACGCGCTCGCGATCGGCGACCAGTCGAGGCCAGAGCTGTTCGCCCTGAACATCCGGAAGCCGCCGCCGCTCTACGACGGCGTCGTGGAGGCCCGCGAGCGGCTGGCGGCCGACGGCGGCGTGGTCACGGCGCTGGACGAGGCGCCGCTCCGCCGGAGCCTCGAGGCCGCCGTCGCCGCCGGCTTCACATCGGCGGCCATCGCCTTCCTGCACGCCGACCTGAACCCGGCCCACGAGCAGGCGGCGGGCGCGATCGCGCGGGAGGCCGGGTTCGGCTTCGTGGCGCTGTCGTCCGAGGTGTCGCCCCTGCCCCGCTTCACGCCGCGCGCCGAGACGACGGTGGCCGACGCCTACCTGACGCCGGTGCTGCAGGCCTACGTCCGCCGGGTCGCCGACGCGGTGGCGGGCGCGCCGCTCTACTTCATGACCTCGGCCGGGGGGCTCGTGCGCGCGGACGCGTTCCGGGGCCGCGACGCGGTGGTCTCGGGCCCGGCGGGCGGCGTGGTCGGCGTGGCCAGGACCGCGGCGGCGGCCGGCGCGGAGGCCGTGCTGGGGTTCGACATGGGCGGCACCTCGACCGACGTGTGCCGGTACGCGGGCGCGCTGGAGCGGCGCGACGCCGCGCGCGTGGCGGGCGTGCGGCTGCGGAGCCCGACACTGGACGTGGAGACCGTGGCCGCGGGCGGCGGCTCGGTCCTCACCTTCGACGGGATGCGCGCGCGCGCCGGCCCGGCCAGCGCCGGCGCCGACCCCGGTCCCGCCTGCTATGGCCGCGGCGGGCCCGCGGCGGTGACGGACGCCAACCTCGTGCTCGGGCGGCTGGACCCGCGGAGCTTTCCCCAGGTGTTCGGACCCAAGGGCGACGCGCCGCTCGACCCCGCCGCGAGCCGGGCGGCCCTGGCGGAGCTGGCCTTGGCCATGGGGGCGAGCGTCGAGGCGGCGGCCGAGGGGTTCATCGCCGTCGCGGTCGAGCAGATGGCCCAGGCGGTGCGGCGCATCTCCACCGAGCGGGGCTTCGACCCGCGCGGCCACGCGCTGGTGGCGTTCGGCGGCGCCGCGGGCCAGGTCGCCTGCCAGACCGCCGAGGCGCTTGGCGTCGGCGAGGTGCTGTGCCCGCGCTACGGCAGCGTGCTTTCGGCCTGGGGGATCGGGCAGGCGCAGGTGACGGCGCTGCGGCAGGCCGGGCTCGACGCGCCGCTCGAGGACGGCGGCCTGGCGGCGGCCCAGTCCGCGCTGGCCGAACTGGAGGCCGGCGTGCGGTCCGACATGGCCGCCCAGGGGGCCGAAACGGGCGCCGTCCGTCGGACCCTGCGCCTGCGCTACGACGGCGCCGACGCCGAGCTGCCGGCCGCGCTGTCGGACGCCGCCACGGCGACGGCCGCCTTCGAGGCGGCGCACCAGCGCCTGTTCGGCTTCGTGGAGCCCGAGCGCCAGATCCAGATCGCGGCCGTGGAATGCGAGGCGCAAGCCCTCCTCCCCGATGGAGAACGGCTGGAGGGCGGTGTGGCGGCGGCGCGCGGCGCTCTGGCGCCGGCGGCGTCGACGCCGGCCGAGCCCGACCGTCGAGGGAGCGTGCGGATGTACGCCGCGGGCGCGTGGCATGACGCCGCCGTCGTGACCGCGGACGCGGTGACCGCCGTCGAGGGGCCTGCCCTGATCGTACGCCCCGACACCCAGATCGCCGTGCTGCCCGGGTGGCGAGCCGCGGCCGACGCGGGCGGCCTGATCCGCCTGACCCGCGCGGCCGCCGCCGTGCGCGAGGCCATCGCGCTGGACCGCCCCGATCCCGTGACGCTGGAGCTGTTCAACCGCCGCTTCATGGGCGTGGCCGAAGCGATGGGCGCTGCGCTGGAGCGGACCGCGCACTCGGTGAACATCAAGGAGCGGCTGGACTTCTCGTGCGCGCTCTTCGACGCCGACGGCGGCCTGGTGGCCAACGCGCCGCACATGCCGGTGCACCTGGGCTCGATGGGCGCGAGCGTGCGCGCCGTCCGCGACCGGCATCCCCGCCTGGAACGCGGCCAGGCCTTCGCGCTCAACAACCCCTATGCA
Source organism: Phenylobacterium sp. T106 (assembly GCF_057219735.1). Taxonomy (NCBI): domain Bacteria; kingdom Pseudomonadati; phylum Pseudomonadota; class Alphaproteobacteria; order Caulobacterales; family Caulobacteraceae; genus Phenylobacterium; species Phenylobacterium sp. T106. The sequence goes on along the minus strand of NZ_JBXVWA010000002.1, from coordinate 422,721 downwards.
GGCGGCACCCACCTTCCGGACATCACGGTGGTGACGCCGGTGTTCCTCGACCCCGGCAGCGAGGCCCCGGCGTTCTACGTCGCGGCCCGGGGACACCACGCCGACGTCGGCGGCATCCAGCCCGGCTCCATGCCGCCCTTCTCGCGCACCATCGACGAGGAGGGGGTGATGCTGGACGCACTGCCCATCATGCGCGACGGGCGCTTCCTGGACGCCGAGGTCCGCGCGGCGCTGGCCGCAGGGCGCTGGCCCGCCCGGGCCCCGGAGCGCAACCTGGCCGACCTGAAGGCCCAGGTCGCCGCCTGCCAGGCCGGCGCGGCGGCGGTGGCCGAGATGATCGGCGCCTACGGAGGCGACGCGGTCGCGCGCTACATGGCGTTCGTGCAGCAGAACGCCGCCGAGGCGGTGCGGCGGGCCGTCGACCGCCTGCACGACGGCGCGGCGCGGGCGCCCATGGACGGCGGCGGCGAGATCGCGGTGGTCACCACCGTGGACGCGGCGGCGCGGACGGCGACGCTGGACTTCACCGGATCGTCGGACCAGCTCGATTCGAACTTCAACGGCCCCTCGGCCATCGTGGACGCGGCCGCCCTCTACGTCTTCCGCACGCTCGTGGACGACGACATCCCGCTGAACGCCGGCTGCCTGGAGCCTCTGAAGGTGATCACCCGGCCGGGATCTATGCTGGCCCCGGTCCCGCCCGCGGCGGTGGTCGCCGGCAACGTCGAGACCAGCCAGCATATCGTCGACGCGCTCTACGCCGCGCTGGGGGTCATGGCCAACGGCCAGGGCACCATGAATAACTTCACCTTCGGGGACGAGGCCCGCCAGTACTACGAGACGATCTGCGGCGGGGCCGGCGCGACCGCGACGGCTGACGGAGCCAGCGCGGTGCAGATCCACATGACCAACTCGCGCCTGACCGACCCCGAGATCCTGGAGCGGCGGTTCCCGGTCCGCGTGGAGGCTTTCGCCATCCGCCGCGGGTCGGGCGGCGACGGCGCGCGGCGCGGCGGCGACGGCACGGTGCGCCGCATCCGCTTCCTCGCGCCCATGGAGGCGGCGCTGCTTTCTTCCCGCCGCCAGACGGCGCCGCAGGGCCTGGCGGGCGGCGGCCCCGGAAAACCCGGTCGGCAGCGCTTGATCCGGGCGTCGGGGTCGGTGAATGAACTTCCCGGCTGTTTCTCCGTTACGGTGGAGCTTGGCGACGCCATCGAGATCGAAACGCCCGGGGGCGGCGGTTTCGGGCCGGCGCAAAGCTGACACGATCGATCGCCAAAAGGACCTTCATGACGCCGCTTGTTCTCGCGCTCCTTCTCCATGCCCAGGATCCGGCTGCGGCCGAAGCGCCGGCCGCGCCGCCGCCGGTCGCCACGCCCGCCGAGGAGCGCCTGCCGACCGGCGCGCCCAAGGACGACTACCAGTTCGTGGCCTGGTGCTACGGCGCGCTGCGCGGCTACCTCGACCTGCATGACGAGATGATGCCCGAGGTGAAGCGGATCGAGACCCAGTTCCGCAAGCCCGGAACCTCGCTGGAAGACGACCTGCGGGTCTATGCCGACATGCAGCGGGACGGCCGCGAGAAGCTGAAGCAGTTCCAGGCCGCGCTGACGGCGGCCGAGAAGGCGACGGTGCGCCCCATCAACATCCAGGGCGCGGCGGCCGTGCGCCAGGGGCGGCTGTCATGGACCGCCGGGCCCGACGTGACCAAGGCGCGCAAGGCGCAGGAGTGGATGAGCTGGGCCCTGCCCGCCCGCTGCGAGCGGATCGCCGGTGAGCTGGAGACCCGCGCGAAGCTGAGCGGCGCCGCGCTTCGCGCCAACGCACCCGCCGAGGAGCCTGCGCCCCCGGCCGCGACGGAAGAACCGGCGGCCGAGGCCGCGGCGCCCCCCACCAGCTAGGCCTTCATCCTTCGCGAACCGCGGCCGGCTAGGCTGGCCGCGTGTTCGAGATCGCGGTCGCCTACCTGGCGCTGATCAACGCGGCGACCTTCACCGCCTTCGCCCTGGACAAGCGGGCGGCGGTGCGCGGCGCGTGGCGGACGCCGGAACACCGGCTCCTGATGCTGGCTGCCCTGGGCGGGACCCCGGCGGCGCTGTGGGCCCAGCAGATCCTGCGGCACAAGACGAAGAAGGAGCCGTTCCGCACCTCGCTGTGGGCGATCTTCGCCGTCCAGGCCGGCCTGCTGGCGTGGGCCGCCTATCGGCTGGCGAGGTAGGCCGCCAGGCGCGCCAGGCCCGCGGCGTTCTTCTCGGGCCGTGCGGCGAAGCACCAGCGGATCCAGCCCTCGCCCTCCTCTCCGAAGGCCGAGCCCGGCGCGAGGCCCAGCCCGGCCCGGGTCACGAGATCCTTGCAGAACTGCAGGGAGTCCGCGCAGCCCTCCACCCGGAAGAAGGCGTAGAATCCGCCGTCCGGCGGCGGCGCCTCCACGCCCGGCATGGCGCGCAGAGCGCTCAGCACCTGGTCGCGCGCGGCCGCGAGCTCGGCGCGGACCGACGCCACGTACGCCTCGCCATCGTCCAGGGCCGCCTTGGCGCCCTCCTGCACGAAGTCGGGCGCGCAGGACGTGTTGTACTCGATCAGGACGCCCAGGCTCTCGAGCAGGCGGGGCGGCGTCACCATCCATCCGAGCCGCCAGCCGGTCATGCGCCAGGCCTTGGAGAAGCTGTTGGTCCCGATGATCCGGTCCTCGCCGGTGGTGAGCGGCAGGAAGGACGGCGCGGTCGGCCGGTCGAACGTCAGGCGCTCGTAGACGTCGTCGCAGACGAGCCAGATTCCGTAGCGGCGACAGCGCTGCAGGATCGCGGCGCGGTCCTCGGCCGGGATCATCCAGCCTGTGGGGTTGTTGGGCGAATTGAGGACCAGCGCGCGCGTGTCGGGCGTCAGCGCGTCCAGCAAGCGGTCGACGTCGAGTCGCCATCGGCCCTGGGCCGCCTCCAGCGGGACCATTTCCACCTGGGCCGAGAGGATCCTGGGAATCTCGGGCACGTTGGGCCAGATCGGCCCGACCTGCACCACCCGGTCGCCCGGCGAAACCACCAGCTGGGCGGCCAGCATGACCGCATTGACCCCGGCGCTCGTGATGGCGAGGCGGTCGACGCCGATCGGCCCGCCGTGCAGGCGGCCGAGATAGGCCGACAGCGACTCGCGCACGTCGGCGCGGCCCAGGTTGTGGGTGTAGAAGGTGCGGCCGTCCAGCAGCGCCCGGGCGGCCGGCTCGCGGATGAAGTCGGGCGTCGGCTGGTCGGACTCGCCGAACCAGAAGGCGAGGATGTCGTCGCGGCCGAGGCCCGCGTTCGCCACCTCGCGGATCCGGGACATGCGGAGGCCCTGGACCTCCGGGCGCGGCAGGGTGTCGAACATGGGGGCGTGAGGGCCTACCGGTCCGCCTGACGGGTAGTCGGCTTCGCGTCCTCCCAGCGATAGGGCAGGACGTCCGGCTTCACATAGACCTCCGTGGTGAACTTCAGCGGATACCTGCCGCCGCTGGGGTAGGTCAGCTCGACGAAGTAGGCGGTGTAGCCGGCGGCGGGCTTCTCCACGGCGCCCACGTAGGTCCCGTCCGGCCGCGCCGTGAGCACGGTCGAGGTGAAGGCCTTGAAGCCCAGGGTGTCTGTCCGGAAGTCGCGGGCCTTGGGATTGGTCCCCTGCCACAGCCGCACCTCGCTGGGCCTGCCTTTCGGCTTCACGACGATTTCGCCGCCCTTGCCCACCGACCAGGAATAGTCCGGCAGCGGACGGCCCGAGATCACGGCGTCGTGGAAGGCCGTGACGCTCTCCATCACGTCCGTTCCCGAGAGCGAGTGGTTGGCGTTGGGGATCATCCGCAGGCGCCGCGGCTGGGCCACCTTGGAATAGCCGTAGCGCGTGTTGTCGGGCGGGAAGTACTCGTCGCCCACCGCGTTGATCACATACTTCGGGATCTTCATCGTGGGCCGGTCCTGGTAGTTCAGGGGGTCCTCGATGAGGTTCACGCCCGCGAGCCCCGGCTTGCCGATCTGGTCGGGGATCAGCCGCGCGTCGACGTAGTCCTGCAGCGCCGGGGAAAAGTAGCCCATGGCGCGCCAGTGGTGGATGGCGGTGTCCTCCACCGAGAGCACGCTGATCACCAGCGGCACGATGCCCACCACCCGCTTGTCCACCGCCCCAACGAGCCAGGTCGTCCAGCCCCGCTTCGAGGCGCCTGCGACGACGAAGCCGTCGATCTTCAGCCGGTCCTTCGTATCCGTGGCGACGAAGCGCTGGATGGCGGTCATGGCCTGCGTACCGCTCTTCACCATCGGCAGGCGGAGCAGCTGGGCGGGGTCCTTGGTCGTGGCGTAGCGGGCCTGCAGGTAGGCGATGATCTCGTCCTCGACCCGGGCCTTCTTCGCCGGATCGTCGGCGAAGGTCAGGGGCTGGTTCGGGACGTCGTTGAGCTGGGCCACCACCGAGCGCGTGTCGACGGCAAGCTTGGCGAGGTGCGGCGGCGGCCCCTTCGGCGCGGGATCCCCCTTGTCGCCGCCGGTGATGTAGAGGAACGCCTTCGGGCTCGCGACATCGTCCGGGATGATGACCGTCAGCCAGTGCTTCCAGACGGTGGCGTCGACGTCCTTCGGAGCGTCCCAGGTCTGGCTGGTGAGCTGCAGCACGGCGGTGCGGTAGCCGAGCCCCTTCTGGACGCCCACCACAGTGAACCCGAAGCTGGGATCGGGCTTGGCGACATAGGCGTCCAACGCGTTGGGACCGGCCGCCCAGGCCGGCGCGACCGTCAACGCGAGCGCGGCGAGCGCGCCGCCCAGCAGCTTCAGGATCTTCATTCGGGGCCTCCCTGGGCGGGAGGGAATTACACTTTGCGCTTCTGCGCCAGGGCCGTGCAGCTCGCGAAGCCGATCATGCCGTCCTCGTCGTAGAGGCGGCATTCGCCGATCGCGACGCCGGCCGTCGCGCCGTGGGCGGTCACGTCGAACCCGACCCACTTCGAGACCGGCTCGCGGTGCAGGTAGAAGGTGGCGTCCGAGTTGATGTAGCCGAGCCCTGCGTCGCCCGCGTTGGCGAAGGGGCTGACGAAGTCCACGGCGGTGGCGACCCGCGCGAACGGGGTGAACGGCACGCCTTCCACCAGCTCGCGCACCTCGGCCATCCAGACGCGGCGCGGCATGCTGACCTGGCCGAACCCGCCGGCGATCGGGCGGACCTCCCACATGCCGCCCATGGGCGCCCGGCTGGGCTCCGGCGGCGGGATGTCGCCGGGCTTCGGCGCATCCCACGGCTCCGGAGTCCACACGTTCCCCGGCGGGTTCTCGGTCCGGCGCAGGAGCTGGCAGGTGGCGCGCCCGGCGCTTTCGCCGCCGGACACGAACTCGGCGTCGATCACCTTGATGCGGTAGCCGTCCTTGACGACGCGCGTCCTGACCTCGACCGGAGACAGGTCCGGCAGCCGGTACATGTCGACGGTCAGGCGGGCCGGCATGTAGTCCGGCGTGCGGAAGCGGCGCTCGATCTCGGCGCCCAGCAGGCCGATGATCAGCCGGCCGTGGAGCGAGTCGGCGGTCCAGGGTCCGATCCCGGCGCGGGTGGGGATGAAGAGGTCCCCGTCCTTTCGAAAGAAGGGTTCGTTCGGCATGGCGCGCGAACCTGCCGGATCGGCTCAGGCTTGGCTAGGCGCCTCAGGGTCAGCCGGCTCGTCCTTGGCCACGATGGCCGTGACGGCCATGTCGCCGGTGACATTGCCCAGCGTCCGGAAGATGTCCGGGACCACCTCGACGGCCAACAGGATCGGCAGGAGGTCGATGGGAAGGCCGAGCGCCAGGCAGATCGGGGCCACGCTGACGATGAAGGAGACCTGCCCGGGCAGGCCGACCGAGCCCACGGCCACCGCCATCGCCACCAGGGCCGCGCCGACGTACTGCAGGGCCGTCGGCTCGAGGCCGTACACCTTGGCCACGAAGATGCAGACGGCGAGGTTCACCGCGGGGCTGGTGAAGCGGAACACCGCCACGGCCAGCGGCAGGACCAGGCCCGCGACGCGCGCGGGCACGCCCAGGTCGTCGCGGCTGCGCTCGATCATCGCTGGCAGACAGGCCAGCGACGACTGGGTCGCGAAGGCGGTCGCGAGAACCGGCGCCGTCGCCTGCGCCCAGCGCGCCATGGGGACGCGTCCCACGGTCACGGCCAGGCCGTAGCCGATGGCCGTGATGACGAGCCCTGCAAACGAGGCGGTGACCACGTACTGCCCGAGGACGCCCGCGGCCCCCACCCCGGCCCGGAGGCCGACGCCCAGCCCGAGGGCGAAGACGCCCACCGGCGCGACGGCCAGCACCCAGCGCACCACGACGATCATCGCCTCGCCGAGGGCCTGGAAGACGTCGATCAGGATGCGGCCGCGCCCCTCGGGCAGCCGCGTGAGGGCGAACCCCGTGAACACGGCGAAGACCACAACGGGCAGCACGGCGTCCTCCGCGGCCGCCCGGATAGGGTTTGCGGGCGCGAGCCCCTTCAGCCAGGCGGCGAAGTCGGGCGAGGTGGGCGCGTCCGCCGGTGGCGCCTGTGCGCCCGCGCGCAGCGCGGCCGACGCGGCCTCGCTCACGGGCCAGAGCGCCAGCACGCCGTTGACGACGAGGATCGCCACCACAGCCGAAAGCACCAGGAGGGCGACGAACCACGTGACCGCGCGCACCGCGAGCCGGCCGGTGGCGGCGGCGTCGGACACCTGGGCGATGCCGGTCACGAGCACCGCGAAGATCAGCGGCACGACGGTCATGCGCAGGGCGTTCAGCCAGAGCGCGCCCACGGCCTCGACGTTCTCGATGAGGCGCGCCATCGGCGCCCCGCCGTAGGCCGCGGCCATCGCGCCGCCCGCGAGCCCGAGCGCGAGGGCGATCAGCACCTGGACGCTGAGCGATCGAATGAAGGTCATGACCCAGGCTTAGGCGGTTCGCGGGAGGGCCGCCATAGCCGCTGGCCGCCTGGAGCGTCTCAGGACGCCTTGCGCTGGAAACGCACCGAGAGCCCCGCCGGTTCGCCGGCCTCGGCGCGGCTCAGGCGCTCGGCCACGTCTGCGAGCGCCGCATCCTGGTCGGCGTAGCGCGCCAGGTCGCGACCTTCGCTCCGGACGACCCAGCCGTCCGGCACTTCCACAACTTCGAAACGCATCGCCGGCCCCGGTTCCCGTGCAGCCGGGTGTATGGAGGCGAGTGCTACTCGCCAATTGCGCGCATCGTCGCACGCTCAGCGCGTCCGGACCGGAACGTCGGCGTCGCAGATCGTGAACGCCGCGCCCTTCTCCCGCTTCAGGACGGCCAGCCGCGAGCGGAAGGCGGGTCCCCGCGTGTCCATGACCTCCAGGCGCGGACGCTCGGCCGGCGGCAGGTCGGCCATGACGCGGACCTTCAGCATCAGGTCGGGCACTTTCGGCGGCTCGCCCACGGCCACCGCACGGATCGCCTCCAGGCCCGAGACCACGCGGCCGACGACGGTGTACTCGTGGTCCAGCCGGCGCGCCGGCGCCCGCATGAAGAAGATCTCGGCGTTCGCCGTGCCCGGGTCGGCCTGGCGGCCCATGCCCATCACGCCGGGACAATAGGCGCCCCAGCCCCGGATGCGGGGATCGTCCGGGCGCAACGCCTGCTCGGCCCGGGACACCGCCTGGAACGGCGTGGCGCCCACGAAGCCTTCGCGCGCGTCGCTTCGATCCACCACGACGTCGGCGATGTCGGGCGGGATGCGGAAGCTGAACTCGGGGGGAAGATCAGGGTGGCGGGACACGCCGCCGTCGCGGTTGTTCGGGTTGCCCGTCTGGGCCACGAAGCCGTCGATCACCCTGTGGAACTGGAGGCCGTCGTAGACTCCCTCCCGGGCCAGCTGCTTCACGCGCTCGACGCCGCGCGGCGCGAACTCCGGGCGCAGCTCGACCACCACCGGGCCCTTGGTCGTGCCGATGACGAGCGTGTTCTCGGGGTCCAGAGCCCGCCAGTCGGCCTCTCCCGCGCCCAGCATCAGCATTCCCGCCAGCGCGGTCGCAAGCCTTCGGAACATGCGCGGCCCTCCCGGCCTCCAGTGGCCAGGAGGGCGGCGCGCGCGTCAATACTTGCGGCAGAGGAGGTCGCGCAGCACGTCGCTGCGGCCGACAAGCTCTCCGTCCGGACCGACGGCTTCGCGGGCGCGGGAACTCGAGTCGTACCAGACGGCGCGACCCAGTCCCTGGCTGCGGCAGTAGGCGTTGGCTCCACGGTCTCCAGCCGCGACGTCGAGGCCGCGGACCGTCGGGCGCGGGAAGAAGACCGTAGTGGCGCCGTCGACGCCGCGCGCGCCGCCGCCCGGGAAGCCAGGGCCGGGGAAACCGGGGCCGCCGGGCCGGCCGGGACCGTCCGGGCGGCCGGCCGGCTCGAGGGACGAGACCTGCGCCATCAGCCCGTACTGGTGGAGGTTCGGGACATCGCCGCGCACCTCCTGGCAGCGTCCACGGAAGTCATCGTGCTCGCAGATGAGCCAGCGTCCCTCGAACCGGGCGCTCTGCGCGCGGTCGTTGAACCGCCACCGTCCCAGGTCGGGCGTCGACTGGGTGATGGTCACGGAGGCGCCCTGGAAGTTCGGCTGGTCGTAGAGCGTCGCCGTCCCGCCTCGATACGGCTGGGCGGCGGCGGCGCCGGCGATGGTCAGCGTAGCCAACGCAGCGAGCGTCAGGGTCCGGTTCATGGGGGTCAGCCTCCTGAAATGCAGGCCCATCCAACCTTGACCGCAATGAACCGCGGCTGAAGGCGAGCCGCAACCTGCTGTCAGGTTCGCGGCATTCATTCCATTTCCGACGCAATCATCTTCCCTGATCGCCCGTTTGTGACCCGCGCGGAGACACTATCTTGTTCGCCGAAGGCCGACGCACGGGCGTCGGCGGGAGACGGTACGATGATCGACAGAAGGCCTTTCGCGCGCCTGGGCGGCGCGGACCACGGCTGGCTGAAGGCCCGCCACCATTTCTCTTTCGCGAACTACTACGACCCCGACAACATGGGGTGGGGGCCGATACGGGTCTGGAATGACGACGAGATCGCGCCGAACTCCGGCTTCCCGCCGCATCCGCACGCCGACATGGAGATCGTCACCTATGTGCGGAAAGGCGCGGTGACCCACGAGGACAGCCTGGGCAACCGAGGACGGACCGAAGCCGGGGACGTCCAGGTGATGAGCGCCGGCAGCGGCATCCGCCACGCCGAGTACAACCTCGAGCCCGAGACCACGACGCTGTTCCAGATCTGGATCGAGCCGACGGCCCGCGGGGGCGCGCCCAGCTGGGGCGCAAGGCCGTTCCCGAAGGGCGACCGGGCCGGCCGCTTCGTGACCCTGGCGAGCGGGATCGACGGTGACGAGGACGCCCTGCCGATCCGCACGGACGCGCGGGTCGCGGGCGCGACCCTGAAGGCCGGCGAGACGACGGAGTATCGGCTGGGCCGGAACCGCCACGCCTACCTGGTGCCCGCGGCGGGCGCCGTGGAGGTCAACGGGGTCCGGCTGAACGCCCGGGACGGGGCGGCGGTGAAGGACGAGGAGGTCCTTCGGGTGACGGCGCTCGAGGACGCCGAAATCGTCCTGGTGGACGCCGCCTGAGGCAAGGCGGTCCGGATGCGATAGGGCCCGCGGCTGGGGCGGCCGCGGGCCCGCTTCGCACGCCCGCTCTAAGGGAGAGCTAGCGGGCGGCGAAGGTGGAAGCGCGCTCGAGCTGGGCGGCGCGAACGACCGCGACCTTCTCGGCGAGCTCGGCCTTGACCGCGACGCGGCAGGCGGCGCGCTGGTTCAGGCCATACACGGCGCCGCAGTAGCTGCGGGCCGCCTGGTCAGCGCGCTGTTCGAAGGCGGCCTGACCCTGCGGGGAGAGCAGGTTGAGGTCGGACACCTTCACTGTGGTGGCGGCGAGGGCCGAGGCGGGCAGCGCGGCGATGGGGAGGGCCGCGAGCGCCAGCATGGCGACGCCGGAGATGCGGGTGGCGATGTTCATCATGGTCGTTTCCTTCGGAGCGGTTGCGCGTCCGACGGTGTTGTCCGCCGGCAAGGAAACGAATACTTCCGGACGCGGCTGAGCGCCCGTGAATACCGAGTAATGACACCGTTTTAAGATAATTACAGCGACTTAATACTTAAACGCGCCGTAATGTTCGGCCGGGCGGACGTCAGTGGGGCCGCGACGGCTCCACCAGGGTCTGGTCCCACTCGCCCTCGTCGTCGCAGACCAGCACCGGCCAGGGCATGTCGATGAGCCGGACCCAGTCGCTGGCCGCCGCCAGCGCCTCGTCACGCGTCTCATAGGCCCCGAGGTCCCCGGCCTCGGCGTCCTGCAGGACCCAGTGGCCGCTTCGCGCCCGCACGGTGAAATCAAACATGGGTTGGCCCTCGCTCAAGGCCAGGTTGTGCAGCAAGAAGGTTTCCCAAACACCAAGACGCCGGGTCGCACCCGCCGCGACCCATCATCGCGGGAACCACCGTGAAGCTTCGCCGTTCAGGCAACGGGGGTCCGCGCGGCCCGCGACGATACGAGGGGAAGCAGCTGTGCCGCAATGGTTGACGCGACAACCCGTCACGCATCCTCTAGACAGGCTCCGACAGGGCCCAATCCCCCCCAAGCGGCCCCTGGTGTCGGAGTGCGTGCAATGAACACCCAGGCTAACCTAGAAGGCCTGCGCGTCCTGGTGGTCGAGGACGAGATGATGGTGTCCATGCTGATCGAGGACATGCTGAGCGACCTGGGCTGCACCGTGGTCGGCCCGGCCTCGCGTCTCGACGAAGCCATGGAACTGGCGAGGGAGGCCGAGCTCGACTGCGCGGTCCTCGACGTGAACCTGGGCGGTCAGCCGATCTTCCCCCTGGCCGACCTGCTCCGGGAGAAGGGCGCGCCGTTCGCGTTCGCGACCGGCTACGGCGATGCGGGTCTGCGGGATGTGGACCGGGGCTCGCCGGTCCTCCAGAAGCCGTTCCGCGAGGGCGACCTGGCGCGCGTGCTGGGCGAGCTGCGCACCGCGACCAGCGCCTAGAGGTACGGGAAGGCGCTCGCGGCCCGGTCGCTGAGCAGAAGGCCCAGCGAACCTGCGAACACGACTGCGCTCAGCAGCAGCTTCACGTCCGGAAGTCTCCTCGTCCGCCGGCATCATCACCGGCAGGTGAGGAGATATTGTTAAGCTGGCGGCTCGGCTACGCCGGTTTGCGCATAACCGCTCTGCAGAAGCGGCATCGACGGCCCCCGGCGCGCGGATCTCGCGTCAGCCGGCCTTCGGGCGCCGCTTCGCCTCGCGCTCGTTCAGCATGGCCTGCCGCCACCGGCCCGGCGCCTTGTCGTCGCGGTGAATGCAGCCGGGCCAGCAGCACGGCCGCTTCTTCCCCTCCCGCAGCTCGGCGGAGGTCCGTTCGATGCGGCGGCGACGCGTCGCGGCCTGTTTGGCGTCGTCGACCCAGCAGATGAACTCGTTCCGCCCGAGCGGCGTCAGGCGCTCCCACAGCAGGAGGACGTCGGGGTCCGATCGAAGGGCCGCCTGGAGGTCGTCGCCCGCCCGATGAACCGTGCCGTGGTGGAAGGCGTCGACCATGACCAACTCCCGGAAACGCCCGCCGACGTTCGCCGCACCGCGACCCGCCCGTCAACGCCCGGCGTCGATGAGGCCGGCGAGGAGCTTGTCGGGCGTGATCGGATAGTCGCGCAGGCGCACCCCGCAGGCGTTGTAGACGGCGTTGGCGACGGCCGCGCCCGCGCCCGAATTGCCGAGCTCGCCGACGCCCTTGATCCCCATGGGGTTGGCCTTGTCGTCCACCTCGTCCAGCATGATCGCCTCCAGGTCGCCGATGTCGGCCTGGACCGGCACCAGGTACTGGGCGAGGTCCTGGTTGATCAGGGACCCATAGCGCGGGTCCACCGCATTGCCCTCGGTCAGCGCTGAGGCGACGCCCCAGATCATGCCGCCCGTCAGCTGGCTGCGCGCCGTCTTGGTGTTGAGGATGCGTCCGGCGGCGAACACGCCCAGCATCCGGCGCACCCGCACCTCCCCGGTCACCGGATCCACGCCCACCTCGCAGAAGTGGGCGCCGTAGGTCTGGGTGCTCCAGCGCTGCGCATCCTGGGCCGGGCGGATCTCCCCTTCGACCGTCAGGCCCGCGGGCGCGGCCCGCCGGACAAGGTCACGGAGGGTCTCCGACCGGTTCTCCAGCGCCACGACGCCGTCCTGGAAGGTGACTGAGGCGGAATCGCCCCCATGCAGCGGAGAGCCGGGATCGCTCACCGCAAGATCGGCGATGGCCTTGCGGAGGTTCACGCCGGCGGCGAGGGCCGCCGACCCGGCCGTCGCCGCGCCGAACTGACCGCCCGAGCCGGGCGCCGGGGGCAGTTCGGAATCCCCGATCTCGACCACGACCTGGCCCAGCGGCACGCCCAGGGTCTCGGCGGCGATCTGGGCCAGCACGGTGTAGGTCCCGGTGCCGATGTCGGTCATGCCCTGGCGGACGGTGATCACGCCGTCGGCGTCGACCGAGAAGCTGCACTTGGCCGGCAGCAGGAAGTTGCCGCGGATGGCGGCGGCCATGCCCAGCCCCACCAGCCACCGGCCGTCGCGGACCTGGCCCGGCGTCGGCAGCCGGCGGTCCCATCCGAACAGCTGCGCCCCTTCCTTCAGGCAGCGGACCAGCTGACGCTGGGAGAAGGGCCGCCCGTTCTCAGGGTCCACCTCGGGCTCGTTGCGGATCCGGAGCTCCACCGGATCCAGGCCCAGCGTTTCGGCCAGTTCGTCCATGGCGCATTCGAGGCTGAGCGTGCCCGAGGCCTCGCCCGGGGCGCGCATCGGACCGGCGTGCGGCAGGTCGAGCCGCACCAGCCGGTGACCGGTCAGCCGGTTCGGCGCAGCGTAGAGGGAGCGGGCGAAGTTCGACGCATGCTCCGTGAAGCTCCCGTCCGAATGGCAGTGCGTCCAGGTCATGATCGACATGGCGTTCAGCCGCCCGTCGCGCTCGGCCCCCAGGCGCACGCGCATCACCGTCGCCGGCCGGTGGATCGTGCCGTGCATCATCTGCTGGCGCGTGAAGGCCACCTTCACGGGCCGCCCCAGGGCGCGCGCGGCCAGCGCGGCCAGGGTCAGGTCGTCGTAGGTCTGGCCCTTCCCGCCGAAGCCGCCGCCGATGTACCGCGTCATCAGGTGCACCGCGTCGCGATCGATGCCCAGGGTCTCGGCCAGGCCGTGCTGGGCCGGCTTCACCATCTGCACCGAGGTGTGGGCGATGCAGCGGTCCGGGCCTTCCCACCACGCCAGCGAGGCGCAGGGCTCCATCTGGACGTGGTTCTGGATCGGCGTGGACCAGGTCTCGTCCAGCCGGACCGGGGACCCTTCGAAGCCGGCCTGGAAATCGCCGACCTCGACGTCCTTCTCGCCCGGCGGATCCACGGCGTCGCCGAGGCGGGCCCGGAAGTCCACGTCAGGCGCGTCGGCGGCGAAGGTCAGCTTCACCATGTGCGAGGCGGCGACCGCGTTCTCCAGCGTGTCGGCCACGACGAAGGCGACCGGCTGGCCCCAGTAGGTGACCCGGTCGCTTTCGAGGGCGGGTTTCGAGCCGGCGGTGCTGCGCGGATGCGCCTTCGTGCCCCGCGGCGGCTGCGCTGGCGCGTTCCGGTGGGTCCAGACGGCCAGGACGCCGGGCGAGGCCTCGGCCGCAGCCGTATCGACGTCGGTGATGCGGCCGGCCGCGATGGTCGCGCCGACCATGACGCCGTAGGCCGGCGGCGACGGAGGCTGCACCTCGTAGGCGTAGGGCGCCGTGCCCGTGACTTTCAGCGGGCCCTCGTACCGGTCGACCCCCTTGCCGATCAGGCCCGAGCGGTTCTCCTTCACCGGGTTGGGGACATCCCAGTCGCTGACCGTGCTCATCGCGCGCCCTCCCGGGCTTCGCCGATGGCCGCGGCGCCCAGGCGCGCGACCAGCGGGATCTTGAAGTCGTTGCGGCCGGCGGAGGACGCCCCCGCCAGTTCGCGCGCCATGGCCTCCGAAGGCGACGCGCCGGAAGCCAGCGCCGCCTCCGCGTCGACCGCCCGCCAGGGCTTGTGGGCGACCATGCCGAGCGCGAGGGCGCCGCCCGCCACGGCGACGCTGGCCAGCCCGCCGGCGTAGGACGCGCGGTCGCGCACCTTTCGGTAGGTCTGCCCGCCCGGCGGCGGGGGCGGCAGGGTCACCGCGGTGATCAGTTCGCCGGGGACCAAATGGGTCTCCAGGTGCGGCATCTCGCCCGGCAGGCGGTGCAGCTCCAGGATCGGGAAGCTGCGCGCCTGGCCCGACGGCGTCAGCGTCTCGACCCGCGCGTCCAGCGCGACGAGCGCCACGGCCATGTCGGACGTGTGGGTGGCGATGCAGGCGTGGCTGGCGCCGAAGATGGCGGCGTTGCGGTTGAGTCCCTCCAGGGCGCCGCATCCCGAGCCGGGCTCGCGTTTGTTGCAGGGCTTGGAGGTGTCGTAAAAGTAGGCGCAGCGGGTCCGCTGCAGCAGGTTGCCGGCGACGGTCGCCTTGTTGCGCAGCTGTGGCGAGCCCCCCGCGACGATCGCCTGCGACAGCACCGGGTAGCGCGCGCGGACCCGGGGATCCGCCGCCACGGCCGTGTTCGAGGCGACGGCGCCGAGGCGCAGCCCGCCATCCGGCGTGTCCTCGATCTCCGCCATGGGCAACCGTCCCACGTCGATCAGGTGCTGGGGCCGCTCGATCTCGAGCTTCATCAGGTCGAGCAGATTGGTGCCGCCGGCGATGAACCTCGCCCCGGGCGTCTCGGCCGCCGACTTGACCGCCGCGCGGGCGTCGGCGGCGCGTTCGTAGGTGAAGGGCCTCACGCGAGCGCCTCGGCGGCTTGGCGGATGGCCGCGACGATCTGCGGATAGGCCGAGCAGCGGCAGATGTTCCCGCTCATGCGCTCGCGGATCTCGGCGTCGCTCAGCACCGGGGGCGCGTCGGGTGGCGTCTCCTGGCTGGGGTGTCCGGCGGCGATCTCGGCCAGCAGACCCAGGGTGGAGCAGATCTGGCCCGGGGTGCAGTAGCCGCACTGGAAGGCGTCCTGGCTCAGGAACGCCTGCTGCACCGGATGGAGGCGGCCGGGCGCGCCGACCCCCTCGATCGAGAGGACCTCGTCCCCATCGTGCATCACCGCGAGCGAGAGGCAGGCGTTGATGCGCACGCCGTTCACCAGCACCGTGCAGGCGCCGCACTGTCCATGATCGCAGCCCTTCTTGGCGCCGGTGAGCCTGAGGTGCTCGCGCAGCGCGTCGAGCAGGGTCGTGCGAGGGTCGAGGTCGAGCGACCGCGCCTGTCCGTTGACCGTGATGGTCGTCTTCACCGCATCCTCCCGACGTTTCGGGACCGCGTGGGCGGCTCCGACTGATTGTCGCGCTCAGCTTTCGCCGGGCGCGAGCGCCTTCACCGAAAGCGCGTGGACCGGGCCCGCGAGCTCCTCGTCCAGCGCCTTGTAGACCATGCGCTGGCGCGCCACGCGCGGCGTCCCCGCGAACGCCTGGGACTCGATCGTCACATTGAAGTGGCTTTCGCCGCCCTCGCGCGCGCCGGCGTGTCCCGCGTGCCGGCTGGAATCGTCGACGATCTCGAGCCGTGTGGGCTCGAACGCCGTCGTCAGCTTGTCTCGGATGGCATCGAATATGGCGCCCATCGCCGACACCTTCAATTCTTGTACGGAAGTTTCTGCGCCTCATACTTGGCTTATGCCGGGCGCGTTTCAATACAAGCCGAAGTTCGTGGACATCCGCGTCCGCCCCCCGTCGGACAACGACGAGTCGGCGCAGGACGTGCATGCCCTGAAGCCCGGCGAGCGGGCCTGCGACCACCCCGGCTGCCGCCGGGCGGCCACCGCGCGGGCGCCGAAGGCGCGCGACATGCTGCACGAGCACTACTGGTTCTGCCAGCCGCACGCGGCCGAGTACAATCGCAACTGGAACTTCTTCGCCGGCCTGCCCGAGGCCGAGGTCCGCCGCCGCCAGCAGGAAGAGATGATGACCGGCGGGCGGCCCACCTGGGAGATGAAGGCCGGCCGCATGAGCCGCGAGGCCGCCGCCTTCACGGCGAAGTTCGGCTCAGGCCAGGGGTACCGCGATCCCTTCAACATGTTCGGGGGCGGCCCGCAGCGGAAACCCGAGCCCGAGGCCCGGCGGCTGGGCAAGATCGAGCGCAACGCGCTGGCGGACCTGGACCTGGACGAGGACGCCGACGGCCCCAAGATCCGCGCCCGCTACACCGAGCTGGTGCGCCGCCTGCACCCCGACGCGAACAACGGCGACCGTTCGGGCGAGCACCGCCTGCAGCGGGTGATCAAGGCCTACCAGTCGCTGCGCAAGGCGGGCATGGTCTAGATCGTCCGGAAGGCCACGTAACCCGCCACGGCGACTACCATCACGGCGAAGATCCGCCGCGCCAGGTCGGCGCGGCCGGCCAGATGCCGCGCCAGCGGACCCGCGGCCAGGACACCGCCGGCGCCCCCTGCCACGAGCGCGGCGAACAGCCCCCAGTCCACGAGGCCGGACGCCGCGTAGCTCGCGCTGGTGGCCGCGCCGAACAGGGCCACCGAAACCAGGGACGACGCCGCGGCGTGCGCCAGCGTCATGCCGGTGGCGGCCATCAGGCCCGGCACGATCAGGAAGCCGCCGCCGATGCCGAAGAAGCCCGCCGCCAGGCCCGTGGCGAGGCCCGCCGGCGCGAGGCGCAGGACCAGCGGCGGCGTCAGGTGGACGTCGGGGTCGCCCGCGTCGCGGCGCGGCAGCAGCATGGAGCCGCCGATCAGCGCCATGGCCGCGGCGAACCAGAGCAGCAGCGCCTGTCCGTCCATCTGCTTGGCCAGGTGCGCGCCGGTCAGCGAGCCGGCGAGGCCCGCCGCGCCGAACACGAGCGCGCACGGCCACTTCACCCGGCCTGCGCGGGCCTGCATGGCGAGGCCCGCGAGCGCGTTGACCGCCACCGCCGCGGCGGAGGTTCCGATCGCCACATGAGGATCGCTGACGCCCACCGCGTAGATCAGGAGCGGGGTCGCGAGCACCGAGCCGCCCCCGCCGAACACCCCGAGCAGGAGGCCGACGAGGGCGCCGCTGGCCGTGGCGGCGAGGTGGGCGGCGATCGGGTCCATGGCGTCCTCAGGCGGCGCGGCGGTTCCAAGGCGCCAGCGCCAGGAGGCGGGCCATGCCGCAGAAGCCGGTGACGCCCGCGAGCGTCAGGCCGGCGCCGACGAAGGCGGAGAGCAGGAGGAAACCCGGGTGGACGAGCCAGCCGAGCGCCAGGCCCGCGAGCACCAGCCCGCCGGCGCCGATCTGGACCTGGCGGATGATCTCCAGCGGCGCCTTGCGGTCTTCGGCGACGGGGAGGTTGGCCTGGGCCCAGGCGTCGACGCCCCCCTCCAGGACGAAGGCGGAGCCGTCGACGGCGGCGGCCAGGCGGTCGCAGTTCGCGCCGGTCCGCAAGCCCGTCCGGCAGGTGAACACCACGTCGCGGCCGGGCTCGACCCTGAGGGGGGCGTCTTCGAAAGCCGACAGCGGCCTCGAGAGGGCGCCGGGCACGTGCCGGCGCGCGAACTCATCGGGCTCGCGGATGTCGACGAGAACGGCCTCGCGCCGCTTCAGGCGCTCAGCCACCTCGCCCGGCTTGAGGGGGATCAGGGCGGCTTGCATCAGGGGACCTCATGTCTGGGGGGCAGAAGATCTCGGCGAGCGTCGTCACCACCCGGACCGCGGCCGGGTCTGCGATCCGGTAGCGCACCGTCTGGGCTTCGCGGCGGGTGGCCACGACGCCCTCTTCCCTGAGCACCGCGAGATGCTGAGAAAGGGCCGACTGGGAGAGGCCGACCCGGGGCAGAAGCTCCCCGACCGAGCGTTCGCCGTCGGCCAGCTGGCACAGGATCATCAGCCGACGCTCGTTGGCGAGCGCGCGCAGGAGCTTGGCGGCCTCCGCGGCGCTGGCCTCGAACCGGGCGATGTCGAAGTTCGCGAGATCGAACATGAGGCTCATATATTAGGTATTGCTAATTTAGCAAGTTCTAATATGTATGAGCCACGCCGCAGGAGGCTCAAGCCATGCAACCCCGCGTTCAGACGTTCTTCGACCCCGCCACATCGACCGCCACCTATCTGGTCAGCGACCCGGACACGGGCGCCGCCGCCGTGATCGACCCGGTCCTCGATTTCGAACCGAAGGGCGCCCGTCTTTCGACCGGCTCGGCCGACGCGGTCCTTGCGGCCGTGGCCGATCAGGGCCTGGACCTACGCTATGTGCTGGAAACCCACGCCCACGCCGATCACCTCTCGGCCGCCGACCACATCCGCCGCAGGACGGGCGCCGAGATCGTGATCGGCGCGCGCATCACCGAGGTGCAGAAGCAGTTCATCCCCGTGTTCGAAGCCGACGACGTGGCGCCGGACGGCGCCGCCTTCGACCGCCTCGTCGACGAGACCGACGTCCTTCCGCTCGGCCGCCTCGAGGTGCGCGTGTTGCACACGCCGGGCCACACTCCGGCGTGCGTCACCTACCTCATCGGCGACGCCGCCTTCGTCGGAGACACCCTCTTCATGCCCGACTACGGCACGGCCCGGGCCGACTTCCCCGGCGGCGACGCCGCGGCGCTCTACCGGTCCACGCGCAAGATCCTCGGCCTGCCGCCGGAGACCCGCATCTTCGTGGGTCACGACTACCTGCCTCCGGGGCGGACGGAGGTCCGATGGGAGACCACCGTCGCCGAGGAGCGCGCGCGCAACGTGCACGTCCACGACGGCGTCAGCGAGGCGGAGTTCGTGGCCCTGCGCAACGCCCGTGACGCGACGCTGGCGCCGCCGACGCTGATCCTGCCGTCGCTGCAGGTGAACATCCGGGCCGGCGCCCTGCCCCCGCCCACGCCGGGCGGCCACGTGTTTCTGCGGCTGCCCGTCACCGCCGCCTGAGCCCCGCCCCGCCGCACGACGCCGTCCCGGGCGAATCCCGATGACGCCATCCGGCCGCGTCGTCTAGCTTGGCCGCCGGTGCGGAGGGGCGGATGAAGGCTTGGGGATTGGCCGCCGGGATCGCGGCCTTGGGGCTGATGCTGCTCGCGCCGGCGCCGCAGGGCCTGAGCCTGGAAGGCTGGCGCGTCGCCGCCGTCCTGGCCGTGGTGCTGATCTGGTGGCTGACCGAGGCCCTGCCGCTGGCCGTCACGGCGGTGACGCCGATGGTCTTCTTCCCGCTGCTGGGCGTGGCGCCGGCCGACGAGGTCGCCCGCTGGTACGCCTCCCCCCTGGTGGCGCTCGTGTTCGGCGGCGCCATGATCGGGATCGCGATCGCCAAGTACGGCCTGCACCGCAGGCTGGCGCAGGCGGCCGTGCGGGTGGGCGGCGGCGGTCCCCGGCGGCTGGTCCTGGCGGTGATGATCGCCTCGGCCCTCCTCGGCATGTGGATGGTCGCCACCGTCGTGACGATCATCATGCTCCAGGCCGCCACCGCCCTGATCGCCGCCGCCACGCGGGCGGATCCCGATTCCCCCGACGCGCGCCGGTTCACCCGCGCCATGGCGATCGCGGTGGCCTACGGGGCTGGCCTGGGCAGCCAGGCGAGCCTGGTGGCGGCGCCGGCGAACGCCATCGGCGCAGGCCTCATCGCGCGCCAGACCGGCGAGGAGATCACCTTCGTCGGATGGCTGGCGTACGGCCTCCCCTTCGCCCTGGCCGGCCTCTTGATCGCGTGGGCGGTCCTGACCGGCGTGGCGTTCCGCTTCCGCCTCGCCCTGCCCGCGCGCCAGGAGCTCGCCGCCGCGCTCGGGGACGGATCGCAGGCGGCGACCGCCCAGCGCCGCGTCCTGGCCGTCGGCCTGGCGGCGCTGGCGGGCCTCGTCGCCCTGCCGTGGATCAAGCCCTTCGCGCCGCAGCTCGCCGACGCCGTCGTGGTCCTGGCGGTGGCCGTGTTGCTGTTCGTGCTGCCGAGCGGCGAGGCCCGGGGCGAGCGGCTCCTGACCTGGGACGACGCGAAGGCCGCCCCCTGGGCGGTGTTCATCGTCATGGGCGCCGCCGTCGCCCTGGCGAGCGGCCTGAACGAGACGGGGCTGGCGAAGTGGATGGCCGAACCCCTCGCGGGTCTCGCCGGACTGCCGCCCTGGCTGGCGCTCATCGGACTGGTGGCCGGGTTCGCCCTGCTGACCGAGGTGGTGAACAACTTCGCCTGCACCGCAATCGCGGTTCCCGCCGCCGTCGTCTTGGCCAACGCCGTGGGCGGGGACCCGGTCGCCTTCGCCGTCGCCGCCACGCTCGCGTCTGGCGGCGGCTATATCGTCCCGGGGCCGCCCTGGCTGGCGCTCGCCGTCAGCGTGCCCGGCGTGCGGGTCGCCGACCTGGCCCGCGCGGGGGTCTGGATGGTGGCGATCGCGCCGGTGCTGATCGCCGCCATCGCCCTCGCCGCCGCAGGCCGCTAGACGCCGCCGCCCCGCATACGGCAAGGTCGGCCCGACGCGCCGATCAGAGCGCCATGGGTAGGAAGATGCATGAGAAACTCCGCGGCCTGAGCCGCGTGTTCATCGGCGCCGCGGCCGCGACGCTCCTTGCTGCGGGCGCCGTCCAGGCCGCGAAGGCCCCGCCGAAGCAGCTCGAGCTGTACGCGATCGACTGCGGCCGGCTTCCGGTTCCCGACGCGGACGGCTTCGCCGACGACGGCTCGTACAAGGGCGTCAGCCGCACCATGGTGGTGCCCTGCTACCTGATCCGCCACCCCAAGGGCGACCTCGTCTGGGACACCGGTACGCCCGCGTCGAAGGACAAGCTGCTCGCGGGGCTGGCCGCGCTCGACCTGACGCCGGCGGACATCGAGTTCATCTCGATCTCGCACAGCCACTTCGACCACATCGGCAACGCCGGCCTGTTCGCCGCCTCGACCTGGATCGTGGATCCCGACGAGAAGACCTATGCCTTCCGGCCGCAGGCCCGGACCGCCGCGGCGCAGTTCGCCGCCTATTCGGCGCTCGAGGCGTCCAAGGCGCGGCTGGTGGAAGGCCCGTCGCTCGACGTGTTCGGCGACCGCACCGTCGTCGTCCACCAGATGCCGGGGCACACGCCCGGCCACACCATCCTGGAGCTGAAGCTGAAGGGCGCCGGCACGGTGCTCCTGACAGGCGACCTCTGGCACCTCGCCGAGAGCCGCGCGGGCAAGAAGGTCCCGCGGTTCAACACCGACCGGGCCCAGACGCTGAAGAGCTACGAGGCCACCGAGGCGCTGGCCGCCCGGACCAACGCGCGCGTGGTTCGCGAGCACGTGCCCGAGGACTTCGACAGCCTGCCGAAGTTCCCGGCGGCCCTGAAGTGAGGCGGCGGCCATGGGCGAGTTGATCAGCGGGGCCCGCCGGCTCCCCCTCGAGGACATGAACGCGCGGGCGCTGAAGGCCGCCAGCGGGCTGGCGAGCCTGGGCATCGGCAAGGGCGATCTCATCGCGCTCTACCTGCGCAACGACTTCCCGTTCTTCGAGGCCAGCACGGCGGCGGGGATCCTCGGGGCCTACCCGACGCCGGTGAACTGGCACTACACGCCCGACGAGGCCGCCTACCTGTTCGAGAACTCCGGCGCGAAGGCCATCGTCATCCACGCCGACTTGATCCCGGGCATCGCCTCGGCGATACCCGAAGACGTGCCGGTCCTGGTGGTCCCCACCCCGCCGGAGATCGCCGAGGCCTACGGCATCGACCCGGCGCCCGTCCCGCCCGGCATGCTCGCCTGGAGCGACTGGCTGGAGGGCTTCGCCCCGTACGCCGGCCCGCCGGCCGAGGGGGGCGGGACCATCATCTACACCTCGGGCACCACCGGCCGACCGAAGGGCGTGCGCCGCACGCCGCCGACGCCGGAGCAGACCGAGGTCTATGGCCGCGTGCTCATGCGGGGCTTCGGCTTCTCGGGGTTCGGCGACCCCGCCGACGTGGTCACCGTCGTCACCGGCCCGATGTACCACTCGGCGCCCAACGCCTACGGGCTGTTCGCGGCGCGGGCCGGCGGCACGGCGATCCTCCAGCCCCGGTTCGACCCCGAGGAGCTGCTCCAGCTCATCGAGACGCACCGGGTCACGCACCTGCACATGGTGCCGATCATGTTCCACCGGCTCCTGAAGCTGCCCGAGGACGTGAAGCGGAAGTACGACCTCAGCTCGCTGAAGTTCGTGGTGCACGCCGCCGCGCCCTGCCCGCCCCCGATCAAGCGCGAGATGATCGAATGGTGGGGCCCGGTGATCGAGGAGTACTACGGCGCCACCGAGGTCGGCATCGTGGTCAGCTGCAACAGCGAGGAGTGGCTGGCCCATCCCGGGACCGTCGGCAAGCCGATCCCCGAGGCCGAGGTCCGCATCATCGACAAGGACGGCGCCGACGTCCCTCAGGGCGAGGTGGGCGAGGTCGTGTCGCGCAATCGCTTCATCAACGACTTCACCTACCACGGCGACGACCAGAAGCGGCGCGACAGCGAGAAGGCCGGCCTCATCGCGCCGGGCGACATCGGTTACTTCGACAAGGACGGGTTCCTCTACCTGTGCGATCGCGCCAAGGACATGATCATCTCCGGCGGCGTGAACATCTATCCGGCCGAGATCGAGGCCGAGCTCCTGAAGATGCCGGGCGTCGCCGACTGCGCCGTGTTCGGGATCCCCGACGAGGAGTTCGGCGAGGGGGTTTGCGCCGTGGTCCAGCCTGCCGAGGGCGCCGACCTCGACGAGGCGTCGGTGAAGGCCTACCTGCGCGCCCACGTGGCCGGCTACAAGGTTCCGCGCCGCGTCGAGCTGGCCGCCGACCTGCCGCGCGAGGACTCCGGAAAGATATTCAAGCGTAAGCTGCGCGAGCCGTTCTGGGAGGGGCTGGAGCGGCGCATCTGAGGCCTGGAGCGCGTTCGAACGCCCTCAAGGCCTTGATTTAGAGCCTCATCATCCCGTCACATGGCTCCGCCTGAACGGGTGGGGCCCTAAGGAAGGGTGGCGGGTGTCGGATCGGGCTCGACGTGCGATGTCGGCGTTGCAGCGCCTGGCGGCGCTGGGGCTGCCGGACCGCGTCGCCTTCCCCGAGTTCGTGAGCCTGATCTCCGAGGTCGCGCCGTTCGACACGGCCGCGATGCTCTGGCTCGACGCCGACTACCGGCCGATCGACACCTACATCACGGTCGACGCGGGGCCCGAGCTGATCACCCGCTACGCCACGCGGTGGTTCGACGCAGAGGAGGGCCGCTACTACCCGCGGCAGAGGGAGATGCAGCTCAATCCGGCGCTGTCGGTGATCCGCGTCAGCGACTACACGCCGGCCTTCGGCGAGACCGAGCTCTATGACGAGGTGTACCGGCGGGGCGAGCATCACTGGATCGCCGGCTTGGCGCTGCGCGACGGCGACCGACCCATCGGCAACCTGGGCGTGGCGCGCCCGCCTAAGGCGCGGGATTTCACCGATCACGAGATGCGCCTCCTGCGTCTCGTCCGCCCCTACATCGTCCAGGCCATGGGGCGTCTTCAGGCCGAGGACGCCTGGCCGGACACCGATCTCGAGGACGCGGCCGCGATCCTGGTCACCGACCTCGAGGGCGGCGTGCTGCATGCCAGCCCGGGGGCATGGCGGTTGCTGCACGGCGCGGCCGGGGTGCCCGCCGACCTCGCGGTGCTGCGGGACCGCGTCTACGACTGGGCGCGGCCGATGCTGAAGACCCTCGCGTCGCGGGTCGAGGAGGGGCTGGCGGGCGCAGGCTCCGGCGTCGCCCGCACCGACACCGTGACGGCCTACGGTCGCTTCGTGATCCGGGCCTATGCGCTCAGCGCCAACACCGAAGGCGCGGCCCGCACCGTCGGCGTGCAGATCGAGAAGCGCCTGCCCGTCGGCCTGAAGATGCTGCGCTCGCCGCTCTTCCGCTCGCTGACCCCGCGCGAGCAGGAAGTGGCCCGCATGCTGGCCACCGGCATGTCGTACCCGGTGATCGGCGACCGGCTCGGGATGGGCGCGTCGACCGTGGTGACCCACGTCCGCAACCTGGGCCACAAGCTGGGCGTGGGCAGCCGGGAGGAGATCGTCGGCGCCCTCTGCGCCTGAGGGTTTCCGACGCCTTCTCCCCCCGTGAGGGGATTCCCCCGGCGCCGGCGCCGGGCAAGGCTGCGGGGCATGGAGTCGTTCACCGCCAAGCTGGGCCTGACGCTGAAGGCCCTCTCCCTCAGCCGTGGCCGCCTGGCGGCCGCGCTGGGCGTCGACAAGTCCGTCGTGGGGCGGTGGGTCACCGGCGCCGTGCAGCCGTCGGACCACAATCTGCTGCGCCTGACCGCGCTGGTGGCCGAGCAGGCGCCGGGGTTCACCCTGCTGGACTGGGACCTGCCCCTGCCCGACTTCGCCCAGCGCCTGGGCGTGCGGCCGGAGGCCGCCGCGCGGCTCGACCTCGCGGAGGCTGGGCTGACGCTCGCCCTGATGGGGCAGGTGCGTTCGACCACGGCCTTGCGGGGCGCGGCGTACGAAGGGTTCTTCCGCTCCACCCGGCCCTACCTCCTGATGCCGGGCCGCTTCCTGCACGACTACGGCATGATCCGGCTCGACGAGCACGGCTTGCTGGCGCTGAAGATGGGCACCGGCGGCCACTGCGCGGAGGGGTGGATGCTGCTGCTGCAGAACCAGCTCTTTTCCATCGTCGCGGACACCGTCTCGGGCGCGTTCGTTTTCGGGATCTTCAACGGCGTGGCCAGCGCCAAGGCCGAGGTGGTGGACGGCCTGATGCTGGGCGCGGCGCTGGATCCGGGCCGCACGCCGACGGCGACGGCGATGATGTTCGAGCGCATCGGCGACCTCAGCGGCGACCGCGAGGCCGACGACGCCTGCTTCGCAGAGCTGATGCGCCGGGAGCCCGTGGCGCCGGAGGGCTCCGTTCCCGAGGCCCTGCGCGCGCACCTGGTGCGCGATCTGGGGCCGACGCCCTTCGCCGCGGGCGGGGACCTGCTGCTGCGCATGCCCCTGGACCGCTCCATGGCGAGGGGCGCGGCCTATCGGGAACCATCGGCCATCTGAGGCCCGTGCAACTTCATGCACCGCCGCGCAGGCCGCAGCGCCTTCCCGCGCCGCGCCGGGCGGGCTTCACTCAACGGACCCAAGCCGTCCTGGCTGAACCCCTGGAGCGCGCGGCGGCCCCGCCGGACGCTCGCATCTCACGCCGGGAAGCGGGCCTCATCGCCGTCTTGTGCTGACCAAGGCAGGCGGCGGAGGGGCTAGGCGGCCTCGGTGGGCATCCGCTCGGTGTCCACCGAGGCCTGCAGGGCCGGTGGATAGCGCGAGCCGGCGACGGTCTCGCCGTTCACCGCCTCGTCGACCCGTGTCATGCCTTCGGGCGACAAGGTGACCCCGGCCGCAGCGGCGTCTTCCCGCATGTGGTCGGGGTTGGTCGTTCCGGGGATCGGGATGATGTCCGGGCCCTTGGCGAGGAGCCAGGCAAGGCAAAGCTGCGCCGTCGTCATGCCCTCGTCGTCGGCGATCTGCTTGAAGCGGGCGTAGAGGCGCAGGTTGGACTCCAGCGCCGCGCCCTGCCAGCGCGGCATGGTCTTGCGGAAATCGCCGTCCTCCAGCCGCGACGGATCGTGCGACTCGCCGGCGAGGAAGCCGCGGCCCACCGGTGAGAACGCGACGAACGCCACGTCCAGCTCGCGGCAGGCGTCCAGCACGGCGATCTCGGGATTGCGGGTCCAGGGGGAGTACTCGGTCTGGAGTGCGGCGATGGGATGCTCGGCGTGGGCGCGCCGCAGCGTGGGGGCGGACACCTCCGAGAGGCCGATCGCCCGGATCTTGCCGGCCTTCACCAGGTCGCCGAGCGCGCCGACGCTGTCCTCGATCGGCACGCGCTGGTCCCAGCGGTGCAGGTAGTAGAGGTCGATGACGTCCGTCTTCAGCCGCCGCAGGCTGACGTCGCAGACGGCCTTGATGGTCTCGGGCCGGCCGTCGATGCCCCGCTGCGTGCCCGTCGCGTCGGTGATCCCGCACTTCGACGCCAGCACATACCGGTCCCGATGCGGGCCCAGGACCTCGCCCACCAGGGTCTCGTTGTGGCCCAGGCCGTAGACGGCCGCGGTGTCGAAGAAGGTGTAGCCGGCGTCCAGCGCGCCCAGCAGCACGGCCTCGGCCCGCTCGCGCGGCGGCGGGCTGCCGTAGGCGTGGGAGAGACTCATGCAGCCCAGTCCGATGGCCGAGACCTCGAACTGACCGATACGGCGCTTCTGCATGGCGTCTTCCTCACTGTTGCGGACGCCGAGAGAGGGCGCCAGGCGGGCGGCCGTCAAGGCCGGCCGGCGTGCAGTTCCAGCATCTCGCCGTTCTGGATCAGCACGTCGCCGTCGCGCAGCGTGCGATGCGGGACGCGGTTTTCGGCCATCCAGGCGGCCGCGCGGCCGGCCGCCTCGGCCTCGGCGTGGTCCGAGCGGTAGTGCGGGACGATGGCCGCATCGACGAGGCCCAGCCCTTCCCAGACGACCTCCGGATCGTAGCCATCCGCCAGGACCGCAGGATCGTCCATGATCTCCAGGCCACGCAGGCTCGGCGCGGCCACGCACGCCCCTGCGCTCCACCCGCCATAGACCAGCCGCCCGGCCCAGATCAGGCCCGGCGCGATCGCATCGAACCCGCTCTGCCGCATCGCGCGGCGGAGCAGGAAGGCGTTGCCGCCCGTCGCCCAGACGAGCCGGGTCCGTTCCAGTTCCTCCAGCAGAGCCTGCGGCCGGCGGAAGAACCCGCGCAGGTCCAGGTCGTAGGCGTCGAACCCTGCCGCCCGAAACTCCGCCACGGGGTCCGAGACGTTTCGCGCATAGGCCGCGCGGTCGGCGTCGGGGATGAAGTCCACGGCGTTGGAGACGACCCCGACCCGCGCCCCGGGGCCCGCCATTCGGAGCAGTTCCGGGAAGGCGTCGCCGGTCCGGCTGGAGGCAAGGTAGAGGCGCATGCCGCCTCCTCTAGCGCGCCCCGGCCAGTTTCGCCTCCAGTTCGCCCATGTCGGCCACGAACCAGACGTGGCGGCCGCGATTGCATTCGCGGACGTAGTCGCGAAGCGCGTCGCTGCGCGCCACCGCCGCCGAGACGTCGCCCACGAACGCCACCTGCCGCCCGTAGTTGACGAACTTCTGGGTCACCTCGCCCGCCAGCCGGGTCGAGAGGGTGAGGAACCCCTCCCCCAGCCGTTCGACCGGGATGGCGGCCACCTCGGCCTCGCAGCCGAACATGTCGCCCAGGATGTCGCTCGCGGCGCGTTCGCCGTCGAGGGGCGGACCCTCCCGGTCGCACACGTACACCGCGACGCCGGCGACGGTCTCGACCCGGCCGGTCACGACCCCACGGCCTTGCGCAGGAAGCGCTCGATCTCGGCCCCGTGGTTGATCAGCATGTGACCGGCGTCGGGCAGCCAGATCACCTCGGTCTGCGGCGCATGCCGTTGCAGCCGGTCCCGCGTGCCGGCCGAGTCGATCATGGCGTCCTGGGCGCCCAGGATGACCTGCACCGGCATCGCGAGCCGCGCGAGCGCCGCGTCGTCGAAGGGCGGCAGCGCCTCGGTCCGCGGGCGGAAGTTGGCGAAGATCAGCTGCATGAACTCGCCGAAGGCGACCGCCTCGGGCGACGGGTCGCCGGGCGGCGCCGGGCCCAGGATCTTCTCCGTCGCCTTGCGCCGTCCCCAGGGCCCCAGCATCAGCAGCGGCAGCGCCCAGATCAGCACGTTCTTGTGCCGCCCGACCCCGCCCGGGCACAGCAGCGCGAGCGCGGTCACCTTCGAGGGGTTGGCGGTCGCGAACTGCAGGGCCAGCCAGCCACCCAGTGAAATCCCGACGAGCGCCGCGCGCTCGACGCCCAGGCCCGACATCACCTCGCCCAGCCATCCGGCGTAGACCCCGCTGGCCAGTGTCGGACGGCTTTCGGCCGAGAGTCCCGGCTCGCCGATCATGTCCACCGCGTAGACGCGGAATCGCTGCGCCAGGTGCGCCACGTCGCCCATCCAGCTCGCCGCGTTCGACACCGAACCGTGCAGCAGCAGCACCGCCGGCGCGTCGGACGGCCCGCTGGCGACGACAAAGGTCTCGCCCTGCGAGGTCGGGATCCGCAAATGCTCGTGCGGGACGGGCCAGTGGGTGAGGAACTCGCGGTAGCGCGTGCGGACCGCCTCGCCGCCCGCCGGCGTCTTCCAGATCGCAGTCATCGGCTCAGGTCTCCCCCATGAACCGCAGCAACTGAAGCATCGCCGCGACGTCATCCGGCGCGCCCACCATGATGACCTTCAACCGCCGTCCCGCGGGATCGTGCGCCACGTCCAGGCTCATCGGGTCGGCGTGCCCCCGACCGCTCATGCGCGCGGCCGTGATCTGCCGCGCCAGCCGCTGCGCGCGGTCCGGGTCGACCCCATCGATGTCCACGATGCTGGTCACGCGGATCGACGACGCCTTCGGCGCGGCCCCGTGGGCGCCGATCATGGCCTCCAGGTCCGAGCGGAGGATCCGGTAGGATCGCCCCACCTTCACGGCCCGCACGCGGCCCTCGCGGATGAAGCGGAGAACCGTCTTCGGATGGAGGCGCAGCCGCTCCGCGAACTGCTCGACGGTATAGACCTCTTCGGACATGATGTTCCTTATCGCTCCTAATATGAGCGTTTCATGGGAGCTTTACGGAGTCAAACGGCGTCTCTCTGGAAGTTGGTGGTCCCCAGATGCGATCCGGGTCACGGCTCCCCATCTCAGCAGCTGCACCGTCGAGAGGAGCTCAATCGATGTTCGACCTTCGGGCGGCCGGGGTGGTCCTGGCTGCGCTTGCGCTCACGGGCTGCGAAGGCGCCGGAACCGCCGTGAAGCAGACCGTTGACGACTTCGCCAAGGAGGCCGCGCAGACGGCGAGCGGCATGGTGGGCGTGAAGACCGCCTGCACGATCGCGGGCCAGAGCGAGGCCTTCTGCGGCTGCATCGACGAGCGGCTGGGGTCGAAACTGGATGCAGGCCAGCTCGATGCGCTCTCCAAGGTGGTCGTCGAGACCGTCCGCACGGGCTCCATCGAGGCCGCGGCCCGGAACGCGGAGGCGCTGAGCCCCGAGACGCGTCAGGCGCTGGCGCAGTGCGCCGCACGGGCGGCTGTCACCGGCGCCGTCGGAGCTGCGGCGCAGTAAGGGCGCGGCGCTCCGTCAGGCGGCCTTGGCCCACGCCGCCTCGAACCACGGAGTCAGGCGGCGGATCGCCTCCTCGATCTCGGGCGTCGAGACCGCGAAGCTGAGGCGGATGAAGCGCCGCCCGTCGACGGGATCGAAGTCGATGCCGGGCGCGGTGGCGACCCCGGTGTCCTGCAGCAGCTGGCGGCAGAAGGCGAGGCTGTCGTCCGTCAGCCCGCCGACGTCGGCGTAGACGTAGAACGCCCCGTCCGGCGGCGCGATCTTCTTCAGACCCAGGCGCGGGAGCGCATCGAGCAGAAGCTCCCGGTTCCGGCGGTAGGTCTGCAGGTGGCCCTCAAGCTCGTCGCGGCAGTCCATGGCGACGAGCGCCGCGTGCTGGGCCAGCGAAGGGGCGGTCAGGAACAGGGCGCCCATGTAGGCGATCGCCCGCGCCGCCTCCGCGCGCGGCACGATCAGCCAGCCCAGGCGCCAGCCGGCCATCGAGAAGTACTTCGAGAAGCTGTTCACGACGATGGCCGTCGGCTCGTACTCCAGCATGGAGTGGGTGCGCTCGCCGTAGCTGAGGCCGTGATAGATCTCGTCCGAGATGATCCGGATCCCGCGTTCGCGGCAGACGCGTGCGATCGCCTCCAGCTCGTGCGGCGGGATGATTGTGCCGGTGGGGTTCGCGGGGCTCGCCAGGATCACGCCGGCGGGCGCGGGGTCGAGGCTGGCGAGCGTCGCCGCGTCCAGCTGGTAGCGCGTCTCGGGCCCGCACGGGATCTCCAGCGGGACCATGTGCAGCGCCTTCACGTTGTTGCGGTAGGCCACGTAGCCGGGGCGCGCCATGGCGATGACGTCGCCGGGCTGGAACGTGGCCGAAAGCGCCAGCACCAGCGCGGGCGAGGCTCCGCAGGTGAGCGTGATCTGGATCGGCTCGACGGTGACTCCGTACGTTTCCGCATAGTGTCGGCAGATGCGGGCCTTCAGCGGATCGCTCGACCAGTAGCCCATCGCATCGGCGTCCAGCACCTCGTGCGCGCGCGCGATCGCCGCCCTGGGCGCGCCGGTCGACGGCTGCCCGAACTCCATGTGGATCACCGAGCGACCCTCCGCCTTCAGCCGCTGGGCCAGGCCGGAGATGGAGATGGCGTAGAACGGGTCGATCTCGGCGCTCATTCCGGCTGGATACATCTCCGTACCGGGAAGTCCACGCCCAGTCTGAGCTCTGGCGGCCTTGACCGCGCAGACAGCGGAGGCGAAGCCGCGTGCAGCGAGGGAGTCCGGCTGTGAGCACGACCGTCATCGGCGCGGGGAGCGCTTCGAACCGAAGGGTGCTGGGGGCGAGTCTCGCCGGCACGGCGGTGGAGTTCTACGACTTCTACATCTACGGCACCGCCGCCGCGCTGGTGTTCCCCCAGCTGTTCTTCCCCAACTCGTCACCCTCTGCCCAGCTGCTGCAGAGCTACGCGACCTTTGCGGTGGCGTTCTTCGCGCGTCCGGTGGGCGCGGCGTTCTTCGGGCACTTCGGGGACCGCATCGGGCGGAAGTCGACGCTGGTGGCCTCGCTGCTGACCATGGGCCTGTCGACCCTCCTGATCGCCTTCCTGCCCACCTACGCGGTGGCCGGCTGGATCGCCCCGGCGCTCCTGTGTCTGCTGCGTTTCGGCCAGGGCTTCGGGCTGGGCGGCGAGTGGGGCGGGGCGGCCCTCCTGGCCGTCGAGAACGCTCCGCCGGGCTGGCGGGCCCGCTTCGGCATGTTCCCGCAGTTCGGGGCGCCGGTGGGATTCATCGCGTCGAACGGGCTCTTCCTGCTGCTCGGACTTTGGCTGACCGCCGAGGACTTCCAGGCGTGGGGCTGGCGGCTGCCCTTCCTGGCCAGCGCGATCCTCGTGGCGCTCGGCCTGTGGGTCCGCCTGAAGATCGGCGAGACGCCGGCGTTCCAGAAGGCGATGGCCGAGCGGGAGGCCAGCCACGTGCCCATGGCCGAGGCGTTGAAGCGTCACCCGGGGGCCCTGCTGGGCGGGACGTTCGCCGTCGTCGCCTGTTTCGCGATCTTCTATCTGTCGACCGCCTTCACCCTCGGCTACGGCACCACCACCCTCGGGTATGGACGCGCGGAGTTCCTGGGCGTGCAGCTGGGCGCGATCCCCTTCCTGGCCGTCGGGATCGCCGCGGCGGGGTACTGGTCGGACGCCACCAATCCGCGCTGGGTGCTGATGGCCGGCTGCGCGGGCACGGTGCTGATCGGCTTCCTGATGGGGCCGATGATGGAGGCCGGGTCGATGGCCTGGATCTGGGCCTGGCTCTCGATGGCGCTCTTCATCATGGGCTTCGTCTACGGCCCCCTGGGCGCCTTCCTGCCCGATCTCTTCCCGGCGCGGGTTCGCTACACCGGGGCGTCGCTGGCGTTCAACGTGGGCGGAATCATCGGCGGCGGCCTGGCGCCGATGGCCGCCCAGTACCTGGCGGGCCACGGAGGCCTCTCATTGGTCGGCTACTACCTCGTCGCCGCAGGCGTGCTGAGTCTGGCAGGCCTGCTGCCGCTCAAGGAGCGGCGCGAGCCGGAGTGAGGCCGCCGGCGCCGGACCTGCGGGGTTTCCCGGCGGCCCTCAGACCGGGACGTCGCCGGCGACGGTGGTGCGGTGCATGACCCGCAGGTGGCCGTCGTAGCCGCCCTCGGCGAAGTGCATGGTGCAGCGGTTGTCCCACATCAGCAGCATCCCGGGCCGCCACTTGTGGCGGTAGCGGTACTTGTCCTGCAGCAGGTGCTTGTAGAGGAACCCGAGGATCGCATCGGTCTCCATCTCGGTCAGGCCCTCGACGCCCACCGTGTAGGTCGGGCTGACGAACAGCGCCTTGCGGCCGGTCACCGGATGCGTGCGGACCAGCGGGTGCGGATGGGTTTTGTCGGCCTCCGGACCGGACAGGATGGTCATGGCCCGCTTCTCGGTCTCGCGGGCGAACATGCCGTTCGCCCCGTAAGGACGCGTCGCCGAGTGGATCGCCCGCAGCGGCGCCAGCATCGCCTTCATGGTGTCCGAGAGGTCGTCGTAGGCCCGCGCGGCGTCCGCGAACAGCGTGTCGCCGCCGACGGGAGGGGTCACCTCCGAGCGCAGGATCGTCGCCGAGGGCGGAGCCGGCTGGAAGCTCCAGTCCGAATGCCAGCCGCCCCCGAAGTTGGGCGCCTTCTCGTCCGGCTCGCGGCGCAGCTCCAGCACGTTGGGGTGTCCGGGCATCGGCGCGATGAAGGGGTCCGCGCCGAAGGGGCCCATCTGGAGCGTGAACGCCTCGAGCTGCTCGAGGGTGAGCGGCTGGTCGGGGAAGGACAGGACCGCGTGCGCGCTCCACGCCTCGCGGATCGCCGCCAGGGCCGCCGGCGGCAGCGGCCGCGACAGGTCGACTCCCGTGACCTCCGCCCCGAAGCCGCTGGGCTCAGGCCGCACCTGGATGATGTTCGCCGCCGCGCCGTCCGCCATGACGATCCCTCCTCAGCCGCCCAGCGCCCGTGTGTACGTCGCCAGGTCGAAGTAGTCGCGCCAGACCTTGATCTTTCCGTCCTGCATTTCGAACACCCCGCAGCACGGAAGGTCCACCCCCTTGTCGCCCAGCCGCGTGCGGTCGAGGCGCTCGGCGATCACCACGTCGCCGGCGGCGACGATGTTCAGGACGTCCCACTGGGTCGCCGACCAGTCCCGGATGAAGCCGGCGATGAAGCCCTGCACGGCCGCCCGTCCCGCGACGGGGCGGGCCGGCATGTTGTGGTAGACGCCGTCCTCGGTGAAGAACGCCGCCAGCTCCGCCGCGTCCAGCCGCGACCAGGCGGCGATGAAATCGCGGATGACCTGGACATTGTCGGCCATCGACCCCTCCGTTCGCCGCCGCGCGCGGCCGTGGCGGCCCCGTCGTGCGTCACAGGATGAAACACCCGTTTGCGTACGTCACGGCAAGCCTGTAATCCGAGCCGGCCATGGCTGCTTTCGACACCACTGAAGACAAGCTGATCTCGCTCCTGCCGGACCGGGAGGTCGACGCACGTACGACCTTCGGCGTCGACTTCGACATGAAGGTGCCCGCGTTCTCCGAGCGCGACCCGCATGTCCCCGACATCGACGAGGCCTACAAGTTCGACCCGGAGACGACGCGGGCGATCTGCGCCGGCTTCGCGCGCGACCGCCGCGTGATGGTCCAGGGCTATCACGGCACCGGCAAGTCGACGCACATCGAGCAGGTGGCCGCCCGCCTGAACTGGCCGATGATCCGGGTGAACCTGGACAGCCACATCAGCCGGATCGACCTGGTCGGCAAGGACGCCATCGTCCTGAAGGACGGCAAGCAGGTCACCGAGTTCCGGGAAGGCATGCTGCCCTGGGCGATCCAGCGGCCGATCGCGCTGGTGTTCGACGAATACGACGCGGGCCGCCCCGACGTGATGTTCGTGATCCAGCGCGTGCTGGAGGCGTCGGGCAAGCTGACGCTGCTCGACCAGAACCGCGTGATCCGCTCGAACCCCTGGTTCCGGCTGTTCGCCACGACGAACACCATCGGCCTGGGCGACACGACCGGCCTCTACCACGGCACGCAGCAGATCAATCAGGCGCAGATGGACCGTTGGTCCATCGTGACCACGCTGAACTACCTCAGCCACGACGTTGAAGCCGAGATCGTGCTCGCCAAGGCGCCCGGCTACCAGACGGCCGAGGGCAAGCGCACGATCAACGCCATGGTCCGGGTCGCGGACATGACGCGGAACGCCTTCATGAACGGCGACATCTCGACGGTCATGAGCCCGCGGACCGTGATCACCTGGGCGCAGAACGCCGAGATCTTCGGCGGCGACATCGGCCTCGCGTTCCGGATGACGTTCCTCAACAAGTGCGACGAACTCGAGCGCGGGACGGTGGCCGAGTTCTTCCAGCGCGCCTTCGGCCAGGACCTGCCGGAGAGCACGGCGCGCGTACGGGTGGCCTGAGGGCGCTTGCCGCACCGTCCCATCCGGCGCGATGCTGGCGCCGGGAGGATGCGGCATGAAGATCATCGGAATGGGGCTCGCGGTCGCACTGGCGGCCGGCGCGCTCGACGCCTCGGCGGCCGCCGAGGCGCGGCGCCCTGACCTCGAGGGCAACTGGACCAACGCCACCATGACGCCGCAGACGCGGCCCGCGCAGTACGGGCCACGGCTGGTCATGACGCCGGAAGAGGTCGCCAAGGTCGAGCAGGCCGCGCAGGCGCAGGTCGAGCGCGGCAACCAGCGCACCGATCCCAACGCGCCCACGATCCAGGACGGCACCGTCGGCGGCTACAATCGCGGCTTCCTCGACCCCGGCATGCAGGTGATGCGCGTCCGCGGCGAGCCCCGGACGAGCCTGATCACCACCCCCGACGGCCAGATCCCCGCGCCGCATGCGGCCTCGAAGCTGACCGCCCAGCAGATGCGCGCCTTCTCCGGCTCGCCCTACTACCTGGACCAGTACGGCGCCGCCGCGCTCTTCGGCGAGGACCAGCAGACCGCGCAGCGCTTCGACAATCCCGAGGAGATGAGCCTGGCCGACCGCTGCCTGACCTCGTTCGGGCGCAACGGCCCCCCGCCCATGTTCCCCAACGGCTTCTACAACAACAACTACTCCATCGTTCAGGGGACCGACGCGGTCGTCATCGTGGTCGAGATGGTGCACGACGCGCGGGTGATCCGCCTGGGGTCGCGCCAGCATCAGCCGCCGCACCTGCGGCCGTGGTTCGGCGACTCGGTGGGCTGGTACGAGGGCGACACTCTGGTGGTGGAGACCACCAACTTCCCCAGGTCGCAGGCATTCTTCGGCGCCTGGGAGGACCTGAAGGTCACCGAGCGTTTCCGCCGCGTGGCGAAGGACCGCCTCGCCTATGCCTTCACGGTCGAGGCGCCCAGCGTCTGGGACAAGCCCTGGGGCGGCGAGTACGAGTTCGCCGCGCTCGACGGGCAGGTCTACGAGTACGCCTGCCACGAGGGGAACTACGCCATGCCCGGCATCCTCGGCGGCAGCCGCGAGGCCGACCGGGCGCAGTCGGCCGCGCCCGCGAAGGCCGGGGCCGCGCCCTAGGCGCTCAGGCGGTCGGGCTGGCGGGTCACCAGGGCTCGGCTGCCGCCGTGCGCATCCCCAAGGCCCTCGAAGAAGTATCCGATATCGACCCCCAGCGCGCGGGCGATCCTCCACAGGGTGTCGACCGACAGCCGCGTGCAGGCGGTTTCGTACTTCTGGATCTGCTGGAAGGTGACGCCGCAGGCGGCGCCCAGCTGCTGCTGGGTCATGTCCACGAGTCGCCGGCGCCGGCGGATCCTGCGGCCCACGAACAGGTTCACGTCGTCTTGCATCGTCACCGCCCGCCAGCCTGCACCTGTGACAAAGGTAGTGACGCGCCCGCCGCAGCGCGACCGAGCTTCCGCCGATCGGAACCGATTTTTCCCCGATCGGCCCCGCTGGGCGTCCGTTGGGCGTCCGCTGCCCAGAGTGACGGCGTTCCTGACTACGGCAAGGCGTAGGCGATGACGTAGTCGGACTTGTCCTGGCTCGGTGCGGGCCCGCCAGGACCCAGCCGCGCCCCGCCCGCGGAGATCACCACGTACTGCTTGCCGGTCCTGGGCGAGACGTAGGTCATCGGCGTCGCCGCCGCGGCGGTCGGCAGCCGGGCCTTCCACAGCACCTTGCCGGTCGCATTGTCGTAGGCGCGCAGGTACGGATCGGTCGAGGCCGCCCTGAACGAGACCCCGCCGGCCGTGGTGATGGTTCCGCCGACGCTGAGCGTGCCGATGGGGATCGGCAGGTGGCTCTGCAGGCCCAGCGGCGCCTGCGCCTCGGCCGTCCCGTTCGGCACCTGCCAGACGATCTGGCGCGTCTTCAGGTCGATGGCGGTGACCATCCCGTGCGGCGGCTGGAGGCAGGGGGCGAACAGCGGGCTCAGCAGCCAGTTGTTGTCGGCCTCGTACGCGACGGCCTTCCTCGACTGAGGCGGCCGGTCCTTGGCGAGGGCGAGGTTCAGCACCGCGCGTTTCTCGGGCCGCGGCGGCTTCAGCTGCACCGTCTGGGGCATGCGCACGTCGCTGACGATCAGGAGTCCGCGCCGGGCGTCGTAGGCGCCTGAACCCCAGTTCATGCCGCCCGCGTTGCCGGGATGCTGCAGCGAGGCCTGTTTGGCGCCCGGCGGGGTGAAGTCGCCGTCGTAGCGGAGCGTCTTGAACTTGATGCGGCAGGCGAGCTGGTCCAGCGGCGTCGCGCCCCACATCATCTTCTCGCTTAGCGGCTCCACCCCGATGGTGGGCATGTCGACCGAGTAGGGCTGCGTGGGCGAGACCCACTCCCCGGGCGCCGCGCCCTGCGGCACGCGCACCTCGACCACGCGGGTCAGCGGGCGGCCGTTGCGGCGGTCGAGCACGAAGATCTGGCCGCGCTTGGTGAGCTGCACCAGCGCCGGCGCGGATCCGCCGCTCGGGAGCGGGAAATCGATCAGCATCGGCTGGCTGGGGACGTCCCAGTCCCACACGTCGTGGTGCGCCGTCTGGAAGTGCCAGCGGTATTCGCCGGTCGCCGCGTCCAGGGCCACCACCGAGGACGAGTAGGTGTCCGCCGCCGCCGAGCGGTGCGAGCCCCAGTAGTCGGGGGTGGCGTTGCCGGTGGGCAGGTAGACGAGACCCAGGTCGGGATCGAAGGCCGGGGTCGACCAGACGTTCGGCGTCCCGCGCGTATAGGTCTTGCCTTCCGGCGGGAGCTTCTTGATGCCCGGATCGCCCAGGTCCCAGGCCCAGACGAGATCGCCCGTCACCACATTGAACGCCCGCACGACGCCCGAGGGCTCGCTGAGCTCCTGGTTGTCGGCCACCCAGCCGCCGATGATCACATTGTCGCCGATCACGGTCGGCA
Source organism: Phenylobacterium sp. T106 (assembly GCF_057219735.1). Classification (NCBI taxonomy): domain Bacteria; kingdom Pseudomonadati; phylum Pseudomonadota; class Alphaproteobacteria; order Caulobacterales; family Caulobacteraceae; genus Phenylobacterium; species Phenylobacterium sp. T106. The sequence continues at coordinate 385,757 of NZ_JBXVWA010000002.1, read as the reverse complement.
TGGAGGTCTGGAAGTAGAAGGCGCGCTTCACCGCGCCCATGCCGATCTTGAGGTCGACCATGCCGTCGGTCCCGAAGCCCGGGCAGCGCTGCCCGGTCTCGGCGTCGAGGGCGAACAGCTGGGCGTTGATGGTCGACGAGATGATCCGCCGACGGCAGAGGGGCGTCTCCCGGGCGGCGGGCGCAGTCGCCGCCGTCGTGACCGCAGCCTTAGCCCCGCCCACCTTCGGGGCCGCGCTCGCCCCGGCCGCCTTCGCCTGGGCCGCCTTCCCTCCGGCCGCCTTGGGGGCCGCCGGGCCGGGGGCGGCGTCCGCGCGCTGGGCGACCTTCGGCTGGGTCCCATCCCAGTAGGCGACGCCCCGGCAGCGGTGCCAGAAGTGCGGCTTCACCTTCGGGTCGTGCCGCCACTTCTCACGGCCCGTGTCCGCGTCGAGCGCGATCACCACGTTCGTGGGCGTGCAGGCGTAGAGCATGTCGCCCACCTGCAGCGGCGTGTTCTGGTCCTGGTTGCCGCGCTGCGGCTTCTCGCCGGTCCGGAAGGTCCAGGCGACCTTGAGCTCCTCCACGTTCTCGCGGTTGATCTGATCGACCGGCGCGTAGCGCGACCCGCCCGGATCGTAGCCGTAGTAGCGCCAGTCCGAACTGGCGGGGGCGCGCGGCGGCGCGGTCCGGGCCTGGACGGGGCTCTCGGCCTGGCCCCAGTTGAAGGTGGCGGGGAGCGCCGCGGCCAGCGCGCCGATGCAGGCGAGCGAGAGGACGGCGACCGCAAGGGCCGACTGGGTGCGGAGCCGCCCCTTCGGCGCGGCCAGGATCACCAGCAGCACGAACAGGCCCAGCACGCCCGGCGCGAAGAGACGCGGCAGCAGGGGCCAGAACGCGAAGCCGGCTTCCCACAGCCCCCAGGCCAGAGTCGCGAGCAGGGTGGCGGCGTACACGAGCCCGGCGGCCGGATGCCGGCGCACCAGCATCACGCCCGTGGCGGTCACGGCCGTACCGGCCAGCAGGTAGTACGGCGAGCCCTGCAGATAGATCAGCCAGGCTCCGCCCCCCAGCACCAGAACGCCGATGAGGGCCACGATCCCACCGCCGACCGCCGCCCAGATACGAGCCGGCCAGCCCGCCGCCTTCTCAGACCCCATGCGCATCTCCCCCGACTCCTGCCGGAGAGATTATCAGGCTTTGCCGGGCCGTCATGGGGACTGGACGCGCCTTGTCCACGGCGCGATCATCGTACGGAATATTCGAAAAACGAGACGCCTTGGGAGAGGAACGATGATCGCTCGACTGTTCGCCGCGACCGCGATCGCCGGCGCGATGCTGGCGGCGCCCGCCGCAGCGCAGCTCGCGAAGAACGACTACGGCAAGCCGGACGCGTGGCTCTGCTGGCCCGGTAAGGCGGGCGACGCCTGCTCGGTGGACATGACGACCACGGTGATCAAGGCCGACGGGTCATCGACCGTCGAGGCGTTCAGGTCCGACCCCAAGGCGCCGATCGACTGCTTCTACGTCTATCCGACGGTGTCGACGGACCCCGGCGTGGTTTCGGACATGACGGCCAACGCCGAGGAACTGAACGTGGTGCGCGCCCAGCTCGCCCGGTTCGGGTCGAAGTGCCGGATCTTCGCGCCGCTCTATCGCCAGTTCACCTTGACCGCCCTGCGTGCGGCGGTCACGGGCGGCGCGCTCCCCGGCGCCGCCGACCCGGCGGTCCGCCAGGTCGGCTACAACGACGTGCTGGACGCGTGGAACCACTACCTCGCCACCGAGAACAAGGGTCGCGGCGTGGTCCTCATCGGCCACTCGCAGGGGTCGGGGGTGCTCACGCGGCTGATCGCGGCGGAGATCGACGGCAAGCCCGTGCAGGGCAAGCTGGTGTCGGCGCTGCTGCTGGGCTCGAACGTCGCCGTCGACAAGGGCAAGGACACCGGCGCCTTCAAGTCCATCCCGACCTGCAAGAGCCCCGGCCAGACCGGATGCCTGATCTCGTACGTCACCTTCCGCGACACCATCCCGCCGCCGGCGAACAGCCGCTTCGGACGCGTGGCGAACCCCGCGCAGGAAGCCGTGTGCGTGAACCCCGCCAACCTTGCGGGCGGCAAGGGCGAGCTGAAGGCCTACCTGTCCAACACCGCCGCCCAGATCGCCAACTCGGCGCAGACCAATCCGCCGTGGGTCAAGGGCAAGCCCGACCCGAAGACGCCGTTCGTCGCGGTCCCGGGCCTGATCACGGGACAGTGCGTGTCGAAGAACGGCTTCAACTACCTCGAGGCGCACGTGAACGCCGATCCCGCCGATCCGCGCACCGACACGATCGCCGGCGACATCACGGGACCCGGGGGTCAGATCTCGGCCGACTGGGGGCTGCACCTCATCGACGCCAACATCGCCATGGGCAACCTGGTCGACGTCGTGGGCGCGCAGGCCAAGGCGTACGTGGCCCGCAAATGACAGGCCGGGGCGGGGCTCGCAGCCCCGCCCCGCGCGTCAGGTCACCTGCCGGTCAGCTTGCGGCCGGCGAAGACGCCGAGCGCCAGGAAGATCAGGAAGCCGATCACGGCCACGAAGAACAGGAACTTGGCGATGCCGGCGGCGGCGCCGGCGATGCCGCCGAAACCGAGGGCCGCGGCGACGATGGCCACCACGGCGAAGATCAGGGCCCACTTCAGCATGGGGTACTCCTCGTTGAACGCTGGCCTTCGAAACGCGGGCATGGCGGCGCTGTTCCCCGCGCGCTCAATTCCTTGTTTCACCTGGCGGCAGGCCTGATCTAAGACCGGGGCAGACATGGCCAAGAACCCCGAAAGCCCTCTCGAGCCTTTCAAGCGCGCGCTGGCGCACGCCGCGCGCTCGCTCGCCGAGACGCCCGACCTCGAGATCGTCTACTCGGGCGAGGGGCCTCAGCTGTCGGGCAACCGCGCCGTGCTGCCGCATCCGCCGCGCGACCTGACGCCCGAGGACGCCGCCCGCATCCGTGGCCTGGCGGACCAGATGGCGCTGCGCATCGCGCACCACGACCCGGCGGCGCATTCCAAGACCCGCCCCGCATCGGGCGCCGGCCAGCCGATCTACGACGCCCTGGAGCAGGCGCGCATCGAGGCCATCGGCGCCAACGCCATGGGCGGGGTGCGCGAGAACCTGAAGGCCGTCATGAGCCACGCCTGGCAGCGGCGTATCTTCAACGAGGCCGAGGCGCTGGCGAATCCGCCGCTGGCCGATGTGGTGAGCCTGATGGTGCGGGAGCGGCTGACGGGCGAGCCGCCGCCGCCGATGGCGCGTGCGCTGGTCGACATGTTCCGCGGCGAGGTCGAGGCCAAGGCCGGGGAGGACCTGGATCGGCTGGAAGGCTCGATCCACGACCAGAAGGCCTTCGCGCGCATCGCCCGGGCGATTATCCGCGACCTGTCCATGGGCGACGATCTCTCGGACGCGCCCGAGCAGCCCGACGACGGCGAGGGCGAGGAGGAAGGCGACCCCGAGACCTCCGACAGCGAGGATGACGGCGACGGGGAAAGCCAGTCGCCGCAGCAGTCGGCGATGGACGAGGACGAGACGACCGCGCGCGAGGCCGACGACGCGGAAAGTCAGATGATGGAGTCGGACGAGAACCCCGACGCCGACGACACCGACGAGCAGCCCGACATGGGCGACGGCGAGCAGCCGACGCGCCCGGACCCCAGCGGCGACAACCGTGCGGTCACCTACAAGGTCTTCACGACGGCGCATGACGAGGTCGTCGCCGCCGAGGAGCTGTGCGATCCCGAGGAGCTGACCCGGCTGCGGGCCTACCTCGACCAGCAGCTGGCTTCGGTGTCGAACGTGGTGTCGCGGCTGGCGAACCGGCTGCAGCGGAAACTGCTGGCGCAGCAGAACCGCTCGTGGACGTTCGACCTCGAGGAGGGGATCCTCGACGTCGCTCGCCTCACCCGCGTGATCATCGACCCCACGGCGCCGCTCTCCTTCAAGCAGGAGGAGGACACCGAGTTCCGCGACACGGTGGTGACCATCCTGATCGACAACTCGGGCTCGATGCGGGGCCGGCCGATCATGGTGGCCGCGGTCTGCGCCGACATCCTGGCGCGCACCCTCGAGCGCTGCGGCGTCAAGACCGAGATCCTGGGCTTCACCACCCGGGCCTGGAAAGGCGGCTCCTCGCGGGAAGACTGGCTGAAGGCCGGCAAGCCCGCCCAGCCCGGCCGCCTGAACGACCTGCGCCACATCATCTACAAGGCCGCCGACGCGCCCTGGCGGCGCTCGCGCCGCAACCTGGGCCTGATGATGCGGGAAGGCCTGCTGAAGGAGAACATCGACGGCGAGGCGCTCATGTGGGCGCACCACCGGCTCATCGGCCGGCCCGAGCAGCGCCGGATCCTGCTGGTGATCTCGGACGGCGCGCCCGTCGACGACTCCACGCTCAGCGTGAACTCGGGCCACTACCTGGAGCGCCACCTGCGCGAGGTGATCTCCGAGATCGAGAGCAAGAGCCCGGTGCAGCTCATCGCCATCGGCATCGGCCACGACGTCACGCGCTACTACAAGAACGCCGTCACCATCGTCGATGTCGAGCAGCTCGCCGGGGCCATGGTGGAACAGCTCGCCGACCTGTTCGACGAGGACATCCGCAAGCTGACGCGCAAGAACGCCAACCTGCTGGCGCCGCCGCCCAACACCCAGGGGCCGCAGGGGGGCGCGATGCGGCGCTCCAGCTTCAAGGAAGTCCGGAGGGCCACGGCTTGAGGCCGGCGGCGGGGCTGATCGCCGCCCTGCTGTTGGCAGGCTGCGCCGCGCCCATCGCTCCCTTGCCCGAGCGGCCCGTGGCCGTCGGCGCCGCGATCCAGGTCGACGCCGAGCCCGTTCCGCTGGACCCGACCGACCCCAGGCGGGATCGGATCGGCGCATTCGTCTACGCGGGCGGCGTCGCGCTCACGTCGCGCCAGACGAGCCGCCTGCACGGCATGTCGGACCTGAAGGTCTCGGCCGACGGGCGGCTGCTGGCCATCGGCGACCAGGCGGACATGCTGGAAGCCCGGGTCGTGCTGGACGCGGGCGGCCGTCTGACCGGCCTGACGGGGGCGACGCTGGTTTCGCTGAAGGCCCCCGATGGCCTCGACCTCTTCGCGGGCGGACAGCGCGAGTACGACTCCGAGGGCATCGCGCGGCTCCCGTCCGGCGACGTGGTGGCGAGCTTCGAGCAGCACGACCGCATCCTCGTGTTCCCGAAGGGCGGCGGCCTGCCGCGCCCGGCGCCCGCCCCCGATATCCGCTATGTCGACAACCAGGGCATGGAAGCCCTCGCCAGCGCGCCCGAGGTGGCGGCGGACGCCTACCGCGTCGGGCTGGAGAGTTCCGGGCACACCTACGTCTGCCGCCTCTCCACGACCTGCGCCCGCGATCGCGACCTGCCGGTGGAGGGCCCCGACCTGGTGGCGTTCGACAACATGCCGGGCGGCGGCCTCGCCTACCTGCTGCGGACCTACACGGCCGCGCGCGGCAACGTGGTCAAGCTGCGGATCATCGACCGCCAGGGCCGGCTCGTGGATGCGCTCGAGCTCGCCCGGCCGCTGACGGTGGACAACCTGGAAGGCCTCGCCGCCGTCCCGCGGCCCAATGGCGCCGTTCGCTTCTACCTGATCGCCGACGACAACTTCGGCTACTACGCAGGGCGTCCCACCGGCCAGCGCACGCTGCTGCTGGCGTTCGACTGGCGCCCCCGCCGGGAGGGCCCACGATGAAGACGGATGTCACGATCCCGACGCCCGAGGGCGACGCGCGGGCCTATGTGTTCACACCCGACTCCGGCGAGGGACCGTGGCCGGCGGTGCTGTTCTATATGGACGGCCCGGCCATCCGTCCCGCCCTGTTCGAGATGGCCGAGCGGATGGCGCAGGCCGGCTACTACGTGCTGCTGCCCGACATGTTCTGGCGCGCCGGGCCCTACGAGCCCTTCAAGCTGGCCGAGATCTTCGGCACGCCCGAGGCGCGCAAGGCCTTCCGCGACAGGTACTTCAGCTCGACCAGCCCCGAACGGTCGATGGCCGACACCCGCGCCTTCCTGGACTGGCTGGACGGCCAGCCACAGGCCGACGCGCGCAAGGTGGGGACCACCGGCTACTGCATGGGCGGGGCGATCTCGCTGCGCGCCGCGGGGACCTTTCCCGACCGGGTCGCGGCGGCGGCCTCGTTCCACGGCGGCAATCTCGCCACCGAGGATCCCTCGAGCCCGCACCGCCTCGCGCCCGCCATCAGGGCCAAGGTGCTGGTGGCGGGCGCCGACGAGGACGCGGGCTACGACGAGGCGCAGGACGCGCGCCTCGCGGCGGCGCTGTCCGATGCGGGCGTGGACGCCGACGTCTCCATCTGGCGCGGCCTCAAGCACGGCTGGGTCCCGCGCGACATGCCGGTCTACGATCCGGAAGGCGCCGAGCGCCACTGGCGGGCGCTCATCGCCCTGTTCGACAGCGCGCTGAGGCCGGGACGCGGCGCCTGAACCGGCCGCGCCGTGTGCGCGCGTTGACAATGGGAACGCCGAAATAGCGAAAGGGCCGCTGTTTCCAGCGGCCCTTCGAAATTCCGTGCGACGCTGACGGGTCAGGCCGCGGCGGTCTCGGCGAGCTTCGCCTTGACCTGGCGCTTCAGCTTCAGCGCGCGGGCCGACAGGTTCTCGTCCTTCGACTTCAGGAGCACGGCGTCGAGACCGCCCTTGAAGTCCAGCGTGCGCAGCGCGGCGTTGGTGACCCGCAGGCTGTAGCTCTGGCCCAGGGCGTCGGACTGCAGCTTGGCGTCCACCAGGTTCGGCATGAACCGGCGCTTGGTCTTGATGTTCGAGTGGCTCACGTTGTGGCCGACCATCGGACCGACACCCGTGAGTTCGCAGCGGCGCGACATGGCGAGAACCTTCGCAAAGAACAGAGGCGCGTCGAGCCAGGGCTCGCGCGGGGAGCGGGCGATGTAGAGGAAGGGCTCTCCCGCGTCAAGGCGAGCCGCGCCGACGGCGGCCCCTGCGCGGCCCAGGCTTCGACTTCGTTGTGCGCCGAAGCGATTCACCCACAATATGTCGTAGGGAACAGAAGCTGAATCGCTGGGAGTCAGTGATTCGGTCGCGATTCGTTTCGCCCACGTTCCGACGACTCCTCGTTCGCATTAAGCTTTGCCTTGGAGGCTCCATGCCCACGCTTGCCGAGAAGCGCAGCCGCCTCCGCGCCCTGCACGAAAGCGGCTGCTTCGTGATCCCCAACCCCTGGGACGCCGGCAGCGCCAGGATGCTGCAGGCCCTGGGGTTCCAGGCGATCGCCACCACCAGTTCGGGCATGGCCTGGGCCAGCGGCCGGCTCGACAACGAGGTCCCGCTCGACGACGCCCTGGCGCACCTCGCCGAACTGTCCGGCGCCGTGGACCTGCCGCTGAGCGCGGACTTCGAGAACGGACACGCCGACAGTCCCGAGGACGTCGCGGCCAACGTGCAGAAGGCCCTGGACGCCGGGGTGGCGGGGCTGTCGATCGAAGACATGAGCCAGGCGCCGGGTCACCCGCTGTACGAAACCTCGCTGGCGGTCGAGCGCGTCCGGGCCGCCAAGGCGACCACGACCGCGGCGGGCGCGGTGCTGGTCGCCCGGGCCGAGGGGCTGCTGGTCCGCCAGATGAACCTCAAGGCGACCCTCGACCGCCTGGTGGCCCTGGCGGACGCGGGCGCGGACTGCCTCTATGCGCCCGGCCTCAGGACCGCCGACGAGATCGCCGCCGCCGTGAAGGCCGTGGCGCCCAGGCCCCTGAACGTCCTGATGGGCGCCCCCGGCCTCTCCGTGGCGCAGCTCGCCGACCTGGGCGTGCGGCGCATCAGCGTCGGCGGCGCGCTCGCCCGGGCCGCCTGGGGCGGGTTCCTCCGCGCCGCGCGCCAGATCGCGGACGAGGGCCGCTTCGACCGCCTGGCCGAAGCCGCCACCGGCGCCGAGCTCAAGGCGCTGCTACGGCCCTAGTCGGCGGCGGCGGCGGAGTCCGCGGCGGGCGCGTACTGGGCGACGATGACCTTGGTCGCATCGATGCGGCCGCTCCGCTGGTCGATGATCTCGAGATGCACGTGGTCGGTCATGCCGCCCGGGTACTTCCGCTGCAGCGAGCGCGCCCGGCCGATGGGGCGGCCGACCTGGACCGCGTCGCCCACCTGCACCGTGGGATTCACATAGAAGACCCGCGCGGCGTAGCGCAGGGCGGGATTGGTCACCTCCACGAACCGCAGCGACGGGTCGTCGGCGTAGGCGAAGCCGATCTTCGTGACGAAGCCGGAGATCGGCGCGGCGACCGGCTGGCCGGCCCGAGCCACGAAATCCACGCCCTCATGCCGCCGCGAGCCGCCGTCCCGGCGGGCGCCGAACGCGCCCGCGCCATAGGCGTCGTGTCCCCGGGCTTCCTGACCGGTCGGGTTGGCGAAGTCCGCCTTCCCGTCTCCGTCGACGTCCCGGCCTTCCCACACGCGTTCCAGCGGAACGGACGCCGGGTCGCCCTTGGCGGAGGCAGCGGCTACGGCCTCCTGGACCGCGCCGGCCACCGCGGTCCGCTCGGGCTGGCCCAGGGGACTGGCCGCGGCGGCGCCGGCGGCGACGAGGGCCGCCAGGGACAGGAGAACCAACGGCCGTCTTTCGGCAAGGTCACTGACACGCGCACGAACGCCCGACACCATCTGAAGCCTTAATCGACGATGCGCCTTCGCCGGACTGGGCCGGCTTCGAGGCGGACTGACTGGGACGCCGCGATGAACGGGGCGCGGCGAGGCCGAGCGTCCTGACGGCCGACCGCGGCGGAAAATGGGCGCCGGCCGGACTTTTCCTCCCGCGGCGTGTCGTCGCGCCGCCCGAATCCGGGCCATCCGTGGCGCGAACTGACGGCGCTCGTCGCCCTGGCGCGCATCGTCGGCGCCCCGGCGAAGGCGGATGCTGGACGAGCGCCGCGGCTCCCGGCAGCAATGGCCGCTCAGCCGTTGGGGAGCCGTCGATGAAGGGATGGATGATCGCAGGGGCCGCGGCCCTGCTGGCAGGTTCGGCGTCGGCCGCCGAGCCGCCCGTGCTGCCGATGAGCCAGACCGAGGCGGCCCGCCCGGCGCTGCCCCAGATCCTGACCCAGCGGGACCGCGCGCGGGTGGTCGACGCCATCCTCGCCGAGCGCCTGGAGACCATCGTGCCGCAGCTCATGCGGGAACAGGGCTTCGACATGTGGATTCTGGTGGCCCGCGAGTACCTGGAGGATCCGGTCGTCGCCACGATGCTGAACGCCGAGAGCCTGCGGGCGCGGCGGCGCACCATCCTGGTCTTCTTCGATCCGGGCGAAGGCCGACCGGTGGAACGACTGACCGTCAGCCGCTACGGCCTGGGCGGACTGTTCCAGCCCGCCTGGAATCCGGACCAGCAGCCGGACCAGTGGAAGGCGCTGGCCGATCTCGTGGCGCGGCGCGCGCCGAAGCGGATCGCGGTCAATGTCTCGGGCCGGACGGCCTTCGGCGACGGCCTGACCCACAGCCAGTACTCCGAGATGATGGCGGCCTTCGCTCCCGAGCTGCGCGCCAAGGTCGCCCCGAACGACAGCCTGGCGGTCGGCTGGCTCGAGACGCGCTCGCCCACCGAGCTGAAGATCTACCCCGGCATCGTGCGCCTGGCCCACGCCATCCTGGCCGAGGGGCTGTCGGCCAGGACCATCCGTCCGGGCGTCACCACCACCGCGGACGTGCAGTGGTTCCTGCGCGAGCGGATGGCGCGCCTGGGCGTCGACACCTGGTTCCATCCGTCGGTGGGCGTCCAGCGGCAGGGCGCGAAGGGGCTCCTCGAAGGCGACACGGTCATCCGGAAGGGCGATCTGGTCTGGACGGATTTCGGCGTCACCTACCTGCGGCTCAACACCGACACCCAGCATCTGGCCTATGTGCTGAAGGACGGTGAGCGCGACGCGCCCGAGGGGCTGAAGGCCGGGCTCCGCGCCGCCAACGCGATCCAGGATGCGCTGACGTCATCGTTCCGGACGGGCGTGACCGGCAACGACATCCTGGCCGAGGCCCGGCGCAAGGCGATCGCGGCGGGCCTCAAGCCCTCGATCTACTCGCACCCCCTGGGCTACCACGGCCACGGCGCGGGGCCCGCCATCGGGTTCTGGGACAATCAGAACGCCGATCCCCGCGGCGACTTCCCCGTGCGCGCGCCGACGGTGTGGTCCATCGAGCTCTCCGCCTTCGCGACCGTGCCGGAGTGGGGAGGCCAGGAGGTGCAGTTCCGCACCGAGGAGGACGCCGTCTTCGACGGCACGACCGTGCGCTACCTCGACGGCCGGCAGACGGAACTGACCCTCATCGGGGCCCGCTAGCGGGGATTCGACAAGCGCACCGGAGGCGCTACTGTCGTTCGTCCCTCTGGCGACCTGGGACGACGCTTCCGTACATGGCCCCTTCCGATTCCGCGGCGATCGCCGGCGAGCTTCGCCGCCTGCTGCCGCATGCGCATGCCCCCTACTCGGGCGTCCACGTGGCCGCCGCGGTGGAGGATGCCGACGGCGGCGTCCACTACGGGGTCAATGTGGAGAACGCGGCCTATCCGCAGGGCGTCTGCGCCGAGGCGAGCGCGATCTCGGCCATGGTCACGTCCGGCCGCGCCGCCATCCGGCGCGTCTGGGTGGCCTCGTCGCTGCCAGGGCTCATCTGGCCCTGCGGCGGCTGCCGCCAGAAGATCTGGGAGTTCTCGCAGGCGGGATGCGAGGTGGTCAGCGTCGGCGGTGACGGGACCGAGGATCGCCGCACGATCGAGGCGCTGCTGCCACTCGGCTTTCGCCTGGAGCCGCGGAATCCGTAGGGGCGCGCGGGTCCGGGCTGTGGAGGCCGATGACCGACTTCAGGACCAAGCGCTCCGGACGGGACGCCTCAGATCTCCCGCGCCCCCTCGGCCTCGTCCGCGGCGCGCGGAGACGGCTTCGCCGGGCCGATGAACGCGATGGACGGGGCCTGGATACGGAACACGCTGTCCATCCGGCTGATGGTGAGGATCTCGCGGACCCGGCCCTCGGGGCAGGTCAGCACGATGCGGCGCCACTGGCGCTGGGCGCTGGCGAGCGCGCGGAGGCCATGCGACGAGATTTCCCGCAGGCCCGAGAGATCGATCTCGAGCTCCTCGCCCGCGGCGGCGGCTTCGGCGGCGGCGCCGGCCAGGAAGGCGCTGAACGCGGCGCAGTCGGCTTGCTCCAGGCAGCCTTCCACCTCGACCACGGAGTGATCCGCGCCGCTCAGCTTGCGCCATCCCATCCGCGTCCCCCACGCGTTGCCCCGGACGGAGTTACGGAGGCCGCACATCCGCGGATGCGTCAAGGTTAAGCCTTTTTCGGCGGCGCGCGCGGCGCGCGGTCAGTCCTCCCGCTCGATGCGGCCGTCCAGCATGTGGATCCGGCGGTCCGCGGCGTCCGCCACTTCGCGGTCGTGGGTGACGCACACCACGCCGCGCCCCTCCTCGTGCGCCAGCCGGCGGAACTCTTCCACCACGCGCGTCGAGTTGGCGGAATCCAGGTTGCCGGTCGGCTCGTCGCCCAGGATCAGGACCGGGTCGTTGGCGAGCGCGCGCGCGATCGCCACCCGCTGGCGCTGGCCGCCCGACATGCGGTCGGGCCGCTTCCAGCCCTCGCCCGCGATGCCCAGCTTGGCGAGCAGCTCGCCCGCCCGCGCCTCGGCCTGGGCCCGGCCGACGCCCGCGCGGCGCATCGGCAGCGCGACGTTGCCCAGGGCGGTCAGCTCCGGCAGCAGGAAGTGGAACTGGAAGACGAAGCCGATCCGCGCCAGGCGCAGGTGCGTACGCTGGGCCTCCGACAGGTCCTCGGTGGCCCGGCCGTCGATCGTCACGCTGCCGGTGGTGGGCCGGTCCAGGAGGCCCAGCAGGTAGAGCAGCGAGGACTTGCCGCAGCCGGAGGGTCCGACGATGGCCACGAACTCGCCTCGCTCCACCACCAGCGAAACGTCGCGCAACAGCGACACCGGCTCGGGGTCGACCAGCGTGCGGGACACCTGGCGGACGTCGAGCAGCGCGGTCACGCCGCCCCCCGCAGGATGTCCACGGGATCGACCAGGGCCGCGCGCCGCGCCGGCAGCCACGCCGCCACCAGGGCCGCGCCCATGCAGGCGGCGCCGGCGATCATGTACTGCTGGGCGCTGCGATCGAGCGGCAGCACCAGCGGCTTGCCCTGGACGGTCAGCGGCGCGCGCGCGATGGCCTCGAGCAGGGCCGTGCCCAGGGCGAAGCCGGCCATCGCGCCGATGGCCCCCACCACGATCCCCTCGATCAGGAAGATGCTCTGCACGTCCTGCTCGGTGAAGCCCATGGCGCGCAGGATCGCGATGTCGCGCCGCTTGTCGGCCACGCTGGACGAGACCCCCGTGTAGATCCCGAAGCTCGCCACCAGCAGGATCGCCGACATCACCGCGTAGAGGACGACCTTGCGCGCCACCAGCAGGTTCAGGAGGTCGCGCGAGCGTTCCTGCCAGGACTCCCACTTGTAGCCCCAGCGCCCTTCGAGCCGCGCGGCGGTCGCGTCGGCGGCGTCGGGGTCGGCCAGCTTCACGTGCAGCTGGTTCACCACATTCGGGCGCGCGAACAGCACCTGGGCGGTGCGCAGCAGGCCGTAGGCGGTGTTGTCGCCGGCGTAGAAGCCCGCGATGGCGTCGGGCTCCACCAGCGACAGGATCCGCATACGCTGGGTCACGCCCGCCGAGGACGCCACCAGCAGGGTGTCGCCCAGCTTGGCCCCCACCCGATCCGCGAGCGGCCGGGTGACGATGATGCCGTCGGGACGCGCCTCCAGGTCGGCGAGCCGTCCGCCGACCAGGCTGACCTCGATCTTGGCGAGCTTGCCCTCGAGCCGCGGATCGATCCCGTTCAGGGCCACCGGCTCGGTGCGCCCGGCGAAGCGCACCGTCACGGCGCCGGACAGCGAAGGCGCGGCGATCGCCCCCGGCAGCGCGCGGGCGTCGGCCAGCATGGCGGGCCAGTCCTTGAGCCCGCGCACCTCCTCCTCCGGCTTGATCCCGCGCACCTCCACCGCGCCGCCCGGCCAGGCGTCGAGCGCCGGCTGGCGCGCGCCCGCCCGCTGCTCGTCACGGACGATGATGTGCGGCGCCGAGTCGATCAGCGTGCGAACGAAGTCGTTCTCCGAACCGACCATCATCCCCGAGACGGCCAGGAAGAAGCCCACGCCCACGGCGACCCCGAGCGTCGCCACGATGGTCTGGCGCACGCGCACGATCAGGTGCGCAAGCGCGATGTCGGCGAGGGTGAGCAGGCCGCCCATCAGCGCCCGGCCTTCACCCGCGCGCCGTCCTTCAGGCCCTCGGGCGGCGACACGATCACCCGGTCGCCGGGCTTCAGGCCCGACACGATCTCGGTGCGCTCGGGGCCCTGCGCGCCGGTCTGCACGGCGCGGCGGCGCGCGCGGCCGTCCTCGATGATCCAGACGCCGCCGTCGCGCACGGCCGACGCCGGCGCCAGCACCGCCCGCTCGCGGCGTCCGGTGACCAGGTTCGACTCCACGGTCATGCCGGGCCGCAGCGCGCTGCCGGCCGGGAGCGCCAGCCGGGCCCGGAACGTGCGCCCCGCCGAGTCACCCTGCGGCGTCACCTCGGCGATCCGCGCGGCGAAGGTGCGCCCGGGGAAGGAGTCGGAGCGCACGACGGCGTCCTGGCCCACCGCGAGGCGTCCCACGTCGCGCTCGTCGATGTCCGCGGTGATCCGGAGCGTGGCTGTGTCGGCGACGACGAACATCGGCCGGCCCACGCTGGCCAGGTCGCCCGGCTCGGCGTCCCGGCGGATCACGTGGCCGGCGAAGGGGGCCGTCAGCCGGTAGTCCGCGAGCCGGGCGCGGGCGCTGCGCGCCGCGGCGTCGGCCGCCCGCGCCTGGGCCTGGGCATCCTCGTACACGGCCCGGGCGCCGAAACCGGCCGCCTGCAGCCGCGCCTGGCGCGCGGCCACGGCCCGCGCCAGGCCGGCCTGCGCCTCCAGCTGCAGGGCCGAGCCTTCCTGTGGGCCGTCCTCCAGTTCGGCCAGCGGCTGGCCGGCGCGCACCGCCTGGCCCTCCTCGACCAGCACCCGACGGATGGGCGCCGTGACCACCGGCGCGATCCGCGCCTGGCGCACGTACTCCACCACGCCCGAGGCATAGACCGCGTCCACCGCGGGTCCGACGCTCACCGCGGCCGTCGCCACCTCCACTGGCTGCAGCGCGCGCCAGCCGCCGTAGCCGGCGGCCGCCGCCACGGCCAGGGCGAGGAGGCCGCGCCGCCACGGCAGGTTCCGCCGCCGACGCGCCGGCGGCGCTTCCGGTTCGGGACCCCCCGGCTGCCGCCGCGCCTGCAGATCAAGGACCGCCATCGCGAAGCCCTCCCGTGATCGGCGGAATCCGTAGTAGACCGACGGTCGGTTTGCCAGTTAAATCGGAGCGTCCGATATCGACCCTCCTTCGGGGACCGCCCGCACGCCATGACACGGATCAAGCTTCCGCCGCAGGCGCGCCGGACCCAGTTCCTGGACTGCGCCCAGGCCCTCTTCTTCTCGCGCGGATACGAGGCGGCGACGGTCAACGACATCATCGAGATGGCGGGCCTGTCGAAGGGCGCCTTCTATCACTACTTCGACTCCAAGGAGGCGCTGCTCGACGCCCTGGCCGAGCGCGTGGCGGCGCGCGTGATCGAGGACGCCGCTCCGATCCTCGAGGACCCCACGCTCGACGCGCTCACCCGCCTCAACGCCTTCATCGCCCAGGGCGCGCAGTGGAAGATCGAGCAGGCCCCGCTCCTGAAGGCGGTCTTCCAGGCCATCCTGCGCGCCGAGAACGTCCTGCTGAACCGCCGCATCCTGGCCACCATGGGCCGCGTGACCATCCCGGTGATCGTCGACATGGTCCGCGAGGGGGTCCGCGAGGGCGTCTTCGACCCCGTCTCGCCCACGCTGCTGGCCGAGATCTTCCTGAACCTCGGCGATGGACGCATGACCGTCGCCGTCGAGGCCATCTCGGCGGCCGAGCGGGGCGACCTCGACACCGCCACCACCCTGCTCGAGACCCGGCTGCAGGACGAGGCCGCGGTCCTCGACCGTCTCCTGGGCGTGCCGCCCGGCTCGGTGCGCCTCGTCGAGCCCGGCTTCGTCCGCGCCATCCTGGCCGTGTTCGCCTGACGCTTGCGCCCCGCGGCGCGGCGGAGCCAAATGCCGCGGTCGGGAAGCCAGGGGGCGGCATGCGCAACGGTCACCACATCACCCGCCGGGGCCTCCTCGGCGCCGCCGCGGCCGCCAGCCTCGCCGGGCCCGCGCTCGCCGCCCGCCGCCTGAAGCCGGGGCAGAAGGTCAACCTCGCGGTGATCGGCGCCGGCGGCCAGGGCGCCTCGAACATGGCCCGGCTCACCGGCCACAACATCGTCGCCGCCTGCGACGTCGACTTCGACCGGGTCGCCCGCTCGCTGCTCGACCGCGACGGCAAGCTGCGGGCCGACCGCACCGACCTCAAGGCCGCCTACGACAAGGCCGAGCGCCACGCCGACTACCGCCGCATGCTCGACGCCCGCGCCAAGGACCTCGACGCCGTCGTCATCGCCACGCCCGACCACCACCACGCCGTGGCCGCGAAGCTGGCCATGGAGCGCGGCCTGCACGTCTACGTCCAGAAGCCGCTCACCTGGTCGGTGAACGAGGGCCGGCTGCTGCTCGACCTCGCCCGGCGCAACCCGAAGCTCGTCACCCAGATGGGCAACCAGGGCCACTCCGGCGACGACGGCCGCCGCGTGGTCGAGCTGGTCCGCGCCGGGATCATCGGCGACGTGCGCGAGGTGCTGGTGTGGACCAACCGTCCGGTCTGGCCGCAGGGGATTCCCCGCCCGGCCGCCCAGCCCGCGCCGCCGACGCTCGACTGGGACCTGTGGCTCGGCCCCGCCGACGTCGACTGGGGCTATCACCCGGACTACGCGCACTTCAACTGGCGCGGCTGGGTCCCGTTCGGATCCGGCGCCCTGGGCGACATGGGCGCCCACCTCATCGACTTCCCGATCTGGGCGCTGCAGCCGGGACTGCCGACCCGCGTCGAGACCCGCCACACCCGCTGGCCCGGCGGCGACAGCCTGTGGAGCACGCGCCGGCCGGCCCAGATCTCGGGCTTCCCGCTGGCCACCGTCTCGCGCTTCGACTTCGCCGGCGGCCTGCGGCTCACCTGGTACGACGGGGGCCTCCTGCCGCCCACGCCGCCGGGCTTCCCGTCCAACCTCATCATGAGCCCGGACGGCGGCGTGCTGTTCCTGGGCTCGCGCGGGATGCTGATGCACGAGACCTACGGCGAGCGGCCGATCCTCATCGGCGAGGGCCTGAAGGAGGCCGCCGCCGAGGTCCCGAAGACCCTGCCCCGCATCGCCGGCGGCCTGCAGGGGCACGAGCTCAACTTCGTCCGCGCCGTCACGGGCGAGGAGGCCATCTCCTGCCCCTTCGCCGACGCCGTGCCGCTGAACGAGACCATGATGCTGGGCGTGGTCTCCCTGCTGGCCGGCCGGGCGATCGAGTGGGACGGCGCCGCCGGCCGCGTCACCAACGCCGCGGAGGCCAACCGCTGGCTCACGCGCAACTATCGCAAGGGCTGGGAGCTTTGAGACGGCGGCTCGCCGTCGCCCTCGCCGCCGCCGCCGCGCTGGGCGCCGCGGCGGCCTGCTGGGCCCAGGTCATGAAGCCGCAGGATACCGAGCAGTGGACGCCGAAGCCGCCCGTGGTCGACGCCGGCCCCGGCCCCGTCCAGCCCGCCCCGCCGCCGTCCGACGCCATCGTCCTGTTCGACGGCCGCGACCTCTCGGAGTGGGTCTCGGTGCGCGACGGCGCGCCCGCCCGCTGGGCCGTGGCCGACGGCGTTGTCACCGTCGTCAAGCCGGCCGGCAACATCCAGACCCGCCGCGCCTTCCGCAACTTCCAGCTCCACCTGGAATGGCGCACGCCCGCCGACATCACCGGCGAGGGCCAGGCGCGCGGCAACTCGGGCCTGTTCCTGGCCTCCACCGGCGGCGGCGACGGGGGCTACGAGCTCCAGATCCTCGACAGCTGGCGCAACGAGACCTACGTCAACGGCCAGGCGGGCGCGATCTACAAGCAGCATCCGCCGCTGGCCAACCCGTCCCGCCCGCCGGGCCAGTGGCAGACGTTCGACGTGGTCTGGACGGCGCCGGTGTTCGGCCCCGACGGCGCGCTGAAGTCCCCCGCCCGCGTCACCGCCCTGATGAACGGCGTGCTGGTCCAGAACGACGCCGTCCTCGCCGGCGAGACGGTGTTCATCGGCAAGCCGAAGTACCGCGCCCATGGCCCCGCGCCGATCAAGCTGCAGGCCCACGGCGACCCCAGCCCGCCCATCAGCTTCCGCAACATCTGGGTCCGCGAGCTGCCCTGAGCCGCCGTCAGGAGTCCGACTCCGCCTCGCCGCCGGGCCCTATCACCTCCAGCCCCCGCGCCTCCAACCGTTCGGCCACCCCGCCCTGCGCCAGCAGCGGCCGCAGGCTCACCAGCGCCACCGAGTGGCCCGGCCGCTGCAGCGCCGCGGCGATGGCGTCGGCCTGGTCCTGGATCGCGCGGCGCCACAGCTCGCCCCCGCCGCCGATCAGCAGCACACACTTCTGGAAGTTGCGCGGCGCGGTCAGCGCGCCGGCCACGTCGCCCCGCGTCCAGGCCCGGGCCGCCGCCGCGTCGCGCGCCCGCCCGGCCTCCACGTCGCGCACGGCCTCCTCCAGGCATTGCTGGTGCAGCGCCGGCGTCAGGCTGCCCGTGGCCTGCTTCAGGAACGGCGCGATCTGGTAGCGCGCCGGGTCCACCGCCTTCACCTTCTCGCGCTTGGCCTGGCGCAGGATCGACGAGGTCACCGCCACCGCCCCCTTGCCCCGCGCGTCCTCGGCCAGCCGCATCCCGGCCACCAGCCCCTTCCACCCGGAATAGCGCGCCGCCGGCTGGCCCACCCGCTCGCGCGCCGCCACGAAGCGCGACCGCAGCGGCTCGGGCAGCGTCTCCTCCAGCGGCGTCTTGCTCTTCATCTGGTTGACGGTGCGCAGGATCAGCGGCACGTCGCGCAGCCGCCCCGACAGCCCGATGCGGGTCCCCACGATCAGGCTGTTCGCGCCCTTCAGCCGCCGGTCCACGAACCGCCGGTCCCAGGCGGTCCCGGCCGGCAGGTCGCTGTCGGGCATGCCCAGGATCCAGACCGTGGTGTCGTCGTCCTCCACCCGCCACCAGGCGGGGCCCGGCTCCTTTGCCTGCACCACCAGCTCGGCGACGATGACGGCCTCGGGGTCCTCCAGCCGCCCCGGCCCCGCCACGCCCTGCGCCGCCGCCGGCCCCGCCAGGGCCAGCCCCAGCGCCAGGGCCCCCACAAGAGCGCGCGCGATCGTCATGCAGGTCCCCCCGGAAAGCCCCGACCTTCGGCGCCCTCTGCGGCGAAACCTTGACCGCCCGCGCCCTCCTCCCGAACGGCGCAGGGCTGTCGCAATCGACCCGGGCCGGACCCCGCCGCATCCGCCGCCCCGCCCTACGCCGGCAGCACGAACCAGCGCCCCGGCCCGGTGGGCCGCTGGTAGCCCGGCGCGTCCTCGCGCTCCACCTCGCCCGTGTGGGGGTTCGGGCAGTAGCCCACCACCTTGTCCTTCCCGGTCTCCGGGTCCTTTTCGATCTTGAAGTGGCGGAACATGACCGTGCGCACGTCGCGCGGCGCCTCCGGCTCCACCAGGCGCGGCCGGAACACGCGCGGCGCCATCACCCCCGCCATCCAGCGCAGGTGCGCCAGCTTCATGCCGGTCAGGTACGCCGTCTCCGGCGTCGCCGCCTCGGCCATCTCCCAGCTCGTGTCGCACAGCCGCTCGGCCCGCGCGCGCATCCCCACCTGCACGGCGTTCTCGAAGTCGGGCCGCTCGCGCCGCCAGCGCATCAGGGTCGACAGGCACGGCATGGTGGGATCGGCGCCGATCCCGGTCAGGCTCTCCCCCTCGCACAGCCGCTCGATCACCTCCTCGGCGATGTGCTCGGAAAAGGTGGACACCGGCCCCCG
The DNA here is from genome assembly GCF_057219735.1 of Phenylobacterium sp. T106. Taxonomy (NCBI): domain Bacteria; kingdom Pseudomonadati; phylum Pseudomonadota; class Alphaproteobacteria; order Caulobacterales; family Caulobacteraceae; genus Phenylobacterium; species Phenylobacterium sp. T106. Next base: position 366,708 of record NZ_JBXVWA010000002.1, on the reverse strand, counting down.
CTGCCCCGGCGGACGCCCGCCGGCGCGCCGCGCCGCGTCCAGCCGCTCGGCGAACTCGGGCCGCTCCCGGGCCCACTTGGCCACGCCCTCCGGCGTCGGCATCCCCGGCTCGCGCGTGATCCGGTACAGGAACTCCCCGGCCGCCAGCCGCGCCAGCAGCCGTTCGGCCAGCGCGTCCGACCACCGCGCATGGATCTTCCGCTTCCGCTTGCCGCCCGCCGACGCCTCCGCCGACGCGCGCGCCTTCCGGCCCGCCGCCATCGCCCGATCTCCTCGATTGTCGCAATCCGCCCGGCCCCGCCACCGCGCGCGCCGAACCCGCCGCCAAGCCCGCCGCCACCCTCAGCGCACACGCCTCGACGCGAGCAGCAGGATGGCACGAGCGGGAGGGATTGTCAAGAACACATATGGAACATCCCGTTCGCCGCGCGCAGTACGGCGCGTTCTGGAGGTGGCGCTAGGCTGACCTCGCTCAAGTTGTCTGGCTGTCGGCCGATGGCTAGACCACCTCGATGGTCGACGTGAGCAGACGTTGGGAAGGCCCTGGCTTGGAAGCATGGCGCGCAGCGTGGACGCCTTGGGACGCGGCTCGACACCTCGACGGCATCGGCATTCCCTGGTGCGTCGTCGGCGGCTGGGCGGTTGATCTTTTCCTAGGCAGGCAGTCCCGCGCTCACGAAGACCTGGAGATTGCGATCGTCGAATCCGACCTGCCGGCGATCCGCACCCACTTTTCCCAGTATGCGCTGTTCGCGGTGGGCGATGGAGAGGTTCTACGCCTGCCGCCTCTCGCGCCGATGCCGGCTGACAAGCATCAGGTCTGGGTGCTCGACCAGATTGCTGGGCTTTGGCGCGTGGATGTCATGCAAGAGCCAGGCGACCAGCGGACCTGGGTCTATCGGCGAGACACGACAATTGCGGCGTCACGCGACCGAATGATTGATGTCCGCGACGGCATCCCGTTTCTACGGCCAGAGGGTGCGATCCTCTACAAGGCGAAGTCACGGCGACCAAAGGACGAAGCGGATTTCGCGTCCTGCCTTCCGGCCATGTCGCCCGACGCGAGGGCGTGGCTGCGCGTCGCTCTCGAACGTGCGCATCCTGCCAACCCGTGGCTTGAAGCCTTGAATTGAGGTCCGCTTCGCGGCCTGGTCCCAGCGCCCACTCGTGGCGCAGCCCGGACCATGGTCTGGGCACTGGAGACGTGGCTGAGGGTGCTTGCTGAGAGCCGGCGCTTCCACTTGCGCTTTGTGCCTGCGAAGATGAGCCGTGAGCGTACTGTCCCAGCCCCCGACGCCGCCCGAAGCCGGGCGGCTGGACGACCTGATCGAGAGCGTGTCGGACGCTTTCTATGCCGTCGCGAGGGACTGGCGGGTGGTGGTGTTCAATCGCGCTGCCGAGGACTTCTTCCAGATGAGCCGCGCCGATGTCCTCGGCCGCAGCTTGTGGGATATCTTCCCCGATGGTCGAGACCGCCCCTTCGGTGAAGCGTGCCTGCGAGCGATGGAACGAGGGCACGTGACCGAAGCTGAATTTGCGTCAGCCTTCAGGTCAGGCCGCACGGTCGAGCTGCGCATAGGTCCCCTGCGTGCCGGTGGTGTCGCCATCTCGCTCCGCGATGTCACCGAGCGGAAAGAGGCTGAGCGAAAGATGCGCGAGGCCGAAGAACACCTACGCCTCATGGTGCTGGAACTGAACCACCGCGTGAAGAACAACCTCGCCACGGTTCAGGCGATCGCCGCGCAGACGTTACGCGGCGCCGATCGCCCAGCGGAGGTGCGAGAGGCATTCCTCAACCGCATAACGGCGCTAGCCGCTGCGCACGACATCCTCACCAAAGAACAGTGGGAGGGTGTCGGAGTGCGCGAAGTTGCTGAGGGCGTGCTGGACGCTCTGAGCGGGGTGGGCGATCGGGTGAAGTTGGCTGGAGAGCCGCTACGGCTCTCGTCGAAGGCCGCGCTGTCGTTGTCGATGGCGTTCCATGAGCTCGGAACGAATGCGATGAAGTATGGCGCGCTTAGCGTGCCGGACGGGGAAGTCCACGTGACCTGGCTGACGAGCGGAGACCCCGAGATCCTCGAAATCCAATGGCAGGAGCGCGGCGGCCCCCGAGTTAGCCTTCCGAAGTCGCGCGGCTTCGGGTCGCGGCTGCTGCAACGTGGGCTCGCGTCAGAGCTTGCCGGTGAAGTCGAAATGAACTTCGAACCCGCCGGTATCCGCTGCACAATTCGCGCTCCATGGGACGCGGTAGGCGGGCGGTAGAGGCCCGGTTGAGTTTCCAGGCGCGCAACACGCCGACCTCGTGAGCGGCCCAGGAGTCAGATGGCGACTGGCGCCAAAGCCGCAGGAGCAACGATCACCCGATCGAAGGCCTGCTCTCCGGGTCGGTCGTAATGTCAGCTGATGGCGCATGTCAGACGAGATCAGCAAGCGACCCCAACGGGCTGGATAGGCGCAACGGAGCTCAATGCCCGATCCGACGGAGCACCGCCTTCGTGAAGTTGAACAGGGAATAGGCGACAAAGCCGACCCCCAGCGCGGCCAGCAGCACAGGCCCAAGCGGCTGATCCTTAAGCCGATCCAGCGCGCCCCCGACGCCCCGCGCGTACTCTGGCCTGGCTTGCCAGCCCGCCAAAGCGGTCAGCGCACCGACCGCCACCAGGGCGAAGCCGCGCGAGAACAGGCCCAAGCGCCCGACAACGCCAGCCAGGCGGGCCGGTTCGTCCTCGCAGTCCAGGTCCCGCGTGAAGTGTCCCGTCGCCGCCCTCCACATGTTCGAGACGCCGCTGGCCGCCAGGCCGGCGCCGACCGCCATCAGCAGCAGCCCGCCGCCCGGCAGGTCCAGGGCGCGCGCCGCCAGTGCCTGGGCGCTCGCTTGGTCGTCAATCGGCGCACGCCCGCCCAGGGCGGTCACCACGTGCAGGATCGACATCGCCATCGCCAAATCGACCATGCCTTCGCCGGCTTTCCCCGCGCGACGCATCAAGGCGTCCGTTCGATCCCCGACGCCGTCCGCATCGAGGGCCGCCTGGAGGAAGCGCCAGCTCGCCATCGCCACCAGGCCAACGGCCGTCAAGAGCAGCAGAAGCAGGCCGATCGGCCAATGCGCCCAGGTCTGCAGTGCGCCGATGGGGCCCTCTGGGCGGCGACTGGGGGCCCATGCGGCGAGCAGGCTGAGGGCGCCCACGGTGAGGTAGACTGCGCCTCTGGCGATGTATCCGAAGCGGGCGACCACATCGATGCCCTGCGCCAGCGGCTTGATCCAACCGCGCGCCCGCTTCTCCGGCGGCAGCAGCTTGCGCGCGAGATGTCGGGGCGTCCGCGCCGTCATTCAGACTGTCCGTCCGGGTCGCCGGCGGCCCTTCGCTGAAGGCACGGCGGCGACTGGTCCGGTGCGGCCACCTCACACCGTCTTCGGGCTGAGGCGGCCGCGGACTGCCGGAAGGCCGTCGGAACGCAGATCGGTCGCGGCTTGCGCCAACGCCTGTTTCGCGGCGGCCCGGCGTTGCCACGGCAGCCAGGCATCTTTGGCGCCGACGGGGTCGCCGATGTGGAACGTCGCCACGAAAGCCGCCAACGGCTTCAGGGGCGTGGGTTCGATGGGGCGCAGTCGGCAGAGGCCACGACGACGCAAGGCTTCAATGCCTGCTCCGATGCCGCCCGCAGACCTAGCGGCGCGATCCACCTCGGCTTCGTCGCACGCGAGCCAGTGCGCGATAAGGCGGGTGCGCAGGGCGCGGATGGCGGCGCGCGACGCCGTGCGGTTGTCTCCGCAGGGTTCGAGCGAGACGTCGCACTCGCTGTCGAACCCCATGGACCGATTGTTGAGGTTGGCCGAGCCGATCCGCACCAACACGTCGTCGATGATCGCCAGCTTCGCATGGACGATGATCGCACGGCCCATCGCCGTCACCGGGCTGTAGATTCGGAACCGGTCAAACTTGTCGGCGTCCTTCAGCCGCTTGATGAACAGCGACCGCGTCCGGTCCATCGTCATCTGGTCGAAGTAGCTCGGGGAGTGCTCGGTGGAGACCAGAATGATCTCGGGTCCCGACGGCTCCCCCAACCGCTGCGCTAGGGCCTCGGCGATCATCGGCGAGGTGAAATACTGGTTCTCGAGGTAGATGCACGACCGCGCCGCGGCGATCGAGGCGAGGTAGAGAGCCTCGACCTCCCGGAGCTTCGGATAGTCCCGCCAGCCAGCGCGGGAGCGCGACAGTCCTACCCGGATGTCCTGGAATTGCGGGACGATCTCCCTCGGCCAGGGATCAGCCCGGGTCGGCCCCGGCGCCGCGAGCGCCTCGCCTGTGGCGCGCAGCCACCGGTCACGGAAGAGCTCGCCCAACGCCTGCGCGGGTGGGCCGTCCACCAGGCTCATCACCTCGTGGCGCGCGTCGAAGCAGGGATGATCGCCCGGGATCGCGGCCCGGCGGAGGTTGTCGTCCTCGTGGTCGCAGGTGTCCCAGCGATCGGGGCCGAAGTCGCAACCGCCTGCGAAGGCGATCTTGTCGTCGACGACCACCACCTTCTGGTGATGGCTCGCGCCGTGGGGCAAGCGCCCGTCAAGGACGAACCTCACCCGGGATCCCTTGAAGTACTTGGCGGCCCGCTGCGGATACATGGCCTGCGAGATCGCCACAGGCAGCGCCGCCTTCCAGCAGAGTACGCGCACGTCCAGGTCGGGACGCGTATCAGCGACATCCCTCAGGAACGCCGCGATCCCGCACGACGCCGGGTCGTCAGCCTCCGGAGTGACATCCAGGATGGTCTTCGGGTGGAAGGCCCACCCCAGGATCAGGACCGATCGCTTGGCCTTGCGGACCGCAGACTTCACAGCTGCGAAGTAGTCCGCCACGTCGACGATGATGGCGGCCCTCGGCGCGACGTCCGCCCGCCAGCACGTCGTGTCAACCTTCAGCAGCATCCCGCTCGCCCAAGTAAGCGCGGAAGCCGGCAAAGCCGGCCCCCGCCATCCATTTCTGAGCGCCAAGCGCGGCTGACGCCGGGGCGTCGACTACGGCCCCGCTTGCGGTAAGCCGCTTTCAGGACTTCGGTTCCGTCCGGTCGAAAGCGGTCCTGGCCGGGAAGGACGGTCGAAGACCCGCTCTCCGCACGGATCCGAATGTCGCCTGGTGGCGCATCCAAGACCCCGCGCCCCCTCCTGCGCCACACCTTCCAGCCGATCCCGGGCGCCGGCCCCTGCCCGCACCGCAGGCGCCTCGCGCTCCATCCGCACCCCGGCCCCACGCGCGCCATTGACTCCCCCCGCGCGCCGAACCACAACCCGTCCAACTCTCGCGGGAGAGGCCCTGCTTCGCTGAAGCTACGCAGGGCGCCGAAGGCGCAACCGCCCCGGAAACGCTCAGGCAAAAGGACCGCGACGGGCTGATGAACGCTGGAAAGCAGTCCTGGCGACAGGGCTCGCCGAAGGAGCAGAGGGCCGCCGGGCTTTAGGCGATCCGAAATCTCTCAGGCTCAGAGGACAGCGGGGGCGCCGAACGTCAGGGGGCTGTTCCCCTGCGCGCGCCGTCAGCCGAGGTCCATCCGCCCCGTGAGCCAGAATCCGCCGGACGTCCTGAAGACCACCCCGCTCACCGACGACCACGTCGCGCGCGGCGCGCGGATGGTTCCGTTCGCCGGCTATTCCATGCCGGTGCAGTACGCCGACGGCGTGATGAAGGAGCACCTCTGGACGCGCGAGCACGCCGGCCTGTTCGACGTCTCCCACATGGGCCAGGCGCGCCTTCGCGGCGTCTCGCCCCTCTCGGCCTTCGAGGAGGTGGTCCCCGGCGACTTCATCGGCCTTGCGGCCGGCAAGCAGAAGTACTCGGTGCTGCTGAACCGGACGGGCGGGATCATCGACGACCTGATGGCCGGCCGGCCGACCTCTCCGGATGGAACGGTCGACGACGACCTCTTCCTGGTGGTCAACGGCGCCTGCAAGGACAACGACTTCAAGGTCATTGAGGACGAGCTCGCCGGCCAGGTCGACGTGGTGCGCCTGGAGGACCGGGCGCTGATGGCGATCCAGGGCCCCGAGGCCGCCGCCCTCGTCCAGGCGCACGTGCCCGCCGCGGCCGACATGGTGTTCATGGACATCCGCGCGATGCCCGGCTTCGGGACCGACCTCATCATCTCGCGCTCGGGCTACACCGGCGAGGACGGCTACGAGATCTCCGTGCCGTCGTCCGAGGCCGTGCGGGTCTGGAACCTGCTGCTGGCGGACGATCGCGTGCGGCCCATCGGCCTCGGCGCCCGGGACTCGCTGCGGCTGGAGGCCGGCCTGCCGCTCTACGGCCACGACCTGGACGAGACCGTCTCGCCGATCGAGGCGGGGCTCGCCTTCGCGGTCAACAAGAACCGCCGCGAGCAGCGTGACTTCCCCGGCGCCGCGCGGATCGTCAAGGAGCTGGCCGAGGGTCCGGCCCGGGTGAAGGTGTGCCTGCGCGTGCTGGAAGGCGCCCCGGCCCGCGAGGGCGCCGAGGTGGCCGACGAGTCCGGAAACGTCGTCGGCGTCGTCACCTCGGGCGGCTATTCCCCCTGCCTCAAGGCGGGCATCGCGCTGGCCTTCGTGCCGCCCGCGCTGAAGACCGTGGGCGCGCGCCTGCAGGTCATCGTCCGCGGCAAGCCCCAGCCCGCCGAAGTCGTCCCCAGCCCCTTCGTCCCCCACCGCTACGTGCGCAAGGTCTAGGCGATGAGCACCCCTGGCGCGTCAGCGCCGACAGAATTGAACCACGAACCACACGAACCACACGAACAGTGGCGCAAAGGTTCGCGACGCGACCGCGGGCCGTTCGTGTCGTTCGTGTGGTTCGTGGTCAAAACAGACAGCGCCTGCGGCGCACCCCAGACTCTCTAGGAGACTCCCGAATGCGCTTCACCAAGGATCACGAGTGGGTCGAGCTGGACGGCGACGTGGCCACCGTCGGCATCACCGCCTACGCCGCCGAGCAGCTGGGCGACGTGGTGTTCGTCGAGACGCCCGACGTGGGCAAGGCCGTGAAGGCCGGCGACGCCTTCGCCGTGGTCGAGAGCGTCAAGGCCGCGTCCGACGTCTACGCCCCCGTCTCGGGCGAGGTGGTCGAGGCCAACGGCGAGCTCGCCGGAGCCCCCGAGACCGTCAACGCCGCCCCCGAGGCGGGCGGCTGGTTCGCCAAGGTGAAGCTCGCCGACAAGGCCGAGTACGACGCCCTGATGGACCGCGACGCCTACGAAGCCTTCCTGGCGACCCTCTGACCGCGCGCAGCGCAATCAACTTGACCACGAACCACACGAACCACACGGACACGTTCAAGCCAGGCTCAGCCTTGCCGCTCGCACAGCCCGTTCGTGTGGTTCGTGTGGTTCGTGGTCGATCAATACAGCGCCTGCGGCGCGCAGGACCTAGCGGATTGAGCTCATGAGATACCTGCCCCTGACCGCCGACGACCGCGCCGAGATGCTCGGCGTCATCGGCGCGCCCGACATCGACGCGCTGTTCGCCGACGTGCCGTCAGCGGCCCGCCTGCCTGGCCCCGTCGACCTGCCGCGCCACGCCGGCGAGCTGGAGGTGGAGCGCGAGCTCGCCGGGCTCGCCGCCCTGAACCGCGCCGCCGGCGCCGGGCCGTTCTTCTGCGGGGCGGGCGCCTACCGCCACCACGTGCCGGCCACCGTCGACCACATCATCCAGCGGTCCGAGTTCCTCACGAGCTACACCCCCTACCAGCCCGAGATCGCGCAGGGGACCCTGCAAATTCTCTTTGAATTTCAGACCCAAGTGGCGGGTCTGACGGGCATGGACGTGGCGAACGCGTCCATGTACGACGGGTCGACCGCGTGTTCCGAGGCCGTGCTGATGGCCAAGCGGGTGAACCGGCGGGGCAAGGCGGTGCTGTCGGGGGGGCTGCACCCCCACTACGCGGCCACCACCCAGACCATCGCGCACGCCGAGGGCATGGAGATCGTGCGCCTGCCCGCCGCGATCGACGCCGAGGCCGCCGTCATCGACGCCATCGACGACCAGACCGCCTGCGTCGTGGTCCAGACGCCCAACGTGTTCGGCGTCGTCACCGACGTGACGAAGATCGCCGAGGCGGCGCACGCCCGCGGCGCCCTCCTGATCGTGGTGACCACCGAGGCGGTCTCGTTCGGCCTGCTGAAGAGCCCCGGCGAGATGGGCGCCGACATCGCCGTCGCCGAGGGCCAGTCCATCGGCAACGCCCTGAACTACGGCGGCCCCTACGTGGGCCTCTTCGCCACCCGCGAGAAGCTGGTCCGCCAGATGCCGGGCCGCCTCTGCGGCGAGACCGTCGACGCCGACGGCCAGCGCGGCTACGTGCTGACGCTGTCGACCCGCGAGCAGCACATCCGCCGCGAGAAGGCGACCTCCAACATCTGCACCAACTCGGGCCTCTGCGCCCTGGCCTTCACCATCCACATGACCCTGCTGGGCGGGACGGGCCTGCAGCAGCTCGCCCGCATCAACCACGCCCGGGCGCGCGAGCTGGCGCGGGCCGTGGCCGGCGCCGGGCTCGAGGTGCTGACGCCGCGGTTCTTCAACGAGATCGCCGTGCGCACGAAGGGCCCCGCCGCCCCGCTGGTCGAGCGGCTGGCCGCCCAGGGGATCCTGGCGGGCGTCCCGTTCTCGCGCCTCGACCCGCACGCGGGCCTGGACGACGTGCTGCTGCTCGCCGCCACCGAGACCACCACCTCCGACGACATCGCGGCGCTCGCCGCCGCCCTGAAGGCTCTCTGACGATGACCATGAACACCGTGGGCCGACCCACCCGCCCCGAGGGCGCCGCCGCCGGCGCCGAGGGCTTCCAGTCGCTGACCGGCGCGCGCGGCCTGGTCCAGGACGAGCCGCTGATCTTCGAGCTGGGCGGCTGGACGAAGACCGGCGTCGACCTTCCGGACGTGACCGAGGACGCGGACGACCTTGCCGGCCTCACCCGCGCCGGGCTCGAGCTGCCGGGCCTCTCCGAGCCCGAGGCCATGCGCCACTTCGTGCGCCTCAGCCAGAAGAACCACGCCATCGACCTGGCGCTCTATCCGCTGGGCTCGTGCACCATGAAGCACAACCCGCGCCTCAACGAGAAGGCGGCGCGAATGGCGGGCTTCGCCGACCTGCACCCGCTGCAGCCGGTCTCGACGACCCAGGGCGCCCTCGCCCTGATGGACCGCCTGGCCCACTGGCTGAAGACCCTGACCGGCATGCCCGGCGTGGCGCTGTCGCCCAAGGCCGGCGCGCACGGCGAGCTCTGCGGCCTGCTCTGCATTAAGGCGGCGCACGAGGCCGCCGGCCAGGGCAGCCGCCGCACCGTGCTGGTCCCCACCAGCGCCCACGGCACCAACCCCGCCACCGCCGCCTTCGTCGGCTACACCGTCACGGAAATCGCCCAGACCGCGGACGGCCGCGTCGATCTCGCCGACCTGGAAGCCAAACTCGGCGAGCATGTCGCGGCGATCATGGTGACTAACCCCAATACATGCGGACTATTCGAGCGCGACATTATTGACATCGCCAAGCTTACGCATGCGGCTGGCGCCTACTTCTACTGTGACGGCGCCAATTTTAACGCCATCGTCGGCCGCGTCCGGCCCGGTGATCTTGGCGTCGACGCCATGCACATCAACCTGCACAAGACCTTCTCCACCCCGCACGGCGGCGGCGGGCCGGGCGCGGGACCGGTGGTGCTCTCGGCGGCGCTGGCGCCCTTCGCCCCCGCCCCCTGGGTGGTCAGCGGCGAGGCCGGCCTGTCGCTCGCCGAGGCCGCCGAGGGCGAGGCGGCCCAGGCCTTCGGCCGCATGTGCGCCTTCCACGGCCAGATGGGCATGTTCGTCCGCGCCTACGCCTACATGCTGAGCCACGGCGCCGACGGCCTGCGCCAGGTGGCCGAGGACGCGGTGCTGAACGCCAACTACATCAAGGCCCGCCTGGGCGACGTGATGACGCCGGCCTTCCCCGACGGCCCGTGCATGCACGAGGCCCTGTTCGACGACCGCTGGCTGGACGGCACCGGCGTCACCACCCTCGACATCGCCAAGGCCATGATCGACGAGGGCTTCCACCCGATGACCATGTACTTCCCGCTGGTCGTCCACGGGGCGATGCTGATCGAGCCGACCGAGACCGAGTCGAAGCGCGAGCTCGACCGCTTCTGCGACGCCCTGCGCGCCCTGGCCCTGGCGGCCAGGGGCAACGACGACAAGGACCGCTTCAAGAACGCCCCGCACCTGGCGCCCCTGCGCCGCCTGGACGAGACCCTGGCCGCCCGCAAGCCCAAGCTCGCCTGGCGCCCGGAGACGCTCGCGGCGGAGTGACGCGCCATCGCACAGGGACGGACGAGCCGCGGATGACGGGAGCGCACAGGCTCTGCACCGTCCCTGTGTCGAGCCTGCATGAGGGGTGTGGCGCCCGCGCCATCAGCGGCGGAATACGGTCGCGTTAGGAAAATTTAACGGCGGGTCGTCTTTACGAGTCTCCCGGACGTAAGCATATGAACTTTGTGACGACGGATCCTCCCCGCTCCGCCGCGCACTCCCCAGGACTACCAAGTGACTTTCGCCATGCCCTCTTTGCGCGTCTATCGCGCTGCGGATGACTTCGCGCGCGAAGTCGCCGGCCGCATCAAGCGGACGGGGATGGTGCTGCTTGGCCTGGCGATCATCGCCCTCGGCATCCTCATCGCCCCCATCCCCGGCCCCGGCGGCATCCCCGTCATCGTGGTGGGCGTGATGATCGTGCTGCGCCACAGCTTCAAGGCGCGCCGGCAGTTCGTGAAGCTGCACCGCGCCTATCCGAAGACCCTCTACCCGATCCGCCGACTGCTGCGGCGCGAGCCGGAAGTGGTGGCCCTCTTCTACCACCAGACCCTGCGCGTCGAGCGCATCCTGCTGCCGCGCAAGCTGCGGTGGGTGAAGGGCGTGCGGCGGCGCTTCCGGAGGCGGTAGGCGCCGCCCTGGCGCCCCAGGACGACGTCGCCGCCAGGTGAAGCGCGACCTGGTCAGACCGTCGGGACCGTTCCCCCGTCGATGACGTACTCCGCGCCGTGGATCGACGCCGCCCGCGGCGAGGCCAGGAAGGCGATCAGTTCGGCGACCTCGTCCGGCTCCGCGGGACGTCCCATGGGGATGCCCCCGAGCGCGTCGAGGATGCTCTGCCGCGCTGCCTCCACATCGCCGCCCATGCTTTGTGCGGTGCGCCGGACCAGCGCATCCGAAGCCTCCGTGTAGATCCAGCCGGGCGAGACGACGTTGATCCTCACGCCCTTGGGCCCAAGCTCCCGCGACAGCGCCTTGCTGTAGGTCGTCAGCGCCGCCTTCGCGGCGGCGTAGGCGATCGTGGAGTCGGGCAGCGGCAGCTTCCGCTGGATCGACGACACGTGGATCACGGCGCCGCGGCCGCGGTCGACCATCGTCGGGATGAGGGCTTGATCGAGCCGTACCGCCGCCATGAGGTTGAGGTCGAGCTCGGCGCGCCAGTGGTCCTCGGTCAGCGCCGCGAAGCCGCCCGCCGGCGACGACGAGCCGCCGACGACGTGAACGAGGATGTCGACGCCGCCCATCCGCTCGAGCGCAGCCTCCGCCAGCCGGGCCGGGCCCAGCGTCGTGCTCAGGTCGGCCGCAACCACTTGGGCGCCCGAGGGGACCTCGGCGCCCGCGCGCGCGGCCGTGACCACCGTTGCGCCCCCGGCGACGAAGCGCTTCACCGTCGCCAGGCCCGCGCCCTTCGTGCCGCCCGTGACCACCACGCGGCGGCCTTCGAACTCCGTCCTGAGGTCCAGCGACGTCATCCTGCGATCTCCAGGGCCGCGATCGCATCGCCGCGCAGGGCGAAGCGGAAGGTCAGGCGGATCGGGCTGCCGGGGAAATCGCGGGCGGTCGGCCCCTCCACCACGGCGATTCCGTCTTCCATCCGGCAGGTGTCGGGCGTGAAGACCGCGCGGTTCGCGATCGTGGCGTCCAGGATCCAGGCTCGGATGTCATCCCGCCCGGCGTGGCGGCGGGCCTCGTCGAACACGACCGCGTCGTCGGCGAAAGCCGAGAGCATGCCGTCGGCGTCAAGGCGCGCGTTGGCCGCGACATACGTCCGGATCGGGTATGGCAGGTCGATGGGCATGAGTGTCTCCGTGCAGGTCCATTCGCGCTCGTGAAGCCGACCAACCCGCGCCCCGCGTTCGCGATCCCGCCAACCTAAGCGTCGACAATTCAGCCGATAATCGGGACAAACGAGGACGACGTGTTACGATTATCGGGACAATGACCCAAAGCCCCCTCACCGAACTGGACGCCGTGCTCGCGATCGCGCGCTGGGGAAAGTTCCGCGCGGCGGCGCTCGAGCTCGGGATGTCGACCAGCGCCCTCAGCAATGCCGTCAACAAGCTGGAGCGGCAGTTGGGCGTCCGGCTGTTCAATCGCACGACGCGAAGCGTCTCGCTCACCGAGGCGGGGCGGAACTTCATCGCGCAAATCGGGCCGGCGCTGCAGGACATCCACGACGCCATCGAGGCCGCCCGCTCGCAGCAGGCGACGCCATCGGGGACCCTGCGCATCAACGCCTTCCCGACGGCGGCGCGCGAGATCTTCGGAACGCTGGTGCTGCCGTTCCTGCAACGCTATCCGCAGGTCCATGTCGACGTCGTCACGGAAGGGCGGCTGGTCGATATCGTCGCCGGAGGGTTCGACCTGGGCGTCAGGAGCGCCGACCTCGTACCGGCCGACATGATCGCCATCCCCATCGGCGCCGCGCGGCGCAATGTGGTGGTCGGCACGCCCGCCTACTTCGAGACCCACGGCAGGCCCGCGATACCGCAGGACCTGGCGAAGCACGTCTGCTTCCGCGTCCGGCTTCCCAACGGCGCGATCCATCGCTGGCCGTTCGAGAAGGACGGCCGATCCGTCCACGTCGACGTCACGGGTCCCGCCACGCTGGACGAGGCGACCCTCGCCCGCGCCGCCGCCCTCGCCTCGTCCGGCCTAACGCTCGCGATGGAATCCGACGTGCGCGAGGACATCGAACAGGGACGCCTCGAACCGGTCCTGGAGGACTGGACCCCCACGATGCCGCCGCTGTGCCTCTACTACCCGAGCCGGCGCAACCCGACCGCCGCCTTCAAGGCCTTCGTCGACTTCGCCCGCAGGCGTCCCGGCAGGGCGGCGGCGCGGTGGGCCTGAGACCCGCCTCGGCGCGACGCTTACCTCCCCCGTCGCGGCAGCGACGGCGGGAGGGGGACCGCCCGCCGAGGCCGGCGCGAGCCGGCCGGAGAGCGGGGGGTGGAGGGGGCGAACCTCATCCGCCGAGCCCAACACGCCCGATCGTTCTGCAGCGCCGGCCGCTCGCCCCCTCCACCACTCGCTCTTCGGCTGCGCCTCGGCGACCGGTCCCCCTCCCGCCGCTTCGCGGGGGAGGTAAGAGGCCAGTGGACTTTTGCGGACGTTATCCCCGCTCCTCTCGTCATCCAGGGGCGCAGCGCTCGAAAGAGCGCGGAGACCCGGGATGCAGCCCCACCGCCCGCAAAGCTGCGCCATGACGGGCGGACGCCGCAGGCGCTCGATTGAACCGCGGAGGGCGCAGAGAAGAACGCAGAGGCCGCGGAGATCTCCGCGGCCTCTGCGGTCAAGCCGGGCGGCGCCACCGCTCCGCGGCAACCGGGCCCGGTCTTCGCCCGCGGCGAAACCAGGATGACGGCGGTGGGGTGATGGGGAGCGGGGTGTCCACGAACCCCGGGATCCTTCGAGCCGGCGACGCGGCCTTCTCCCCAGAGCGGAAGGCGGCGCGGGCGGATCGGTGGTGGGTCGCGGGGTTCGTGGACAGGTCGCGGGCGGCGGACGTTCCCCAACGCCGCCGTCCGGCCGCGGGCCGCCGCTTCAGCCAGGCTGAAGGGGCGGACGGCCCGGTCTCGTCAATCTATTGCAGCTTGCCCGCCAGCTGGCCGATCGCCTTGTCGATCAGCGGGTCGGACTTGGCGCCGGCCAGACGCGTGGTCAGCACCTGCTCGGCCATCTGGGCCGCGAGCTCGGCGGCGGCGGCGCGGACCTCGGCGGCGGCCTGGGCCTCGGCCTGGGCGATCTTGCGCTCGGCCATCTGGCCGCGGCGCTGGAGCTGTTCGGCGAGCTTCGTCTGGGCCTCGGCCTGGAGGCGCTGGGCCTCCTCCTGAGCGTTGGCCAGCATCTCGGCCGCCAGCTTGTCGGACGCTTCCTTCTGGGCCTTGACCTGGGCGAGCAGGGCCTGGGCCTCGTCGCGCAGGGCCTGGGCCTCGTCCAGTTGGGCCTGGACCTTGGCGCCGGCGTCGCCCAGCATCTTCCAGACCAGGCGGTGGACGCCGGCGGCCACGAGGACGCCGATGAACACGAGGAAGGCGACGGCGACCCAGAAGTGGGAGTCGAGCAGCAGGTTCATCGCTTACCCCTTGGCCGCGCCGGCGAGTTCGGCGGCGGTGGCCGGCTTGCCCGTCAGCTTGGCGACGATCGCCTGGGCGGTGTCTCCGGCGATGCCGGCGACGTTGGTCATCGCCTGTTCGCGGGCCTTGGCGATGCGCGCCTCGGCCTCGGCGCCGGCGGCGGCCAGCTTGGCCTCCTCCTCGGCGAGACGGGCGGCGATCTCGGCCTGCGCCTTGGCCCGGGCCTCGGCGGCCACGCGCTGGGCGCCGGCGCGGGCCTGGGCGGCCTCGGCGGCGGCGGCCTGCGCCTGGGCGTCGGCCTCTTCCTTCATCCGGCGGGCCTCGGCGATGTCGCCGCTGATCTTGGCCTCGCGGGCCTCGATCGTGCCCCCCACCTTCGGCGCCGCGAAGAAGCGGATGAACGCCATCAGGGCGAAGAAGACGATCAGGAACCAGGCGATCTGGCCCGGCCACTGCGCGAAGTCGAACTGCGGCAACCCGCCTTCGGCATGCGCCTCGGCGGCGCCATGCGCGCCGGGGGCCACGCCTTCGTGTCCGGGCGAGGCGGGGGCGGCGCCCGGCGTCAGGCCGGGGTCCGTGGTCCCCGCGCCGTGGCCTTGGGCCGGCCCGTGGTCTTCAGCTTGCATCGCCATGGCGGCGGAGCCCTGCCTTGTCCGTGGATCAGCCGAACAGGATGATCAGCGACACGACGAAGCTGAACAGGCCCATGGTTTCGGTCAGCGCCATGCCCAGGAACAGCATCGTCTGCTGGCTGGCGGCGGCCGACGGGTTGCGGATCGCGGCCTGCAGGTAGTTGCCGAACAGCGAGCCCAGGCCGACACCGGCCCCGATCATGCCCGACGTGGCGAGGCCCGCGCCGATCAGCTTGGCGGCTTCAGCTTCCATTGGTTCTAGTCCTCTCGAATGAGCTTGTTGGGTTGGATCAGTGGCCGTGACCGAAGTTCACGACCTCGTTGAGGTACACCGTGGCCAGCGCCGTGAAGACGAAGGCCTGCAGGAGGGCGACGATCAGCTCGAGGCCGGTAAGGCCGACGATCATGGCGAAGGAGAGCGCGCTGGGCACGAAGAGCAGGCTCGACAGGCCGCCCGACATGCCCGCCAGGCCCAGGGCCACGACGAACGAGCCGAACAGGCTGAGCACCACGTGGCCGCCCAGCATGTTGCCGAAGAGACGCATGGCGAGCGTCACCGGGCGGACGAAGTAGGAGATCATCTCGATCACCACCATGGCCGCGCCGCCGGCCACGCCCATGCCGGGCACCCAGAAGAGCGTCAGGAACTTCGGCCCGTGCTTGATGAAGCCCAGGATGAAGACGCTGAAGAAGGTGAGGACCGCGAGCGTGGCAGTGACCGCGAGCTGCGAGGTGACCGTGAAGGTCGCCGTCACGCCGACCAGGCTGAAGACCGAGAGCACGACGCCCATCAGGTTCAGCACGAAGATCACGCAGAAGAGGGTGAAGAGGTAGGGGATGTAGGGTCGGCCGTGCGGCCCGATGATCGGGGTGACGAGCACCCTGTCGACGATGTTGTAGAGCCCCTCCACGGCCGCCTGGGCGCGGTTCGGGACGATCTGGCCGCGGGCCGTGAGCAGGAAGAAGGCGACCAGC
Organism: Phenylobacterium sp. T106; assembly: GCF_057219735.1. Taxonomy (NCBI): domain Bacteria; kingdom Pseudomonadati; phylum Pseudomonadota; class Alphaproteobacteria; order Caulobacterales; family Caulobacteraceae; genus Phenylobacterium; species Phenylobacterium sp. T106. Next base: position 350,720 of record NZ_JBXVWA010000002.1, on the reverse strand, counting down.
ACCGCGGCGCCGACCCACATGGCCACGACCGCGTTGGTGATCGCCATGTCGAACGTGACGCCGCCCACCTGGAAGACCGGACCGTCCCAGATCTTCTGGATCAGGAACTGGTGCATCGGGTCGATCTTCGGCCCTTCAGCCATCTCGTCCTCTAGTCCTCATCCTCGTCGGGAACGCTGGGCAGGGGCCCGGCCTTCGCCGCGTCTCGTTTCTGCGTCCGCGCGGCGGTGCGGACCGCCACGAAAATCGAAAGCCCGGCGCCCAGGAACAGTCCGAAGACCAGACCCAGGGGCTCAGGTGTGATGAAGCGGTCAGCGAGCCAGCCGAGAGCGGCGCCCATGAACACCCCACCGACCACTTCTCCAAGGAAGCGGTAACCCTGCGCCATGGCCCGGTGCGAGTCGCCGCTCGCCTTGCGGGCCTGCGCCGCCTCGGCCGCGGCGATCCGTCGGTCGAGGCTGTTCGCCTCGGCGTTCGGCTCGTCCGGAAGGGGCATTCGTGGGAAGGCCTTTCGACCGCCACGTCGCCGCCACGGCGGGGGCTTCAGGTCGCGCGGAACCTATAGAGCCGTGTGCAGTGCGTCAAGGCTGGTTGGGAAGTATATAAGTCACTGATATAACGGAGAAAATCGAGGGTGTGGCAGAACGTCCGCCGTTGCCGCACGGGAAAGCCGGGGGACGACGGGACGGCTACTGCGCCGCCATCGCCTCGGCCTGGCGCAGGTCGACCGAGACCAGCTGGGAGACGCCGCGCTCGGCCATGGTGACCCCGAACAGCCGGTCGGTGCGGGCCATGGTCACCGGGTTGTGGGTGATGACGATGAACCGCGTCTCGGTCTTGCGGCACATCTCGTCCAGCATGTTGCAGAAGCGGTCGACGTTGGCGTCGTCGAGCGGGGCGTCCACCTCGTCGAGCACGCAGATGGGCGACGGCTGGGCCAGGAACACCGCGAAGATGAGCGCGCTGGCCGTCAGCGCCTGCTCGCCGCCGCTCATCAGGCTCATGGTGGCGAGCCGCTTGCCCGGCGGGCAGGCGTAGATCTCCAGGCCAGCCTCCAGGGGATCGTCGGACTCCACCAGCCGCAGCTCGGCCTGGCCGCCCTGGAAGAGCGTCTCGAACAGGGTCTTGAAGTGCTCGTTGATGACGCCGAAGGCGGCCGTCAGCCGCTCCCGGCCCTCGTGGTTCAGCTCGTCGATCCCCTGGCGCAGGCGGGCGATGGCGCCGGTCAGGTCGGCGCGCTCGTGGTTCATGCCTTCGAGGCGGCCGGCGAGCTCGCCGGCCTCCTCCTCGGCGCGCAGGTTGACGGGGCCGATCGCCTCGCGCTGGCGCTCGAGGTTGAAGAGGTGCGCCTCCATGCCCTCGGCGTCGGCCGGGACCGCCACCGCCTCGTCGGCGAGCTTGCGCGCCAGCGCCTCGGGCTCCATCCGCGCGGCTTCGCGGATGTTGGCCGAGACCTCGGCCAGCCGCTGGGCGGCGGCCTCGGCGTGGGCCGAAAGGCTGGCGCGCAGCTCGCGGGCCTCGGAGGCGGCGGCCTCGGTCGCCCGGAGCGCCCGATCGGCCTCGGCGCGCTCGTGCTCGGCCGCGGCCAGGGCGTCTGACGTCTTCGCGCGGCGCGCCTCGGCCGTGGCCAGCTCGTCCAGCAGCGCGACCTTGCGCGCCTCCAGCGTGGACGGCGCGTCCTGCACGGCCGCGAGCGCCGCGGCGGCCTTCCCCCGCGCGTCGTCCAGCTGCGCCACCCGCCGGGCGGCGGCGGCGGCGCGGCGGCTCCAGTCCTCGTGCTCGCGCTTCAGGGTCTCGAGCCGGCCGGTGCGGCCGTTGCGCTCGCGGATTTCCATCTCGTAGGCCGCCCGCGCCTGGGCCGCCGCCTCCCGCGCGGGGCCCGCCGCGCCGCGCGCAGCCGCCAGACGCGCCACCAGGTCGTCCGCCTCCCCCGGCCCTTCGGCCTCGGCGGTCACGGCGGCCAGCGCCTGCTCGTGCTCGGCGAACTCGGCCTCGAACCGCCCGATCAGGTCGTCCAGCGACGCCGCGCGCTGGGCCTTCAGCGCCGCCTCGCGGTCGTACCGCTCCAGCGCCGAGCGGGCCTGCGACGCCTTCTGCTCGAGGAGCGGCGGCTCGCGGCGGGCGGCGCGGAGGGTTTCGTCGGCGGCGCGGACGCGGGCCTGGGCGGCGGCGGCGGCTTCGCGGGCGGCGCGGGCCCTGGGCTCCAGCCCCTCGATCTCGGCCTCGACCTCGGCCAGCCGGGTCTTCTGCTCCAGGCGCACCGCGGCGGGCTTCGGCGCCTCGGCGCGCGCCGTGAAGCCGTCCCAGCGCCAGAGATCGCCCTCCACGGACACCAGCCGCGCGCCGGCCGGCAACGTCTTCTGCAGCCGGTCGCCGTCGGTGCGGTCCACCAGCGCCACATAGGCGAGACGCGCCCGGAGCGCCGCCGGGACCTTCACAAGCGGCGCGAGCGGCGTGGCGCCCTGCGGCCAGGCCGGCGCGGGAATCTCGCGGCCGCCCCAGTGCGCAGGGGCGGCGGGATCGAGCGCGGCGTCCAGGTCGTCGCCGAAGGCCGCGGCGAGCGCGCGCTCGTAGCCGCGGTCGGGGGAAACGGATTCGAGCGCGGGGGCAAAGCCGCCGCGCTTCGCCTGGGCGACCAGGGCGGCCAGCGCCCGCGCCTCGGCGGTCAGCCGGCCCAGGTGCTCGTCCTGCTTGCGCGATGCCTCACGGGCGACGGCCTCGGCCTCGTTCGCCTTCGTGCGCTCGTCCTCGGCCAGCTCCAGGGCGGACCGGGCCGCGGCCAGCGCCTGCTCGGCGGCTTCGAAGTCGGCCCGGGCCTGAGCCGCCTGCGGGTTCAGCGCCGGGCCCAGCGCCTGGCGTTCCTGCCGCGCCTGATCCAGCGCCCGCCGCGTGCGGGCGACCCGCGTCTGCGCCTCGTCGATGCGCGCCTGCGCGGCGCGCCGCTGGGCCTCGTGTGTGGCCAGCTCGGCGGCGAGCCGCTCGACCTCGGCGTCGGCTGCCGCCCGCGCCGCCTCGGCCGCCTTCGCCGCCGCCTCGAGCTCGGGACCGCGCTCGGGCGCCGCGGCGATCTGGGCCTCCAGCGCGGCGAGGTCGTCGGCCAGGCGCTTCAGCGCCACCTCGGCGTCCTCGGTGATGTGCGCCTCGCGGGCGCGGTCGGCGTCGATCCGCTCGACGTCTCCGGTCAGGCGAGCCAGCTCGGCGGCGTGGGCCTCGGCCTCCCGGTCGAGACGGTCCTTGTCGATGGCCAGCTTGTGCAGGATGGCGGCGGCCACCGTCTCGGCCTCGCGCAGCGGCTTCAGCGCGGCCTCGGCCTCGGCGGCGCGCGTGGTCGCCCCGGCGGCTGCCCGCGCGGTCTCCTCGACCGCCCGCACGGCAGCCCGCGCCTCGGCGGCGATCCGCTCGGCCGCTGCCCTGGCCTCGGTCCACTTGGCCACGAGCACGGCGCCCTGCAGGGCGCGGATCTCGGCGGACAGCTTCTTGTAGCGCTCGGCCGCGCGCGCCTCGCGCTTCAGCCGCCCCAGGTTGGCCTCGAGCTCGCGGGCCACGTCGTCAAGGCGCGTGAGGTTCGTCTCCGCCGCCCGCAGCCGCAGCTCGGCCTCGTGGCGGCGGGAATGGAGGCCCGAAACGCCGGCCGCCTCTTCCAGGATCAGGCGGCGGTTCTGCGGCTTGGCGGCGATCAGCTCCGAGATCTGGCCCTGCCGGACGAGGGCGGGCGAGCTGGCGCCGGTCGAGGCGTCGGCGAACAGGAGCTGGACGTCACGCGCGCGGACCTCGCGCCCGTTGATCCGATAGGTCGAGCCCGCGCCGCGGTCGATGCGCCGCACCACCTCGAGCACCGGATGGTCGTTGAAGGCGGCCGGCGCGCGCCGGTCGGCGTTGTCGATGGTGAGCGAGACCTCGGCGTGGTTGCGCGCCGGGCGGTTCGAGGCGCCGGCGAAGATGACGTCGTCCATGCCGCCGGCCCGCATGGCCTTGGCGGAATTGGCGCCCATCACCCAGCGCAGCGCTTCCAGCAGGTTGGACTTGCCGCAGCCGTTGGGGCCCACGATGCCCGTGAGCCCGGGCTCGATGCGAAACTCCGTCGGTTCGACGAAGGACTTGAAACCCGCGAGCCTGAGCCGCTGGAAGTGCACGCCCCTAGCGCCTCCCGGCCGGCTTGAGCGCCCGGGCGATGGCCGCGTCGAGCTCGGCCAGGGTGGGCACGGTCTGGTTCGGCAGCAGGACGCCGTTGACGAAGAAGGTCGGCGTGCCCGTCACCTTGTCGGTCCCGGTGGCGTACTCGAGCCGGGCCTGCAACGCCTCGCTGGCCTTCTCGTCCACGAGGCACGCCTCGAACTGCGCCTCGGTCAGGCCGTTCTGCCGGGCGATCTCCAGGAACAGCGGCTTGATGCTGCCCTGCTGCCAGCGCGCCTGGCTCCGGAACACCTGATCGACGATCCGGAAGTAGGTCGCCGCGTCACCCTTGCAGCGGGCCATCAGCACGCCCGCGGCCGCCACGTTGGCCGGCGCGGTCAGCAGCTCGCGCACCGTGAAGTAGACGCGCCCGGTGTCGATGTACCTGGCCTTGAAGGCCGGGAAGACGTCGGCGTGGAAGTGGGCGCAGTGCGGGCAGGTCAGCGACAGGTACTCGACCACGTGGACCGGCGCCTTGGGATCGCCCAGGCTCATGTCACCCGGGGCGGCCTTGACCGCCGACCACGCCGGCGCCGCGGCAAGACCGGCGGCGGCCGCCGTCACGAGCGCGGCGCGGCGGGTGAGCGCGGCCACCCTACTTCGAGGCCTCGGCCACGGCGGCGTCGAGCTCTTCCATGGTCATGGCGCCCTCCTTCACCTTCTTGCCGTTGAAGAAGAAGGTGGGGGTGGAGCTGATGTTGCGGTTCCTGATCGAGGCCTGGACGCGGTCGGACAGAGCCTTGTTGGCCGCCTCGTCGGACACGCACTTGTTGAACTGCTCCTCGTTCATCCCGGCCGACTGGGCCACCTTGAGCAGCGTGCCGCGGGCGTCGCCGGTGGCGAACATCTCGGCCTGGCTGTGGAACAGCGCGTCGATGACGGCGAAATACTTGTCCTTGCCGGCGCAGCGGGCGGTCAGGAAGCCGGCGGCGGCCACGGCCTCGGGCGGCGTCAGGAACTCGTGCAGCGTGTAGCGCACCTTGCCGGTGTCGATGTACTTGGCCTTGAACTGGCCGAAGACCTGGTTGTTGAAGTCGCCGCAGTGGCTGCAGGTGGTGGAGGCGTACTCCTCCATGTGCACCTTGGCGTTGGGGTCGCCCATGGTCATGGCGTCGCCCGTGGTGGCGCTTCCGCCTCCGACGCCCTGGTTGCAGCCGGCCAGCGCCAGGGCCGCGCCAGCGGCGGCGGCCATCAGCAGACGGCGGGTGAGGTTCGACATCGATGACCTTCCGGCAGTTCTGAACAAAGGATTAAAGCGCGATTCCCGCGCGGCCCAAGGCGCCCCCTTCGGCGCGCCCCGCAGGCTCAGGCTGCGGATGGGACCACGGCGGATTTAAGTCAACTCGGACGGGCGCCATTCAGCAGCCCGCCCTGTTCGCGAATGAACACCAATGCACACGAATGGGGCCGGGGTCCCTCCGCGCATTCGTGTCCGTCGTGTTCATTCGTGGACAGACAAGGTTCGCGGTTCAACGGGACTGCGCCTGCGGCGCCCGACGCTAGCGCCCCCGGCGCAGGACAGCGCGGCCGAGCTTGAGGAGCTGGTCCTTGAGCTTGCCGTCGGGCGCCCCGGCGAGGCTCTGCGCCAGGTCGGCCTCGAGCGCGGCGTCCAGCGGCGCGGCGCGGCGCGGCGGCGGTGGGGCTTCGCGGCGCTGCAGCGGGCCCTGGACGATCCGCAGCTTCTGCACCGCCTCGGGCCCCAGGAAGACGTTCACCCGCGCCAGCACCTCGTGGGCCTGGTGCTGGATGATGGCCGCGGCCGGCCCGGCCACCCGGATCTCCAGCGACGAGGGACCGCCGGCGCGGCCGCGCACCAGCTTCACCGGCTCGGTCCGCCGGGCGATCTCGGGCCCCACGATCTCGCGCCAGCGGGCCGCGAGCGCGCTCGCGCCCTGGCCGAACCGGCCGTCGAGCTCCTTGACGTAGCGGTTCAGGGCACGGCCCGCCGGCGGCGGCGGGCGCCGCTGCGGCCGCGTGCGCTTGGCGGCGAGGATCGCACGCGCTTCTTCGAGGGTCGGGAGCCGCCGCCGCATGTCCTCTCTTTAGCCGTCATCGCGGGGTCCCGGATAGACGCTGCGCGGCGCCCGCGATGACGCTAAGGAGGGTTCGTGACGACCGACGCGCTCCGCGCCCGACTCCTGGCCTGGTACGACGCCAACGCGCGCACGCTGCCGTGGCGGGTGGGCCCGCGGGACCATGCGTCCGGCGTCCGGGCCGACCCCTACCGCGTCTGGCTGTCGGAGGTGATGCTGCAGCAGACCACGGTGCCGCACGCCGCGCCCTACTTCCTGAAGTTCACCGCCCGCTGGCCCACGGTGGTCGACCTCGCCGACGCTGACGACGGGGACGTCATGGCCGCCTGGGCGGGCCTGGGCTACTACGCGCGGGCCCGCAACCTGCTGGCCTGCGCGCGGGCGGTGGCGCGGGACCACGGCGGCGTGTTCCCCGACACCGAGGAAGGCCTGCGCGGCCTGCCGGGCCTCGGCCCCTATACGGCGGCGGCCGTGGGGGCGATCGCCTTCGACCGGCCGACCAACGTCGTCGACGGCAATGTGGAACGGGTGATGGCGCGGCTGTTCGCGGTCGAGGCGCCGCTGCCCGACGCCAAGCCCGAGCTGAAGCGGCTGGCGGCGGGCCTGGTGACCGCGGAGCGCCCCGGCGACTGGGCGCAGGCGCTGATGGACCTGGGCGCCACGGTGTGCCGGCCCAAGGCGCCGCTCTGCGACCGCTGTCCCATCGCCGGCCACTGCGCGGGACTGGCGAGCGGCGCGCCCGAGACCTTTCCACGCAAGGCCGCCAAGGCCGAGCGGCCGCACCGCCACGGCGTCGCCTATGTGCTGACGCGCGATGACCGGATCGCGCTCGTCCGCCGGCCGCCGAAGGGCCTGCTGGGCGGCATGCTGGCGCTGCCCACCACCGACTGGCGCGCCGAGCGGTGGACGCATGCCGAGGCGCTGGCCGCCGCGCCGGCCGCGGCCGACTGGCGCGGCGTCGGCGAGGTGGAGCACGGCTTCACCCACTTCACCCTGACGCTGCAGCTGCTGCGGGCGGAGGGCGCCGCCGCCGACGCCGACGGCCTGATCTGGAGCCCGCGCCGCGACCTGGACGCCCTGCCCAGCGTGTTCCTGAAGGCCGCCAGGAGCGGCCTGACCAACCTGCTCTAGGGTACAACGGCTTCCGCTCGTCCCGGCGAATGCCGGGACCCAGATCCAGGTCCGAGGCCTGATGGGAAGGGCCACGAGCGTCTGGAACCCGCCTTCTAGCCATTCCATCTGGGTCCCGGCATTCGCCGGGAAGGACCCCACGGCGCGGACATCGCGTCTTCCGCGAATGGAGGACCGGACCCGTGTCTAGCGTGGCCGGTCGCTCCGGAGCGCCAGGCTGAGGATCGCGAAGGCGGTAAACGACATCATCAGCGCCGCCGCGGGAATCGCGGGCACGCCCCAGGTCGCCAGGGCGATCCCGCCCAGGGTCGAGCCCCAGGCCTGGCCCAGCGAGAACACCGAGCCGTTCAGCGCCAGCGCCACCGGCGCGCCGCCGGTCATCTGGATCAGCCGCGACTGGGTGACCGGCGAGATGCTGAAGAGCGCCGTCGCCGCCAAGAAGATCGCGCCCATCACCAGGAGCTGGCTGGGGAGCCCCGCCGGGACGAGCTGGTGCGTCGCCGACCAGTGCATGGACATGGCGATGGCCTGCAGGCCGATGCACTGGAGGATCCAGGCCTTGCCCGCGCCGCGGTCGGCGGCCCGCCCGCCCAGCCACAGCCCGGCCGCCGCGCCGAAGCCGATCATCGATTGGAACAGCGCCACGCCCGCGCCGGTCACCCCGGCCCCGACCCGCACGATCGGGGCGATGTAGAGGTTGAGCGTCATGTTGCCGGCGAAGGTCAGGAAGCTGGTGGCGTAGAGCGGCCAGATGGGCGAGATCCGCAGCCGCCCGCCCTCGCGCTTCGGCGGCGCGGGCACGCGGGGCAGGAGCAGCAGGACGCCGGTCAGCGCGATGGCCGCGAGCGCCGCGGCGACCAGGAAGGTGGCGTGCCAGCCGAAGGCCGCGCCGGCGACGCTGCCGATGGGAATGCCGACGACGAAGGCCACCGTCATGCCGCCGGTGACCATGGCCAGCGCCGTCCCCCGCTGCTCGGGCGGCGCAAGCGAGGCGGCCGCCACGCTGGCCGCCGCGCCCGACATGGCGCCCGCCAGCCCCGCCACGGCGCGCGCGGCGAGCAGGGCCTCGAAGCTGGGCGCCGCGGCGCAGGCCAGGTGCATGACGAGCGCGAGCGACAGGCCGAGCAGGATCACGAACTTGCGGTCCACCCGGCCCAGGAGCCAGGCCGCCACCGGGCCCAGGATGGCCGAGGTCAGGACGTAGGCGGTCTGCAGCTGGCCGGCGACCGCGGTCGACACCCCGAGGTCGGCCGCCATCGGCTCGAGCATGCCCGCGAAGATGAAGCCCGCGGAGCCGAACGCGAAGGTGCAGAGGGACAGGACCCAGATACGCGGGTTCACCGCTCGCCCCCGCCCATCACCGGTCCCCACGCTTCGACGGCCGTCAGGGTGGCCGAAAGACCGGTATGCCGTCGAGTCCCGCCGTAGCGGAAATCCGCCGGGGGTTCAGGCCGGGGTCTGGGCGCGGACCTTGGCGCGCAGCACGTCGATGGGCGCGAGGCCCTTGTCCGTCTTGAAGTGCCAGTAGGTCCAGCCGTTGCAGGCCGGAGCCGACTGCACCATCGCGCCCACCTTGTGGATCGAGCCCGAGAGTTCGCCCACCACCAGGCTGCCGTCGGCGCGCACGCGGGCGGCGTTGCGGCCCTTGGGGCAGTAGAGGACGTCGCCCGCGCGCAGGAGGCCGGCCTCCACCAGCTGGCCGAACGGGACCCGCGGCTCGGACCGCTTCGAGCCGGTGACGACCATCTCCTCCGGCGAGGCGGGGATGACGCGGGCGATGCGCGCCTCGGCCACCTTCACGTAGTCGGCCTCGCGCTCGATGCCGATGAACCTGCGCCCGAGCCGGCGGGCGACCGCGCCGGTGGTGCCGGTGCCGAAGAACGGATCGAGGATCACGTCGCCCGGCTTCGTCGAGGCCATGATCACCCGGTGCAGCAGCGCCTCGGGCTTCTGGGTCGGGTGGGCCTTGGCCCCGGTCTCGTCCTTCAGCCGCTCCTCGCCCGTGCACAGCGGCAGGGTCCAGTCCGAGCGCATCTGCAGCTCGTCGTTGGCCATCTTCATGGCGTCGTAATTGAAGGTGTAGCGCCGCCCGCCGCGGCTCTTGGCCGCCCAGATCAGCGTCTCGTGGGCGTTGGTGAACCGCGTGCCCTTGAAATTCGGCATCGGGTTGGCCTTGCGCCAGACGATGTCGTTCAGGATCCAGAAGCCCAGGTCCTGCACCGCCACGCCCACGCGGAAGATGTTGTGGTAGCTGCCGATGACCCAGAGGCCGCCGTCGTCCTTGAGCACCCGGCGGCATTCCTTCAGCCAGGCGCGGGTGAAGCGGTCGTAGGCCTCGAAGCTCTCGAACTGGTCCCAATGGTCGTCGACGGCGTCGACCTTGGAGTTGTCCGGCCGAAGCAGGTCGCCGCCCAGCTGGAGGTTGTAAGGCGGGTCGGCGAACACGAGATCGACCGAGCGATCGGGGAGCCTGGCCAGCTCCTCGAGGCAGTCGCCGTTCAGTATGGCGTCAACCGGCAGCCCCATAGGCTTAAGGTCCTCAAACGACAGGAAACCGTAGAATCCTGGTCGGATATGGTGAAGGGCGTGTTTACGGGGATGGTGTGCGGACGGTTAATCGCCGCGGACCGGCCACGTGCCAGGCCAGCGCCGAGAAGCCGGCCAGCTTCAGGACGGCCATGACCGCGTGCCCGGCCTCCCACCGGCGCTGGACGTCGCGGAAGTCCGCCGGCAGCGGGCCAGGCCGCCAGTCGGCCATGGCGCCGTTGGCGGCGTTCACTACCAGCAGCCAAACGGCCAACGCGGTGACATAGAGCGCCGCCGAGGCGGCGGCCGACGTCCAGCGCTCGCGGCCCGGCAGCGCCAGCGCCGCGACGACGGCCGCGAGCACGACGCCCAGGATCTCGACGGGTCCGCCGACGGCGGCGAACAGGGCGTACTGCCCGTGGAACACCGTGGCCTCGCGCCAGAGGTCCGCCGGCCATTCCCAGAGCCGCGGCGGCGCCTCGAGCAGGTGCGCGGACGAAAGGCCCAGGCTGAGGGCGCAGACGACCAGCGCGGCGGTCCGGAGCGCGGCGGCGAACATGCCCCACCAACCCACGCGCGGTCCGATGGGTTGCCTCAGCCGTTCCAGCGGGTCCAGGCGCCGTGGGGATGCGCCTCGCCCAGATGGCGTTCCGCGCCCCCGGGCCAGAGGGTAAGTCGGATGTCCACCGTCGACATGTTGCTGAGGGGCGGCTCGAAGCGCAGCCACGCGAACGGCGCCGCGGCGGTCGCCATCCGGCCCAGGGCGCGGATCTCGGCCTCGAGTTGGTCGCGGGTGGTCGGCGGCAGGTACTGCCAGAACACCGAGTGGTAGAGCACGGTGGCGACGCCGGGCTGCGGACGCACCCGGGCGCGGACCCAGTCCAGGGCGTCGGCCGCCTCCACCGAGACGCCGCAGTCCCGGGCGAGCGCGATGGCCCGGCGGCTGCGCTCCAGGCGCTCGAACATGTCGGGCCAGATGCAGGCGAGCAGCCGGCGGCGCTGCGCCGGGTCGGCGAGGTTGGTCGGTCGGCGGTCGCAGGCCGCGCGCTCGACGACGGAGGCGGCGACATCCGGGGGCGTGGGGCCGGACCAGTCGGTGTCGATGGCGACCGGCGAGGCCGGGTCGCCCCACCTCAGGGGCCCGAGCTGGTATCGGAAGCGGTCCCAGAAGACGTTCAGCCCAGCGCTGGCGCCGATCTCGAAGGTGCGCAGCGGCAGCCCGGTCTCGGCCGCGACGGTCAGGAAGCCGCCGAGCAGGCCCGACGACCGCCGGACCTCGTTCGTCTGCGGCTCGTGATCCAGGAAGGCGTCCAGCATGGCGCGGTGCGGCGCGATCGCGGCGCGCGCGGCGGCCCAGGCCGCGGCGGGATCGGCCGGCGCTTCCGGTCGGGGCCACACCGCCGCCAGCCCGGGCGCCTCTTCGCCCATGGCCAGGTGGTTGAAAGCGTTGGCCAGCCGGATCGGGACGGCGTCGATGAGCAGAGTCCGCAGCCCCGGGCCCAGCCACCGCTCGGCGAGGCCGCAGGCCGGACCGCCCGCCTCCAGATCGTCGGCCATCCGGCTCATGAAACCGTCGTAGAACGGCGAGCCCATCTCGCTGCAGACGCCCGCCTGCAGCCGCAGGCTCCGGGCGATGTCGCTGAAATCGCGCATGCGCCGAGGGAGCGGCGCGTCAGGACAGCGGTCAATCTTGATTCAGAACGTCAACACCCCGCGGACCCCCCGCCCGCTTCGCGAGCTCCCCCAGATAGGAGCACTGGGCGCGCGCTACTCGAACAGTTCGCCCTGCTCGGGCTCGACGGCTCGGGGGTCGATGCCGGCGAGCACCAGCTTCACCGGCCGCCAGGCGCGGCGGTGGATCTCGCAGGGGCCGAGCGTGACCAGGGCCTCCAGGTGGGTGGGGGCGTTGTAGCCCTTGTGGCTGGCGAAGCCATAGCCGGGGTAGCGCGCATCCATCTCGGTCATCCAGCGGTCGCGGGCCACCTTGGCCAGGATGGAGGCCGCGGCGATGGACTTGGACTTGGCGTCGCCGCCCACCACCGTCTTCACCTCGCACGGCAGCTTGAAGCGGTAGTTGCCGTCCACCAGGGCGTAGGTCGGCTGGACCGCCATGGCCTCGATCGCCCGGCACATGGCGATCCCGGTGGCGTGCAGGATGTTGTGCTCCCAGATCTCCTCGACGCTGGCGAAGCCGACGCCCCAGGCGAGCGACCTGGCCTTGATCTCCAGCTCCAGCTCCTCGCGCGCCTTGGCGGTGAGCTTCTTGGAGTCGTCCAGGCCCTTCGGCGTGCGCTTGCCGGGGTCGAAGATCACCGCGCCGGCGTAGACCGGACCGGCCCACGGCCCGCGCCCGGCCTCGTCCACGCCGCAGACGTGGCCGCCGACGAAGGCCTTCTCGAGGGTGAAGGTGGGCCCTTTCGCCACTAGCGCCCCATCCCTTTCACCGCGTCGTGGCGGAAGCAGCAGGTGAAGTGGTCGTTGACCATGCCGACGGCCTGCATCCAGGCGTAGACGATTACCGGCCCCACGAACTTGAAGCCCCTGCCCTTCAGAGCCTTGGAGACCTCGACGGCCAGCGGGGTCTGGGCGGGCACGTCGCCGAATGCGGTCCAGGCGTTCTGGATCGGCTTGCCGCCCACGAAGCCCCAGCAGAAGTCCGAGAAGTCCTCGCCCCGGTCGCGCATGTCGAGGTAGATCCGCGCACCCGAGATGGCCGCGTCGATCTTGGCGTTCGAGCGGACGATGCCGGGATCGGCCATCAGCCGCGCCCGGTCGGCCTCGCCGTAGCGGGCCACCTTCTCGGGGTCGAAGCCGTCGAAGGCCGCGCGGAAGGCCTCGCGCTTGCGCAGGATGGTGATCCACGCCAGCCCCGCCTGGAAGCCGTCCAGCACCAGCTTTTCCCACAGCGCCCGCGAGTCATACTCGGGCACGCCCCATTCGGTGTCGTGATAGGCCTCGTACAGCGGGTCGCCGGCCATGCCGCGCCATTCGCACCGGGTCAGGGGCTCGCTCATCGGCTGCAGACAGAGCGCAGGCGCGGAGTCGAGACAAGGGGGGTTCGATGGCGTTCGAAGGGTTCCAACTGTCGCAGATCGAGGTCCCCGAAGCGTCGCTGCGCGTGCGCCATGGCGGCTCGGGCCCGCCGCTCCTGCTGCTGCACGGCTATCCCGAGACGCACATGATGTGGGGCGCGGTCGCCGACGGCCTGGCGAAGGACTTCACGGTGGTCTGCCCGGACCTGCGCGGCTACGGCGGCTCGACCAAGCCGCCGTCGTCGGACGACCACGAGACCTCGTCCAAGCGGGCCATGGCGCGCGACGCCGTGGCGTTGATGCGGACGCTGGGCTTCGACCGCTTCGCCGTGGCCGGTCACGATCGCGGCGGGCGCGTCGCCTACCGCCTGGCGCTCGACCATCCGACGGCGGTGACCAGGGTCTCCATCCTCGACATCATCCCGACGGGCGAGGTCTGGGCGCGGGCTGACCACCGCTTCGCGCTGGCCTACTGGCACTGGTCGTTCCTGGCCCAGCCGCACCCGTTCCCGGAGACGCTCATCGGCGCGGACCCGGAGGCGTTCTTCTTCGCGAACAGCTTCGCTGGCGTGCGCGGCTTCGATCCGGAGGCCTTCGAGGACTACCGCCGCGCCTGCGCCCGGCCCGATGTCATCCACGCCCTGTGCGAGGACTATCGCGCCGGGGCCGGCTACGACCGCCAGCTCGACATGGCCGACAAGGCAGCCGGGCGGAGGATCGCCTGTCCCGTGCAGGTGCTGTGGGGCGGCCGGGGCGCGCTGGCGGCCTGGTACGACACCCTGGCGATCTGGCGCGAATGGGCCGACGACGTGCAGGGCCAGGCCGTCGACTGCGGCCACTTCATCCCCGAGGAGAAGCCCGCCGAGACCCTGGCGCTGCTGCGGGGATTCTTCGGCTAGCCTCGTCGCTCCTGTCACAGAAAGTCGATGGAGAGCCGTGCGTCCTACCCAGATGGGTAGGGCCGCGGGCGCGGGACCGTGGGTTTCTGAGGGCCTGTTCCGGGAGTACCCTCCATGCTGCGCACCCTCGCCCTCGCCACGGCCGCTGTCGCGCTCCTCGGCGGCTCCGCCCAGGCCGCCACCCAGGTCCACGCCCTCACCATCAGCGGCCAGGCGCGCGGTGCGGGACCGTTCGGTTGCGCGACTTCGGGTCCGCTCCCGTCGACCGCATTCTACGGGCTGGGTGTGCCTGTCCCGACCGAGGGTCACTCGGGCTGCGGCCTCGCCGGGGGCATACAGGACGCCAGTCGTACCCTGGGGCTGTCCACGGCGAGCCTGACGCTTTCCAATGCGTTCAATGGCGCGCTGAACACCGCGTCCGCGGACGCCTACGCCGAAGAGGGGGCGTTGGGCGTCAGCGCGGCGGAGGCATATGGCAACGGCTTCGTCGACAACAACAGCTACATGTACAGCGAGGCCGGGGCGATGTTCTCGGACGACGACCTCGATTCCGGCATGACGGGCATGGGCTACATCCGGATGCGAGTGGATATCGACGGGGCCATGGCGGTCACCGGCAACGGGGACGCCCTCACCCGCCTCGTCTACCAGGTCAACGCCGAGCCCATCTACACGGCCTTCTCGGCCACGCTCGGGCACGGGACGAGCTTCATCGCGAACGGACTGAACGGCCAGCCGTTCGGCGGCTTCACGACCACCCCGACGTCCATAACGGGGGCGGACACCGCCTTCACCTTCCTGCACCTAGTCGACTTCGCGAGCTTCGACCTGAAAGTCGGGCTCTACACGGCCGCCTACGGCGCCCCGAACGGGTCGGCGACCAACGACTTCTTCCACACCGCCAGGCTGGCCGGACTCGATGCATTCGATCTGTTCGGGAACCCGCTCGATCTCCGGTTCAGAGGCGCCTCGGGGATTGTCTACGACGCCACCGGCGCGCACCGGCCCATCGCCGGCGTGCCGGAACCGTCACAGTGGGCGCTGATGATCCTGGGCTTCAGCCTCGCCGGCGCCGCCATCCGCCAGCGCCGGCGCCGCTCACGGCGGGGCCGTGAGATCCGCGGGGCTTTCGGGACTCTCTCCATGTCGCGCAACCTTGCCCCCGCCGCGGCCGCCGCGCTCCTCGCGGGCTCCGCAGAGGCCGCCACCCAGGTTCACGCCCTCACCATCAGCGGTCAGGCGCAGGGCGGGGCGCCGCCCTTCGGCTGCGCCACGGTGGGGCCGTCGCCCTTCATCCGCGACTTCTTCGGCGGCGGCGTGGGCGTCCCCACCGAGGGTCACGCGGGCTGCGGCCTCGCTGGCGGCATCCAGCAGGCCGGCAAGGCGAGCGGTCTCTCCCTGGCCAGCTCCAGCGTCGTGGGCAACGCCTACAACGGCGGCGTGAACAACGCCTCGGCCCAGGCGAAGGCCGAGGAAGGCTCGCTGGGCGTCAGCGCCTCGGAGAGCTTCACCAACGGGACCAAGGACGCCGCGACCTACTTCGCTGCGGAGGCGGGCGCCATCTGGTCCGACCTCCTCACGCCCGGCATGCCCGGGGCCGGAATGGGCGAGATCCAGTTCGGGTTCACCATCGATGGCGCCATGTCCTTCACCGGGAGCGGCGGCGAGCTCTTCACCCGGCTGATGTACCAGGTGGCCGACGAGCGGGCGATCTACACGGCCTTCACCGCCGAGCTGAACGCCAGCGGCGGCAACCGCGCGATCAACCCCTCCGGCGTCGGTCCGCTAGCGGGGTTCACCATCACGCCCAACTCGATCAGCGGCTCGGACACGGCCTTCACCTACCGGCACACGGTCGACCTCTCGAAGCCGCTCAGCATGAAGGTCGGCCTCTACACAGCCGCCTACGGCGCGCCTAACGGCGTCCACGTCAGCAACTTCTTCAACACCGCCCGGCTGACCCAGATCAGCGTCTTCGACGCCTCCGGGCGGCCGATCGACATGACCTTCACCGGCGCCTCGGGGACGGTCTACGACGCCACCGGCGCGCACCGGCCGATCGGCGGCGTGCCGGAACCGTCACAGTGGGCGCTGATGATCCTGGGCTTCGGCCTCGCCGGCGCCGCCGTCCGCCAGCGCCGGCGCCATCCAGCCGGGCACGTCCGCGCGCACGGACCGACCTTCGACGGTCAGCTCGCGACCTAGCGCCCGATCGAGCCGCAGCAGCGCGATGCCGCCGCCCTCACGCGCGGAGGTGACCACGCCCGCCCGCAGGTCGCCCGCCAGCACCTCGGCGCCGGCTGGCGGCGCGGGGCCGTCGAAGCGGATCGGCAGCATGCGGCTCTTGATCTGGCCGCGCCGCTTCATCCGCGACGTCGTCTCCTGGCCGACGAAACAGCCCTTCTTGAAGTCGATCCCGTTCAGGAGGTCGAAGTTGGCCTCGATCGGATAGGTGCGGTCCGAGCCCCAGTCGGCCGGGCCCGGAACGCCCAGCCGCAGCTTCTGCGCCTCGCGCTCGGCTTCGCCCACCCGGGCGGCCCCCGGCGGCGGCGCGGCGGCGTAGCCCCGCAGGCCCAGGCCCGGCAGGCGAGGATCGGCGGCCCAGAGACCGTCGGACGGCGGGGCGGGCGTTCCGCCCTGCGGATCGAACAGGACCGACACGGCCGCGTCGTCGGGCGCGATCGTCACCTTCGCGCGCAGCCGGTACATGGTCAGCCGCTGGATCAGGCCGTCGCGGCCGGCGGCCTCCACGTCCAGCCAGGCGCCGCTCTCGCGCCCGACCACGAACAGGTCGTAGAGCAGCCGGCCCTGGGGCGTCAGCAGCGCGCCGAACCTGGCTTCGCCCGGCGCCAGGGTCTCGACATCCTGGGTGATCAGGCCCTGGAGGAAGCTGCGCCAGTCCTCCCCGTCCAGGGCGATCAGGGCGCGGCTCTGCAAATGCGCGAAGGCGACACTTTCCGACATGCCGCCAATTTGGGCCCGCCGCCGGTGGAGCGCCAGCGGGGACGTGCGTATAGGGACGGGGATGCCCCCCGCGTCCGGATTCCCCATCCTCTTCATCACCGCCACGCGGATCGGCGACGCAGTGCTGTCGTCCGGCCTGATCCGGCGGCTCGCCGACGAGATCCCGAACGCGCGCTTCACGATCGTGGCCGGCCCCGACGCCGCGCCCCTGTTCGCCGACGTGCCGGGCCTCGACCGGGTGATCGTCTTCGAGAAGTCCAGGACCGGCAGTCACTGGTTCGAACTCTGGCGCAAGGTGCGGCGCCGCAAGTGGGGCCTGGTGGTCGACCTGCGCGGCTCGGGCCTGTCGCGGTTCCTCTCCACGAAGCGGCGGGCCATCCACCGCAAGCCGACGCAGCCGGTGCACAAGGTCATCGAGGCCGCGCGCGTCCTGAGGATCGAGGACGAGCCTGCCCCGCCGCACATCTTCACCAGCCCGGACGTCGAGGCCTACGCCGACGAGCTGACGGCCGGCAAAGGCCCGATCCTCGCCTTCGCGCCCGCCGCGAACTGGATCGGCAAGACCTGGCCCGTGGAGCGGTTCAGCCAAGTGGCGATGCGGCTGCTGCGCGAGCCGTGGAGCCCGCTCCAGGGCGGCCGGCTGATGGTGCTGGGCGGCCCGGGCGACGAGAGGCTGAGCCGCCAGCTCCGCGACGCGGCCGGGCGCAACTTCATCGACCTGGCCGGGAAGGCCGACGTGCTCACGGCCTATGCCTGCCTGAAGCGCGCCCGCCTGTTCATCGGCAACGATTCCGGGGCCATGCACCTGGCGGCGGCGGCGGGGACGCCCACGATCGGCCTGTTCGGCCCCTCGGACGAGCGTCTGTACGCGCCTTGGGGCGAGGCGACGCGGGCCGTGCGGGGCGCGCGCAGTTTCGAGGAGATCAAGGCGGCCGACCCTGGCTTTACCCAGATGGTCTGCCACATGATGGACCTGCCCGTGGACAAGGTCGTCTCCGCGGCGCGGGAACTGCTGAAGGCGACCGAGAAGGCCTAGAGACCCGATGCCCGAAACCTTCGACCTGATCGTCCGGGGCGGCGAGGTGGTGAACCATGCCGGGCGCGGCTTCGCCGACATCGGCGTGCGCGGCGGCCGGTTCGCCGCGATCGGCGACCTCTCCCAGGCCAGCGCCGGCGAGGTGTTCGACGCCACCGGCCTCACGGTGATGCCGGGGGTGATCGACACCCAGGTCCACTTCCGCGAGCCCGGCCTGGAGTGGAAGGAGGACCTGGAGACGGGATCGCAGTGCGCGGTCCTGGGGGGCGTCGTCGCCGTGTTCGAGATGCCGAACACCGAGCCCACCACCACCGACCCGGACGCCCTGGCCGACAAGCTGGCGCGGGCGAAGGACCGGATGCACTGCGACCACGCCTTCTACGTGGGCGGCACGCACGAGAACGCCCGCTTCCTGGGCGAGCTGGAGCGCCTGCCGGGCTGCTGCGGGATCAAGGTCTTCATGGGCGCCTCGACCGGCACCCTGCTGGTGCAGGACGACGCTGGCGTGGAGGAGGTGCTGCGGCACATCAACCGGCGCGCGGCCTTCCACTCCGAGGACGAGTACCGCCTGGCCGACCGGCGCCCGCTGGCGCGCACCGGCGACTGGACCAGCCACCCCGAGGTGCGCGACGCCCAGTCGGCGATCCAGTCCACCGAGCGGCTGGTGCGGCTGGCCCGCAAGACCGGCAAGCGCATCCACGTGCTGCACGTGACCACCCGGGACGAGATCGAGTTCCTGGCCCACCACAAGGACGTGGCCTCGGTGGAGGTGACGCCCCAGCACCTGACGCTGGAAGGGCCCGAGGCGTACGAGCGCCTGAAGGGGTTCGCCCAGATGAACCCGCCGATCCGCGACCGCGCGCACCGGCTGGGGATCTGGGAGGGTGTGGCGAACGGCGTCGCCGACGTCCTCGGCTCGGACCACGCGCCCCACACCCGCGAGGAGAAGGCGCGGCCCTATCCCGCCTCGCCCTCGGGCATGCCCGGGGTGCAGACCCTGCTGCCCATCATGCTGACCCACGTGGCCGAGGGGCGGCTCACCCTGGAGCGCTTGGTGGACCTCACCAGCCATGGCGCGAACCGCCTGTTCGGCCTGGCCGACAAGGGCCGCATCGCCGTGGGCTACGACGCCGACCTGACCATCGTCGACCTCAAGGCTCGCCGGACGATCACGCACGACCAGATGGCGACCCGCGCGGGCTGGACGCCGTTCGACGGCATGGAGGCCAGGGGCTGGCCCAAGGCCACGATCATCCGCGGCCAGGTGGTGATGCGCGACGACGAGATCGTCCTGAAGGGCCGGGGCCAGCCGGTCCGCTTCCAGGAGACGTTGAACGCCTGACGACACCCAGGGCTTTCACCCCACGCCTGAGAGGCGAGTGGGCTGGACCCCACAGGCGAGCGGCGATTAGCTCCCCGTTCGGGGGCTATTGGGGAGAGGAAGATGACCTTCACCTTGCGAAGCGCCGCGCTGGGAATCCTGGCCGCCGGCGCCATGGCCGCCTCGGCGGGCGCCGCGGAGATCGCGGTCGTCAGCTACGACATGCCGAACGGCTCCGGGCAGGCGTCGGGCGGCAGCTTCAACTACTGGGACCTCGGCTACTCCGGCAGCGGATCGACGAACGTCGACGGCGCCGCGCTCACGGGCGGCGTGGGAGACCTGACCGACGGCGTCGTGGCGAGCGACTACTGGTTCAACGTCGAGAATTCCGCCGGCAGCGGACCCTACGTCGGTTGGTACGCCTTACGGACGCTGAACCCGCTGATCACGTTCAACCTGGCGTCGGCGGCCAACATCACCCAGATCGACATCCACCTCGACAACAGCTTCGTCGGGGGTGTCTTCGCCCCGAGCGCGATCTGGGTCGACGGCGTCGCCCAGGCCTTCACGGCTCCGGCGCCCGGGTCGATCGGGACGGTCAGCCTGACGGGCCTGAACCTCACGGGGACCAGTCACACGATCCAGTTCTTCCAGGCGAACCAGGGATGGACCTTCGTCAGCGAGGTCGACTTCATCGGCACGGCCGCCGTGCCTGAGCCGGGGACCTGGGCGCTGCTGATCGGCGGTTTCGGGATGGCGGGGGCGGCCCTGCGCCGGCGCCGCGCCGCCGCAGCTTAAGGTCCGCGCGGCCCGCGGGGGCGGCCGGACGGCTGTCCCCGGGGGCGCACCGGGCCGGCGCCGCTAGTCCAAGGCGGCCAGCACGTCGCGGACGAAGCGGACCTCGTCGAAGCGGGCGTCGGCGGAATCGAACCCGCGGCGGACGATGACCACGTCCTTCGCCGGGACGATGAACACGTACTGCCCGCGGTTGCCGTTCATGGCGTAGGTCCCCTCCGGCAGGCCCTCCTTTACGCCGTAGAGCCAGAAGAAGGCGCCGTAGGCCGCGCCCTGGGCCGGCTGGGCCGGCGCCGGGGTGGCGACGAAGCGCGCCCAGCCCTCGGGCAGCAGGCGCTCTCCGTTCCAGACCCCGTCGTTCAGGTGCAGGAGGCCGAGCCGGGCGAGGTCGCGGGCCGTGGTCCAGACCTGGCTCGACAGGATGTAGTTCCCCTGCCAGTCGGTCTCGGGCGTGGTGCGCCGCATGCCGATCTTCCAGAGCAGTTCGGTGAACGGAAACGCCAGCGCCTCGGGCCCGTCGCCCAGCGTGGCGCGCACGGCGCGGGCGGCCAGCAGGGTGTCGTTGTTGGCGTACCGGAAGCGCGTCCCCGGCGCGGCCTCCAGCGGCATCCGCGTCGCCTGCTCGGTCACGGCGCCGCCGCCCAGGTAGACCTCGTCGGTGCGGTTGCCGGGGCCGTCGGTCCAGAGGCCCGAGCCCATGTGCATGAGCTGGGTCAGCGTGATCGCGGCGCGCGGGTCGCCGGGGACGCGCCACTCCGGGATGTTCGCGGGCGCGTCCACCTTCAGCTTGCCGAGTCGGACCGCCCGCCCGACCACCGCGGCCGTCAGGCTCTTGGCCGCCGACCACGTCCGCTGCGGCGTATGCAGGTCGTACTCCGGGCGGTACCGTTCCCCGACGATACTGCCGCCGCGGACCACCAGCACGGCCGTGGTTCTGCCGCCGTAGTCGGTGAAGGCGCGGGCCAGCAGCGGCGAGAGCGCCCTGGGCGTCTCGCCCTGGGCCCCGTCGTCGCCGTCGGGCCAGGCGGCCTTCGCCGGCGGCGGCGAAAGGTCGAGGCGAGGCAGGGCGCGCGCGGCCTCGGGCCCGGCGCCGATCGGCAGTTGCGCGCAGCCCAGGTTCGGACGCCAGACGGCGATCCGCGGCGGCAACCTGGCGTCGAACGCCACGCTCACCATCCGCCGCTCGCGGTCCGCGACGGCCGGCAGGGTGCGCACCAGCGGCTGGTAGTCGGGATAGATGCCTTCCAGGTCGTCCGCGGCGATCTCGGCCTCGGGCCTGCCGGCGTTGAAGACGCCGCTGCACAGGAACGCCGCCTTGTAGCCCGCCGCCAGGGCCCGGACGTGCGCATCCTCCTGGGCGGCCGCCCCAGCCGCCGGAAGCGCCAGGGCGGCCGCCAGCGCGCCCATGAGAAAAATCCGCCGCATCCCGCGCTCCCTGTCGAATCGGCTGCCCGATGCCCGTCTCCCGGGTGACGCACGCTTCCGCGTCGATCAATCTGGAACCCGGAGCGGGGAGACGACCATGCAGTACATGATCCTGATCTACGAGCCCGAGGACGCCTATGCCGGCGAGGCGGGTCAGGCGGCGCTGGGCGAGATCGTCGCCAGGCACATGGCGCTGGCCGAAGACCTGCGCGCCAAGGGCTGGATGAAGGACGGGTCGGGCCTGCAGGAGTCCTCGACCGCCACCACGGTCGTCACGCGCGGCGGCCAGCAGACGCTGCACGACGGACCCTTCGCCGAGACCCGCGAGCACCTGGGCGGCTATTATCTCATCGAGGTCGACAACCTGGACGACGCGCTGTCGGTCGCCCGCAGGGTCCCCGTCATGGACGGGGGCAAGGTCGAGGTCCGGCCCCTGGCGGTCTACGACTGATGGACCGCTTCGGCGCGGCGATCGCCGACGCGCGTCCCCGCGTGGTCGCCGCGCTAGCCGCCCGCCTGCGCGACCTGGACACGGCCGAGGACGCCTTCGCCGACGCCTCCGCCGCAGCCCTGGTCGCCTGGCCCAACCAGCCCCCGCGCGACCCGGCGGCCTGGCTGTGGCGCGCGGCGCTGCGGCGGGCGATCGACGCGCGGCGCCGGGCCGCCGTGCGGAATCGCGCCGTCCTGGACGCCCCGGAGCCGGGCCCCACGCCCGAGGAGGCCCTATTGGCCGCCGAGATCCCCATTCCCGACGACCGGCTGCGCCTGATCTTCGTCTGCTGCCACCCCGCGCTGGCGCCCGACAGCCGCGCGGCGCTGACGCTCAAGGTGGTCTGCGGCCTGTCCACCGAGCGCCTGGCCCGCGCCTTCTTCACCGCCGAGCCCGCCATGCTGCAGAGGATCACGCGCGCCAAGCGCAAGATCGCCGCGGCCGGCGTGCCCTTCGAGGTCCCGGGCCGAGAGGCCTGGCCCGAGCGGCTGGACGCCGTGCTGACCACGCTCGAGATCGCCTACGCCCAGGCCTACGAGGACGCGGCCCTGGCCGCCGAGGGGGCGATCTTCGCGACCGAGGTCCTTCGCCTGTCGGGCCTGCTGGCCGAGCTGATGCCCGAAGAGCCGGAGGTGCTGGGGCTTGCGGCGCTGGTCCGCTTCGCCGAGGCGCGGCGGCCGGCGCGGCTGGACGACGGCGGCGCCATGCTGCCACCGCCCGAACAGGACGCCCGCCAGTGGAACCGGCGTCTGATCGCCGAGGGCGCGGCCCTGCTCGACCGCGCCGCCCGCCTGGCTGCGAGCGGACCGCGGCAGATCCTGGCGACGATCCACGCCACGCACTGCGCCCGGGCCGAAACCGGCGCGACCGACTGGGCGACCATCGCCGCGCTCTACGACATCCTGCGCGAGCTGCGCCCGCACGCGGCGACCGAGGTCAACCGCGCCGTCGCGATCGGCGAGGCCGCGGGAGCGGAGGCCGGGCTGGCGGCGCTGGATGCGGTCCGGGGCGTCGAGGGCTGGCTGCCGTACCAGGCCGCGCGCGCGGCGCTGAGCGCCCGGGCGGGCCGTCGCGCAGAGGCCCGGGCGGCCTACGACACGGCGCTCGCGCTGGGCCCCGCCCCGGCGGAGCGGCTCTACCTCGAGGCCCGCCGCCGCGAGCTCGGCTAGGTTGGGCTCGACGCCCCGAAGGCCGGGATCCAGTTGGAATGGCTCAGATGTGGGTTCCGCAGGCCCGGAGCCCTTCCGAGCATTCGCCGGGACGGTCGGAAGTCGTTGAATTCGCTGATATCGAAGTGAGCCTGAACCCTCAGTCCCTGCGGCTGAGGTGGTAGAGCGGGAAGGTCCCGTAGCCCTTGGGCAGGTCGACCTGGCCGACGTAGTTGCACATGAAGCTGTGCTCGGCCTCCATCTCGAGGACGGCGGCGAAGGGCTCGGTCACATAGACGCTGCCGGGCGGCGTCACCGGCTCGATGCGGGCGGCGCGCGAGACCTCGGTGCCGTAGTAGTTGGTGCGGCGGGTCACCGGATCCTCGCCCCAGTAGGTCGGCCCGAAATGCAGGGCGATCCGCATGGCGGCGCCTTCGCGCACGCCGAGCGCCTGGGTGTCGATCGACTTCAGCGCCTCGCAGAGCTCCAGGGACGTGCGGGCCGCCTCCAGGGCGCCGTCGAACACCACGTACAGCGCGTCGCCCCAGGTGTTCGAGTAGCGGATCGCGTTGGAGTTCCGGTCGAGCGCCGCGCCGGCCCGGGCCATGACCTCGACCTGGAAGGTCGGCAGCACGCGCTCGTCCAGCCGCGCGAATCCCGGAAAGTCGGTGAACATCAGCCCGTGGGTCCCGCGGCCGACGTCGGACTCCGCCGCCGGCCCCGGCGGCTTCGGCGGGCGCCTTATGCCGTCGGCTTCCACGATGATCGAGGCGCCGCCGGTGTCCTGCCAGGCCCGGATGTCCGAGCGGGTGAGCGTGCCGCTGGCGTCGGCCGTCTCGGCGACCGCCACCTGGACGGCGCGCGAGTTGAGGTGGCGGGCCCGGAGCCGCGCCATGCCCATCGCCACCTTGGCGCCGTAGGCGAACTGCCCCTGCCCGCCCACGTGGCTCATGGTCGACGAGAAGGTGAGCGACGACGCTTGGGCCCGGCAGGCCCGGTAGCGCTCGGCCCAGGCCCCGCCGGCCGGCGCGACCGACTGCGCGACGAAGTCCTCTTCGGCGACGGGCAGGACCACGTGCAGTTCGCCCCCGCGCGCGAGCACGCGCTCGGCGATCAGGATGTCGCTGCCGGCCGCCAGCGAGCCGTAGGCGTAGCCGACGTTCTCCTTCGCCAGCGCCTGGTCGACGCGGACGCGGAGATCCGCCTCCAGCGCCGGGTCCTCGAGGAAGATGTGCCCGCAGTAGCTGGCGACGGACGGCGGCCGGACCAGCGCGAGCAGTGGCCCGATCGCCTCGCGCTCGGGAATGGTCGGCTCCAGGCGCTGCAGCTGCAGCACGGTGGTGGAGCGCTTGCCCGCGTCCACGTCGGGGGCCGCGAGCGCCGCCTCCAGCGAGGCGGCGGCCCCGGCGAAGTCGCCGAGGACCAGCTTCGCCTCGGCGGCGGTGGCCAGCCCGTAGTAGTCGCTCGCCGCCTGGACGCCGGCGTTCGCCAGCACCGCGCGCGCCAGCTGCCGCGCCAGCGCCGCCCGGCCGGTGATCCACGCCAGCGTCGCCGCATTGACCGCCGGATACGAGTCCCGGGTCCGGCGGAAGACCCGGGCGTAGAGCCGGCAGGACTCCGCCAGCACGCTGGCCCGCTCCCGACCGCTGGAGGCGAAGCCCTTGTCCTTGAGAAGCCGCGCCTGCAGCGAGAGCGCGTCCACGTCCTGGCGCTCGGCCAGGCCATAGGCCTCGTAGAGCTTCAGCGCCCGGTCGGTGTCGCCCAGGCGCGCCAGGGTGAGCACACGGAGGTAGTCCAGCGCGCCGTCCTCGCGGTCGGCGACCTGCTGCAGGATGTCGTACGCCTCCAGGAGCGCTCCGCGCGCCAAGGCCGCGCGAGCCCTCGTCGCGACGCTCCTCTCCGGCATCCTCAACGCCCCCTGCCCGGCCACTGGTTTGCCACGGACGGCCGGGCCCCGAAAGGGTATGCAATCCCCGCGGGGCGCAGGGGGCGCGGCGCCACCTCGGGTGTGCGCACGGACCGCAGGCCTGTGCTACGACCCCGCTGAAAGCCAACCAGCCAAGAGCCCCCGATGACCACGTCCCGCCAGATCCGCCTCGTCCGCCGCCCGCAGGGCATGGTGCGCCCCGACGACTTCGCCGTCGCGGCGGTCGAGACGCCCGACGCCGCCGACGGCCAGGTCCAGCTCGAGGCGCTGCTGGTCTCGGTGGACCCCTACATGCGGCCGCGGCTGGACGCCGACCAGCCGCTCGACGCGCCCATGCTCGGCAGCGGCATCGCGCGGGTCGTGCAGTCGCGGAACGCAGAGTTCCGCGAGGGCGATCTCGTGCGCCACTTCGCGGGGATGCAGGAGCGCTTCGTCTCCGACGGCCGCGGGCTCCAGAAGCTGAACCCCGACCCCGACCTTCCGCTCAGCGTCTACATGCACGCCCTCGGCGGCACCGGGATCACGGCCTACGGAGGCCTGCTGGAAACGGGCGCCCTTAAGGACGGGGAGCAGGTGTTCGTCTCCACCGCCGCCGGCGCGGTGGGCTCGGTCGCCGCGCAGATCGCCAAGATCAAGGGCTGCTGGGTCGCCGGCTCGACCGGATCGGACGACAAGGCCGCCTGGCTGCGCGACGAGGCCGGCCTGGACGCCGTCGTCAACTACCGCACGACGCCGCTCGCCGGCGCGCTGCGCGAGGCCATGCCGAAGGGCGTCGACGTCTACTTCGAGAACGTGGGCGGAGAGCACCTCGACGCCGTCCTGCCGCGGATGAACGTCCGCGGCCGCATCCCGGTGTGCGGCATGATCTCAACGTACAACGGCGACCGGGTGGGCGTGCGCAACCTCTCCAGCATGATCTACAGCCGGGTGCGCATGGAGGGCTTCGTGGCCAGCGACTTCGGCCATCTGCAGCCCCAGTTCCAGGCCGACATGACCGCCTGGCTGAAGGCCGGGAAGATCAAGTACCAGGAGACGGTGCTGGACGGCTTCGAGCGCGCGCCCGAGGCGCTCGTCGGGCTCTTCGAAGGCCGCAACGCGGGCAAGATGCTGGTCCGCGCCGCGGCGTAGCGCCGGGGCGGCGCCTCAGGCGAAACCGTGCGCAGCGGGTATCGGCGAGGGGGATCCGGCCGG
Organism: Phenylobacterium sp. T106; assembly: GCF_057219735.1. Taxonomy (NCBI): domain Bacteria; kingdom Pseudomonadati; phylum Pseudomonadota; class Alphaproteobacteria; order Caulobacterales; family Caulobacteraceae; genus Phenylobacterium; species Phenylobacterium sp. T106. The sequence goes on along the minus strand of NZ_JBXVWA010000002.1, from coordinate 324,629 downwards.
CATGGCCAGAAGGCTCTCCTCGTCGGCGCCCGCCTCCAAGCGCGCCAGCAGCGCGTCGGGGTCGAACGTCACGCCGATGGGATTGGCCGCGAAGGCGTCGGACCGCATGTAGGCGTTCGCCTGCTCCACCGGGCAGGCGTCGACCTGGAACTCCATCCGGTTGCCGTCCGGGTCCCGGTAGTAGAGCGAGAGCGTCGGCCCGTGGTGGATCGGCCAGTAGGGCGTGATCCCCCGCGCCTTCAGTCGCTTGTAGGTGCGCAGCAGGTCGGCCGCGCTGGCGTAGGTGTAGGCGACGTGGTTCACGCCAACGCCGCCGCGCTCATGGCTGCCGCCAGGGTTCAGCAGTTCGAGATTGGCGAAGGCGAAGCGGTGATGCTCGTCGTCGTATGTCAGGAACGCCAGGGCGGGATCCTGGTGCACGACGGTGGCCTCGAAGACGTCCTGGTACCACGCGATCATCTCGTCATAGCGCCGCGTCTGATAGACGACGTGCGCGAACTTGGCCGGCTTCGCCATGGTCGCCCCCCCTTGGATCGATGGCAGCCTACACGACCGCCGGCGTTCGGCGAACGCGATCCTGCGTGCTCGTTCGTCCGCAAGCGGCCTACACCGCCGCCCCGGCCGGTCTTCCCTTTCGACGCCATCGACCGTAACGGTGCGGCGCATGGACGCCGAGCTTTCCCTTGCCACCGCCCCGTTCCGCGATCCGCGGTACGCGCCGCGGCGGCTCGACGTCGAGCGCCGGGCGGGCGGCGAGGTGGTGCTGACCAATCCGACGCCGTTCGACACGACGTTCCGGACGACCATCGCCCCTCTGGGACACTGGGCGGACGCGACGCCGGACACGATCTGGCTGGCCGAGCGCTCGGGCGAGGGCTGGCGAACCGTCACCTTCGCCGAAGCCTGGCAACGCGTCTCGGCGCTGGCCGCTGGCCTGCGGGAGATGGGGGTGGTGGGCGAGAGGCCGCTGCTGATCCTCGCCCGCAACTGCATCGACCACGCGCTGGTCACCTACGCCGCCATGGGCCAGGGCATGCCCGTCGCGCCGGTCTCGCCGCAGTACGGCCTGCCGGGCGCCAACCTGGCGCGCCTGTCGCACGCCTGCGAGGTGCTGCGTCCCGCCGCCGTCTACACCGAGGACGCCGCCCTGTTCGCGGAGGGGCTGGGCGCGGACGCGCTGGCGGGCCTGCCGGTGATCGCCTCGGCCAACGCGCGGGCCGGCGACACGCCGCTGGAGCGCCTCTTCCGCGCGGGCGAGGCCCAGCCGACCGCCACGCCGGACCAGCACGCCAAGTACCTGCTCACCTCGGGCTCGACCGGCCTGCCCAAGGCGGTGATCTGCCTGCACCGCAACATGGCGGCGAACGGGGCCCAGATCGCCGCCTGCTTCGACGATCCCGACCCGCCGGTGATGGTGCACTCCGCGCCCTGGAGCCACAGCCTGGGCGCCAACGCGATCCTGCACATGAGCGCGCACCGCGGCGGCACGGTCTACATCGACGCCGGCCAGCCCACCGCGGGACGCTTCGGCGAGACGATCCGCAACCTGAAGGACGTCGCGCCCACGTACCAGAACATGGTGCCCGCGGCCTGGATGCTGTTCGCCGAGGCGCTGGAGCAGGACGACGACCTCGCCCGCAACTTCTTCTCGCGCGTCCGCTTGCTGCAGTACGGCGGCGCGGCGCTGTCCCAGGCCTACGCCGACCGCATCCAGGCCGTGGCGGTCCGCACCGTCGGCGAGCGAATCTCGTTCGGCTCGGGCTACGGCGCCACCGAGACCGGCCCCACCGCCGCCAACGTGCACTGGCCGAACGCGCGCATGGGCCTCATGGGCCTGCCGCTGCCGGGGACGTCCGTCCGGCTCCTGCCCGAGCACGGCAAGCTGGAGTTCCGGGTGAAGGGCCCGCAGGTCTCGCCCGGCTACCTCAACCAGCCGGAGCGCTCCGCCGCGGCGTTCGACGACGAGGGCTTCTACCGCCTGGGCGACGCCGCCCGCTTCGTGAATCCCGACGAGCCGCGCGAGGGCCTGGTCTTCGACGGCCGCATCTCCGAGAACTTCAAGCTGACCTCGGGCACCTTCGTGATCGTCAGCGACCTGCGCCTGGGCGTACTCGGCGACATCGGCGGCGCCGTCACCGACGGGGTCGTCTGCGGCGAGAACCAGGACCGCATCGGCGTGCTGTTCTACCCCAACCCGACCCTGGACCGCGCGGCCGTCCACGACGCCGTCCGCAAGGGCGTGGCCGCCTTCAACGCCCGCGCCAAGGGCTCGGGCGGCCGGATCGCCCGGGCGCTGGTGCTGCCCGACGGGCCCGATGCGTCCGCCGGCGAGATCACCGACAAGGGCTACATCGCCCAGAGCCTCGCCCGCGCCCGGCGGGCCGAATTCGTCGACCGGCTGTTCGCCGACCCCGCCCACCCCGACGTGCTGGAGTTCTGAATGAACGGCGCCGACGCCCTGATCTCGACCCTGGTGGCCAATGAGGTCACCGCCTGCTTCGCCAATCCCGGCACGTCCGAGATGCAGTTCGTGGCCGCCCTGGACGGCGTCCCGGCCATGCGTCCCGTGCTCTGCCAGTTCGAGGGCGTGGCCACCGGCGCCGCCGACGGCTACGGCCGCATCGCGGACAGGCCCGCCTGCACCCTGCTGCACCTGGGCCCCGGCTACGGCAACGGAGTCGCCAACCTGCACAACGCGCGGCGCGCCTTCACCCCCATCGTCAACGTCATCGGCGACCACGCCACGTACCACCGCCAGTACGACGCGCCGCTGAACTCCGACATCGCCACCCTGGTGAAGCCGAACTCCATCTGGGTGAAGTCGGCCGACACGCCCGACAGCGTGGCCGCGGTCACGGCCGAGGCCGTCGCGGCCAGCTACGGCCCCCCGGGCGGCCCGGTCAGCCTGATCCTGCCCGCCGATGCGGCCTGGCTTCCCGCCGCGGGCGAACCGGTGCTGGCGCAGAAGCCCGTCCGCCCCGCCCCCGCGGGACCGGCGGTCGACGCCGCCGCCAAGGCCATCAAGGCCGCGAAGAACCCGATCGTGCTGCTGGGCGGCCAGGCGTGCCGCGCCGAGGCGCTCGAAGCGGCCGCCCGGCTCGAGGCGGCCGGGGTCACCGTCTACACCGACACCTTCGTCGCGCGGCAGCCGAAGGGCGCCGGCGTCTTCGCGCCGAAGAAGATGCAGTACTTCGGCGAGATGGCCCTGGCCGAGCTCCAGGGCGTGGACCTGATGGTCTTCGCCGGCACGACCATGCCGGTGGCCTTTTTCGCCTACCCGGACCGGCCCAGCGTGCTCGTTCCCGAAGGCTGCCGGACGCTCACGCTGTCCGAGCGCAACGAGGATTCCGTCTCGGGCCTCCGCGCCCTGGCCGACGCCCTGGGGGCGCCGAAGGCCGGTCCGGTGCAGGCCCTCGCGCTGCCCGACGCCGCGCCCACGGGCAAGCTGACCGCCTATGCGGCCGGCGCCTCGATCGCCCGGCACATGCCCGAGGGCGCGATCATCTGCGACGACGCGGTGACCTCCGGCGGCGGCGTGGCCGCTGGCACGGCGGCGGCCCGGCCGCACGACGTGCTGGCCCTGACCGGCGGCGCGATCGGGATCGGCCTGCCGCTGGCGATCGGCGCGGCCGTGGCGGCGCCCGACCGCAAGGTGCTGAGCCTGAACGGCGACGGCGCGGCCATGTACACGATCCAGGCGCTCTGGACGATGGCGCGCGAGAACCTGGATATCACCGTCGTCATCTTCGCCAACTACACGTACCGCATCCTCAACGTGGAGATGGAGCGGACCGGCGCGGGCAAGGCCGGCCCCTCGGCCAAGAAGCTCCTGGACCTGGGGGATCCCAACATCGACTTCGTGTCGGTGGCCAAGGGCATGGGCCTGCCCGTCGTCTCCTGCGACACGGGCGAGGCGTTCGAGAAGGCCTTCGCCGGCGCCATGACCCAGCGCGGCCCGATGCTCATCGAGGCGCGCATCTGAGCCCCTCGCCGTCCCGGGCGCTGCGCCCGGGATGTCGGGTAGAGCTTGGACGGTCCGCGCCGCGGCCGGAAACAGAAGCGCCGCCGGCCCGGGGGGCCGACGGCGCTCCAAGCTCATCGGTCGTCGGTCGGTCTAGGCGACCGAGCCCACCCGCCGGCGGCTCCGCAGGGCCGTGCCCGCCAGGCCGAAGCCGCTGATCATGAGGGCCCAGGCGGCGGGCTCCGGCACGGCCGTCTGCACCAGGTCGTAGCTCAGGGTCGCCTGAAGCGTGTAGCCGGTCGGCCCCGTGGCCAGGCCGTTGAGGTTTCCGGTGCCCCCCGCGACGTCGCCGCCGATCCCAGCGTGGGTGTCGTTCACGATCACGCGGAAGTCGTTGTTCCCGGCCAGGAAGCCCGACGTCACGTTGATGTTCCGGGCGCCTTGGGGCAGCGAATAGGCCCACGCGACGTTGCCGGACCCGAAGTTGAAGAACCCGCTCCCGGGGGCGAAAATCCCCGTCTGATCGACGGTCGCGCCGTTGAGCTGAACAACCGCGCGGTCGTCCGCTTCGAAGAACGTGATGTTGAGAACGGCGTTCGTGAAGTTGGTCGGCAGCGTGAAGTCCAGGTCGGTGATGTAGAACGCATTCGCGCTACTGCCCGAGCTGTTCAGGTTCACGACCACAGCGTTCGCGGCCGTCGCGGTGAGCGAAAGCGCGCCGACCGCGCCGATCAAAGCAAGCTTAAGGTTCATGTTACTTCCCCACTTCGGATCGATTCAGAAGAGCTCGGCAGCCGGAACGGTCAAACCGATTCAACGAATGGGCGAGAGCGACACGCGCCGGCTGCGTGTCCGCAAGCTGAGGAAGGGGCCAGCTTGGACGGCGACGGATGGATCGGCGACCTGGTGTCGGGCAGGGCTGAGTTGGTGCGCGCCTTGAGCTCCCCTCTCCCAGCGCGGCGCGCCGTAGGAGACGCTCCCCCGCCCCCGCAAAGCAAAGGGCCCGCGGATCGCTCCGCGGGCCCTCGCGTCAGCCGGTGAGGCCGATCAGGTGTTTCCGGGCAGCTTGCAGTTGCCCGCGAAGGCGCAGCCGACCACGTTGACCGCGTTGATCGCCGGCGTCGACGAGTACTCGATCATGTAGCCCTTCAGCTTGTCCGCGCAGGCGACTTCCACATAGGTCGTGCCCTTGTCGGTCTTGCCCACGACGCGGCTGTTGGAGACCTCGCAGGTGGTGCCCTGCTGCAGGCGCTTCAGGTCGCTCGTCAGCGAGGCGAATCCGTTGTCGCTGCCCATCGAGCACTTGTAGCCGGCGATCGGCGCGCGGCCGCAGTCCACGACGGTGCTCTTCTGGCCCGCGGTCGACATCAGGATCGCGCCCTTGCCGTCCTTGCAGACCAGCTCGACCACTTCCTCGCGGGGGTTGCGGGTGGGGAACAGCGCGTACTTCTCGACCTCGCACTTGCCGCCGGCGTTGGACACCAAGCGGGTGTAGAGGCCGGCCTGCTCGCTCTGCGCCTGGCGGGCGTCGGTCAGCGTGCAGCCGCCGAGGATCTGGGTGGCCTTGGCGCACTCGTAGGTCTCGACCAGGTTTCCGCTGACGGCGGTCTTGTAGATGTAGCCCTTACCGTCGTTGCAGGACGCCTCGTAGAACGTGGAGCCGTCCTTGGCGACGCCCACGAAGCGGCGGTCCTTCACCGCGCAGCCGTTGTTCGCCGAGGCCGCGACCTTGTCGATGACGGCCATGCGCGCCGCCTTGTCCGAGAGCGTGCACTTAATGTTGGACTCGGATTCATCGTACAGGAGGCAGTTCTGCGCCTGCAGCGGCTTGGCGCCATCGAAAGGCACGCTGGCCAGCAGGATGTAGCCGGCGCCGCCCTGGCAGGCGACTTCCATGTAGGTGTTCGACTTGGTCTGGCCGATGCCGCGGGCGGACTCGGGCAGGCATTCCACGCCGGCCGTCTTCATCAGCGGCTGGAGTAGGGCCTTGGGGTTCTGGTTGCCCGGCAGGATGCAGGGCGCCGACGGAGCCTGGCCCGGGGCGGGCGGGGTGTTGGCCTCGATGCAGCTGAAGGCGGTGGGCGCGCCGGCGGCGGGCGCCTGCAGCACGTAGCCCATCTGGCCGGCGCCGCACGCGACCTCGTAGTAGTTGACCTTGTTCTTCTTGTCCTCGCCGATCTTGCGGGCGTCCGAGACCTGGCAGGGCAGGCCCGCCGCCTGCAGGACCGCCGGCGCTTCCTTGGCGCCCTGTTCGCGCGCCGCCTTCGGGATATCGGCGTCCTTCTTGCCTTGCGACACCCCGTAAGCGGGGACCATCAGCGTAGCCATCAAGGCCATGGCGAGCCCGATCGCTCCCACCCTGCCTGCCTTCGGCGTCTTCACCGTCGTTCTCTCCTGGGTCTTCCTTGGGGGTCTTCCTGGGGCCGGCCGTGGGCGGCCGGGATTTTGCGGGCACATAAGCGCCGCGAACTTACGCGGGTCAAGCTGCCCAACGATGCCGGCCGAAGTGTGGCGGGAATCCAATCGCTTAAGCTTGCGTCCGGGGACCGGACCGGCGCTACGCGCGGCGCACCCTCAGGCGCGCGCCGGCGACTCCCGTGACCTGGACGGCGGCGCCGGTCTCGAGCGTCTCGCCGTCGTCGACCTCGGCCGCCCACTCCTTGCCGTCGATGAAGACGCGGCCCGAGCGCCCGGCGAAGGCGCCCACCACGGCGCCGCGCTGGCCCACGAGGCGCGCGACGTTGTCGTTGATGTCGACGCCTTCCTCGACCAGCGGCCGGGGCAGGTACCGGCGGGCCAGCAGGGTGGAGAACAGCGTCAGCAGCGCAAACGCCAGCAGCGCCGTGGGGACCGAGACGTCGAAGATGGCCGTCAGGATGGCCGTCACGCCCGCGGAGGCGGCGGCCCACAGCAGCCACCCGGACCCCGTCAGCACCTCGACGCCCAGGATCGCCGCGGCCAGGGCCGCCCAGAACCAGAACGGTTGGTCGGCGTAGAGCCCCATGATGGTGTCCATCATGGCTCAGGCCCCCGTCGCGGGAACCGCGCCGCGTCCGCGGGCGGGCGGCGGGCGGGGCGCGGGGCCGTCGCCGCCGATCGCCTTCACCAGCTCTCCGATGCCGCCGACGGTGCCCACGAGGGCGCCCATCTCGGCCGGCACGATGACGGTCTTCTGCTGCGGGCTGCGGGCGAGCTCGGCGAACGCCTCCACGTATTTCTGAGCCACGAAGTAGTTGATCGCGTTGACGTCCCCGGCGGCGATGGCGTTCGAGACCATCTCGGTGGCCTTGGCCTCGGCTTCGGCCTCGCGCTCGCGGGCCTCGGCGTCGCGGAAGGCCGCCTCGCGGCGGCCCTCGGCCTCCAGGATCGCGGCCTGCTTTGCGCCCTCGGCGCGGGCGATGGCCGCGGACTTCTCGCCGTCGGCCTCGGTGATCACCGCGCGCCGCTCACGCTCGGCCTTCATCTGGCGCGCCATGGCGTTGGTGATGTCCGGTGGGGGCTGCAGGTCCTTGATCTCAATCCGCGCGGCCTTCACGCCCCAGGGGCCGGTGGCCTCGTCGATGACGTTCAGCAGGCGCGTGTTGATGGCGTCGCGCTGGGACAGGACCTCGTCCAGCTCCATCGACCCCACCACCGTGCGCAGGTTGGTCATGGCGAGCTGCTGGATGGCGAAGTTCAGGTTGTCCACGCGGTAGGCCGCGGCGGCGGCGTCCATCACCTGGATGAACACGATCGCGTCCACTTGGACGGTGACGTTGTCCTTGGTGATCACCTCCTGGCGGGGGACGTCGAGCACCTGCTCCATCATGTTCACCCGCCGGCCGACGCCCTCGACGAACGGCGTCAGGAAGCTGATGCCCGGCTTGAGCGTGCGCGTGTACCGGCCGAAACGTTCTACGGTGTATTCGCGGCCCTGCGGCACGATCTTGATGGCCCCCAGGGCGACCACGATCGCGAGGAACAGGAAGACCGCGGCGACGATCAGCCCCAGGCTCATGGCGTCCCTCCCAACCTAACCCGAGGGCAAGTCTATCCAGACTGCGCCGTCACCGCCACGGAAACCGGCGGGCCGGGCTCGCGCGGCGCGCCCGCCTCTGGTAGCGAGCCGGGATGACCCGCGCCGTCCTCCTGCTCCTGCCGGCCGCGCTCGCGTGTCTCGGCGCCGCGCAAGCGCCGAAGGCGCCTGCCGCCAAGTCCGCCCCGGCGAAGGCCGCGCCGGCCCGGCCCGCGGCCGCGGCGGGGTCCTTCGACGCCCAGAATCCCAACGCCTTCGTGGCCCTGCTGGAGGCGGCCGGCGCCAAGGCCCAGGCCAGCCGCCGGGAGGAGGACTCGGTGTTCGTCCCCGTCACCTCCCCGCTCGCCAACTTCTCGATGCAGTTCGCGGGCTGCACGCCGCAGGGCCGCGGCTGCCGCGCCGTCCTGCTGGACGCGGCGCTGGAGCGCAGCCCCGCGACCCTGGCCCAGGTCAACGCCTTCAACCAGACCTCGGTGATGTGCCGCGTCTACCAGGACAAGGCCGGCCTGCCGCACGTGGTCTATTCGGCGATCCTGTTCCGCAGCATGACCCGCGACGACGCCACCACGCACCTGCAGGCCTGGCAGGGCTGTCTGGCCGACGCCCGCGACTTCCTGAAGGACCCGGTCGGCTACCTGGCGAACGCGGCGTAGCGCCGGCGGAGCGCCGCGCCCGCCAGCCCGAACCCCGCGATCATCAGCGCCCAGGACGCCGGTTCCGGAACGACACCGGGCGGCGAGTTGAAGAGGCCGGTGCCGTCGCGCACGTTGTTGATTTGGGTGACGTTCCAGTCCGCGCCGCCGAAGCTCTTCACCACCATCTGGCCGTACACCACGCCCGGGCCGCCCACGTAGTCGGCGTCGGGAGCGAGGACCGAGCCGGCCATGGAGATCCCGCGGAAATCGAGGGTCGTCGCCTCGGCGTAGTTCCAGAACAGCCGCGACCCCAGGTTCTGGTGCGCGAGGTCGATGAACTGGCCGTTGAAGAACATGCCCGAGTTGGCGAACTTCCCCGTCGAGCCGGTGACGTTGATCAGCGCATAGCCGTCGGACGGCAGGACGATGTTGAACGTGTTGGTCGTGGCTAGCCGCGCGCCGTCGACCGTGAAGACGTTGAGACCGCTCAGGCCGCCCGTGAGGGTGATCTGGCAGGCGCCGCAGAACTGGTAGCTCGTCGTGCCCGTGGCCGCGTAGCCCGCCAGGGTGTCGCTCAGGTCGCGCAGGCGCTGCGCCTCGCCGGCGAAGTCGACCGGCGACGGGGTCCCGCCCGGCAGGATGTTGCTGGGCGCCCACGACGAGTCGGTGCTGACGCTGCCGCCGACGATGGTCTTGCCGTAGGCCGAGCCGCTGCGGGCGTCGAGATTGCCGCCCACCACCAGGTTCACGTCGCCTGGGTCGGCCAGCAGGCCCACAGAGTGGTGGCGCGCGTAGAAGTCGCCGCCGACGGCGACGCGGCCTTCCTCGTCGGAACCGACCGCCCGGAAGTTCCCGAGCACGAACAGGTTGAAGTCGGCGGCGGTCTCGGCCGCGGCGGACGTGGTCGTCAGGACAGCCGCAGCCAGCGCTGCGACGGCGGTAAGCTTACGCATGAGGTTCCCCAGAGCTGGGCCATGCCTAGCAGATCGCCATGGCCGGCAAAGCCGCGTCGCCCGCCGGGGGAATCCGGGGCCCCCGATTGCGCGTCGGGGTTGGCCGTCAGGCCGGGACCGCGGCGCCCTTGCGGATCGCGGAGACGCGATCGATGGCGGCCTCCGCCTCGGACACCAGGCGCCTGACGATCTCGCCCGCGGGCAGCACCTCGGTGACGCCGCCGGCCGACTGCCCCATGGCGAAGCACGAGCTGTCGGGGTCGAGCCCTTCCAGTTGGCCGCCGATGCCGCCCATCACGCCGGCCTTCGTCGAGTGCATGGCCTGGTACGGGAACGGCTGGATGTCCTGCGGCCGGCTTTCCCAGTCGTCGACGTAGGGGTTCTTCTTCACCCGCATCGGCTTGCCGGAGTAGCAGCGGGTGCGGACGGTGTCCTCGTCCGAGGCCGCCAGGATGGTCTCGTGGTACATGCGCGCCGCGTGGGCCTCCTGCGAGGCGATGAATCGGGTGCCCATCCAGACCCCCACGGCGCCCAGGCTCAGCGCCGCCGCGAGGCCGCGTCCGTCGTAGAGGCCGCCCGCGGCGACCACAGGGATCTTCACCCGCTCCACCGCCTGGGCCACCAGGGGCAGGGTGCCCACGAGGCCCGTGTGACCCCCGCCCTCGCCGCCCTGGCAGATCACCGCGTCGCAGCCCGCCTGCTCGGCCTTCACGGCATGCTTCACGGCGCCGCAGACCACCATCACCTTCAGGCCGGCCTTCTTCAGCTTCTCCATGATCGGCATGGGCACGCCCAGGCCGGCGACGAACGACGAGGCGCCCTCCGCGATGATCACGTCGACCGAGGCGGTGAGGCTCTCCGGAGAGGCGGCCAGCAGGTCGACGGCGAACGGCTTGTCGGTGAGTTTGCGCACCTCGCGCATCTGGTCGCGGATGAAGTCGGGGCTGCGCCCGGCCATCCCCAGGACGCCGTAGCCCCCGGCGTTCGACACGGCGGCCGCCAGTTCGGCGAAGGACACCCCGCCCATGCCGGCGAGCATGATCGGATGCTCCACCCCCAGCAGATCACAGAGTTTGGTGTGAAGGGTCATCGGCGTCCTCCCGCGTCTTTGCCCGAACCATGGCGCCGCGGGCCGGCGATGGAAACCGTGACGCGAGGTCAGCGCCTCTCGGCGGGTCCGCCCCCAGCCCGGCGGGCGCGCCTCAGGCCGCCGTCCAGCCGCCGTCGATCGAGAGCGCCGCGCCGGTCACCGACCCGCCGGCGTCCGAGACCAGGTAGAGCAGCAGGCCGGCCAGCTGCTCGTACCCCACGAAGCTGCGGTTCGGCTGGGCGGCCAGGATCACCTCGTCCACCACCCTGTCCATGGGGATTCCGCGCGCCTTCGCCTGGTCGGCGATCTGCATCTCCACGAGCGGCGTCTTCACGTAGCCGGGGCAGATGGCGTTGACGGTGATGCCGCTGCGCGCGACCTCCAGGGCGCAGCTCTTGGTGAAGCCCACCACCCCGTGCTTGGCCGCGACATAGGCGGACTTGAACGGCGAGGCGACCAGCCCGTGCGCCGAGGCGATGTTGACGATCCGCCCGCGCCCGCCCGCCTTCATCAGCGGCAGGGCGTGCTTGGTGGCGTGGAACACGGACGACAGGTTGATGCCGATGATCGCGTCCCACCGGGCCTCGGGAAACTCGTCCACCGGCGCCACATGCTGCACGCCGGCGTTGTTGACCAGGATGTCCAGCCGGCCCAGCTCCTTGTGGGCGAACGCCACGAGATCCGCGATCTCGGCGGGCTTCGTCATGTCGGCGCCGTGGTAGAGCACCCGGGCGTTGGCCGCCGCCGCGGCCTGCATCGCCGCCCGGTCGGCCTCGATCTTCGCCGCCTCGCCGAAACCGTTCAGGACCACGCTCACGCCCTGCCCGGCGAGCGCCGCGGCCATCGCGTGGCCGATCCCCGACGTGGAGCCCGTGACGACGGCCACCTGGCCCTCGAGGTGATAGTCGACGGCCATGGTCAGGCTCCTTTGCGGGCCGCTGCGGCCGGCGGCGGCTGGGGCCGGCTGAAGGTCCACTCGTCGTCCGACGAGAGGTGCGGCTGGAAGCGGTATCCGTCCGCGTCGAAGGCCTTGAGGTCGGCGGCCTTGCGCAGGCGGTTGTCGATCGCGAAACGCGCCATGGCGCCCCGGGCGCGCTTGGCGAAGAACGAGATGATCCGCGCCTCGCCGTCCTTCTCCTCGAGGAACCGGCACGACACCACGGGCGCCTTCAGCGCCTTGCGGTCGACGGCGCCGAAGTACTCGCCGCTGGCGCAATTCACGATCGTGCGGTCCTTGTGCCCGGCCAGGTCGGCGTCCAGCGTCTCGGCGATCCGCGACCCCCAGAAGTCGTAGAGGCTGCCCCCCCGCCGGGTCTTGATCCGCACGCCCATCTCCAGCCGGTAGGGCTGGATGGCGTCGAGCGGCCGCAACACGCCATAGAGGCCGGAGAGGATGCGCACATGGTCCTGCGCGAACGACAGGGCCCTGCGGTCGAGCTCGCGGGCGCGCAGCCCCAGGTACACGTCGCCGTTGAATGCGAAGGCCGCCTGCAGCCCGTCGTCGCTCTGCGGGTCGAAGGCCTGGAAGCGTTCGCGGTTCAGCTTCGCGAGGCTGTCGGACAGGTCCATCATCCGCTTCAGGTCGGCCGTCCGCAGCTTCCTGGTCGTCTTCGCGAGCTCGGCGGTGTCGTCCGTCAGGCGCGGCGCGGACAGGGGCGCCGAGTCCGGCCCGGCGGTGAAGTCGAGCGCCTTTGCGGGGGAGAGGACGATCAGCATGCCGCCGACCCTTTGCCGTGACTTGGCGGTGGCGCCAAGGGCGGCGCGCGCCGGGGCGCGTCGAACACCTTGCATCGATGGGAGAAGCGGCGACAACAGTACAGCATGAGTTCCGTCCGCAATGACCGTGCGGTGGTCGCGCTGCTGGGGGGCTTCGTGGCCCTGGCCGTGGTGCTGGCGGCCGCGCTCTGGTTCAACGCGCAGCAGGACACAGCCGCCGGCCGCGTGCGGCACACCCTCGAGGTGCAGAACCGGCTGAGCCACGTCCAGACCCAGGTGCTCGAGGCGGAGGCGGCCCAGCGAGGCTATCTGCTGACGGACGGATCGTCCTTCCTGGACACCTACCGCACGGCTGTGGGGGCCCTGCGCACCGACCTGGACCGCCTCTGCGGCCTGACCGCCGACAACCCGCGCCAGAAGGCCAACTGCCGGCGTCTGCGGGCCGCCGTGGTCGAGCGCGCGGCCCTTCTCGACGAGAACCTGTCCCTGCACGCCGAGGGCCGGGCCGTCCCCGTCGAAAGGCTGCAACATGGCCGCGAGCTGATGGATGCGACCCGCCTCGTCCTGGCCGACATGCGCGCCGAGGAGGCGCGGCTGCTGGCCGAGCGCACGCTGCGCGCCGACAGGGACTCCTTGATGGCCCGCGTGACCCTCGTCGCCGGAGGCCTGGCCATGCTGTTGCTCGGCGTCTTCGCCGTCGCCGACGCCCGCCGCAGGCTCACGGCGGCCATCCAGACCAACGCGGCGCTGCAGGCCGAGGCCGCCAGCCGCGAGGCCGCCGAGGCGCAGGTCCGGCAGTTCCAGAAGACCGAGGCGATCGGTCAGCTCACGGGCGGCATCGCCCACGACTTCAACAACATGCTGGCCATCGTCATCGGTTCCCTCGACCTGGCCAAGCGGCGCCTGCACAGCGACCGGGCCCGCGCCGAGGCCTGCATCGACAGCGCCCTGGAGGGCGCCACCCGCGCCGCCCAGCTGACCGCGCGCCTGCTGGCCTTCTCCCGCCAGCAGCCCCTCAACCCGGTGGTGCTCGACGTCAACAAGCTGGTCGGCGGCATGTCCGAGCTCCTGCGCCGGACCATTGGCGAGGACATCCGCGTCGAGACGGTGCTGGCCGGCGGCCTCTGGCGCACGCTGATCGACGCCGCCCAGCTCGAGAACGCCATCGTCAACCTTTGCGTCAACGCCCGCGACGCCATGCCCGACGGCGGGCGGCTCACCATCGAGACTTCCAACGCCCACCTGGACGACGCCTATGCCGCCGCCCACGCCGAGGTCGCGCCCGGCCAGTACGTGATGATCTCGGTCACCGACACCGGGACCGGCATGCCCCCCGAGGTCGTCGAGCGCGCCTTCGATCCCTTCTACACCACCAAGGGGCCCGGGCGCGGCACCGGGCTCGGGCTCAGCCAGGTGGAGGGCTTCGTCAAGCAGAGCCGCGGACACGTGAAGATCTATTCCGAGCCGAGCGTCGGCACGACGATCAAGATCTATCTGCCGCGCAGCCTGAAGGAGGCCGCGCAGGCCGAGGCGCTGACGCGTCCCGCCGGCGAACTGCCGCGCGGCCGGACCGACGAGATCGTGCTGGTGGTCGAGGACGACGAGCGGGTCCGGCACCTCTCGGTCGATGCCCTGCGCGAGCTCGGCTACACGGTGGTGCAGGCCTCGGACGCGGCCCAGGCGCTGGCGGTGCTGACGATGCAGCCGCGGGTCGATCTGCTGTTCACCGACGTCGTGATGCCCGACCTGAACGGCCGCCGCCTGGCCGAGAAGGCGCGCGAGACCCGGCCCGACCTGAAGGTGCTCTACACCACCGGCTATACGAAGAACGCCATTGTCCACAACGGCATGCTGGACGCCGACGTCGCGTTCATCGCCAAGCCCTTCACCATCGAGCAGCTGGCGCTGAAGGTCCGCCAAGTCCTGGACGCGCCGGTCAGAACAGAACCCGCGGATTGAGGATCCGCTTGGGGTCCAGGGCGCGGCGGATCGCGCGCTGGGCTTCGAGCTCGACGGCGGACTTGTAGCGCGCGCCCTCGGCCGTCTTCATCGCGCCGAGGCCGTGTTCGGCGCTGATCGATCCGCCGAGGCGGGCGACGATGTCGTGGACGATGCGGCTGCCGGCGTCCCGCTTGGCGGCATGCTCGGCGTCCGACCCGCCGTCGGGCCGCAGGACGTCGTAGTGGATGTTGCCGTCGCCCACGTGGCCGAAGGCGGCGATCCGGGCGCCGGGCGCGAAGGCCTCCATGGCCGCCGTGGCCTCGGCGAGGAACTCCGCCACGCGGCTGACCGGCACCGCCACGTCGTGCTTCCAGGTGGCGCCCTCGGGCTTCTGCGCCGGCGACTGGTTCTCGCGCAGCGCCCACAGCGCGCGCGCCTGGGCTTCCGTCTGAGCGACCACGGCGTCCCGCACCAGCCCCGCGTCCAGCCCGTCGGCCAGAAACCGCTCCATCGCCGCCTCGGCCGACCCGGGCTCGCCCGACGCGAACTCGGCGAGCACGTACCAGGGGTGCGGCTGCGCCAGCGGGTCGCGCGTGCCGGGAATGTTCCTCAGCGCGAACTCGACCCCGAGGCGGCCCATCAGCTCGAACGCCTCGACGGCGCCGCCGGTCTCCTCCTTGGCGCGCGCCAGCAGCCGGATCGCGGCGTCCGGGTTCGCGACGCCGATCATGGCCACCGCGCGCGACGCCATCACGGGATACAGCTTGAGCGCCGCCGCCGTGACGACGCCCAGGGTGCCCTCGGCCCCGATGAGAAGCTGCTTCAGGTCGTAGCCGGTGTTGTCCTTGCGCAGGCGCTTCAGCCCGTTCCAGACCTCGCCGTTGGGCAGCACCGCCTCCAGCCCCAGGACCAGGTTGCGCGCCATGCCGTAGCGCAGCACCTGCGTCCCGCCCGCATTGGTCGAGATCACGCCCCCGACCGTCGCCGAGCCCTCCGAGGCGAGGCCGATCGGGAAGCGCCGCCGCACGCCCGCGGCCGCGGCATGCACCTCCGACAGGGTGACGCCGGCCTCGGCGGTCAGGGCGTCGTCGAAGGCGTCCACCTCGCGGATCGACCGCATCCGCTCCAGCGACAGCAGGATCTCGCCCTGCGGGATCTGCCCGCCGACGAGGCCGGTGTTGCCGCCCTGGATGGTGATCGCCTGGCCCGCCTCGAAGCAGACGCCGACCACCCCCGCCACGGCCTCGGTCGAACCCGGCAGCGCCAGGAACGGCGTCGCCCCGACCCAGCGGTCGCGCCACTCCACCAGCTTCGGGCCGATGCGCTCGGGATCCTCGCTCCAGCCGCCCTCGCCCAGCACCGCCTTCAGGCGCGCGATCAGGTCGGCGGGGACAGGCGCGGTCATCCCCAAACCCTAAGCCCCCCGCCCCGCCTCCGCCAGTCCGGGGCCCTCACCTCCCCGTCGCTGCCGACGGCGGGGGGTGGAGCCGCCCCCGGCGCGAAGCGCCAGGAAGAGCCACAGAATACGCGGAATACGCGGAAGCGAAGACCCCGAAGCGTCCTCAGGAGAACCACGAATGAACACCGATGCACACGAATGGGACCCGGGCCTCTCCGCGGCCATTCGTGTTCTTCGTGTTCATTCGTGGTCGATCAAACGGGCCTTCGGCCTGAAGGAACCTAGCCCACGAACCCCGCCGCGCGCTTGAGCCGGTCGTTGATCGCCTCGCCCAGGCCCTCGTGCGGGATCGGCGCCACGGCGATGCCGGACGGCTGGGTGCGGTCCGCCGCGCGCAGGTAGGCGAAGAGGTTGGCCGCGGCTTCGGCGAGGTCGCCCGTGGCGCTGAGGTTCCACGGTCCCGCCCCGCCGGGGCCGAACGACAGCCAGGCCTCGCCGGGTTGTGGCGAGGTCGCGTCCAGCCGCACGGGCGCGCGGGGCGCATAGTGCCGCGCCAGCCGCCCCGGCGAGCGCCGTGCGTCGGCGTCCGCCTCGGCCAGCGGACCCACGACGGCCTCGATCTGCGCGCGGGTCACGGCGCCGGGCCGCAGCAGGCGCGGTTGGTCCAGCAGCGCGACCACGGTCGACTCCAGGCCGACGCCGCACGGGCCGCCGTCCAGCGCGGCGGCCGCCGCCTCGCCCGTTTCCTCGACGGCGTCGGCGAAGGTGGTGGGGCTGGGGCGGCCCGAGCGGTTGGCCGAGGGCGCCACCAGGGGCCGGCCCGCGGCCGCGATCAGCGCGCGGGCCAGCGGGTGCGCCGGGGCGCGGACCGCCACGGTGTCCAGGCCCGCCCGCGCCAGGTCGCACACCGCCCGCTCGTCGGCCACCGGCAGCACCAGGGTCAGCGGTCCCGGCCAGAACCGCGCCGCCAGGGCCTCGGCGCGCGGATCGAAGCGCGCGAGGCGCCGGGCCATCTCCAGGTCGGCCACGTGGGCGATGAGCGGGTTGAAGCTGGGCCGGCCCTTGGCCGCGTAGACCGCCGCCACGGCCTTCGGGTCGGCGGCGTCGGCCGCCAGGCCGTAGACCGTCTCGGTGGGCAGGATCACGAGGCCGCCCGACCGGATCGCCTGGGCGGCCCGGTCCACGTCGGAAGGTGCTGCGCGCGGGTCCACAGGCGCTCGTTACACCGACGGCGTCGCCGGGCCTACCGCCTGGCGAACTCCACGTCGAAGAGCAGGTCCACGACATCCCCGGCGAAGGGCCGCGAGGCCGACATGCCGAACTGCGAGCGGCGCACCCGGCCCGAGCCGGAGAACCTGACGCGGTCGCCGCGCACCGCCTCCAGCTTCAGGTCCAGGGTCAGCGGGCGGGTCACCCCGTGCAGGTAGAGCTGTCCCGGCAGCCGGCCCCGCCCGCCCGGCTTCACCATCACGCCCGTCGCGGTGAACCGGATGGCGGGATACCGCTCGGGTTCGAACTGGCTGATCACGAGGCGGCTGAACTGGGCGTCGCCGGCCTCGATCGACCGGGGATCCGCCGTGATCGACACGTTCGCCGCCGCCGTATCGGCTGGGTCGTAGGCGAAGGCGCCCGAGAGCCGGCCGAACCGCAGGGCGTAGCGGGAAAGCCCGCCGAACAGCGGCACGCGCACCACGAGGCTGGCGCGCCGCGGGTCCAGGACGTACTCGCCCGCGGGGATCTGCGCCGGCGGCGCGTCGGCCCGCGCGGCGGCCGCCGCCGAGAGGACCAGCGCCAGGGCGAGGAGAGCGGTGCGAAGCATCAGGACCTTTCCCGGGCGGCCGGACACGCCGGGCCGCCCACACTGACACCGCACTTTTCATGTTCCCAGGCCGCTTGGGCAGGCCGTAGAAGGCCGGAGCGAACTTTGTCGTCCGAGGGACCCTGATGACCTTCCGCGCCCCGATCCGCGATCTGGCCTTCGCGCTCAAGACCGTGGGGCACCCCGAGCTGATCACGCGTGCGTACCCCGAGCTGGACGACGACACCGTGCAGGCCGTGCTCGAGGCGGCCGGCGCCTTCGCGGACAACGAACTGGCGCCGTTGAACCGCAGGGGCGACCTGGAAGGGGCGCGCTACGAGAACGGCAAGGTCACGGCCGCCCCCGGCTTCGCCGAAGCCTACCGCCACTTCGTCGAGCAGGGCTGGAACTCGCTGTCCGCCGACCCGGCCCACGGCGGACAGGGCCTGACGAAGGCCATGGAGCTGGCGGTCTTCGAGATGGTGCATGCCGCCAACATGGCGTTCGGCCTGTGCCCCATGCTGACCCAGGGCGCCATCGAGGCGCTGGATCTGCACGGCACCGAGCGCCAGAAGCGCCTGGTCCTGCCGAAGCTCGTGTCGGGCGAGTGGACCGGCGCCATGTGCCTCACCGAGCCGCAGGCCGGCTCGGACCTCGCCGCCCTGACGGCGATCGCCCGGCCCGACGGGAACGGCCGCTACCGCCTGTCGGGGCAGAAGATCTTCATCACCTGGGGCGACCACGACGCGGCCGACAACATCTGCCACCTGATCATCGCGCGCACCCCCGACGCCCCCCCGGGCATCAAGGGCATCAGCCTGTTCCTGGCCAACAAGTTCGAGGTGAGGGACGACGGCTCGCTCGGCGCCCGCAACAGCTTCCGCCCCGCCTCCATCGAGCACAAGCTGGGCATCCACGGCTCGCCAACCTGCGTCATGCTGTACGAGGACGCCGAGGCCGAGCTGGTGGGCGAACTGGGCCAGGGCCTGGCCCACATGTTCGTCATGATGAACGCCGCGCGCCTGCAGGTGGGCGTCCAGGGCGTGGCCATCGCCGAGCGCGCCTTCCAGCAGGCGCTCGCCTTCAGCCAGGAACGCAAGCAGGGCCGCGCGCTGTTCGAGGACGCCGGCGGCGCCATCTACGGGCATCCCGACGTGCGCCGGACCCTGATGCTGATGAAGGCCAGGATCGAGGCCGCGCGGGGCATCTGCCTGACCACCGGCGTGCTCTCCGACCTCGCCAGGCGCGCCGCGACCCCCGAGGAGCGCGAGGCCGCCAAGGCGCGCCAGGACCTCCTCACGCCGATCGCCAAGGCCTGGTCCACGGACGTCGGCGTCGAGGTGGCCTCGCTGGGCGTCCAGGTCCACGGCGGGATGGGCTTCATCGAGGAGACGGGCGCGGCCCAGCATTACCGCGACGCCCGCATCGCCCCCATCTACGAGGGCACCAACGGAATCCAGGCCATGGACCTGATCGGCCGCAAGCTGCGCGCGAACGGCGGCGAGACGCTGAAGGGGCTATGCGCCGAGATGGCGCTGACCGCGGAGGTGCTGACCGAGACCGCCGAGCTGGCGCCCGTGGGCCGGCGGCTGGCGGCCGGGATCGCGGCGCTGGAGCGCGCCGCCGACGCCGTGCTGGCGGCCGACAACATGACCGCCCTGGCCGCCGCCACGCCCTTCCTGAAGCTTGCCGGGGACGTGGTCGGCGGCTGGATCCTCGGCCGTCAGGCGCTGGCGGCGGCCGGGTCCGACGATCCTTGGCTGAGGTCGAAGGGCGCGCTCGCCCGGCTCTACGCCAGCCAGGTGCTGACCCAGGCTCCCGGCCTGGCCGACGGTCTCGGCGAGGCCGGCGAGGACCTGGCCGGCACGCCGGCCCACGCTCTGGCGGGGTGATGCCGGCTACGCCGCGGCCAGCGAAGGGAGGTCGTGCAGCGAACGGTCGAGCCCGGCCCCCATCAGGTCGATGAAGTTGTCGCGGTAGAACTTCCGCTTCGCGGCGTCGCTCACGCCCTCGAGGTTCTCGTTGAACCGCTTGAGCGGGTTGCGTCCCCCCTCCACGTGCGGGAAATCGGAGGAGAAGAGCACCATCTCCTCGCCGGCGTTCTGCATGATCCAGGCGACGTCCTCGTGCGGATAGGGCGTCACCCGCAGCTGCCGGCGCAGGATGTTCGACGGCGTGTCCGACAGCTTCTGGAGGCGCTCCTCGCGGCCGAAGGCGGCGCAGCCGGAGTCCAGGAACTTCATCAGGCTGGGCAGCCACGACGCGCCGAGCTCGATCGCGCCCCACTTCAGGCGCGGGAACCGGTCGAAGACCCCGTCGATCACCAGCGCCGACAGCGTCTGCCAGACGCTGAGCGGGATGGCCATGAAGGTGAGCGAGGTGAAGTTCTCGTCGCCGCCGTGGAAGTCCTTCACGTAGGGCAGGCCGTTCTCCAGATAGGCCTTCTGCATCTTCTCTTCGCCGCCCACGTGGAAGAGGATCGGCAGGCCCGCCTCCTCCGCCACCGCCCACAGCGGGTCGAGCTCGAGGTGGCTGGGCGAGAAGCCCGGATGGCGGGACGGGATCACCAGCCCCTTGGCGCCCAGGGCGATGGCTTCGCGGGCGATCTGCGGCGCCCGCTGGCGATCGATCAGCGGCACATAGCCCGTGGCCAGCAGCCGGCGGTCCACCGAGCAGAACTCGGCCATCATCCGATTGTGGGCCCGGGCGGCCTCGAGGGCCAGGTCCACCTCGCCCATCTGCTCGAGGCCGAAGTTCGACAGGCAGGCGGTGGTGAAGACCAGCTGGCTCGTGAAGCCCAGGTAGTCCAGCGTCGCGGGCCGGTCCGCGGCGTCGAAGGCGCCCAGCGCCTCGTAGTTCTTGCGCAGCAGGATGTTGGCCTCGGCGCCGGCGCGGAACTCGGGGTCCCTCGCCTTCTCGGCGGCCTTGGCGAACCACTCGGGCAACACGTCCTTGCGGCCGGTCTTGGCGACGAACTCGTCGCGCCGCTTCGGATCGATGTAGCGGTTGATCGTGCCCGGCAGCTCCATGATGTGGCTGTCGGCGTCATGCACCGTCTGGCCTTCCACGTAGGGCATGGCGCATACCTCCCGGATGTCGTTTTTCGTTGGCGGGCATTCCGGACCTTCAAATTCCGCGCGTCAAGGCTGGCCGCGCGGCTTCTGGGAGCGTCATCCCGCCGAGGTGGCCGCCGACCTCATCGGCTGGACCGTGCGGGTGGACGGCGTCGGCGGCCGGATCGTGGAAACCGAGGCCTACCATCACGAGGACCCGGCCTCGCACAGCTTCTCCGGCCCCACGCCGCGCAACGCGGTGATGTTCGGGCCGCCCGCCCACGTCTACGTCTATCGCTCGTACGGCATCCACTGGTGCATGAACTTCGTCTGCTGGTCGGGAGCCCCGGGCGGCGCCGTGCTGATCCGCGCGCTGGAGCCCACGCACGGCCTGGAGGTCATGGCCGAACGCCGCGGCGTCGCGAACCCGCAGGCGCTCTGCTCGGGACCCGGCAAGCTCTGCCAGGCGCTGGCCGTGACGCGCGAGCATGACGGGATGGCGCTGGACCATGCGCCGTTCGCGATATCCCCGGGCCCGTCGCGGGGCGTCGTGGCCGGCCCCCGGATCGGGATCAGCAAGGCGGTCGACACGCCCTGGCGCTTCGGCGAGGCCGGGTCGCGCTTCTGGAGCCGAGCCTTCCCGCGCGTCTAGCCCGAAGCACCAATCCGGCTAAGCTGGGCCGAGTTGGAGCCGGGTACCCCATGCTGGTTTTCGGGTGGCGCACTGCAATCCTGCTGCTGGTCAGCCTGCAGGTGCTCGCCCTTGCGGTCGCGCTCATGCGCGCGCCGCGCAACCGACCGGCCAACCGGAGGCTCGCGGCGCTTCTCGTCGTCCTGGTGGGCCTTCTCACGCCGTACACGATCGGCTTCGCCGGCCTCTACGACGCCTGGCCCTGGCTCACCTTCGCGCCCTTCGCCCTGCCGTTCGCAGTGGGGCCCCTGGCCTACGCCTACGTCTGCGCCTGGACCGACACGCCCATGCGCCCCGGACTGGCGGCGCACCTCGCGCCCGCAGGCCTGCACCTGGGCTACGGCGCCGTCTGTTTCGCCCTGCCGCTGTCCTTGAAGTCGGCCTGGGACGACGGCCTGCACGGATCGGTGATCGATCCGGCCATCTCGGTCCTGGCGCCCGTCAGCCTCGGCGCCTACACCATCTCTGCGTTCGCGGCCCTGCGCCGGTATCGCGCGCGCCTGGCCCAGGTCGTGACCGATGACGCCCGCTTCGCGCAACGCTGGCTTCAGCAGGCCCTGGCCGCGCTCGTGGTGGTGCTTGCGGTCTGGGCCGGCTTCCAGGTGTGGGAGATCGCCGCCGGCGGCCTCTCCTATTTCCAGCGCCTCAATCTCTACCTCATCCTCGCCGCGTTGGCGCTCTACCTGGCGGTGGAAGGTTGGCGACACGCCGGCCTGCGGCGGCCGGCCCTGCCCGACACGGCGTCCCGGCCGGCGCCATCGACCCGCGATTGGCGCGATCAGGCGCAGCGCTGGGCCGCCAAGGTCGACGCGTCGGAGTGGTGGCGCGACCCCGACCTGTCCCTGCCGGAACTCGCGGCGCGCCTGGGGACCAACACCCACTACTTGTCGCGGGCGCTCAACGAGGGGCTGGGCAGCAGCTTCGCAACTTTCGTGAACGGCCGGCGCGCCCGCGCGGTGGCCGCAGCGATCGAGAGCGGTGACACGCGACCCGTCCTCGACCTGGCGCTGGAAGCCGGCTTCGCGTCGAAAGCGAGCTTCAACCGGGCCTACCTCGCAGAGTTCGGCGAGAACCCGTCGCAGGCGCGACGGCGGCGCGGCTCATATCCAAAATCTCGTGCCGAGCTGCATGATCTGAGGCGATCGGCCGTCTGATCCCCGGCAGGCTCGCGGACATGATGATGACCCGACGCGCCTTCCTCGACGGCCTCTCGGCGGCTCCGCTGGCCGCGACGGCTCCCACGGCGCGAACCGACGCCGGCCTGGTAGAGGCAGCCTTCCGCGCCCTGCACCCGGGACTCCTGCGCTACAACACGCCGGCAGGGATCGAGGGTCGCTTCGCTCGCCTGCACACGGATATGGCGCGCGCGTCGAAGCCGGGCGACCACTGGCTCGCGCTGACGCGGTTCACCGCCTCGGTCCGGTGCGGCCATACATTCGTCAACGGCGCCAACCAGGAAGGCGTGGGCCTGGCGTTCCTGGAGTCGGGACGCCATCGGCTGCCGTTCCGGTACCGGTGGCTCGGCGGCGGCATGATCGTCACCGACCCCGGGCCGGTCGACGGCCTTGCCGCTGGCGACGAGGTCATCGCGATCGGAGATGTTCGGGCGCGGGCTCTGCTGCCGAAGCTGGCGGAGCTGGGCGCGGCAGACGGAGGCAACGACGCCAAGCGCGTCCGCCTCGCCGAGATCGACGGCCGCGAGCTCTGGCCGCTGCCGGACATCGCGCTGCCCCTGCTGGCTCCGGCGGCCTTCACGGACGACCATGTGCGCCTCACGGTGAGGTCACCGGCGGGCTCGCGTCGCACCCGCCGCGCGCCGCTCTGGACACGCGTAGAGCGGCTCGCGGCGCGGGGTTCCGCGGATATCGCGCCTTCCAACGGTCCGGCATGGCGCTCAGAGATCCTGGACGGCGGCGTCCGCCTGATCCGCATGCCCACCTGGGCTCTCTACAACAGCCGATGGGATTGGCGTGGGTGGCTCGACGCAGAGGTCGACGCGGCCGTGACGTCGGGGGCGCCTGGCATCATCCTCGACCTGCGCGGCAACTCCGGCGGCGAGGAATGCGGCGACCACCTTCTGGCGCGCATGACCGAGCGAGAGATCGTGCGGCCCGACGCGCCGCGGTTCGTGCGGTATCGACGCACGCCGCCGGAACTCGACCGCTTCCTCACCACCTGGGACCGTAGCTTCCGCGACTGGGGAGAGCACGCAAGAGGGCCGGACGCGCGGGGCTTCTACCGCCTGACGCGCTGGGATTCCGATCCACGCGGCGAGATCATCCGCCCGCGGGGGCCGCGCTATGCTGGACGGCTGATCGCGCTGATCGACGCCACCAACAGTTCGGCCACCTTCCAGTTCGCGCGCACCGTCAAGGCGTCAGGCCTGGGCCGCCTCGTGGGCGAGACCACCGGCGGCAATCTTAGGGGGATCAACGGCGGGGCCTACTTCTTCCTGCGCCTGCCCGAAAGCGGCTTCGAGGTCGACCTGCCGCTGGTCGCCGACTTCCCCTCCGAGCCACAGCCGGACGCCGGAGTCGACCCGGACGACATGGTCCGACTGACGGCCGCCGACGTGGCGGCGGGCCGTGATCCTCAGCTTGAGAGGGCGCTCGCCCTGGCGCTGGCGCGTTGAGCCGGCGGCTCAGCTGACGATCTCCTCGCGCATGGTGCGGCGCGCGCTCCAGAACAGCCAGGCGCAGGGGATGGCGAGCAGGGCGAAGGTCATCAGCGACCAGCGGATCGCCTCGGCCTCCGAGAGGCCGCGCGCCAGCAGGACGTCCGAGAGGATCCCGACCGCGAGGGGGCCCAGGCCCAGGCCGATCAGGTTGGCGACGAAGAGCAGGACCGCCGTCGCCGTGGCCCTCGTCTGCGGCCGGACCAGGCTCTGGACGACGCCGTACGCCGGACCCAGCCACATCGAGCCGAGCAGCCCCGGCGCGAGCAGCAGGGCGAAGGCCACGAGCAGCGAGTCGGCGTTGAGCATGGCGAGCGAGAACGGCAGCGCCGCGACCGCGCCGACCGCCGGGATCGTGGCATAGGCGCGGCCGTCCTTGCGCGCGAAATGGTCCGCGAGCCGTCCGCCCAGCAAGGTGCCGACGATGGCCATCACCCCCGACGTGACGCCCAGGGCCAGGCCAAGGAAGCCCGCGCTCTTCAGGCCGAACATGGCCGAGTAGTGCGCGAGCTCGGGCCCGAAGTTGCGGAAGAAGAACGAGCCGGTGAAGGCCAGGGAGCCGTAGGAGGCGAAGGACTTGATCGTCACGCCGCCGACGACCCGCCAGTAGGTGCGCTTGCCGGCCAGCTCGCGGAGGGCCTCGCGGAAGCTCGGGGCGTCCTGCACCGCGGCGGTGACGCGCGGGAGGCTGCGGCGGGGTTCGCGCAGGGTCAGGGCGGCCAGGACCGCGAGCGCGAGGCCCGGCAGGCCCACCATCACGAAGGCCATCCGCCAGCCGAAGGCGTCGGCGATCAGGCCGCCCAGCGCCAGCCCGAAGATGCTGCCGACCGGGGCGCCCAGCATGTAGACCGAGACGGCCGAGGCGCGGCGCTCGGCCGGCACGGTGTCGGCGATCAGAGACAGCGCCGGCGGCGTGCAGCCCGCCTCGCCGACGCCCACGCCGATCCGCGCGAGGATCAGCTGGGTGAAGCTCTGCGCCAGGCCAGAGAGCGCGGTGAAGCCGCTCCAGACGGCGACCGCGACGGCGATGATCAGCGGTCGGTCGCCGCGCTCGGCGACGCGGGCGATGGGCACGCCGAGGACCGTGTAGAGCACCGCGAAGGCCAGTCCGGTCATCAGCCCGAGCTGCCAGTCGGCCAGGCCGAGCTCCTGCTTGATCGGCTCGGCCAGGATCGAGACCACCTGGCGGTCGATGAAGTTGACGACGTAGATCACCATGAGCAGCCCGAGCGCGTAGCTGCGGTAGGCCCGGCCCGGGAGGGCCAAGGGCGCGGCGGGCGCCTCGCCGACAGTGGCGGTCATGGCCGATCCTCCCGTGTGCCCGTCGCTCTTCCGGCGATCTTGAAACACGTTATGGGCCGGCCAGGGGAAGTCAACGCGGCCCCCACGTCACCCCGACGGTTGATCCGCGCCACGCGGCGGCGTCACAGTGGCCGGACGTTCCTGCCCTCAGCGCGAGCCGCCCATGCGCCCCACGACCTCCCGCCGCGACCTGCTGGCCGCCGCCGCCGCCCTGGCCGCCGCGCCGGCCTTCGCCCAGGCGCCGTCGGCGGCGATGCAGGAGGTCCTGGACTACGCGCGGGCCCAGAAGACCACGGGCTTCCTGGTGGTGCGCGACCGGCGCACGCTGGTGGAGCGCAACTGGCCGGCTCCCGAGGCGGATGCGGCCCGGTTCCGCGCCTCCTACGCCTACGAGACCACGCCCGAGGGCGCGCTTCTCGAAGACGTGGCTTCGCAGCAGAAGAGCTTCGTCGCGATCCTGGCCGCCATCGCCGTCGACAAGGGCCTTCTCGACGTGGAGCGGCCGGTCTCGGACTACATCGGCCCGGGCTGGTCCAAGGCCGCGCCCGAGCAGGAACGCGCGATCAGGGTGATCCACCTCCTGACCATGTGCTCGGGCCTGGGCGAGCCGCTGAACTACCTGGCGCCGGCGGGCTCCACGTTCTTCTACAACACCCCCGCGTACGCGATCCTCAAGCCCGTGCTGGCGGCGGTGGCCCGGCAGCCGCTCGAGACGATCACCCGCGACTGGCTGACCCAGCCCGCGGGCATGCGCAACACCGGCTGGCGGCCGCGGCCGGCGGCGTTCGCCGGCGTCGGCAACCCCACCGGCCTCGTCACCTCGCCCCGCGACGTCGCGATCATGGGACAGGTGGTGCTGGACGGCGGCCGCGCCGCGGACGGCCGGCGGATCGTCTCGGAAGCCGGGATGAAGGCGATGCTGTCGCGCTCGCCGGCCAACCCCGCCTATGGGCGCCTGTGGTGGCTGAACGGCAGCGCCTACACGGTCCGCCCGGCGGGGCGCGCGGAGGGCCCGCTCATCCCGGCCGCCCCGACCGACCTCGTCGCCGCGCTGGGCGCGCTCGACCGCAAGCTCTACGTCGTCCCCAGCCGCCGCCTGATCGTCGTGCGCATGGGCCTCGCGACTCCCGACCGCGACTTCGACCAGCAGCTCTGGCTGCGACTGGCGCGCGCCCTAGCGATCTAGCCCCAGCGCGCGATCGAGTTCGGGGTCGCCGACCGCGGCGGCCATGTCGCGGGCGCTGCGGCCCTCCGCGTCGCGCAGGTCGAGGTTCGCGCCCCGTCGCCGAAGCAGGGCGGCGGCCTCGAACTGGCGGGCCTCGATGCTCCGCATGAGCGCCGTGCGGCCCTGCGCGTCGGCCGCGTCGATCGGCGCGCCACGGGCCAGCAGCCGCGAGATCTCCCGCACCTGGCCCGCCGCCGCGGCCGTCCGCAGCCGCTCGGCCCACTCGGCCGCCTGGCCCTGCGGCGCGGGCGGCGCGAGCCGGCGCGCGGCCGCGGCCGCCGCCCGCTTCTCGCTGGTGACCACGATCTCGGAGAGCTCGCTGGAGCCGGCCGGCGCCGCCGCCGGGGGCGTCCTCGGCATGACCGGCGGCAAGCCAAGCGGCGGGATCGAGGGCGGCGGCGGCGCTGGCGGCGGCGGAGGCGGTGGCGGTGGCGGCGGCGGCGGCGGCGGTGCGAAGGTCCCGGACTCCGCAGCCGGCCGCCGCGACGCGCTGACCACGACTTCGGCCGCGCCGGGGACCGGGCCAGGCGGCAGGCGCGCCGCGGCGGGCGCGGGCGGCGGCGCAGCCTGGGCCGGCGCAGCGGGACGCCCCGAGGGCGCGGCCGGCGGCGCGGCGGCGGGCGGCGTGGGCGCGGCCGGCGTCGCAGGGGCCGGCGTCGCAGGGGCCGGCGGGCGCAGCGGGTCCGGCCGGAAGACCTGGGTCGCCACGAAGACGCTGATCCCGCCCACGCTCGCCGCAGCCAGCCAGCCGGGCCACGCCGCGCGCCGGCGCGGCGCCGCCGGAGGGGCGTCCGCCTGGGCCGACACGGCGGCCAGGACCCGGGCCCGCCGGGCCGCGCGGGCCGCCTCGTCCGCCAGGACCGCCTCGGCCTGCGCATAGGCCTGGTCGACGGGATCGGTCATCGCGTTCGGATCAGACATGGGCCGACCTCTCGCCCGCCAGGAGCTGGCGCAGTCGGGCCCGGGCGTAGCGGAGGCGGCTCTTGGCCGTCTCCATCCCGACCCCCGTGGCGCCCGCGATCTCCTCCAGCGACAGCCCCGCCTGGGCGAACATTACGAAGACGCCGCGCTGCTCGAGCGGCAGCGCCTCGACCGCGGCCACGATCCGCTCGGCCAGTTCGCGGGACTGGACCTGCTCAAGGGGCGTCTGGCCGGGGTCAGGGATCGTCATCGCCGCGTCCTCGTCCTGCGCCTGCGCCAGCACCGCCACCTTCTGGCGGCGGAAGTGATCCCACGTCTTGCGCCGCGCGATGGTCAGCAGCCAGCCGCGGAAGCTGGACTTCTGCGGATCGAACGCGGCGGCGTTGCGCGCGACGGCGACCCAGGTCTCCTGATGCAGATCCTCGGCCGCCTCGGCGTGGGCGGGCCCCAGCAACCGCCGGATGAACTGGTGGCAGACGCGGTCGTGGCGGTCGTAGAGCCGCCCGAACGCCAGCGGATCGCCGTCGGCGTGCGCGCGCAGAAGGCCGGCGTCGTCCGCGTCCTCGGGCTCCATCCGGGCCAAGCCTACCTGCCGCACCGCGCCATTCCTACCGCCTGACCCCGGAGCCGAACGGGCGGCCCCGCAGCCCCTGTTCCGTTCCCACGACGTCCAATCTCCCGAGCCTGCATGGGGACATACGCCGTAGCGCGTCCAACGGGGTTGAACGCATGAAGCCGGGCCGCGTCCAGTGCGGGCGGGCGGGCGGCGGCTCGGCATCCAGAAGACGGACAAGCCGGAGGCGCAGGCCTCGGCGCCCTATGCCGTCGCAGCTCAGCCGGCGGCCACCTGCGACATGATGGCGAGCGGGCGTTCTTCCGGATCGTGGAAGAAGGCCATCCATTCCTCCGTTCCATCCTCGTGGGTGTGGATCAGGTGCGGGGCCGACACGAACCGCGCCCCCCGCCGCTCCAGCTCCGCGTGGGCGGCGCGGATGTCCGGGACCCGGAAATAGATCACCGACTCCGCCTTGACCGGGCCCTCCTCCAGGAACAGGCGCACGCCCCCACAGTCGAAGAAGGCCAGCGGGCCGTAGGTGAAGAGGTGGGGAAGGCCGACCACGTCCCGATACCAGGCTTCGGCCTCGGCCACGCGCCTCACCGACCGGGAAATCTGACCCACCGGGCCAAGCGCTGGCTGCGCGTCCATTTGGGAGACCCTCCGTCCCAGGTTGCTGTCCCGCCGAACGCCGGTCCAGGCGCGGAGCGCGGCGCGGTCGTCCAGGCCGAGCTTCAGGATCGCGTTGGCGACATGGAACTTGACCGCATCCAGGCTGATCCGCCGGCGGGCCGCGATCTGGCCGTTCGTCAGGCCGTGCCGGACCGCTTCGACGACGCGCCACTCGGCCGGCGTCAGGACATCACCATGGCGAGGTCGCCCGCGATTGCTCATGGCGGCGGAGACTAGCCGACGAACACTCGAATTTCCCTCCCCCGCCGGGGAGGAGCCCCGCCTCACGCCAGCGCGTCGGCGACCAGCGCGGCGATGGCGGCGACGCCGTCGGGGTGGGCGAGTTCGTCCTGCCGCACCTCCAGCTCCAGATAGTCGAGCCCGCGGGGATCGCAGTGGTGCGGCACGGTGAAGTCGGTGTCGTCCATGCGGTAGGGCTCGTTGTCGCCCACCGCCTCGCCCAGGCGGCCGCGCAGCCGCGCGAGCACGGACCGGCTGAGCGGGGAGTCGTCACGGTGCAGCACGCCCAGGCGCCAGGGCCTGCGCTGGCCCTGCATCACGGGGGTGAACGAGTGCAGCGACACCAGCCGCCGCCCCGGCCGAGCGTCCAGCGCAGCGGCGATCGCGGCATGGTAGGGCTCGAAGATCTCCCGCCGCCGTCGGGCCCGCTCGCGGTCGCCGAGCGCGGCGTTGCCGGGGACGAACGTGCCGTCGCTGGTCTCCGCGATCGACTGCGGGTGGTCGGGGCTTCGGTTGCAGTCGATGACCAGGCGCGAGTAGCGCTGGCTGATGAACGTCGCGTCCAGCCGGACGGACAGGGCGCGGCCCAGGGCGGCCACGCCCAGATCGCAGGCGATGTGACGCGCCCGGTCGGCCGGCCCCACGCCCAGGTCGCCGAGCCGCGGCGGTATCGCGTCGCCCGCATGATCGCCCACGAGCAGAAAGCCCGAAGGGGCGCCCGGATTCAGCACAGCCACGGGACTTTCCTCCGCAGCGGCAGCCGGTCGCGTGGACGGCGACCCGGAATCGTCGGCGCGATGGGTCAATGCCGCGTGTCTCCCTTCTTCATCGGACCACGTACCGGTACCGCAACCCGGTCGCCCTGGGCGAGCACCGGGCGATGGCGCGGCCGATGGAGTCGTTCGACCAGCACGTCCTGTCCGCCGATCTGACGATCACGCCCGAGCCTTCGCTCGTGCGGACGATCCACGACCTGAGCAACGCCGCCGTGACCGCCGCGCGGTTCGAGGGACGGGCGGACCATCTGGAATTCGTCCTGCGGGCCGAGGTGGAGCATCGGCCCGAGCGCTGCGCCAGCGTGCAGGACGACGACACCGTCCTTGGGGCCCACGGCTTCGCCTACGCCCCCGGGGACGCCCATGCGCTGAGCCCGTTCGTCGGGAGCGCCGCGGACGCCGGCGACTCCGAGGTGGACCAGTGGGCGCGGCGTTTCCTGAAGCCCGTCGGCCGCACCCGCATCGCGACCCTGCTTTCGGACATGACGCACGCCATCCGCGACGAGTTCGCGTACGAGCTGCGGGTGTCCGGCAAGCCCCAGCCGGCGGCCGAGACGCTCGAGCGCCGGCGCGGGAGCTGCCGCGACTTCGCGGTCCTGCTGATGACGGCCGCCCGCCGCCACGGCCTCGCGGCCCAGTTCGTCTCGGGCTACGTCTACGGCGCGCCGGGCGGCGGCGCCCCGACGGGCGGTGGGCACACCCATGCCTGGGCCCGCGCCTACCTTCCCGAGGTGGGATGGTGCGACTTCGATCCGACCAACGGGATCATCGGAGCTCGCGGGCTGATCCGCGTGGCCGCGGTCGCGAACCCCCGCGACGCCGTCCCGCTGCACGGAAGCTGGTCCGGCTTCGCCTCCGATTTCATCGGCCTCGATGTCGAGGTGGCGATTTGCGCTCACGATCCCGCCGATACGCAACCGATTGAAGAGAAAGGAATTGCGCAGCAGGTCATTTAGAGGACGCCATGCGGATCAGAGCCGGATTTGAGATTGCCTTCGAGTGCCCGGCGCCCACGCCCCTGCTCCTGATGCTGAGCATCCGCCCGGAACGGCGCGGCCAGCTCGAGACGCCCGAAGTCCTGTCCGCCACTCCGGCGACCCCCATCCGGCAATATGTCGATGACTTCGGCAACGTCTGCAGCCGGGTGACGGCTCCCGCCGGCCTCATCACGCTGCGCAGCGACTTCATCATCCGCGACACGGGCCAGCCCGATCCGAGCGCGCCCGACGCCTGCCAGCATCCCATCGAGGACCTGCCGGACGACGTGATCCTGTTCCTGCTCGGCTCCCGCTACTGCGAGACCCAGCACCTGAGCGACCTCGCCTGGCGGCTGTTCGGAAACACGCCGCCCGGATGGGCGCGCGTCCAGGCGATCGTGGACTACGCCCACGCGCGCATCGCCTTCGGCTATCCCCACGCCCGCGACACCCGGACCGCCTGGGAGGCGCATGAAGAGCAGGTCGGCGTCTGCCGCGACTTCGCCCACCTGGCCATCGCCCTGTGCCGCTGCATGAACATCCCCGCCCGGTACTGCACCGGCTACCTGGGCGACATCGGCGTGCCGCCCTCGGACGCGCCCATGGACTTCAGCGCCTGGTTCGAAGTCTACCTCGGCGGCGCCTGGCGCACCTTCGACGCCCGGCACAACCGTCCGCGGATCGGCCGCATCCTGATGGCCGTGGGCCGCGACGCCACCGATGTCGCCATCAGCACCAGCTTCGGCCCGGCGAGGCTCGCGAGCTTCGAAGTGTTCACGCACGAGGTCGTCGAGACCGCGGCGTCGCAACCCCGCGCGGCGTGGGCCTGACCGGCGCGCCCGCTCATCAGCCGCCGAAGGCGCGGGCGACGTCCAGCAGGCCGCGCCCGTAGACCTCGTCGACGCCCGCCGGCCCCTCGTCGCGGGCGGTGTCCAGAAGCCGGGCGATCAGGTCGCGGCCGCTCGTCTGCGGCCAGGCCTCCATCATCAGAGCGAGGGCGCCCGCCACGTACGACGTGGAGAACGAGGTCCCCGACACCAGCTTGCACTTGCCCCGGCAGTCGGTGAGCACCCACTCGCCGGGGGCGGCGATGAACCAGGGCTTCACCAGGCCCGCACGGTTCGACCAGCTGGTGATCATGCCGTAGTAGCTGGAGGCGCCGGCGACCACGATCGCGCCCTGGAAGCGCGGATCGATCGCGTAGCGCGCCGGCCAGCTGGGGTCCGGGCCGTTGCGGTTGCCGGCGGCGATGACCACGACCGCGCCGGACGCGATCAGGCGCTCCAGCGCCGCCTCGAAGCGCGCGCCCAGCGGCTTTCCGTGCTGCAGCGGCAGGACGACGATGCGCGCCCGCTGCTCGGCGGCGTAGTCCAGCGCGCGGGCCAGGTCGCTGGGCCGGAACGCGCAGGCGCCGTCCAGGCCGCCGCCGTCCACGTCGGCGCGGATCTGCAGCACGGTGGCGTTGTAGGCCACGCCCACCATCCCGCGTCCGTCCAGCGCCGAGGCCAGCGGTCCGGCCACGTAGGCGGCGTGGCGATCGGTGACCGGCGTGGCGCGGCCCTCGACCACGTCGCGCGAGCGGCGGGAGACGTTGCGCATCAGGTCGCGCTGCGCGTCGGCCAAGCCGCAGTCCACCAGCGCCACGGTCACGCCCTTGCCGGTGAGGCCGGCCTCGTACGCCGCCCGGGCCCCGATCGCTTCGAGGCCCCAGCTCTTCCTGTACTCGTCGGAGTTGACGCGGGGCCCGCGCGCACCGGCCGCCGCGGGCGCGAACGCCGTCAGCAGCGCCGCCAGCAGCGCGAGGCCCCGCGCCCGCATCAGAGCTGCGCCAGCAGGTAGTCGGCCGCCGAGACGCGGAATTCGCCGCCCTGCTCGACGTTGAGCTCCTTCACCACGCCGTCCTTCACGATCATGGAGTAGCGCTGGGAGCGCTTGCCCATGCCGAACTTCGAGCCGTCCATGCCGAGGCCCACGGCGTCGGTGAAGGCGCCGTTGCCGTCGCCCAGCATGACGATGTCCTCGCCCACGGCCTGGTCCTCGCCCCAGGCGCGCATCACGAAAGCGTCGTTCACGGACAGGCAGGCGATCTCGTCCACGCCCTTGGCCTTCAGGTCGGGCGCGAGCTGCTTGAAGCCGGGCAGGTGCTTGGCCGAGCAGGTGGGCGTGAACGCGCCGGGCACGGCGAAGAGGGCCACGGTGCGGCCCTTGAAGAACTCGTCGGTCTGCACCGGCTTCGGCCCCTCGGCGGTCGCCTGGGTCAGGGTCACGTTCGGCAGCTTGTCGCCAACCTTGATCGTCATGGGGGTCTCCTTCGAAGGGATCGGAGCCGCAGATAACCGGGAAAGTCGGCGGATCGTAAGCCGCATTTCGCAGATGCCGACGATGCACCCTTGAAGTCGCCACGTTCCGCCCGAATCTTGCGGGGAATGGAAAGCGCGTTCCTGTCGGGCCAGCTGCTGATCGCGATGCCGGGGATCGGCGACCCGCGCTTCGAGCGCGCGCTGATCCTGGTCTGCGCCCACGACTCCGACCACGCCATGGGCATCGCCGTGAACCGCCCGGTGGAGGGGCTGACGGTGCCCGACCTGCTGGAGCGCCTGGAGATCGAGGTCACGGCGCAGATGGACGACGATCCGGTGCTGATGGGCGGACCGGTGGAGGTCGAGCGCGGCTTCGTGCTGCACACCGACGACTATCGCGCCCAGTACAGCCTGGGCGTGGACGGCGGCCTCGCCCTCACCACCACGCGCGAGGTGCTGGAGGCCATGGCGAGCCACAACCGCCACCCGCGCAGGGCGATCCTGGCGCTGGGCTATGCGGGCTGGGGCGCCGGGCAGCTGGAGAACGAGATCCGGCACAACGTCTGGCTGACCGTCGAGGCCGACGAGACGCTGGTGTTCGGCGAGGACCACGAGACCAAGTGGGCCCGGGCGCTGGAGAAGCTGGGCGTCGATCCCAAATTCCTGTCGGCGGAGGCCGGGCGGGCGTAGAGCCTCTCCCGCGTCGCGAGCTCACCCAGCGGGGAGCATCCCCTGGCGGCCCGCGTCAGCCGCGGGCCTTCACCGGGGCGGCGCCGTCGACGTAGCTTTCGTTGAGGTAGACCTCGGCTTCCTGGGCGCTGAGCGCCGGGGCGTAGCCGAAGCCCTGGCCGTAGTCGCAGCCGAGGCTCAGCAGATGCCGGGCCATGCCGGCGTTCTCGACGCCCTCGGCCACCACTTCCATGGCCAGGTCCTGCCCCAGCTTCACCACCGACGAGACGATCTTCGCCGAACCCTCGTTGGTGGCCATGGTGCGCACGAAGTAGCGGTCGATCTTCAGGGTGTCGAAGGGCAGCCGCGTCAGGTAGCTCAGCGACGAGAAGCCGGTGCCGAAGTCGTCCAGGGCCAGGGCGGCGCCGGCGGCGCGGAGCTCGCCCAGGATCACGGCGGCGCGGTCCGGGTCGCGCATGACGTCGCCCTCGGTGACCTCCAGCTTCAGCGCGCCGGGCGGGAGGCCGGTCTCGGCCCGGATCGCCGCCACGTCGGCGACGAGGTCGGCGCGATCGATCTCGCCGGTCGAGAGGTTCACGGCCACGGTCAGTTCGCCCGCCGCGCGGTGGCGCTTGCGCCAGACGGCGAGTTGCTGCGCGGCCTCGCGCATCATCATGGCGCCCAGCTCGGGCATCAGCCCCATCTCGTCGAGCAGCGGCAGGAACTGCTCGGGCATCAGGAGGCCGCGCCGGGGGTGGCGCCAGCGCACCAGGGCCTCGAAGCCGGACAGGGCGCCCGTCGAGAGCCGCACGATGGGCTGGTAGAACGGCGTCAGCTCGCCCCGGCGCATGGCGCCCTTGAGGTCGCCCTCGAGCGCCAGGCGCGACAGCCCGTCGGTCTCCAGGCCGCGGCCGTAGGCGGCGGCGCCGCCGCGGCCGTTGGACTTGGCGGCCTCGACGGCCAGCTCGGCGCGGCGCAGGAGCTCGGCGGCGTCGGGGGCGTCCTCGCCGCCCGTGGCCTCGACCGCCCCGATGGACAGGGTCGGGTGGATGTCGAAGCCCGCCACGCGCAGCGGCTGCTCCAGGGCGCGGCGCAGGCTCTCGGCGCCGGGCGAGACGCCCACGGGCGCGAAGGCGGCGAACTCGTCCTCGCCGATGCGGGCGAGCACCGCGCCGGGCGGAAAGGCGGCGGCCAGCCGCGAGCCCAGCGCGGCCAGCACCAGGTCGGCCCGCTCGTGGCCCAGGGCCTCGTTCAGGCGGCGCAGGCGGTCGAGGTCGGCGACGATCAGCTCGTGCTGGCCGGGCGTCGCCAGACGCTCGCGGGCCAGGGTGATGAAGCTCTTGCGGTCGCAGAGACCGGTCAGGTGGTCGATCCCGGAGGCGGCGAAGCGGACCTCGGCGGCGACGACGCCCGCCGCGCGGACGCCCTCCTCCAGCCAGACGCCGCGCCAGATGCACGGCGACCCGCCGCGCATGCGCAGGCGCACGGCCACCTCGGTCCCGGGCGGCTGGACCCGCAGCACGTCGTCGGCGATGGCGCGGTCCTGGGGCAGGGCGAGCGCGCGCAGGGCGGCCGAGGAGCAATCGGGCGCAAGGGGGCCTAGGCCGAGGGCGCGGGTGGCGCCCATCAGCCGCATGCGATCCTTCTCCGGCTCCCAGACCCAGAGCGCGACCTCAGCCGCGCCCAGGGCCTCGAGGGTGGCCGTGGCGTCCCACATCCAGCGGTCGTTGGCCATTCGGTCCTAGAGTTGCGCCTGTCCGTGTCCCAGGCGCCGGCCGGCTAGACCGACACCCCGTCGTCCGGCCCCTCGTGGCCCCGGTAGGGGGTGAGGCGGCCGAACAGCACATGGTCTCGCCAGACGCCGTTAATTTTAAGATAAGCCTGAGCGAAACCCTCCTCCGAGAAGCCCGCCTTCTGCAGGAGCGTGCGCGAGGGCGTGTTCTCCGGGATACACGCGGCCTCGAGCCGGTGCAGCGCCAGGGTGCGGAAGGCGAACTCGCAGAGGGCCTTCACGGCGCTCAGGGTCATGCCCTGGCGGGTGAAGGGGCGGCCGCACCAGTAGCCCACCGACCCCATCTGGGCGACGCCGCGGCGGACGTTGGAGAGCGTGATGCCGCCCGTCAGGGCGTCGTCCGAGGCGCGGAAGACGAAGAAGGGATAGGCGACGCCGGCCTCGCGGTCGCGGGCGTACGCCAGCAGCCGGCGTCGGAAGGCGGCGCGCGAGAGATCGTCGGCCGGCCAGGTGGGCTCCCACGGCTGCAGGAAAGCCCGGCTGACGGCGCGCAGCTCGCGCCATTCGGCATAGTCGGCGGCCCGGGGCGGCCGCAGCCAGACCCCCTCGCCCTCGACGCGAAGGCCGCTTTCCGGCGCGATCCAGTCCAGCAGGGCCATGGCGGGAGGGTCGCGCAATTTGCCCGTGGGTCAAGAGTGCCCGACCTCTCACAAACTAGTTTACGATATAGACTAGTTGATATACCCCTGACCTCACGATGGCTCCCAAGCCCCATCGTTCACACTCGCCGGGCGCGGCGGTCCGCGCCCGGCGCCTTCTGGGAGGACGGCGATGACCACCGGCACGGAACGTCTGCACGGCCTGGACGCGGTTCGCGGCTACGCCCTCATGCTGGGCGTGGTCTTCCACGCGACCATGTCCTTCCTGCCGGGCCCGCAGGTGTGGGTGGTGGAGGACAACCAGGCCTCGCCCGCGCTCTCGGCCCTGTTCTTCGTGGCCCACATCTTCCGGATGACCACCTTCTTCCTGATCGCCGGCTTCTTCGCGCACATGACGTTCCACCGGCGCGGCGCGAAAGGGTTCATCGTCGACCGTCTCAAGCGGATCGCCCTGCCCCTGGTCGTGTTCTGGCCGCTGGTCATCGCGGGGATCGTGATCGGCATAGGCTACGGGGTCTACGTGGCCACCGGGACCTTCCCCACCGAGGCGCCGCCGGCGCCGTCGGCGGGGCCGCCGCCGGCGCTGGCCTTCCCGCTGACGCACCTGTGGTTCCTGTACGTGCTGCTGATCCTCTACGCCGCGGTCCTGCTGGCGCGGAGCGCGGTCGCCAGGCTGGACGCGGCGGGGCCGCTGCGGCGCGCGCTCGACCGCGTCGTCGCGGCGGTGGTCGCGAGCCCTGCCGCGCCCGCTCTCCTGGCGGCGCCGGCGGCGACCCTCTGCTACCTGCAGCCCGGCTGGCTGGCGTTCTTCGGCGTGCCGACGCCGGACCAGAGCCTGATCCCCAACGCGGTCGCCGCGACGCAGTTCGGCCTCGCCTTCGGCCTGGGCTGGCTACTGCACCGGCAGCCGTCGCTTCTCTCCGGACTGCAGGCCCGCTGGCCGCTGAACCTCTCGATCGCCCTGGCCCTGTCGGCGGCGCTGCTCGCCCGCCTGGGTCTGACGCCGGTGACCGCGCCGGAACCGCCGGGCCTGGAGAAGGCGCTGCAGGCCGCCGCCTATGCCGTGGCGATCTGGACCTGGACCTTCGCCGTGATCGGCCTGGCCCTGCGGTTCCTGTCCGACCACAGCCCCGTGCGGCGCTACGTCGCCGACTCGTCCTATTGGATCTACGTGATCCACCTGCCGATCGTGATCGTCCTCCAGGCCTGGCTGTCGCGCCACGACTGGCCGGCGCTGGCGAAGTTCGGCGTCGTCCTCGGGGTCGGGTTCGCGGTGATGTTCGCCAGCTACGAACTGCTCGTGCGCCACACCATCCTGGGCGCCTGGCTCAACGGCCGGCGGGTCCCCTGGCGCGCGCCGAAGTCCACCGGCCTGCTGGAGACCGCCCGATGAGCCCCGCCGACACCGCCCGGGACGACCTCGCCTACATGCGGGCGCTGGTCGAGACGCCCGGCGCGTTCCAGCGCTCGTTCGGCCAGGCCTACTTCACCGCCGGCCTCTGCTACGGCCTGCAGATGATCCTGCATGCGGCGCAGGCCCTGGGCTGGATCGCGGAGAGCGGCCTGCCCGCCCTGCTGATCGGGCTCGGGCCCACCGTCGTGTTCCTGGTCCTGCTCGCCTGGATCATCGCGGCCGACCGCGCGACGCGCAAACCCCTCGCCGGCGCGACGGCCAAGGCGATCGGCGCGGTGCTGGGCGCCATCGGCATCGCGAACCTGGTGCTGGTCTTCGTGGTGGGCGTGGTGGCCTGGCGCGAGGCCAGCCTCACCGTCTGGCTGATCTATCCCTGCACCGTCATGGTGCTGCAGGGGACGGCCTGGCTGGTGATCTACGCCCTGCGGCGGCGCGCCTGGTTCGGCGTCGTCGCCCTGGGTTGGTTCGTGACGGCCGCAGCCATGGCCGTCGGGGTCGCCTACCAGAACTTCCCGCT
Source organism: Phenylobacterium sp. T106 (assembly GCF_057219735.1). Lineage (NCBI taxonomy): Bacteria > Pseudomonadati > Pseudomonadota > Alphaproteobacteria > Caulobacterales > Caulobacteraceae > Phenylobacterium > Phenylobacterium sp. T106. The sequence goes on along the minus strand of NZ_JBXVWA010000002.1, from coordinate 286,743 downwards.
GTTCATCGGGGCGGCCGGCGTCGGCTTCCTCGTCTTCATGCTCGCCCCGGGCTGGATCATGATGCGCAACGCGAGGATCGGCTGAGCCGATGGCGCCGCGCTTCGACATCGGCAAGATCGACGATGTCATCCACGGCCGCCTGCGGCTGGGGGTCATGGCCTATCTGGCCAACGCCGAGGTGGCCGACTTCAACGAGCTGAAGGCGGTGCTCGAGGTCACCCAGGGCAACCTGTCGGTCCAGCTGCGCAAGCTGGAGGACGCGGGCTACGTCACCATCGAGAAGGGGTTCCTGGGCCGCAAGCCGCGCACCCAGGTGCGCCTCACCGCCGAGGGACGCGCCGCCTTCGCCCAGTACCTGGACGCCCTGGGGCGCCTGATCGGCCAGCCGCCCGCCGCCTGAGCTCGCGAGCGGCCTGGGGTCCGGACCCAGTACCCGGTCATCCCGGCGAAGGCCGGGATCCAGGTGGAATGGCTCAGATGAGGTTCCCGTGGGCTCGGAGCCCTTCCCATCACGATCCCGCACGTGGATCTGGGTCCCGGCATTCGCCGGGACGGTCGGAAGCCGTCGAAATCGCTGATCTTCTGAACCTAGCGGGAAAGCGAGGCCTGGAAGGTCTCGGCCGCGCCCAGGGCGGCCTTGGGACCCAGGATCGCCACGGCGGCCTTGCCGGGCGCCAGGATCTTCCGCGTCAGGTCCGCCAGCTGATCGGCCGTCACGGCGTCGACCTCGGCCGCCACGGCCTCCGGGTCCAGGGCGCGGCCGAACAGCAGCACCTGGCCCGCGGCGTGCTCGGCGCGCGCGAGCGCCGACTCGCGCCCCATGAACATGCCGCCCTTGAGCTGCGCCTTGGCGCGCGCGAGCTCGGCGGCGCCCGCGGGCTCGAGCATGCCGCGCAGCTCGCCCACGGTGACCTCGGCGAGCTCGGCCGCGTCGCGCGCGTCGCACCCGGCGAAGACGCCCAGGACGCCCACATCGGCATAGGTCTCGCTGTAGGCGTCGATGGCGTAGGCCAGCCCGCGCTTCTCCCGCGCCTCCTGGAACAGCCTCGAGGCCATGCCGCCGCCGAGGATCTCGGCGAGCAGGCGCAGGGCGAAGTAGTCGGGGTCCATCACCCCCACCGCCGGCAGCAGCAGGACGACGTTCGCCTGCTCCAGCGGCTTGGCCACGGTGCGCACGCCGCCGACGAAGGCGCCTGCGGCGGGCGGCGGCAGGCCCGCGGCGCCGGCCGCGCCGAAGTCGCGCTCGGCCAGCCGCAGGAGGTCGTCCTCGTCGACAGCGCCGGCCGCGCTGATCACGAGCCTGTCCGGCGCGTAGAGCGCGGCGCGCCAGCCGCCGAGCGTCTCGGGCGTGGCGCCCTTGATGGAGCCGGTCGTCCCCAGGATGGACCGGCCCAGCGGCTGGCCGTCGAAGGCGGCGGCCTGGGCCAGTTCGAAGACGAGATCGTCTGGCGTGTCGGCCGCCTCGGCGATCTCCTGGCCCACCACCTGCTTCTCACGGGCGAGGTCGGCGGCGTCCATGGCGGGCCGCTGGACCAGGTCGGCGATCACCGCCGAGCCCAGGTCCAGGCCGTGGGCCAGGGCGCGGACCTGGAAGCTGGTGCGCTCGTAGCCGGTGGAGGCGTTGATGTGGCCGCCCTCGGCCTCGATCACCTCGACGATGTCCTTCGCCGAGCGGCCGCCGGCGCCCTTGAAGACCATGTGCTCCAGGAGGTGCGACCAGCCCGACCGGGCCTCGTCCTCGAACCGCGCGCCGCGGCCCGCCACGACGGACAGCGCCACCGTCTGCCAGCCGGGCAGCGGATCGCAGACGACACGGACACCGTTGGAGAGGGTGTGGACCCTGGGCGGCAAGCGCTCAGCTTTCGGCGAAGGCGCGGACGTACGCCTTGATGGTGTCCGGATCGGCGGGCAGCCGGTCGAACCGCTCGGGCCGGTCCGCGAGGCTCGAGGCGCCGCGCGGGAGGGCCGGCGCCGCGCCCGACGCCTTCAGCACGTCTTCCGCGAACTTGGCGGGGTGGGCGGTCGAGAGCACCACCGTCGGGCCCTCGAGCGGCGCGTGGCTCAGCGCGGCCACGGCCACGGCCGTGTGCGGGTCGATGAGTTCGCCGGTCTCGTTCAGCGTCGAGACGATGGTCTTGAAGGCCTCGTCGTCGCCGATCGCCACGCCGGTGAAGACCTGCTGCATGGCGCCCAGCGCCGCGGGCGGGATGTCGATGGCGCCGGTCCTGGCGAAGGCCTCGAAGGCGCGGGTCGTCTCCACGGCGTCGCGCTGGACGCACTCGAAGTAGAGCCGCTCGAAGTTCGAGGCCGACTGGATGTCCATGGCGGGCGAAATGGTCGCCTGCACCGCGCCGCGGGCGTAGCGCCCGGTGGCGAACGCGCGCGCCAGGATGTCGTTGGCGTTGGTGGCCACGACGATCCGCTTGATGGGCAGCCCCATCTTCATCGCGACGAAGCCGGCGAAGGCGTCGCCGAAGTTGCCCGAGGGCACGACGAAGTTGATCGGACGGTCCGGGGCGCCCAGGGCCGCCGCGCTCGTGAAGTAGTAGACCGCCTGGGCGGCGATCCGGGCGAAGTTGATCGAGTTGACCGCCGCCAGGTCCACGGCCTGGCGCAGCGCCTTGTCCTGGAACGCGTCCTTCAGGATCGCCTGGCAGTCGTCGAACGTCCCCTGCACCGACAGGCAGGCGATGTTGGCCTCGGGCGCGGTGGTCATGAACCGCCGCTGGACCTCGCTGATGCGGCCTTCCGGGAACATCGCCACGACGCGGACATTGCGCGCGCCGCGGAACGCCTCGACGGCGGCGCCGCCGGTGTCGCCCGAGGTGGCGCAGAGGATGGTCTGGCTGCGCCGCTGTTGGCCCAGGAAGTGGTCGTAGAGCCGGGCCAGGATCTGCATGGCCACGTCCTTGAAGGCCAGGCTGGGACCGTGGAACAGCTCGAGGATGAAGGTCTGCGGGCCGATCTGGGTCATCGGCGTCACGGCCTTGTGGCTGAACGTGCCGTACGCCTCCTCGCACATCCGCAGCAGTTCGGCGGGTTCGACCTCGTCCCCGGCGAAGCGGCCCAGCACGGCCGCGGCGACCTCGGCGTAGGGCCGGCCGGCGAACGCCGCGAGCTCTGCCTTGGTGAAGGTGGGCCAGGTCTCGGGGGCATAGAGCCCGCCGTCGGGCGCGAGCCCGCCCAGGACGGCGTCGGTGAAGCCCACGGCCGGTGACTGTCCGCGGGTGGAAACGTAGCGCATCAGCTCTTCCGCCGTTTTGCGAGCAGGGCGGCATAGACGGCGAGCAGCACCCCGGCAAGGCCGTACCAGGTGACCGCGTACTCCAGATGCCGATTGGCGATCTCGGCCGGGATGGGCGCGGGCGTCAGGGCCTTCCAGTCGGGATTGGTGGAGGTCTCGGCCATCAGCGTTACGGGCGCGGGCTGGGGCGCGTTCAGGGCCGCGGCCATGGCCGGCAGGTCGCGCACGTACCACTGGCGAGGCGTGTTGGCCGGCGAGAAGAGGTTGGCCGGATCCGGCCGGCGCAGCACGCCGACCACGGTCACCGGCGCCGTGTTCGCGGCGTCCACGGGCGGTCGGGCCGACACGGTGTCGGCGACGAAGCCGCGATCGACCAGCACGCTGCGATAGGCGACGCTTTCCACGCGGCAGGCCGACACCAGCCGCACGCCCGCCTGCCCTTCCCTCAGCCCGTAGAGCTCGAGGAAGGGCGCGGACGCCAGGCCGGGGCAGGTCGCGGTGACGCGCGTGAAGTCCGCCTCGGCCCCCCGCGCGGCCGCATCCAGCACGGCGCCCACGGGCTGCGCGGGAGCGGCCTGCAGCGCGGCCACGCGGGCCAGCAGGGCTTCCTTCCAGTGCAGGCGCTGCACCTGCCAGGTTCCCAGCGCCAGGAGGATGGCGAAGGCGACCGCCACCGCGACGGTCAGGCCGACAGGAAAACCCCGCCGGGCGTCAGCCGTCATGGCGCGCTTCGGAGGCCTTGTTCATGAACTGCGCGGCCAGCATCGCGCCCTTGAGGGGGCGCATCAGGCCCAGTGACAGCACCAGGGTGAGGGGCAGCCACAGCAGCAGGTGGACCCAGATGGGGGGATGGACCGCGAACTCGGTGAAGACCGCGGCGAAGGCCACGATGAAGCCGGCGATGAGGATCACGAACACCGCCGGCCCGTCGCCCGAGTCCGCCTTGGCGAAGTCGTAGCCGCAGGCCTCGCACGCCGGCGCCACCTTGAGGAAGCCGTCGAAGAGGTAGCCCTCGCCGCAGTTGGGGCAGCGTCCGCGAACCCCCGACAGAACCGGATTGGGCTTGCTCAACGCCTCAGGCCTAGTGCCCCGACGCCCCGAAGATCACGTAGACGAACGCGAACAGGAAGAGCCAGACCACGTCGACGAAGTGCCAGTACCAGGCCGCCGCCTCGAACCCGAAGTGCTGCTTCGGCGAGAAGCCGGTCCCCATCAGCCGGATCAGGCAGACGATGAGGAAGATGGTGCCGACCAGCACGTGGAAGCCGTGGAAGCCGGTGGCCATGACGAAGGACGAGCCGTAGAGGCCGGAGTTCTCCTTGCCCTCGCCGAAGAAGTAGTGGTGGCCGAAGATGTGGCTGTACTCGTAGGCCTGGATCGCGGTGAACAGGATCCCCAGCGCGATCGTCAGCGCCAGGCCGATCTTGGCGCTGCGGCGGTCGCCCTGCTGCAGCGCGTGGTGGGCCCAGGTCACGGTCGTGCCGGACAGCAGCAGCGTCAGCGTGTTCACGAGCGGCAGCTGGAAGGCGGGGACCGTCTCGACGCCGGCGGGCGGGAAGGTCTTCCAGGCCTCGGCCACCTCGGAGATCGGCGCCATGGTCCGGTTGCCGTGGAACAGGGCCATCTCGAAGAAGATCCAGAACCAGGCGACGAAGAACATCACCTCCGAGGCGATGAACAGCACCATGCCGTAGCGCAGGCCGATCGAGACCACCGGGGTGTGGTCGCCCTGGTTGGCCTCCTTCACCACGTCGGCCCACCAGCCCACCATGGTGAAGAGCACGCCCGCGAGGCCCGCGTAGAACAGCCAGGACGTGCCTTCCGGCAGTCCGAACAGGCCCTTCATCCAGGCGACGCCGCCCAGCGCCATGACCGTGGCCGCCATCGAGCCCACGAGAGGCCACGGGCTCGGATTGACCAGGTGGTAGTCGTGCTTCACGCCAGCGGCCATCGCGCTCTCAGCCCCTCAGAAATTCCCCCGCGGCGACAGAGTCGCGCGCAGTCCAAGTTGCGGGACGCTATAGCCCCGGCCTGAACGGTTCGCCAAGGGGGAAAGGACGCCGTGTCACGCCCTGGACCACTGCATCACCCAGTTGTCGTCCCAAGTCCGGCCGCCGTCGCGCGACACCGACTGGCTCCAGCGGTGCGAACCGGCGCGGATCTGGTCCCAGAGACCGCGGTACTTCACCGGCTTTCCGTCCTCCTCGTCGTCGGCGGTGAACACCCCGTCTCCATCGATGAAGACGCCGCTCATGCCCGGGAGGGCGAGCACCCCGCTCTTCGCATTGACCCAATGGTCGACCCAAACCTGCTGCTTCACGTCCAGCAGGCGCAGCCCCAGACCCGAGAAGTCCCGCGCCGGGATCCGCAGCTCCTCCACGCTGCCCACGCCGCCCAGGATCGTCCAGCAGGTCGCCTCGCCGTCGAACTCGTCCCACTGGCCGGGAGCCTTGAGGCGGCGCTGGCGGATCTTCCACTCGCCGGCGAGGAAGTCGAAGTCTCCCGGTCTGGCGGCGGGCTTCTCCCCGGCCTGCGGGCGCGACGGGGCGGCCGCCACCAGTGCGGCCGCGGCCCCGACGATCAGGCGACGATCCAGGTCCATGGGTTTCCCTCCTCGTGATCCTCGAGGAGGGAGCGTGCCGAACGGCTGCTGCCAACCTTGGCAGCAGCGGCGGGATCAGCTCTTCGCCGGCGGGGTCAGCTTCTTCGCCGCGGGGTTCGGGGCCTGCTGCGACGCGGCGGTCGTGGACGGGAAGAAGGTGTAGCTCAGCGTCACCTCGGGCTTGCCCTTGGTGTTGATGTCCTCGGCGTACTTCGGGTCGATGAAGTACAGGACCGGCACGTCGACCGTGGTCTTCGGCGGGATGGTCTGGTCGGTGAAGCAGAAGCACTGGAGCTTCTGGAAGTAGGGCCCGGCCTGCTCCGGCACGACGTTGTAGATGGCCCGCCCCGTGATCGGCCTGTCCGAGTTGTTGGTGACCTTGAAGAAGGCGAGCTTGGTCTCGCCGATCTTGGCCGTCTGCGAGGTCTGGTCGGCGGTGAACGACCACGGCAGGTCGCGCACATTGGCGTCGAAGCGCACGACGATGGTCTTGCGCAGCACCGTGTCGGACGCCTTGTCGGCCCGACGCGTGGCGCCGTCGAAGCCGGTGATCTGGCAGAACGCCCGGTAGAGCGGCACCGAGCCGAACGCGGCGCCGACCATGCCGAAGAACACGCAGGCGCAGATGATGGCGACCCGGCGGTTTCGGGCGTTGGGATCAGATCGGTCGGTCGATGACATTGGCGCCCATGCGGACAACGGTGACGACGTAGACGAGGACGATGAAGACCACGAGGCCGATCGCGATGGCGATGTTGCGCCCGCGCCGCGCCTTGGCGAAGTCCTCGTCCTCGCGGTTGGGATCGCTCATCTAGAGGAGCTCCAGCGGCTTCAGGCCGGCCAGGTGCTCGCCCAGCAGGGTGGCGAACAGCAGGGCCAGGTAGAGGATGGAGAAGGCGAACAGGTTGCGGGCGTCGCGCGCGCCGGCCCGGACGTCGTACAGGCCGTCGTCATTGCGCGGATCGGCCGCCTCGCCGGCCTGGCTGCGGAACAGCCGCCAGGCTAGGAGCAGGAAGACCAGGCCGCCCAGCGCCGAGACCGCCAGGTAGACGGGCCCGCCCAGGCCGGTGAACGCGGGCGCCACGCAGACGGGGATCAGCAGCAGGCTGTAGGCGAGGATCTGCGCCCGGGTCGACTTCGCGCCCTTGACGACCGGCATCATCGGCACGCCGGCCTTGGCGTAGTCCTCGGAGGTGTAGAGCGACAGCGCCCAGAAGTGCGGGGGCGTCCACATGAAGATGATGGCGCAGAGCAGCCAGGCGTTCAGCGGTGCCGTGCCGGTCGCCGCCGCCCAGCCGATCACCGGCGGCAGCGCGCCCGCCAGTCCGCCGATGACGATGTTCTGCGCCGTCCAGCGCTTCAGCCACATCGTGTAGACGACGGCGTAGAAGAGGATGGTGAAGGCGAGGAGGCCGGCCGCGAGCCAGTTGGTGGCCACGCCCATCATCATCACCGACAGCAGCGACAGGGTGACGCCCAGGCCGAGTGCGTCGGCGCCCTGCACCTTGCCCGCGGGCACGGGGCGGCCGCGGGTGCGGCGCATCTTGGCGTCGATGTCGGCGTCGAACCACATGTTCAGGGCCGCGCTCGCGCCGGCGCCCACGGCGATGCAGAGGATCGCCACGGCCGCGAGGATCGGGTTCATCGGCGCGCCCGCGCACACCAGTCCCGTCAGCGCGGTGAAGATCACCAGCGACATCACGCGCGGCTTCAGCAGCTGGAGGTAGTCCTGCCAGCGGGCCGGGGCGCGAACGTTTGTCTGGGCCGATGCCATGGCCATTCAGGATTACACCTTGCGACGGGGCGCGCCTCTCTATCCCGATATGGGCTCGCGACGGAAGGCGTCGAAGAGGGCCGCGACGAAAAACAGCTGTCCGGCGAGCACGGCGACGTAGCCCGCGCTGGCCACGCCGTTGAACAGGAAGAAGCCGCCGAGGCCGTCGGCGCCCGCCGCGAGGCCGGGCGCGAGCCCCAGCACGGTCTGCGGCAGGAAGATCGCGTTCACGCCGGCGAAGGTGGCGGCGAAGTGCAGGCCGCCCAGCAGGCGCCGGCGGCGCCCGCGGCGCGCCCGTTCGAGGGCCATGTAGATGAGAGCGAAGGCCAGGAAGGCGCCGCCCGCCAGCAGCAGATAGTGGATGTGCGCCGCCACGTAGTACGCCGCCGCGTCTCCGTCCTGCGCGGCCCCGGCCGGGAAGCGGCGTCCGGACAGCCGTCCGCTGGCCCAGGTGGCCGCGCCCAGAACGGCGAAGCCCGCCGCCCAGAGGAAGGATGTCCTTCCCCAGAGCGACGGGCTCCAGAACCGGGCCAGGGCGATCGGCCCCTTAGTGGGCGTCCGGCTTGACCACCGGCAGTTCGTTGAACTGGTGGAACGGCGGCGGCGACGGCAGCGTCCACTCCAGCGTCGTGGCGCCTTCGCCCCACGGATTGGCTTCGGCCTTGCGGCGGCGGATCGCAGCCTCGGCCAGCACCAGCAGAAACACCACCACGCCCCCGGCCGTGATCATGTAGCCCACCGTCGAGACCTGGTTCCAGTACGTGAAGGCGTCCGGATAGTCGACGTAGCGGCGCGGCATGCCCTGCAGGCCGAGGAAGTGCTGCGGGAAGAAGATCAGGTTCACGCCGACGAAGGTGATCCAGAAGTGCACCGCGCCGAGGAACTCGTTGTACTTCACGCCCCACATCTTCTCGAACCAGTAGTAGAAGCCGGCGAAGATCGCGAAGACCGCGCCCAGGCTGAGAACGTAGTGGAAGTGCGCCACGACGTAGTAGGTGTCGTGCAGGCTGTAGTCGATGCCGGCGTTGGCCAGCACCACGCCCGTCACCCCGCCCACCGTGAACAGGAAGATGAAGCCGATCGCCCAGAGCATGGGCGTCTTGAAGTCGATGGACCCGCCCCACATCGTGGCGATCCACGAGAACACCTTCACGCCCGTGGGCACCGCGATGACCATCGTGGCCGCCACGAAGTAGGCGCGCAGCTCGATGCCCATGCCGACCGTGTACATGTGGTGGGCCCACACGACGAAGCCGATGAAGCCGATGGCGACCATGGCGTAGGCCATGGCGAGGTAGCCGAAGACGGGCTTGCGGCTGAAGGTGGAGACGATGTGGCTGATCATGCCGAAGCCGGGCAGGATCAGGATGTACACTTCCGGGTGCCCGAAGAACCAGAACAGGTGCTGGAACATCACGGGGTCGCCGCCGCCGGCGGCGTCGAAGAAGTGCGTGTTGAAGTTGCGGTCCGTGAGCAGCATCGTGATCGCGCCGGCCAGCACGGGCAGCGAGAGCAGCAGCAGGAACACGGTCACCAGGATCGACCAGACGAACAGCGGCATCCGGTGCAGGGTCATGCCCGGCGCGCGCATGTTGAAGATCGTGGTGATGAAGTTGATGGCGCCCAGGATCGAGCTGGCGCCCGCGAGGTGGACCGACAGGATCGCGCAGTCCATGGCCGGCCCGGTGTGGCCCGACGTGGAGAGCGGCGGATAGAGCGTCCAGCCGCCGCCGAAGCCCTTCCCGGGCCCGCCGTCGACGAACATCGACACCAGCAGCAGGATCCAGGCGGAGACCAGCAGCCAGAACGAGATGTTGTTCATCCGCGGGAAGGCCATGTCGGGCGCGCCGATCATCAGCGGCACGAACCAGTTCCCGAACCCGCCGATCATCGCGGGCATGACCATGAAGAAGATCATGATCAGCGCGTGGCCGGTGACGACCACGTTGTAGCCGTGCTTCGTGGCCTCGATCAGGCCGGTCTGCGCCAGCAGGCTGCCCGGCGCGAACACCTGCAGGCCCGGCTCGGCCAGTTCCCAGCGGATGAGGCCCGACAGCGCGCCGCCCACCAGGCCCGCCATGATGGCGAACAGGATGTACAGCGTGCCGATGTCCTTGTGGTTCGTGGACAGGAACCAGCGGGTGAAGAAGCCCGGCTTGTGGTCGTGATCGTGATGATCGTGAGCGGCTGAGGCTTGTGCCATCTTACGCGTGTCCTGGAGTTAGTTCGCGGCGGCCGGCGCCTTGGGCGCAGGCGTGGCGGCGGCGGGCGCCTTGGGTTCGGGGGTCGCGGGAGCCGGCGCGGCCGGGTTCACCGGCGAGGTCGCGGCGGCGGGCGTTCCGGCGGCGGCGGCGTTCGGGGCGACCGAGGCGGCGGCCGGCGGCGGAGCCGCGGCCGGCGCGGAGCCCGGGACGGTCCCGCCCTTGCTGGCCACCCACGCGTCGAACTCGGGCTGCGTCACCACCTTCACCGCGATGGGCATGAAGGCGTGGTCGACGCCGCAGAGTTCGCGGCAGTTGCCGTAGTAGGTGCCGACCTTCTCGGCCTTGAACCACGTCTCGTTCAGGCGGCCGGGAATGGCGTCGGTGATGATGCCGAACGCCGGCACGGCGAAGGCGTGGATGACGTCGGCGCCCGTCACCTGCACCCGCACCACCTTGTTGACCGGCACCACGATCGGGTCGGTCACCGCCAGGCGGAAGGGCACGCCCTGCGCCTTGGCCTTGTCCTCGGGCAGGATGTTGGAGACGTACTCGCCGATCTTGTGGTCGGGATACTCGTAGCCCCAGTACCACTGGTAGCCGACGGCTTTGATCGTCACGTCCGGCTTGGGCATGTCGTTGTAGGCGAACAGCAGCCGGAACGAGAAGATCGAGATGAACACGAGGATCAGGACCGGGATCAGTGTCCAGGCCACCTCGAGCGTCGTGTTGTGGCTGAACTTGGCCGGCACCGGGTTCGCGCGCTTGTTGAAGCGCACCATCACGATGACCAGCAGGATCAGGACGAAGATCGTGATCAGCGTGATGATCGGCAGCAGGATCACGTTGTGGAAGAAGATCGCCTCGTGGCGCAGCGGGCTGACGCCCGGCTGCAGGTCGATCCCGCCCGGCGTCGGCTCGCCCAAGCGGTCGCTGGCCCAGGCCGCCGCGCCCATGAGCGCCGTCGACAGGCCCGCGAGGGCTCCGCCCGCCCGCGCCCGCCATCCCTGAAAGCTCGACTTCATGTCCCCTCGGTCTGCTTGAGCCGGCGACGCCCCCCAGGACGGGCGGGAAACCTCCGCCGGCTCCCAAAGTGGGGACGCACGAGCGTCGTCTTGCGCCGCCCGGATCGCCCCTTCGCGGGGGTCCATACGCGCATCGCTTGGGCTTGCCAAGGCGTTCGCAGCGCGGAAGGGCGCGCGGAGAGCGAACCCCTGTTCGGCGAGGACCCCGCGACGGGCCGTTCCGCGACTCGGCTCCGCGCCGTGGCGCGCCGTCGCGACGCCCGGCCGCGCTGGCTTCAGCGCCCGGCGGCGCCTATGTTCGGGGGCATGAACGCGCCTCTCCCCGCCGCCTCGCTCCTCGACGCCGCCGGCGTCGATCCCGCCCGCGCCCAGGACATCCTCGCCGACGCCCTGGCGGGCGCCGACGACGGCGAACTGTTCGTCGAGCACTCCGAGAGCGAATCGTTCCTGTTCGACGACGGGCGGCTGAAGTCGGCCGCCTATGACGCCACCGAGGGCTTCGGCCTTCGCGTGGTGGCGGGCGAGACCGTCGGCTACGCCCACGCCTCGGAGGTCTCGGAAGCGGCGATCCGTCGCGCCGCCGACTCGGCCAAGCTGGCCAAGCGCGGCTACGCCGGCGTCGCGGCCGAGGCGCCGCGCGCCACCAACGCCCGCCTGTACGGCGAGGACAATCCGCTGGCCTCGCCCGGCTTCTCCGACAAGGTCGCCCTGCTGCAGGAGATCGACGCCTGGGCCCGAGCCCGCGACCCCCGGGTGGTGCAGGTCATGGCCTCCATCGCGGGCGAACGGCGGACCGTGGAGATCCTGCGGGCCGACGGCCGGCTGATCCGCGACGTGCGTCCGCTCTGCCGCATCAACGTGCAGGTCACCGTCGAGCGGGACGGCCGCCGCGAGCAGGGGTCCACGGGCGCGGGCGGCCGCGCGGGCTTCGAGGCCTGGATCAGCGCCGACAAGTGGCAGGCGCAGGTGGACGAGGCCCTCCGCCAGGCGCTGACCAACCTGGACGCCATCCCCTGCCCCGCCGGCGAGATGGACGTGGTGCTGGGCCCCGGCTGGAACGGCGTGCTGCTGCACGAGGCGGTGGGCCACGGCCTTGAGGGCGACTTCAACCGCAAGGGCACCTCGGCCTTCTCCGGGCGGATCGGCGAACGGGTGGCCGCGCCGGGCGTCACGGTCTTCGACGACGGGACCCTGCCCGGCCGACGCGGCTCGCTGACCGTCGACGACGAGGGCACGCCGACCGAACGCACCATCCTGATCGAGGACGGCGTCCTGGTGGGCTACATGCACGACCGGATGAGCGCCCGGCTGATGGGCATGGCCGCCACCGGCAACGCGCGCCGCCAGTCCTACGCCCACATGCCGATGCCGCGGATGACCAACACGGCCATGCTGGGCGGCAGCGCCAGCCGCGAGGAGATGATCGCGTCCACGAAGCGGGGGCTCTACTGCGGCAACTTCGGCGGCGGCCAGGTGGACATCACCAACGGCAAGTTCGTCTTCCAGTGCACCGAGGCCTACCTCATCGAGGACGGCCGGCTGGGCGCGCCGGTGAAGGGCGCCACGCTCATCGGCGACGGGCCGTCCGCGCTCACCCGCGTGACGATGATCGGCGACGACTTCGACTTCGACCCCGGCGTGGGCGTCTGCGGCAAGTCGGGCCAGAGCGTGCCGGTGGGCGTGGGCCAGCCGTCGCTCAAGATCACCGGCCTGACGGTGGGCGGCACGGCGGTCTGACCGCCGCCGCCCGGCCCCCGCCTCGCCGCCGCAGGCCGGCCGATCGACCGGCAGCGGTCGCGCGCCGTCCTGGCGCTGCGGAGAACATGTCGATCATTTAATCCACCTTACAGGCATTTAACTCGCCTGCGGCCCGCGGCGCGGGGCACGTCTTGCCGCCAAGGGAGAGTTCCATGCTTATCCACGTCCTCGCGCAGGCGGCGGTCGCCGCTGCGCCCGCGCCTGCCACGCAGCAGGGCGTGATCAGCTATCCGGCGTCGTTCTTCGTGGCCTATTCCCCCAGCAACGCCATGGAGATGGTCGATCGCCTGCCCGGCTTCACCTTCGACGGCGGGTCCGGCGTGCGGGGCTACGAAGGCTCGGCCGGCAACGTTCTGATCGACGGGGCGCGCCCGGCCTCGAAGACCGACGACCTCGAGCAGATCCTCCGCCGTCTGCCCGCCGGCGCCGTGGAGCGGATCGACATCATCCGCGGGGGCGCGCCCGGCATCGACATGCAGGGCAAGACCGTGCTGGCCAATGTGATCAAGCGGCCCGGCGGCGCCGCCCGGCTGCTGACGGCGTTCTCCCAGAACCATACGCAGGACGGCCGGACGCTGATGGCCACGCGCGTCGAGGCGTCCGGGTCCTGGGGGCCGCGGCGCTGGGAGCTGGCAGGGTTCGCCGGCAAGGGCAACGACGACGGCATCGGCGACGGCCCGGGCGTCCGGATCAGCCGCACGGGCGTGGTGACGCCGGTGCGGATCCAGGGCGAGGGGGACGTCCTGAACGGCTTCCTGACCGGCGCCTTCGAGACGCCCCTCGCCGGCGGGAAGCTCAAGCTCAACGGCCGGTACTTCCGCGAGAAGTACAAGGGCGAGGAGACCGACATCGTCGGCGTCGTCAATCCGCTGGTCGAGACGTCGCTCGACTACTTCCGGCGCGAGGACAGCGAGGTGGGCGCGAACTTCACGCGCCCGTTCGGTCCCCGCACCACCCTCGAGCTGGTGGGCCTTCGGACCGATCGGAAGCGCCCGATCCTGGCGAGCTTCTCCGACGGCGACAGCAGCACGTTCGAGCTCGACCGCGAGTCGAGCGAGACCATCGCCCGCGCCGTCGGCAAGTACCGCTGGAACGACCGGCTCTCGTTCGAGGCCGGCGGGGAGACCGCGATCAACAAGCTGGACAGCCGCACCAGCGTCACCAGCAACGGCGCCCCCGTGCCGCTGCCCGCGGCCAACGTCGAGGTCGAGGAAGACCGCCGGGAAGTCTTCGCCAAGAGCGCCTGGAGGCCGCTTCCCGGCTGGGCGATCGACGCCAGCCTCCGCTGGGAGCACACGACGATCTCGTCGGACGGCGACGTCCAGCTCGAGAAGACGCTCCGCTACCTGAAGCCGCGCCTGGCCGTTGCGTGGGACGTGCGGCCGCAGACCCAGTTGCGGGCGCGGATCGAGCGCGAGGTCGGGCAGCTCAACTTCGACGACTTCGTCGCCGACTCCCGCCTGAACAGCGACGCGGGCGTCTCGGCCGGCAACCCGGACCTCAATCCCGAACAGGCCTGGGTCGGCGAGGTCGCCCTCGAACAGCGCTTCTGGGACAAGGGCTCGGTGACGCTGACCTACCGACGCTTCGAGCTGAAGGACGCCATCGACCGTGGCCCGGTGACGGCGTCGGACGGCCGCATCTTCGACCGGCCCGCCAACATCGGCGACGGGACGAAGGACGAGCTGGCGGTCGAATACAACCTGCCCCTGGACCGCATCGGCCTGCGCGGCGCGACGCTCAAGGGCGACGTGACCCGGCGATGGACGAAGGTCACCGACCCGACGACCCTCGTCTCGCGCGAGATCTCGAACCTGCACCCCATCGACTGGAACCTCAACTTCACCCAGGACGTCACCGCCTGGAACCTGAGCTGGGGGGTCAATGCGTTCGGCGGGTGGCGCGAGACGTCCTATCGCTACAACCTGATCCAGACGACCAAGCTGCGCACCTTCGTTCAGCCGTTCACCGAGTGGCGGCCCCGGCCGGACCTGAACATCCGCGTCGAGCTGGAGAACTTCACCGCCCGCGACCTGCGGCGCACGGTCTATGCGTACGCCGGTCCCCGCAGCGAGGGCGGCGCGCCGGCTGTCGACGACCGGACCTACAAGGCCGGGCGCAGCTTCTACTTCCGCGTCCGCAAGACCTTCGGCGGCTGACGGGCGGCCCTCAGAGCCCCGCCCGGCGGAAGCGCCCTGAGGCGGATTGCTTGATCATCCGACAGCCTTACCTCCCCCGCGAAGCGGCGGGAGGGGGACCGCCCGCCGAAGCCGGCGCGAGCCGGCTGGAGAGCGGGGGGTGGAGGGGGCGAGCGGCGCCCGCTGAGCGAGATAAAGCCTGAACGGTCGCCCCTGCCAGCGGCTCGCCCCCTCCCCCCCTCCCGCCGTCGCTGCCGCGACGGGGGAGGCAAGGTCCGCAACGGGTCGAAAGTGGACGTTGCCTGCCCCTTTCCGTCATCCCGGGCGGAGCGCTCGCCAGAGCGCGGAGACCCGGGACCCAGCCTCTCCGCCAGTAAAGCTGCGCCAGGAAAGGCGATGCGCGCGAGGCCTTGGCCTAACCTGCAGCGATGGTCGGCCGAGACCCCCTCATCGTGGTCTACATCCTGGCGAGCGGGCGCAACGGGACGCTCTACACGGGCGTGACCAGCACCCTCGTCACCCGCATCCGACAGCACAAGCTCGCGACCTTCGAGGGCTTCTCCAAGACCTACGACTGGCAGTCGTAGGGGCGCGTCGAGAGCTGTGCGGCTGGGTCCCGGGTCTTCGCGCTCTGGCGAGCGCTGCGCCCGGGATGACGGAGGTTGGGGCGCAGGGGTCGATGTCCGCAACGGGTCGAACGCGGCCTCTGGGCGCTCCGCCGGGAGCAGATCGTCAGCAACGGTGGTTTGCGGCGCCTTACCTCCCCCGCGAAGCGGCGGGAGGGGGACCGCCCGCCGAAGCCGGCGCGAGCCGGCTGGAGAGCGGGGGGTGGAGGGGGCGAGCGGCGCCCGCTGAGCGAGATACAGCCTGAACGGTCGCCCCTGCCAGCGGCTCGCCCCCTCCACCCCTCCCGCCGTTGCTGCCGCGACGGGGGAGGCAAGGCGGTCATCGCTCACGCGGCGGCAAGCGGACCTCGGCGGGCGTTACGAGTACACGCTCTACACCTCCAGCCGCCACGCCTCACCGTCGGCGACCACATGCCCTGCGCACGGCGCCGCGAAGTGGGTGCCGATGACGAGGGTCTTCGTCCCGGCGAGCGCGCCGTAGACGCGGCGGCGCGTCGCCGTCGAGGCCTGCTTGTCGTAGTCCACCTCGGCGGCCCAGTCGGGCCGCGCCATCTGGCAGGGGTGGTGCGTGAAGTCGCCGGTGATCAGCGCCTCCTCGCCCTTCGACCGGATCCGGATGGAGACGTGGCCGGGCGTGTGGCCCAGCGTGGGCTCCAGGCTCACCTCCTCGCAGACCCTGTGGTCGGTCTCCACGAGGTCCACCAGCCCCGCGTCCCAGACCGGCTTCACGCTGTCGTGGAAGTACGAGGTCGAGACGTCCTCGACGCCCTCCTCCTCGGCCCGCCAGTACTCGTATTCCGCCCGGCCGATCAGGTACCGGGCGTTGGGGAACGTGGGGACCCAGCGGCCATCGACGAGCATGGTGTTCCAGCCCACGTGGTCCACGTGCAGGTGCGTGCACAGCACCGTGTCGATGCTCTCGCGCGCGAAGCCCGCGGCCTCCAGGTCGGCCAGGAAGGTGGTCTGCAGGTGGCTCCAGGGCGCCATCTCGCGCGCCTTGTCGTTGCCGATGCAGGTGTCGACGATGATGCGCCGGCCCGGCGCCTCGATCACGAGGGCGTGGATCGACATCTTCAGCTTGCCCTGCTCGGTGGCGAAGTGAGGCTGGAGCCACTCGATCTCGCGGACCGCCTCGTAGGTCGCCTGGGGCAGGATGAACCGCGTCCCGCCCTCGGTCTCCATCTCGACGATGCGCGTGATCTCCACGTCGCCGATCCGCCAGCTCAGCATGCGTACTGCCTCCCGTTTCGAGGAGTTTGGCACGGCTCAGAGGTCGAGCGACAGGGCCGCCTTGAGATGCCGTCGCGTGGCGTCTTCGAACGCTTGAGGCCAGGCCGCGCCGAGCCTCACGGCGAGCGGCCGGGCCCGGGCGAGGAAGGCGCGGGCGAGATCCAGGTTGGCGGCGATGACGGCCTCGCGGTCCGCGCGGGGCGGCGTGATCGCCTCGAGCGCCTCGCGCTGCTCGGACGTCAGGAAGCCGTTCAGCCGCTTGGCGCCGCGCGCCGTCTGGCCGTGGCCGTTCTCCTCGAGCATCAGGTCGATCATCATGCGCCGCAGGAGGTCGAAGCCCTGCTGGGCGGTGATCCACTCCTGCCGTCCGACGGCGACGGGCATGAGGCCGAGGACGCGGAGGAACTCGGTGACGGTCGCCGCCACGCGGCCCGGGGCGCCCGTGTCGGGCCCAGGCGGCGGACGCGGCGGGATCGCGGTGTCCCCGAACAGCGGCCGCCATCCGTCCCCGCCGGCGCGATCCACGTAGTCGCGGGTGGCGAAGTGGATGTCGAACCGCTCCCACTCCGCCGTCACGGCGGCGACCACCACGCCATAGACATCGAAGGCGAGGACCGTCTCGGGCAGTCCCGGCCGCGGTTGCTTGTAGTCGGCGACGCAGGCCTTGAGGTCGTCGGGCGAGACCAGCGCGACGAGGTCGATGTCGCTCCACGCGTCGCCAGCGCGCGCCCCCAGACTTCCCGAGAGCCACAGCGCCTTCACCCGCCCGTCCTGCGAGAGGGCGGCGACCAGGCGCTGCAGCAGGGCCTCCTGGGCCGGGGTCATGCCCGTCCCTATGCCGCAATCAGCGGCGGGCGGCGAGCGCCTTGGCGACGGTGGGAGCCAGCCGCGCGGCGATGATCGCCGCGCCGCGCGCGTTCGGGTGGATGCCGTCGGCCTGGTTCAGGGCGGGCATGCGCGCCACGCCGGCCAGCAGGTTGGGATAGAAGGCCACGCCGTGCGTGCGCGCCAGGGCCGGAAAGACGGCGTTGAAGTCCCGGGCGTAGCCGCCGCCCACCTCCACCGGCGCCTCGATGCCGGTGAGCACCACGGCGATGCGGCGCGCCTTCAGCTTGCGGATGATGGCGTCGAGGTTGGCGCGGGTGCGCTTCGGGTCCTGGCCCTGGAGAAGATCGTTGGCCCCCAGGGCGACCACCGCCACGTCCGTGTCCTTGGCGACGCTGAAGTCCACGCGGGCCAGGCCGCCCGCGGTGGTGTCGCCCGAGACGCCCGCCGCGCGGACGCGCGCGGGCGCGCCCAGCTTCGCGAGCTGGGCCTGCAGCTGCGCCGGAAACGCCGCGGCCCGGGGCAGGCCGTAGCCCGCGGTGATCGAGTCGCCCAGGACGGTGACGACCCGGGCGCGGGGCTGCGCAAGCGCCGGTCCTGCGGCCGCCAGCAGCGGCAAGGCGAACAGCGTACGACGTGTGGGGCTTGGCTCGGCCATGATCGTCCTATGTAAGGGAGGTCGCCCGCCGCTCAACTTCGAGGTTCCTGCTTGAACGATCTGCCGCCGCTGGTTCTCGAAGACGTGGGCCTGACCCTTCCATCCGCCGCCGGACCCGTGGAGATCCTGCGGAGCCTGTCCCTCACATTGGCGCAAGGCGAACGTGTGGCGCTGATCGGGCCCTCGGGCTCGGGCAAGTCGTCGATGATCGCCGTGGCCGCAGGGCTGGAGCGGCCGAGCTCGGGTCGCGTGCTGCTGTTCGGCCAGGACCTCGCCCGCCTCGACGAGGACGGGCGCGCGAAGCTGCGCCGGGGCCGCGTGAGCCTGGTGTTCCAGTCGTTCCACCTGCTGCCCAACATGACCGCCGAGGAGAACGTGGCCGCGCCGCTGGAGATCGCGCGGCGGCCGGGCGCCATGGACGAGGCCCGCGCCTGGCTTGACCGCGTGGGGCTGGGCGCGCGGATGCGGCACTACCCCCACCAGCTGTCCGGCGGCGAGCAGCAGCGCGTGGCCCTGGCCCGCGCGCTCGCCCCGCGGCCGGCCCTCATCTTCGCCGACGAGCCCACGGGCAACCTCGATTCCGCCAACGCCGCGCACGTGGCCGACCTCCTGTTCCACCTGGCCGAGGACACGGGCGCGGCGCTGTTGATGGTGACCCACGACTCCGCCCTGGCGGCTCGCGCGCAGCGCACCGTCCGCCTGCGCGACGGCGCGCCGGTGACGGAGTCCGCCTGATGCCGCTCTGGCTGCGGTTCGCCGCGCGCGAACTCCGGAGCGGGGTGAAGGGCTTCCGCATCTTCCTCGCCTGCCTGGCGCTGGGCGTCGCCGCGATCGCGGCCGCCAGCTCGACCGCCGAGGCCTTCCGCCGCGGCCTCGCCACCGAGGCGCGCGCGATCCTGGGCGGCGACCTCGCCATCGCCGGCAGCCAGCGCCGCTTCGACGCCACCGAGCGGGCGCGGCTGGCCCGCCTCGGCAAGGTCACCTACGCGGTGGCGTCCCAGGCCATGGCCGAGGCGCCGGGCGGCGAGCGGCGGCTGATCGAGCTGCGCGGGGTCGACGCGAACTACCCGCTCGCGGGCGCCGTCTCGATCCGCGGCGCGCCGTCGCTCCAGTCGGCGCTCACCTACCAGGACGGCGTCTGGGGCGCCGCCGTCGAACAGCCCCTCCTCGACCGGCTCGGCCTGCGGCTGGGCGACCGCTTCCTGGCCGGCAACGTCCCGATGCGGGTGACCGCCGTCCTGGACGAGGAGCCCGACCGCCTGTCCCGCGGCTTCGCCCTCGGGCCACGGGTGCTGACGCGCGTGGGAGCCCTGGAGGCGGGCGGCTTCCTGAAGCCGGGCCTGCCGTTCGGCGAGACCGCGCGCATCGCGATCGAACCGGGCGCCTCGCTGGCCGCCGCCAAGGCCGAGGTGCGCAAGACGATGCGCGGCTTCTATCGCCTGCGCGACCGCAACGACGCCTCGCCGGGGGTGTCGCGGATGATCGACCAGCTCGAGTACTTCCTGGGCTTCATCGGCCTCGCCTCGCTCGTCGCCGGCGGGCTGGGGGTGTTCGGCGCGGTCAGCGCCTACGTCGACGGCCGCAAGCCCGCCATCGCGACGCTGAAGGCGCTGGGCGCCGACAGCGGCCTCATCCGCAACATCTACCTGGCCCAGATCGGCCTGCTGGCGTTCGCCGGCGTCACCATCGGCCTCGTGGTCGGCGCGGCCACGCCGCTCGTGCTGGGCGCCACCATCGCCGACGAACTGCCCGTGCCGGCGCTGTTCGCCGTCTACCCCATGCCGCTGCTGAAGGCGGGCGGGTTCGGCCTCCTCTCGGCCGCGGCCTTCGCCCTCGCGCCGCTGGCGAGGGCCCGCACGACCCCGCCGGCCAGCCTCTTCCGCAGCGACCTCTCCGGCCGGATCCGGTTCGGCCCCGAACTCGTCGCGGCCCTCCTCGCCGCAGCCGGCCTCGCCGGCCTGGCCGTCTGGACGGCGCCCACGCCGCTCGCGGCCGCGCTGATGATCGGCGGCGTCGCGGTCGCCTTCGTCGTGCTGTGGGCGTTCGGCTGGGCCGCGGCCAGGCTCGCCGGCCGGCTGCGGTCGGGCACGCGCGGCGCGCTCCGCATCGCGCTCGCGAACCTCGCCGGCCCCCGCTCGGCGGCGCGCACCGCGGCCCCGGCCATCGGGCTGGGCGTGGGCCTGCTGGCGGCCGTGGTGCTGATCCAGTCGAGCCTGCTGCGCCAGATCGCCGTCATCGCGCCGCAGACCGCGCCCGCGCTGGTCTTCACCGAGATCCCGGGCGACCGGGTCGCGCAGTTCGACGCCGAGGTGGCGCGGGCGATGGGGCGGACGCCGGGGCGGGACCAGTACCTGCGCGCCCCCATGCTCTCGGGCCGCATTCTCGCCGTGCGCGGAGAGCCGGTCGACCGCGAAAACATTCCCCGCGGCGAACGCTGGGCCTACGACCGCGACATCACGCTGTCGGCCCTGCCGGGCGAGCCGCCCAACCCGGGGACGCTCCAGGGCCGCTGGTGGCCGCCGGGATATGCCGGACCGCCGCAGGTCGCCCTGGCCGAGGGGGTCGCCGAGGCGACCCGCCTGAAGCCGGGCGACACGATCACGCTATCGATCCTCGGCCGGGAGATCGACGCCCAGGTGGCCGTGATCCGGCGGGTGGACATCGGCAGCTTCGGGGCCAGCTTCCCGATCGTGCTGAGCGCGAACGCGCTGGAGGGGGCGAGCCCGCGGCACGTGGCCATCGCCAAGGCGAGCCGCGCCGAGGAGCAGGCGGTCACCCGCGCGCTGGGCGCCGCCTTCCCCGAGGTGAACGTGATCTCGGTCCGCGAGCAGCTGGAGGCCGCCACCGAGCTCTTCGACCGTGTGGCGCTGGCCATCCGCGGCGCGGCGGCGGTGGCGCTCATGGCGGCGCTGCTGGTGCTGGCCGGGGCGATCGCCGCCCGGGCCCAGGAGCGGACCCGCGAGGCCGCGACGCTCAAGGTGCTGGGCGCGAGCCGGGCCCAGGTCCTGGCGGCCTATGTGCTCGAGTATGGCCTGGTGGGCGTGATCGCCGGAGCGGCCGGCGTGGGACTCGGCTATGCCGCCGCGTGGCCCGTGGTGGTCGAGGTCTTCGAGGCGGACTGGAGCGTCGACTGGGGCGGCGTGGCCGCCCTGCTGGCCGCCGCCTCCGCGGTCGCCGCCGGCGGCGGACTGCTGGCGTCGTTCCAGGCCCTGTCGAAGCGCCCCGCCCCCGCGCTAAGAAGCGAATAGCGCGGAACGGGGGCCGAGATGCTGCGGAGACTTCTGAGGCGCCTGAGCCCCTCGCCCCCGAACCCCTCGCCCCCGCCGCTTCCGGCCGACTGGCGGGGATTCGACCGCGACACGCTGCATCATTTCGACGCGCCCGAACTGCCGCTGCAGCCGCACGGCCTGGCCGTTCCCAGCTATGCCCTGCGCACCGAGGCGGGCACGGGCGACCTCGCGATGTTCCTGGGCATCGGAGAGGCCTGGGCGCAGATGGTCGCCCGGTTCCTGCCCGAAGAGCCCTTGGTGCTCGACCTCGGATGCGGCTGCGGCAAGCTCGCGCGGTTCCTGCATCTCAACCCGCGCCTGCGCTACGTAGGGGTCGACATCTTCCTTCCGGGGATTCTGTGGTGCCGCAGGGCCTTCGCCGGATCGGCGGACCGCTTCCGCTTCGAGCACTTCGACGGGTACTCCGCGACCTACAACCCCGACGGGCGGATCACCGTGACGGACTACAGCCTTCCCGCCGCCGATGCGTCGGTCGACGTGGTGGTCTGCAGCTCGCTGTTCACGCACCTTCTGGAGGCGGACGCGATCCACTACCTCGGCGAGATCGCACGCGTCCTGAAGCCCGGCGGGCAGGCCTTCATCTCGGTGCACAACGCGGTGGCGCCCGGCGAACGCTGGCGCGGCGACGAGGAGCGGATCGACCTCGACGAGGACTATTTCCTCGAGCTCTGCGCGATGTCGGGCCTCATCGCCGAGGAACCGATCGGCGAGGTCTACGGCCAGGTGGTCCACCGCCTGCGCAACAGTGTCGCATCGCGCGGGCGGTAAGCATTTGGCATCCACCGGAAGGCAAGTTCGCCGCCGCAATCGAAGCCATCCCGCGGAGCTCAAATGTCGTTCGACATCACCCGGAAAGATCTCGTCGAGTGGAGCTCGGCCAGCCTCGTCTTCCTGTCCGGCGCGATGACCGGCCACTACGCGGCTATGGGGATGAACGCCATCCAGTGGACCGGCGCTGCGGCCGCGGTCCTGGGTTCGGTGACCATCGCGGTCGCCGTCCGGATCTGGCCGCCGAAGGCCGAGGGCGCCAAGGCGAAGGTCGGCGACTAGCCGGCCGTCCTCCGCGGCGCCCGCGGAGCACGCCGCCACCGTTGAAGTCTCGGCGGATTCCCGCATGAGGCGCGAGCGCTTGCCAGGGCTCGCCGCTGTTCGCACTATCCGTCCCATGTCGGGGCGTACCAGCCAGGATCATGTGCGCGAACTGCTCGCCGCCTGGCGCCGCGGCGACCGCGCCGCCCGCGACCGATTGTTCGAGATCCTCTACGCCGAGCTGACGCAGGCCGCCGCGGGGATGCTCCGTGGCGAACGGCACGTCTCGCTTTCGGTCGGCGACCTGGTCCACGAGACGATCCTGAAGCTGATCGCCCTGGACAGGATCGACTGGCAGGACCGGGCGCACTTCATGGCGCTGACCTCGGTGATGATGCGCCGGGCGCTGGTCGAGCACGTGCGCGCCAAGCGCAGGGCCAAGCGCGACCACCAGAAGGTCGAGCTGGTCACCAACATTCCGGACGCGGTCAACGCCGACCTCGAGGACATCAACGACGCGCTGGACCAGCTCTCCCGCATCGACAGCGAGCGCGCCGATATCGTCGAGATGCGGTACTTCGGCGGCATGGAGATCGCCGACATCGCCGTGGTGCTCAACCTGTCTGAATCGACGGTGAAGCGCCGCTGGCAGGCCGCGCGGCTGTGGCTGTACGAGGCCCTCGCCCCGCAGCATGGCTAGGTCGTCCCGCACGGCCGCCGCCGCCGAGGCGCAGGCCCTGGACCTGCTCGAACAGGCCATGGCCGAGCCGTCCGAGACGCGGGCCCGCTGGATCGCCGGGCAGCCGGCGCCGGAACCGGTGCGCGCCCGGGCCCTCGCGCTTCTCGGGGTCGGCCAGGACGCCGCCCTCGCGCTCGTCACCGGCGGCGCCCCGCGCAAGGCCGACGGCGGGCCGCTGCCCGAGCGGATCGGGGCCTACCGCATCACCGGGCTCATCGGGCAGGGCGGCATGGGCGCCGTCTATCGCGCCGAGCGCGCCGCGGGCGATTTCGAGCACGCCACCGCCATCAAGGTCATCCGGCCCGGCGCCCTGTCCCAGAGCCTCATCGAGCGCTTCCGGCGCGAACGGCAGACGCTGGCCCGGCTCGCGCATCCGAACATCGCGCGCCTGTTCGACGGCGGCGAGACCGCGGCGCACGAGCCCTACATCGTCATGGAGCTGGTGGACGGCCGGCCCCTTTCCGAGTGGCGCGCCCAGACCATGCCGTCGCGCGAGGCCCGCCTGGACCTGTTCCTCGCCGCGGCCTCGGCCGTGGCGTTCGCGCACCAGAACCTGATCGTCCACGGCGACGTGACCCTGGCGAACATCCTCGTCGATGCGGCCGGCCAGCCGAAGCTGATCGACTTCGGGATATCGTCGCCGGCCTCGACGGCCGCTCCGTCCCTGCCCGCGCCGGGCGGAAAGGCCGGGATCCACACCCCGGGCTTCGCCGCGCCAGAGCGCATCGCGGGCGCGCCCTCGACGACGCTGTCCGACATCTACTCCCTGGGCCGGGTGCTGGCCTGGCTGACCGAGGGCGACCCGCCGGACGCCGAGCTCGCCGCCATCATCGGCCGCGCCACCGCCGAGGACCCAACCGAGCGCTACCCCACAGTCGAGGCGCTGCGCGACGACGTCGCCGCCTGGCGCGGCGGCTTCCCGGTCGCCGCCGTGGCCGGCGGGCGCGGTTACGTGTTCGGCAAGTTCGTCCGCCGCCATCGGCTCGCGGTGGGCGGGGCCGCGACGGCGGGCGTCCTGATCGTGGCGGCCCTGGCGGCGACGCTGGTGGCCAACGCCCGCGCCGAGGCGGCCCGCGCCGAGGCCGAACGCCGGTTCCAGCAGACCCGCGAGATCGCCACCACCATGCTGTTCGACGTCTACAACGAGGTCAGCAAGGTGCAGGGCGCGACGCTCGCGCGGGGCAAGCTGGCGGCCACCGGGCTGCGCTATCTGGACGCCCTGAGCGCGGATCCCGACGCCCCGCTGGACGTCCGCGTGGAGGCCGGACGCGGCTACGTGCGGCTGGCGCAGGTCACCGGCAGCGGGCAGCAGAGCCAGCTCGGCAAGGCCGCCGACGCCAATGCGCTCCTGGCCAAGGCCGAGGCGATCCTGACCCGCGCCTACGCCGAGGCGCCGGACGACGAGAAGGTGCGCCGGGCCCTCGCCGACCTGCGGATCGAGCAGGCGGGCGTCAACCTCTACAACAACAGCGAGATCGCCCTGGCCCGCAGGCAGGCCATCGAGACCCAGCGCCTGCTCGAGCCCTTCGCCCGCAAGGACGCCGAGGCGGCGCGGATCTACGCCACCGCCATCCAGGCCGAAGGGGACAGCCACGGCTGGGACGGGAACTACGCCAGGTCACTGGAACCGTTCCAGCGCGCCGAGGCCTTCCTGGCCGGGCTCCCCGACGCCCTGCGCAACGAGACAGGCGTGATGAAGGCCCGCTCCGCGATCCTGCGGCTGCACGCCGAGGCGCACCACGAGTTGGGGAACGACGCCGCCGCGGTCCCCGCCGTCGACCGGGCCGTGGCCCTCAACGAGGAACTGGCGCGCCGCGAACCGGACGCCCCCGAGGTCCTGCGCAAGCTCGCGATCTCGCTCTGGTACCGGGCCGTCGTCCTGAGCGCCCTCAAGCGGTCGGAGGAGGCCTATGCATCGGTGGATCGGGCCGTCGCCCTGACACGCCGGATGCGCGCCCGCGACCCGGCCGACCGCGGGGCGCTGGGGCTGTTCGCCGTGGTCGGCGAGGTGCGGGCGATGGTTCTTTCCGACCTCGGCCGGTTCGCGGAGGGCTTCGCCATGTCCGAGGAGATCCTCGCCGCGCACCGCGACATCGTCCGCCTGTCCGACAACGCGCCGGGGCCCCGGCGAAGCATGGCGGCGACCATGAAGAGCGTCGGCGGGGTCTACTACAACGGCGGCGCCTACCCGCGCGCCTGCGGCGCCTGGGGCGAGGCCCGGGGCGTCTACCGGGCGCTGGAGCGCGAGGGCAAGCTCACCGGCCACGACCGGGAGCAGGCGCTGGCTGAGCTCGAGACCTGGATGGCGAACGCCTGCGATCCCCCGCGCAAGGGGATCGCAGGCCGCCTGTAGTGGTCAGGCGACAGCGGTGCGCCGACGGCGGAGCGTCGCGCCGGCCGCGCCGAAGCCCAGGATCATCATCGCCCAGGTCGCCGGCTCGGGGACGGCGGTCGGCGGCGGGCGGGTGTCGATGTAGTTGATCGCGGCGACCGCGTCGGGGTCGAAGCCGTTGCTGCCGTTGATCGCTCCGCCGGACGTCCCGTCCAGCCGCAGATAGCGGAACTGGCTCACGCCCAGGGCGGTCACGGCCGCCCCGAGGTCGTAGGACCGGCGGAAGCTCGCGCTGCCGTGCGCTTCGTCGCCCACCAGGTTGACCGCGGCGGCCGAACTGCCCTCGATGTTGAAGAAGGTCACGCCGTCGGCGCTGACCAGGATGTCGACGCTGCTGAACTCCACGCTTCCGCCATCCACCTCGTAGACGTTGAGGTCCTGTCCGGCCCCGTCGACCAACCGGTAGTCGCCGAAGTCGTAGGTGATGAACCCGGACCCGATGCCCGTGTAGAGGTCGTCGGGCGCGCCCAGGAAGCTGGCGAGTTCGGCGGCCGTCAGCGCCTCCGAGCTGCCGCTCAGTTGGAATCCGTATAGCGGCGCGGCGGCCTGGGCGGCGCCGGCGGTCAGCACGGCCGAGATGGCCGCGACGGCGAGCTTGATCCTCATCGTAAACACCCCTGTGTCGCGACACGCATGCGTCGCCCTGGGGTAGGCGCCGGCCGCGGCCGCCGCGGGTCAGCGCGGCGCAAGAATCCTCGCCAGACCATGCAGTTTCTATCTGGACGCGAATTTGTCGCGCCGCAGGGGAGCCAACAGGCCGGGTAGCTCCACCGCCCCGCCGCACCTTCCTCTCCCGCCAGCGGGAGAGGGGGACCGCCCGCCGAAGAGCGAGTGGTGGAGAGGGCGAGCGGCAGCCACGGCGCCGAACTTTCGTATGCGACAGCCCCGGCGCCGCGGAAGGCGGCAGTGTCGGCCGAAACTCGCCTAGCGAGGGTCCGTGGTTGCCGAGCCGCCGCCCTGGAGCCAAGCTGCCGTCCCGGGACGACACGGGGCTTCCATGCAGGGCGCGGACGAGAGCCGGTTCCTCGACGGACTCTACGAGGCCGCCCTCGACCCTGCGCGGTGGCCGGCGGTCATGGAGGACCTCGCCGATCTGCTCGGCGGGGCCGCGGGCTGGCTGACGCGGATGAGCGTGGCGGACGGCTCGGGCGAGGGCGTCCTCGCGCGCCTGGATCCCGCGATGGCGACGCTTTACGAGACCTACTACGCGCGGCTGAACCCGTTTTCGAACGAGCCCGACCCGGCCGCCTACATGGCCGCCTGGCGGCTCGAGGTGCTCACCGACGAGGCCTGGCTCGGCCGCAACGAGCTCGAGCGGACCGAGTACTACAACGACTTCATGCGGCCCCAGGACATCCATTCGGGGATGATCATCCGTCTGGCGGCCTACGGCTTCGACGTCTGCGCCCTGACCATGACGCGCACAATGCGGCAGGGCGCGTTCGGCCAGGAGGCGCTTTCCACGGCGCGCCGGCTGCACCCGCACCTGCGGCGGGCCTTCCGCCTGACGGAGAACCTCGCCATGGGCGGGGGCGCCCTGCCCGCGGGGGTGGCGCAGGCGCTCGACGCGTCGCCGCACGCCCTGCTGGTGCTCAGCACGTCCGGACAGATCCGGCGCCTCAACGGCCCGGCGGAGCGGATGCTGCAGGAGGGCGGCGGCCTGCGGGCCGTGAATAGCCGTCTCGTGGCGGAGCGGCCGGAGGACGCCGCGGCGCTCGAGGCGCTGCTGGGCGCCGCCGGGACGGCCGATCCCGAAATGCGGCGCGCAGGCGAGATGAAGCTCGCTTGGTCGGAAGACCGGCCGGCGGTCTCGATCACGGCGTCGCCCGTCCGCTCGCCCGCCGCCGCGGTCTTCGAGGACGGGCCGGCCGTTCTGGTCTGCGTCACCGATCCGCTGGCCGTCGGCCCGTGGAGCCCCGCATCGCCCAGCCTGACCCTGCGCGAGCGCGACGCCCTGCAGTGGGTGGCGGCCGGCAAGTCCGACTGGGAGATCGGGATGATCCTGGGCGTCTCGCCCACCACGGTCCGTTTCCATGTGGACAACGCGCGCCGCAAGCTGGGGGCGGTGAACCGCGCCCACGCGGTCGCCCTGCTCCTGGCCGCGCAACGCGCCGCGAACTGAGATCCCGGCCGCTGCGGCGCCGATTCAATCTCCAGGGGAATTATTCCCTTAATCCAAGACGTTGGCGCCCCCGCGCACCCCCGATCGGGGGGTGACGCGATCGCCTTCGCCGGCTGATCAAGGGCCTCACGGGTCGTCCCGACGGGCGCGCCGAAGTCTTGGGGGCAGATGAGATGACGACGAAGCGCTTGGGGCTCGCGGGCCTGGCCGCGGCGGTGGGCCTGGCTTGCACCGGGGGCGCGGCGCAGGCCGCGGTCAGTCAGCTGACCATCAGCAACGTCGGGATGGGCAACCAGTTCGGCAATCCGTCCAGCATCAACGCCGCCCAGCAGGCGCTGCTCAACGACTTCTTCAACAAGCCGTTCTCGGTGACGTTCGCCTACGACACGGATGCGACGCCCGTCGGGGGCCAGTTCGCCGCGACGCTCGTCTCGGCCACCGCCAACGGCAACAGCAGCGTCTTCGCCGGGTTCAGCGCCTACATCCGGCAGTCGCAGGCCTCGTTCAATCCCACCTGGGACGTGATGGACTTCGTGCTGTTCCGCAACGCGCACGGCGGCCCCACGGCGAAGACCGAGGCCTACTTCACCATCGTGGACACCCAGGGCGGCCTGTTCGCCAGCGCCGGCGCCCTGCCGCCCGGCGTCATCAACACCGCGATCCTGGATCAGGTGAACGGCGAGATCCGGATCAACAACGGCGCCTATTCGCTGTTCGGAGGCGGCGGCACGGCGAGCGCCCAGGCGGCGCCTTCGCCCGGTCCGGGCGTTCCCGAGCCCGGCGCCTGGGCGCTCATGATCGCCGGCTTCGGCGCGGCGGGCGCCATGCTGCGCCGGCGGCGGGCGCTGCCGGCCTGACGCCCTACTCCGCGGGGGCCACGGGGACGAGGATCTCGCCGCCTCCCTCGCGGAACTTCTGCGCCATCTCGGCCATGCCGCTGTCCACCTCGTTCTGGGCGCGGGCTGCGTCGCGGATGTCCTGGCTGATCTTCATCGAACAGAACTTCGGGCCGCACATCGAGCAGAAGTGGGCGGTCTTGAACGCCTCCTTCGGCAGGCTCTCGTCGTGGTACTCGCGCGCCGTCTCGGGATCGAGGCCCAGGTTGAACTGGTCCTCCCAGCGGAACTCGAAGCGGGCCCGGCTGAGCGCATCGTCCCACGCCCGCGCCGTCGGGTGGCCCTTGGCCAGGTCGGCCGCGTGGGCGGCGATCTTGTAGGCGATCACCCCGTCCTTCACGTCCTGCCGGTCGGGCAGGCCCAGGTGCTCCTTGGGCGTCACGTAGCAGAGCATCGCCGTGCCGAACCAGCCGATCATCGCCGCGCCGATGGCCGAGGTGATGTGGTCGTAGCCGGGGGCGACGTCGGTCGTCAGCGGGCCCAGGGTGTAGAAGGGGGCCTCGTGGCAGTGCTTCAGCTGCTCGTCCATGTTGGCCTTGATCTTGTGCATCGGCACGTGGCCGGGGCCCTCGATCATGGTCTGGACGTCGTGCTTCCAGGCGATCTTCGTCAGCTCGCCCAGGGTGCGCAGCTCGGCGAACTGGGCCTCGTCGTTGGCGTCGGCGATCGAGCCCGGACGCAGGCCGTCGCCCAGCGAGAACGAGACGTCGTACGCCTTCATGATCTCGCAGATCTCCTCGAACCGCTCGTAGAGGAAGTTCTCGCGGTGATGCGCGAGGCACCACTTGGCCATGATCGACCCGCCGCGGCTGACGATGCCCGTGACCCGCTTGGCCGTGAGCGGGATGAACGGCAGGCGCACGCCGGCGTGGATGGTGAAGTAGTCGACGCCCTGTTCGGCCTGTTCGATCAGGGTGTCGCGGAAGACCTCCCAGTTCAGGTCCTCGGCGACCCCGCCCACCTTCTCCAGCGCCTGGTAGATCGGCACGGTGCCGATCGGGACCGGGCTGTTGCGCAGGATCCAGTCGCGGATGTTGTGGATGTTGCGGCCGGTGGATAGGTCCATGACCGTGTCGGCGCCCCAGCGGATCGCCCACACCATCTTGTCCACCTCGTCGGCGACGGTGGAGAGCACCGCCGAGTTGCCGATGTTGGCGTTGACCTTGACCAGGAAGTTGCGGCCGATCGCCATCGGCTCGAGTTCGGTGTGGTTGATGTTGGCCGGGATGATGGCGCGGCCGCGGGCCACCTCGTCGCGCACGAACTCGGGCGTGCAGACGTCGGGGATCTCGGCGCCGAAGCTCTCGCCGTCGCGGATGCCGGCCGCTTGGCGGCGCAGGTTCTCGCGGATGGCCACGTACTCCATCTCGGGCGTGACGATGCCGCGCCGCGCGTAGGCCATCTGCGTCACGGCGCCGGACGTGGCGCGGTAGACGCGCCGGGGCGCGGTGAACTGCGGGGCCAGGTGCTCGCCCTTGGCGAAGCCGTTGTCCTCGGGCTTCACCTCGCGCGGATTGGCCACGATCTCGACGTCGCCGCGCGACACCACCCACGGCTCGCGGGTCTTCGGCAGGCCCTTCTCGATGTCGATGCTCGCGCCGGGGTCCGTATAGGGGCCCGACGAGTCGTACATCGTCACCGGCGGCTCGCCCGACGACGGGTGGACGGCCACCTCGCGGAACGGCACCCGGATGTCGGGCCACGCGACGCCCGCCTGCCACACCTTCCGGGACCCGGGGCGTTCCCCGGTCGGGATGGCGGCGGCTTCCAGCTTGCCGGCGATGGGCTTGTTCATGGCGTACTCCAGCGGTGGGGGCCATGGACGGAGGTCGGGTCGAAAGCTGGCCCTTCCCTTCGCCGGCATGACCCGGATCAGGTTCGACGGGTCGTGGGCTCACCCACCTCTCAGCCGCTCGTGCGCGGCCCCCCGAGGAGGACCGCACGGTAAAACGGAAGCGCCGGGGAGTCATCCGCGGACGACGGCCCCGGCGCCGATTTCCCGCTACAGGCTGAGGCGCGAGCCGAGCTCGACCACGCGACCCGCCGGGATGCGAAAAACGTCCGTCGGATCGGCCGCGTTTCGCGTCATCCAGATGTACAGGCGACCCAGAAGGCGCGGCAGCGCGGAATTGGCCCCGACGACGATGGACCGTCGCCCGAGGAAGAACGATGTCGACATGATGTCGAAGGCCAGGCCCGTCTTGCGCAGGTCGGCAAGCGCCTTGGGCACGTTGGGCTCTTCCATGTAGCCGAAGGTCAGCGACACGCGGGTGAAGTCCTCAGAAAGGCGCTCCACCCGGGCCCTCTCGAAACCGGCCACGCGAGGCGCGTCGGCGGTGCGCACACTGACGACGAGGTTCCGCTCGTGCAGCACCCGGTTGTGCTTCAGGTTATGCAGGAGCGCGCCCGGCGCGTGGTCCGGCTGCGAGGTCAGGAACACCGCCGTGCCCGGCGCACGGTACGCCGTCCCCCGGCTCAGCGACGGCAGCACGTCGTCGAGCATGGGGGCGTCGGCCGCGGCCTTGGCGCTGATGATCTCCGAACCTCGGACCCAGGTCAGCATGAGGGCCAGAAGGGCTGCGCCGATCACGAGCGGCACGTAGCCGCCGTGAAACACCTTCAGCGCGTTGGCCCCCAGGAACACCAGATCGATCGCCAGCAGAGGCCCCATGACCGCGACGCACGCCGCCAGCGGCCACCGGCGACCGTTGCGCAGGACGACGAACGCCAGGGCCGTGGTCACGGCCATCGTTCCCGACACCGCGAGGCCATAGGCGGCCGAGAGGCTGGACGACGTCTTGAACACCGCTACCAGGAAGACCACGCCGATCGCGAGGATCAGGTTCACTTGCGGCATATAGATTTCGCCGAAGCGCGAGGCCGAGGTGCGCACGATGGTGAGCCGCGGCAGGAGGCCCAGCTGCATCGCCTGGTTGGTCAGCGAGAACGCTCCGGTGATGACCGCCTGCGAGGCGATGATGGTCGCGAGCGTGGCGAGGATCACCAGCGGAGCCCGGTAGGCCTCTGGGGCCATCAGGAAGAACCAATCGGCGTTCGCGACCGGCTGCCCGCCGGCGCTGGCGATGACGTCCAGCACGAACGCCCCCTGGCCCAGGTAGTTCAGCGCCAGCGCCGGCAGGACGAAGCCGATCCACGACGCCTGGATCGGCCAGCGGCCGAAGTGGCCCATGTCGGCGTAGAGCGCCTCGGCGCCCGTCACGGTGAGGAACACAGCGCCCAGGACGAGCAGCCCCACCACGCCGTTGCCCGCGACGAAGGCTATGGCGTGCCGTGGATCGAGCGCAGCCACGATCTGCGGTGCCTGCGCGATATGAACCACCCCGAGGGTGGCGATCGCCACGAACCAGACCACGCAGATCGGGCCGAAGAACCTTCCGACGCCGCTCGTGCCGCGGCTTTGCACCGCGAACAGCGCCACGAGGATCGTCAGGCTGGCGATCAGGATGACCGAGAGGTTCACATGCGGGCCGATGACGGGGACGCTGCGCAGGCCCTCTATCGCCGACAGCACCGACACCGCCGGGGTCAGCATCGCGTCTCCGTAAAACAGCGCGGCCCCGACGGCGCTTAGCAGGAACACAAAGGTCGTGCGACGCCCGATCGCCTGCTGGGCCAGCGACGCCAATGAGAGCACCCCGCCCTCGCCGCGATTGTCGGTGCGCATCAGCACCAGCACGTACTTGAGCGTCACGACTAGGAGGAGCGCCCAGAGCGCCAGCGATGCGACACCCAGCACGGCGGCCGGGGTTAGGGCCTCGCCGGATTGGCCGAGCGCCTCCCGGAAGGCGTAGAGGGGGCTTGTTCCTATGTCCCCGAACACCACGCCGACGCTGCCGATCGCCAACGGCCAGAAGCGCGCGCCGGAACCCGGCGTGGAGGGATCTGATGAGGACGGTCGAGCTTGCGGCGACGCGGCGAGATCGTTCTCGCCAGTCATTCCTGTCTTGCTCCTGCGGACCCGCGGGAACACCCCGGGCGTTCGCGGCCGGCGCTGTAGGCTCGATGTTGCGCCGCAACAAGTGAATTCGCAGTCGCAAAACGAGGTCCCGTGGCGGCCGGCCTTCACGTCTCCGTGACGTGGAATGGACGCAGACGTGGGCCGGCGGGCGCCGTATCCTGTTCGTGGGGGACGTTCAGGAGACCCGCCGATGAAGCTGGCGATCATCACCCTGGCGGCCATGGCCGCCGTTTCCACCGCCGCGGTCGCGGCCTCGACCGCCGAGACGACCTCGCCCCTGGGCGCAGCGCCCCCCAAGGGCGCGGGCCTGCCGTCCGGGCAGTGCATCCGCAGCAGCGAGATCCGCAACCACACCTTCCTCGACAACCGCACCATGCTGATCGACGTGAACGGCAAGGCCACCTATCGCGTGACCTCCGGTGGAAGCTGCTTCGCGGGGGCCGTGAGTTCCGATCCCATCGTGATGCGCAACCCGCCGGGCTCGTCCCTGATCTGCAAGCCGATCGACCTGGACCTCGGCGTGTCGAAGGGCGGCTTCACCACCCCCTGCATCGTGGAGTCGATCGTGAAGCTCACGCCGGAGGAGGTCGCCCGGGTTCCCAAGAAGCTGCGGCCGTAGGCGACGATGCGCATCGTCACCCTCGGGCTCGGACTTGCGATCATGGGCGCGGGAGCCGTCTCGGTCGCCGTGGCGGCGGCCCCCTCGCCCCTTCCCCCGCCGCCGCCCTCCGGCGCGAGCCTGCCGAAAGGTCAGTGCGCCCTGACGCATGAACTCGGCAATCACGTGGTCGTCGATCAGAACACCCTGCTGCTGGACGGCTTCGGCCGCAGCCAGGGGATCTATCGGGTCACCATGAAGAACGGCTGCCTGCGCAGCGCCGTCTCGTCCGACCCGCTCGCCATCCGGCAGGTCGGCGGCGGACGCCTCTGTGCGCCGCGGGACGTGGAAATCCGCGCCCGCAGCGGCTTCTGCGCCATCGACTCCATCGTGAAGCTGAGCCCGGACGAGGTCGCCGCCCTGCCACGGCGCTTGCGGCCCTAGAAGCCCCGTCACCCCGCCTGGTGCTGCGAACATCAGGCGGGCGTCCCGGAAGGTTCAGCTGTCATCCCGGTTTCGCCGCAGGCGAACACCGGGGCCCATGGACTCCGCGCCACCCCAACGGCGCCGCCGCGGTTGCGGCCGTGGGCCAAGGGGGCTAGCGGGTGGGACATGCATCTCGCCCGCTTCAACCCGGTCCGCTTCGCCCACCTGCCGACGCCGTTCGAGCCGCTTCCCGGCCTGACCGAGCACCTGGCCCGCCCCGGCGGCGGCGGGCCGGCGGTCTGGATCAAGCGCGACGACTGCACGGGGCTGGCCGGCGGCGGCAACAAGACCCGCAAGCTCGAGTACCTGCTGGGCGACGCCCTGGCCAACGACGCCGACACGCTCGTCACCCAGGGCGCGATCCAGTCGAACCACGTCCGCCAGACGGCGGCGGCGGCGGCGCGCTTCGGCATGGCCTGCGAGATCATCCTGGAGGCGCGGACCGGCTCAAACGCGGTCGACTACAACCGGTCGGGCAACGTGCTGCTGGACGAGCTGCTGGGCGCCAGGATCCGGACCGTGCCCGGCGGGACCGACATGAACCAGGAGCTGGCCGAGGCGGCGGCCGAGGTCGCCGGGCGGGGCGGGCGGCCCTATGTGATCCCCGGAGGCGGCTCGAACTGCATCGGGGCGCTCGGCTACGTCGAGTGCGCGCTGGAGCTCGTGGCCCAGGCGAACGAGGCCGGCCTCGAGATCGACCGGATCGTCACGGCCACGGGCAGCGCCGGCACGCACGCCGGCCTCGTCGCCGGTCTCGCGGTGATGGGCGCCGACATCCCGGTCCTGGGGATCGGCGTGCGCGCGCCGAAGGACGTGCAGGAAGCCAACGTCTACAAGCTGGCCCGCGAAACCGCCGCCCTCCTGGGCCACGAGGATCGGGTGAAGCGGGAGATGGTCGTGGCGGACTGCGACTTCGTCGGCGCCGGCTACGGGCTCGTGGACCAGACGGTGATCGACGCCCTGAAGACGATCGCGCGGACCGACGGGATCCTCCTGGACCCTGTCTACACGGGCAAGGCGATGAAGGGCCTGCTGGCGCTCTCGGCCCAGGGCGAGTTCGACGGCGAGACCATCGTGTTCCTGCACACCGGTGGGGCGCAGGGGCTGTTCGGCTACCAGAGCGAACTGGAGGGCAAGCTGCAATGAGCGCCACTTCGCTGACCCTGGGCGTGCTCGGCGGCATGGGGCCGGCCGCCACGCTGGAGTTCCTGTCGCGGCTGCAGGCCTACACCCCGGCCGAGAAGGACCAAGACCACATCCGGGTGATCGCCGACATCAACCCCAAGGCGCCCGACCGCAACGTCCCCGGCTCGAACGCCGGCGGCGTGCTGGCGGAGATGGCGGGCGCCCTGCGCGGCGCCGGGGCCGAGGTGCTGGCCATGCCCTGCAACACCGCCCATGCCCATGCCGACCTGATCCAGCGGGCGTCCGGGCTGCCCCTGGTGGACATGATCGGCCTCGGCGCCGAGGCCGCGGCCGAGAGCGGCGCGATGCGCGCCGGCGTGCTGGGCACCAAAGGCGCCCTCAAGCTCTACCGCGAGTACCTGGCCGCCCGGGCCATGGGGATCGTCACGCTCCCGCCCGAGGCGCAGGAGCAGTTCATGGTGACGCTCTACCGGATCAAGGCCGGCGACCTGGGCCACGACGTGAAGCGCGAGATGCAGGCGCACGCCGAAACCCTGCGCCAGCTCGGCGCAGAGGTGATCATCGCCGGCTGCACCGAGGCGCCGCTGGTGCTCCACAAGGGCGATGTGAAGGCGCCCCTGATCGACCCCGGCGACCTGCTGGCGCGGCGCTGCGTGGGCGTGTGTCTGGGCTGGGACCCGCTGCCGCACGTCGCCGCCTGAGGATAACCTTAAGATATTGTTATACTTGGGATTTCTATCCTTCAACGGAATCCGATAGCGGCGTTTTAGCCGCTAGAGGTCGCTCGCGCGGAAGGTGTCGCAGGCGTTCGGGTCTCCGGTCTGGGCGCCCCGGCGGAACCACCGCATCCGCTGCTCCGACGATCCGTGCGTGAAGGCGTCGGGCATAACCCGGCCCTGGGACTTCCGCTGCAGGGTGTCGTCGCCGACCGCGGCGGCGGCGCGCAGGCCGTCCTCGATGTCGCGCGGGTCGAGCGCCACCTGGCCGCCCGAGACCGAAGCGGCGTGGGCCGCCCAGACGCCGGCGTAGCAGTCGGCCTGCAGCTCGAGCCGCACGGCGCCGCTCTCCGCGCCGCGCGCGCCCAGGCGGCGCGCCCGGTCGGACGCGCCCGTGAGCGTCTGCACGTGGTGACCGATCTCGTGGGCGATGACGTAGGCCCGTGCGGCCTCGCCGCCGGCGCCGAACTTCGTCTCCAGCTCCTGCCAGAACGACAGGTCCAGGTAGACCTTGCGGTCGGCCGGGCAATAGAAGGGCCCCATCGCCGACTGGCCCATGCCGCAGCCGGTCCCGGTGGCCCGGTCGTAGAGCACGATCGCCGCAGGGCGCTCGTACGTCTGGCCGGACTGCCGGAACTGCGCCTGCCACACGTCGTCCACATTGCCCGAGACCACGTCGACGAAGCGTCCAGCCTCGTCCGCAGGCGTGCCGCGCACGCCCTCCTGCTGCTGCGCGCCGCCGCTCTCCAGCACGCGCGTGGTGGTCGAAGGGTCGATGCCGAAGACGAAGTAGCCCACCAGGGCCAGGATCACGCCGCCCGCGCCGAGCCCGCCGACACCGGCCGCGCCCATGCCGCGCCGGTCCTCGATGTTGCCGCCGCCTTCGCCGCCCCAGCGCATGGATGCTCTCCGCTCGACCTCGACGCCCAAGGCGCCGCTCTGGAAATGTGGACGCTCAGCGGCGGTTCCGCGCCGCCTCCTGGACCTTGCGGTTGGAGTCGGCCAGAGCCTCGTCCGGAACCGACGGATAGGCGCCCTGCGACGCCGGCGCGACCGGGGCGCCCGGAGCATGCCTCAGCACCGGAACCTGGCGCGGTCCCACGTCCCCGCGCCGAAGCTGGAGATCCAGCGCCGCCTCGTCGGCGCGCTGGCGGGCCGCAAGGGCTTCCAGCTGGTTCGCCTGATCGATCGCGCGGCGCTGCGCCGCCTCCTGCTGCGCCCGAAGGTCGAGCAGCTGGCCTTGGCTCAGGGGATCGAGGGTTTGCGCCGCCGCCGGGCCCGCCGCCGTCAGCAGCGCCAGGACGATGATATTGCGCGCGAAGCCCATGACATGACGCGAACGGACGACGCCTAGCGCCGTTCCACCGTGAACCGCGCCAGCTCCTTCTTGGGCATCTCCCAGTCCGGCTTCAGCTCGACCGCCTTCTGGTAGTCGAAGTAGGCGGCCTTCAGATCGTCCAGGCCTTCGTACGCCAGCGCGCGGTTGTAGTAGGCCTTCTCCGGCTCCTCGACGCCCAGCTCGAGCGCCTTGTTCAGGTCGCTGAGGCCGTCCGAGAAGCGCCGCGCCCCGACGGCGGCGGCGCCGCGGTTGACGTAGGCCTCGCCCAGGTCGGGCTTGGTCTCGATCGCCCGGTTGAAGTCGAACTGGGCCGAGGCGAACTCCCGGCGGCGCAGCTTCAGCACGCCGCGGTTCACGTAGGTGCCCGCTCGGTCGCGCAGGTTCAGCATCTCGGTTTCGAGCGCCAGCGTGCAGATCGCCTCGAAGCGCGCCTCGGACTCGCCGCCCAGCGCGGCCTTCGAGCAGTCGCGCGCCATGCCGCCGCCGAGCACGGTCACCGCGCCGGCGCCCGCCGACGAGGCTCCGGCCAGGCCGGCGCAGAGCGCCAGGATGAAGAGTGCGGGGGTCTTGGGCATCGTTCGCTTCCCTCAGGCCGCTACGTCGCCGAGGGTCCGCCCGTAACCGTGTCGTGTCAATTCACCCCGGGCGCGAGGGCGTCCGGAAGCGGCGCAGCTCGCGATGCAGGATGTAGACGCCGCTCGCCGCCACGACCACCGCCCCGACGAGCGTCAGCGGATGGGGCAACTCGCCCCAGATGACCAGGCCGAGAAGGCTGGCCCAGACGAGCTGGGTGTAGTCGAAGGGCGCGATGACCCCGACCGGCGCCTGGCGCAGGGCCTCAGTCAGGAACAGCTGGCCGACGCCGCCGATCAGTCCGCCCAGCACCAGGGCCGCGAGCGTGAGCGGATCCGGCGTCACCCAGTGGAAGACCGAGCCGACGGCCCCCAGGACGACCCCGCCCAGCGTGAAATAGAAGACGATCGTCGGGCCCCGCTCGGTGTCCGAGATCTGGCGGATGGCCACCATCGCGCCGGCGGCTCCGAGCGCGCTCAGGATGCCCAGGGTCACCCCCGGGACATTCATCTCGCCGGGGATCGGCCGGGCCATGATCAACACGCCGAGAAAGCCCACGAAGACGGCGGCCCAGCGGTGCCGCCCGACCTTCTCGGACAACAGGAGCGCGGAGAGCGCGGTCATGAACAGAGGCGAGGTGAACTGGAGCGCCGTGGCTTCGGTCAGGGGCAGGTGCTGGACCGCCGAGAAGCCGCACACCATCCCGGTGAGACCGACGATCGACCTGGTCGCGTGCCCCAGCGGCCGCTGCGTCCGCAGGACCGAGAAGCCGGTCGTCCGCGCGATGTAGAGGCCCAGCGGAATGAAGGCGAAGAGATTGCGGAACAGGATGATCTCGAAGACCGGGACGCCCCGGGACCCGGTCCACTTCACGATGGCCGACAGGCAGGCCATGCAGGCCATCGCGGCCACCCGCAAGGCGATCCCCAGGAGAATCCGGGGCTGAGGCGGGGCGGCGGCGGTCACCTGGGTTCTTAAGGAGGCCGGCGGCCCGTTCGTCAATCAGAGACGCGTCGCCACGACGCCGGCCAGGATGAGCACGCCCGCGGCCAGTCGCCAGCGGCCTGCCTCCTCCTGGAGGACGAACACGCCGATGAGCATGGCGAACAGGACGCTGGTCTCCCGCAGCGCCGCGACAAGGGCGACCGGCGCCTGGGTGAACGCCCACAGCGTGATCCAGTACGACCCGAGCGACAGCGCCCCGGCGGGCAAGCCGGTCCGCCAGTCGGAGGCGACCACCAGCGGGGCCCGCGCCCCCCGTGTGATCACGGCGTAGGCCAGCATCACCGCCCCATCGGCCACGAACATCCACATCGCAAAGCCCGTGGCGGTCTCGGCGACGCGCGCGCCATGCCCGTCCGCCAGCGTATAGGCCGCCACGAAGCCCGCCGTGCCGAGCGCGTACGCCAGCGCTCTCACCGGCAGGCGGGACGTGCCTGCGCCGCCGCGGAACGCCATCAGGCCGACGCCGCCCGCGATCAGACCGATGGCGGCCCAGCCCGTGATCGGCAATTGCTCGCCGAAGAGCGCGATCCCGCCCAAGGCCACGAGAGGCGGGGCGGCCCCGCGGGCCAGCGGGTAGACCTGCGACAGGTCACCGTGCTGGTAGGCCCGGATCAGGAACAGCTTGTAGCCGGTGTGCAGCAGGGCGGCGCCCGCGACCCAGGGCCACGCGGCCGACGCCGGAAAAGGGACGAACGGCAGGAGCGCCAGCGCCAGCCCGCTCTGCGTCATCGAAAGGAGCAGGATTGATGAAAACCGGTCCAGGCCGACGCGCACGGCCGCATTCCAGGCGGCGTGCATGAGCGCGGCCGCAAGGACGGCCAGAAAGACGATGAGATCCAACGGCGTCCCCTCCGGCCGCAAGGCTTCAGCCCCGGTCGCCCGCGTCAAGCGCCACTCCGGCGTCGATGGCCGCAATCGTGGGACTTCTGGCCTTTACGGCCGTGTCCCGGCCCGTTCCTGTGCCGCTTCCCGGAAACGCGAGGCGATGGGATGACCAGTCCGATTCTGCAGCCCGTTGTGGCGCTGGTGCTGTGGTCCTTCGTGATGTGGGCCTGGCTCTACGCCACTCGGATCCCGGCCATGCGACGGGCAAAGGTCCCGATGGACCCCGCCATGACCAAGGATGACCTCAATCAGGCGCTGCCGCCGCACGTGCGCTGGAAAGCGGACAACTACAATCACCTGATGGAGCAGCCGACGCTGTTCTATGCCACGGCGCTGGCTCTTGCCGTCGCCGGCGCGGGCGGCGGGCTGAACCTGTGGCTGGCGTGGGCCTACGTGGGCCTGCGGGTCGCGCACAGCCTCGTCCAGGCCACGACGAACATCATCATGGTCAGGTGGGCGCTGTTCATGCTGGGCTCGCTCGCCTTGCTGGCCATGGCCGCGCGGCTTGCCGTCTCGCTGGCCTAGAAGGCCTGGGCGTCGCCGAACAGCAGCGGCGCCGTGCGGGCCACGATGGCGAGGTCGCGGGTGAAGGACCAGCCTTCGATGTAGCTGTTATCGGCCTCGATGCGGCGGCGCAGCCCCTCGTCGTCCAGGACCTCTCCGCGCAGGCCCAGCACCTGGGCTTCGCCCGTGAGGCCGGGACGGGCCCGGAAACGGCCCTCGTAGTCCGGCACGCGCCGCGACCATTCCGCATCGTGGCTCAGGGCGTGCGGCCGCGGGCCCACGATCGACATCTCGCCCTTCAGAACGTTGAGCAGCTGGGGCAGTTCGTCCAGGCTGAGCTTCCGGAGCAGCCCGCCCAGCGGCGTGATGCGGGCGTCGCCGCGGACGGCCTGGCGGACGCCGTCGCCGTCCTCGGTGACCGTCATGGTGCGGAACTTGTAGATTCGGAAGGGGCGGCCGTTCAGGCCCGTCCGCTGCTGCCGGAAGAGGATCGGGCCCTCGCTCTCCATCCAGATCGCGGTTCCGATCAGCATGAGCAGCGGCAGAAAGGCGAGCAGCGCCAGCCCGGCCACGGCGACATCGAACGCGCGCTTGCGGCGGCTCGCGGCGACGCGCAAGCCCTTCCGGGGGCTACCTGCGGTCATGTGATCGCGTTGCGCCGCGGACGCGATAACGGCCATCCCCTGCCCAGCCTCTGTGCTCCACCCGACACAACCTTCAACAGCCCGGACGACAGCGTTGTTCCGGTTCGGGGCGATTTCAGGGAGGAATTCTGTCGTAGCACGCTTCCGGGGCGCTAAGGTCGTGGCTTGGGAGGCGCCTGACATGGCCAGAAAGCTGGTGGATCTGTCGATCCCGATCACGAACGACATCATCTCCGACCCCGCGACGATGCGGCCGAAGGTGACCTACTTCCGGCATCGCGAGACCGTGCCGCAGATGGCCGCGTCCTTCCCGGGCCTCGAGGCCGAGCACCTGCCCGAGGGGGAAGGCTGGGCGGTGGAGCAACTGACGCTGTCGACCCACAACGGCACCCACATGGACGCGCCGTGGCACTTCCATTCCACCACCGACCAGTCGGTGGCGAGGCGGCCCGCGCCGACGATCGACGAGGGTCCGCTCGAGTACTTCCTGCAGCCCGGCGTGAAGCTCGACTTCCGGCGCTTTCCCGACGGCTACGTAGCGGGGGCCGCCGACGTGGAGGCGGAACTGGCGCGCATCGGCCACGAGCTCAAGCCGCTCGACATCGTCCTCGTCAACACGGCGGCCGGCGCCGCGTACGGCGATCCCGATTTCATCCATCGCGGCTGCGGCATGGGCGAGGAGGCGACGCTCTACCTCACCGAGCGCGGCGTGAAGGTGGTCGGCACCGACGCCTGGTCCTGGGACGCGCCGTTCAGCCATACCGCCCGCAAGTGGGCCGAGACCAAGGACCCCCGCATCATCTGGGAAGGCCACAAGGCCGGACGCTTCCGCGAGTACTACCAGATCGAGAAGCTGACGAACCTGGAGGCGCTGCCAGCCAACGGCTTCACCCTCTCGTGCTTTCCGGTGAAGATCGCCGGCGCGTCCGCGGGCTGGATCCGCGCCGTGGCGATCCTCGACAGCTAGCGCTTCGGGGTCAGACGCACGATGCGGCCCGCAGGTCCGCCGGCCAGCAGGTAGATCGAGCCGTCCGCCGCCTGGCGGATGTCGCGCCAGTAGGCGCCCGGAAGGTCCAGGCGCTCCTCGCCCACCACGCGATCGTTCTTGAGGGTGAGGCGCGTGATGTGGCCGCCCGGCAGGCCCTGCGGCTGCTGGCCGGCGATCAGCAGGCTGCCCTTCCAGGCCGGGAAGGCCGCCCCGGTGTAGAAGATCGCGCCCGCGGGCGCGATGACGGGGTCCCAGTAGTAGAGCGGCTGCTCCATTCCCGTGCGCTGCGTCTCGCCGCCGGTGATGGGCGCCTTGGCCGGTCCGTAGTTCACGCCATAGCTGATGGTGGGCCAGCCGTAGTCCTTGCCCTTGCGCGCGACGTTGAGCTCGTCGCCGCCCTGCGGACCGTACTCGACAGTCCAGAGTTCGCCGGTCTGCGGGTGCAGCGTGGCGGCCTGGATGTTGCGGTGGCCGATCGACCAGATCTCGGGCCGGGCGCCCGCCTTGCCGACGAACGGATTGTCCTTCGGGACCGAGCCGTCCGCGCCGATCCGCACGATCTTGCCGATCAGGCTGTCGAGGTTCTGGGCCTGCTTCTGGCCGTCCGGCAGGAACCGGTCACCCTGGGTGACGAAGAGCCGCCCGGTCCGGTCGAAGACCAGGCGGGAGCCGAAGTGCAGGGGCGAGTTCAGCGAGGGCTTCTGGCGGTAGATCACCGTCAGGTCCTCAAGCCGCGGAGTCGGCCCCTCGGTGAGCCGCGCCCGGGCCACAGCGGTGTTGTTCGTGTTGTCGGCCTGGGCCTCGGCATAGCTGAGGTAGACCAGTCGGTTGCGGGCGAAGGCGGGGTCCAGCACCACGTCCAGCAGGCCGCCCTGGCCGCGGCCCAGCACCTGCGGCGCGCCGGCCAGCGGCTCGGACAAGGTCCCGTCGGCGCCGACCAGGCGCACGGCGCCGGCCATGCGCTCGGTCACCAGCATCCGGCCGTCGGGCAGGAGGGCGATGGCCCAGGGGAACTTGAGCCCGGTCGCCACGGTGGCGGTCTCGAAGGCGACGCCGAGCTTCTGCTCGGGCGCCCGCGTCTGGCCGGCGAAGGCCGGCTTGTAGGGCGTGATCGGCGGCCGGGTTTCCACGCCCTGGGCCTGGGCGGCCAGCGGCGCGGCCGCCAGGATCGTCAGGGCGGCGGCGAGACGGCGGACGGACGGCATGCAGGGCTCCGAAGCATGAGGCGGCACGGATAGAGCAGGCCGCCGCCTTCGCCACCAGCCCACGGCGCAGCCGCACGATGGCGCTTGCGCAACTGCGAGTGAGTTGCAAGAAAGTCGCATCCCCCATTGGAGAAGATCATGCGCAAGGTGCTCCGTACGACGCTCGTCGCCGGTCTCATCGCTCTCACGACTGGCGGCGTCGCCTTCAGCCAGTCGCGGCCCAAGCTGGCGCCGCCCGCCGGGACGCCCATGGCGACGACCCACCTGAACCCCAACCGGGCGACCGAGGCGCAACTGCGCGCGGTCCCCGGGCTCAGCGCCGAGCTGGTGCGCGACATCATCCGCAACCGGCCCTATGCGACGCAGGGCGCGTTCGCCAAGGTTGTGGCCGGCAAGGTCCCCGAGGCGCAGTTGCCCGCGCTCTACGCCGCCGTCTTCGTGCCGATCAGCCTCAACAACGCCTCGCGGGACGACATCATGCTGATCCCCGGCATGACGCGCCGCATGGCGCACGAGTTCGAGGAGTACCGCCCCTACAAGGACCTGGCGCAGTTCGACCGCGAGATCGGCAAATACGTCGACGCCAAGGAAGTGGCGCGCCTGCGCAGCTACGTCACCCTGCCCTGACGGTTCTCCGGCGGCGCAGCGCCAGACGGACAAGGATCACGGCGGCCAGCACGCCGCCGTGGATCCAGCCGACGAGCGGATCGAAGGCGGTGATCACCCAATGCGCGATGGTGAGCGCGGCCCCCGCGTAGACCATCCGGTGCAGGATCCGCCACCGCGGGCCCAACGCGCGGACGGATGCATCGTTGCTGGTGATCGCCAGCACCGCGAAGACCACGAACCCGACCCAGCCCACGGCCATGCCGGGATCGAGCGCCTCGCGCACGATCAGCACCGGCAT
This sequence comes from Phenylobacterium sp. T106, assembly GCF_057219735.1. Taxonomy (NCBI): domain Bacteria; kingdom Pseudomonadati; phylum Pseudomonadota; class Alphaproteobacteria; order Caulobacterales; family Caulobacteraceae; genus Phenylobacterium; species Phenylobacterium sp. T106. Next base: position 243,218 of record NZ_JBXVWA010000002.1, on the reverse strand, counting down.
CTCGGCCTTGCGCGCCAGGTAGACCCCAAGGTGCAGCAGGGCGTAGCCGAACACGGCGACGCCCAGGTCGCGACGCCGGCGCAGCAGCCATACCGTCCAGCCGGCCCGGGGAAACGCCAGGCGCAGGCCGGTCACCGCCAGCACCACGACCAGCAGGCGCACGGCCCACTCGCCGCTCAACTGGATGGCCTCGCCGTAGCCCAGAGCTCCGGTGGCATGGCGTGCGACGATCCAGACGCCAGGAACCGAGAGCAGTCCCCAGAGGAGCAGTTGCGGCGGCGAGAGCTTCACGACAGTGCAATCCCCGTTGCGGACGGAACGCCATGGGGCTGGGCCGCCGCAACGGCAAGCCCCTAAAGCTCGGCGTCCAGCGCGGAGGTTGCCCATGAAGACGGTCCTGGTCGCCGGCGCCACCGGCCTGGTGGGCGAGGCGGCGGTCGCCCGGTTCGCCGCCGCGGGATGGAATGTGATCGCGGTTTCGCGCCGAACCCCTGAGCCGACCGTCGCGGCGCCCGTTCGCCACATCGCCGTGGACCTCACCGACCCGGCCGCCTGCCGCGCGGCGTTCGGCGGGCTCGGCGAAGTGACCCACCTCGTCTACGCCGCGCTCTACGAGAAGCCCGGCCTGCTCGCCGGATGGCGCGAGACGGACCAGATGGAGACCAATCTCTCCATGCTGCGCAACCTGCTGGAGCCGTTGGCCGCGGCCTCATCCCTTCGGCACGTCACCCTGCTGCAGGGGACCAAGGCCTACGGCGCACACCTGCGGGCGCGCATTCCGATCCCGGCGCGCGAGCGGGCGCCGCGTGACGACCACGCCAACTTCTACTGGCTGCAGGAGGACTACCTGCGGGCGTCGGCTCGGACGCGGGGCTTCGGCTGGACCATCTTCCGGCCGCAGATCGTCGTTGGGGCCGCCTGGGGCGCGGCGATGAACCCCCTGCTGCCGCTGGCCGTGTACGCCGCCATCCGGCGCGAGCTGGGCCAGGCCTTCGCGTACACGGGCGGCGCGACCCAGGTCATGGAGCTGGTCGACCCGCGGCTGCTGGGGGAGGCGTTCGCCTGGGCCGCAGAAGCGCCGGCCGCCGCCGGGGAGACCTTCAACATCACCAACGGCGACGTCTTCGCCTGGAGCGAGGTGTGGCCCGCCATGGCCGAGGCGTTCGGGATGGCGCAAGGCCCCGACGAGCCCCTGCGCCTCGCCGAATGGCTGCCGGCCCACGCGGAGATCTGGGACCGCATCGTCGCGCGCGAGGGGCTGCGGCCGATCCCGCTCGAGCGCCTGCTCGGCGAGAGCCATCACTACGTCGACGCGCTCACGCGCCCGGGCGTGACCGCGGTGACGCTGCCGATCCTGGTCAGCACGATCAAGCTGCGGCAGGCGGGCTTCGGGGCCTGCTACGACACCGAGGACACCCTGCGGTTCTGGATCGCCGAGATGGCGCAGCGGAAGTTGATCCCGACGCCCTGACCGCGCCTCAGGCCACGCCGTCCCACCAGGGGTAGCCCTTGGGCATGTCCTGGCTGACCTTGCCCGGGAAGCTGGGCGGCCGCTTCTCGAGGAAGGCCGACACCCCCTCCTTGACGTCGCCGCCGGCGCCCAGCGTCATCGCGAACGGGCCGTCCACCTTCAGCAGGTCGAAGGGATGGTCCTGGCCGGCGAACCGCCAGAGCATCTGCCGGGTGAGGGCGATCGAGACGGGGGCGGTGTTCTCGGCGATCTCCAGCGCGATCTCGCGGGCGCGGCCCAGCAGCCGCTCGGGCTCGACCACCTCCGACACGAGGCCGCCGGCGAGGGCTTCGTCTGCGCCGAACACGCGGCCCGACAGGCACCAGCGCAGCGCCTGCGACAGGCCCACGAGCTGCGGCAGGAACCAGGCGCTGCCGGCCTCGGGCACCAGGCCCCGCCGGGCGAAGACGAACCCGAACTTCGCCGCCGTCGAGGCGATCTTGATGTCGGTGGGCAGCGCCAGGGTGATGCCCACGCCGACCGCCGGGCCGTTGAACGCCGCGATCGTGGCCTTCTTGCAGTTGAAGAGCGCGCCGACGAAGCCGACGCCCTCGTTGCGACGCTGGACGTTCCCGGCGCCGCCGAAGTTCTTGGCCCCCTCCCCGCTCGTCGTGTCGAAGCTGCCCGCGCCGGCCGAGATGTCGGCGCCGGCGCAGAAGCCCCGCCCCTCCCCCGTCAGGATCACGGCGCGGACCGCGTCGTCCTCGTCGGCCCGGCCCAGCGCGTCGGCCAGCTCGGCCCCCATCTGCGCCGTGTAGGCGTTCAGCTTGTCCGGTCGGTTCAACGTGATCGTCAGCACCGGCCCGTCCGTCTCGTACTTGATCGTCTCGTAGGTCACGGCGTGGCTCCGGTTCGTTGCGGGGGTCATCGAGGCCGGGCGAGGCCGGGCCGATGGCGATTGGCAGTACACGTTATAGGAATGTCGAGCGTCAAGCGACGCCGGGCCCGGGCGCCGCAGCGGCTGCACGCGGGGGGCGCGGCTGTTATAGAGGCGTCCTTTCTCGGGGGAGCGCGAGACGACCATGGGAGCGGGGGCCAAGCCCATGCGGGACGAGTCCGGCGCGGTGACGCTCAGCCGACGCGAGGCCGGCAAGGAGGAACGCCGCCGCCGCATCATCCGCGCGGCCCGCGACCTGATCCGCGAAACGGGCAACACCGGGCTTTCGATGCGCGCCCTCGCCGCCCGCGCCGGCGTCAGCCTGGCCACGCCCTACAACCTCTTTGGTTCGAAGCGCGCGATCCTGCTGTCGGTGCTGGACGACATCCGCGAGTACCTCGACCGGTTCGCCGACCTGCGCTCGACCGAGCCTCTCGAACGGCTCTTCGGCGCGCTCGACATCTGCGTCGACTTCTACGTGGCCGATCCGGCGTTCTACCGGACCGTCTGGGCCGCCCTGTTCGATCCCTCCGACGATTTCCGCTCGCAGATCTTCAACTCCCAGCGCTTCGCCTTCTGGGAAAGCCTCGTCCGCGACGTCGCCCGCGCCGGGGCCATCGCCGAAGACGTGGACGTGGAGCTGCTGTCGCGCAGCCTCGACCGCAGCTTCGGCGCCGCCATGCTCGACTGGGTGACCGGGGACCTCAGCGACGGCCAGCTCGGCCCGACCATCCGCTACGGCTACGCGCTCGCGCTGCGCGGCGCGGCCTCGCCGCCCTGGGCCGGCGCGCTCGACGCGCGCGTCCGCGAGAGCCAGGCGGCGATCCGGGCCGCCGCGGCCGGCTGAACCGGCCTCAGTCCTCGCAGGCCGCCTCCATGGCCCGCAGGTGACCGACGCCCGCGCGCTCCCGCTCCTCCAGCGCCGGAGGCTGGGCCGCGATGGTCAGGATCTCCGCCGGGCGCTCCAGCGTGCGGTGAACGGGACAGCGCTCGGCGATCTCGAGCAGGCGCCGCCGCTGTTCGGCGTCCAGGGCGCCCTCCAGCGTCACCTCGCGCGCGAAGCGGTCGCCGCCATCGGACGCGCGCGTGTGCAGCACCCGCACCGTCGCCCGCGCCAGCGGCCAGCCCTTGCGCTCGGCGTAGAGCCGCAGCGTCATCGCCGTGCAGGCGCCGAGGGCGGCGCAGAGCAGGTCATAGGGGTTCGGACCGCTGCCCAGGCCGCCGGCCGCCACGGGCTCGTCGGCCAGGAAGCTGGCGCCTGCCGCCAGCACCGCCACCTGGAACTTCCCCACGCCGGTTTCGGCGACTGTGACGGTGTCCGGATCTTCGACCGCGGGGGGCATGGGAAACTCCAGGAAGGCTGCGACAGGCCTCCCAGTCTGGCGCCGCCCGGCGGCCCGCTTCAACGGCGCTCGGTTGGCGTCATCGTTCCCCGATCCCGATCACCACCGTCTGCGCGTTGCGGTTGCGCGCCCAGGCGTCCTCGCTTGAGGCCGGGTCGAGGGGGCGCTCCTTGCCGAAGGACAGCGTGGCGATCCTCGTGGAGGCGACGCCGCTCGTGATCAGCGCCTGACGCACGGCCGCGGCGCGCCGAGCGCCGAGCGCAAGGTTGTACTCGCGCGTTCCCCGCTCGTCGGCATGGCCCTCGATACGGACGCCGACCGAGGGGTTCGCCGCCAACCAGGCGGCCTGGCGGCGCAGGGTCTCGCGATCCTCGCCGTCGAGGGCGTCGCTGTCGAAGTCGAAGTAGACCCGGTCTTCCCCGGCCGCCGCGATCAGCGCCTGCTGGGCCGACGGATCGGCGTCGGGCGCGCTCGGCGGCGAGGGGGTGGGCATGGCTGTCGTCGGCCCGGCTTCCGCGGGCGTGGCGGAGGCGCCGACCGCGGGCTTGGGCTTGGTCGCGCAGCCCGACAGCACGACGCCGGCGGCGGCCGCCGCCAGGATGATGCGAGCGGAGGTGATCATGGCTTGGGCCTCGAGAGGTTTTCGTTCGCTGTCCGGTGCGCTCGGCTTCGGCCGACGCGGCCCGGGTGACGTGGTTTCGGTCCACCGAGGATCCACGTCACCAGACGCAGCCAAAGCACGCCCACGGCCATGGTGAGGGCGACGGCGAAGGCGAACAGCTGCAGTCCTGAATCCATGTGGCGCCCGTCGCGGCCGCGGCACGCTCGCCGTTCGAGTGGGGTTCGTCCGGCGTCGGGGGAGGGTTGCGTGCGCGGTCGCTTGCCGTCAGATGGCAAGCCCGGACCGCGAACCGCCAGCATAACGAACTTATAAGGACGCGGCGTGGCGGCATAAGCCGGCCATAATTGACCCCGCGCCGGGCCTGATGGACTGAGAACCTCATGTGGTGGTCGCCGCCTCGGGCGCGGGAAGCGGGTCGCGAACGGAGTTTCCTCCGCCAGATCCTGCGCTACGGCGCCGTGGCGCCGATCATCGCCGCTGCCACCGGGATCGCTGAACTCTTCTACCGATTGACGGGAAGCGACCGTCTGTCAGGGATCTTCCTCGCAGGTGTCCTGCTGGCGGCCTTCCTGCTGGGTTCCGGGCCGGCCTACGTCGCCGCAGGCCTTGCCTTCGTCGTCTACTTCTACTGGGTCGATCCGCGCTTTCAGTTCACCTTCGGCTCGCCCGAGGACTTCAACGTCCTGATGGTGTTCCTCGCGGTGTCGACGCTCACGGGGCTTCTCACCGGGCGCGTCCGTGACGAGGCCGCCCGGGCGAAGGCGCGCCAGCGCCTGAACGCGATCCTCTTCGAGGCGAGCCGGGAGTTCTCGGCGAGTTCGGACGAGGCGCACATCCGCGAAAGGCTCGTCGGCCGCCTCGCCGAAGCGGCCCATGGCGAGGCCGTCGTCAGCGACGGGGCGGCGATGCTGTGCGCGCCCGACGACCGCGAACGGCCAGACCTGACGCAGCGGCTGCTCCACCTCGAAACGCGGGCGGATGCGGCGGCGCGGACCGCAGGCGACGACGGATGGCGGCTCCGGCCTCTGCGGGCCGGGTCCGCGGCGCTTGGCGCGGCGGCTTGGCGGCCTGCGGGGGCCGACCTCAGCGATGACGAGCTGACACTGGTCGAGATCCTCGTCGATACCGGGGCTGCGGCGATCGCCCGCGCCCGACTGGCCGCCGGCAAGGCCGAGGCCGAGGCCAGGGCCCGGACAGAGCACCTGCGTGATGCGCTGCTGTCATCCATCTCCCACGATCTGCGCACGCCGCTCGCGGCGATCCTTGCCTCGGCCACCAGCCTGGAGGCCTTCGGCGGCTCGTTCGACGGCGAGACCCGGCAGGACCTCCTGGCGACGATCCGCGAGGAGGCGGAGCGCCTCGACGGCGTCGTCGCCAACCTGCTCAACATGAGCCGCCTGGAGGCGGGGGCCCTGACGCTGCAGGCCGCGGCCTTCAACGTGCCGGAGGTCGTGCGCCGCGTGCTGGAGCGCCGGCGTTGCGCGGACAAGCGCCACGTGTCGACGGTGACCGATCCCCGTACACCCGAGGCCATCGGCGACCCCGTGCTCTTCGAGCAGGCTCTGGGCAACGTCGTGGACAACGCGCTCCGCTATGCGCCGCTCCGGTCACCGCTCAGCATCGTGGTGCGCCATGAGGACCCGGGCGTGGTGGTGGAAGTCTGGGACGAGGGGCCGGGCGTTCGCGACGCGGACACCGAGCGGGTCTTCGAGAAGTTCTACCGGGCCCCGGAGGCGGCGCAGACACAGGGCACGGGTCTCGGCCTGGCGATCACCCGCGGGCTGCTGACGGCCATGGGCGGCGAGGTTTGCGTCCACAACCGTCGGGACGGCGTGACGGGGCTCGTGGTCCGCCTGCGCCTCCAGGCGGCCGGCGCATGAGCGGCCCGCGGCTCCTTCTCGTGGACGACGAGGCGCAGATCGTCCGGGCGCTCAGCCCGGCCCTGCAGGCGGCCGGCTACGAGGTGACCGTGGCGACGGGGGGCGCCGCGGCCCTGACTCAGCTCGCCGCCGAGCCCTGCGACGCGATCATCCTCGACCTTGGCCTTCCCGACATGGACGGCAAGGAGGTGATCGGTCGGGTCCGGGAGTGGTCGGACGCCCCCATCATCGTGCTCTCGGCCCGCGACCTCGAGAGCGAGAAGATCGCTGCGCTGGACGCCGGGGCCGACGACTACGTCAACAAGCCCGTCGGCGTGGGCGAGCTGCTGGCCAGGGTGCGGGCGTCCCTGCGTGGCCGGGAACGGCGGTTCGCCTCGCAGGCGCGCTTCCGGACGCGTGACCTGACCATCGACTTCGCCGTCCGCCGGGTCTGGCTGGAGGACCAGGAGGTCCACCTCACCCCGCGCGAGTACGATCTCCTGCGCACCCTGGCGCGGCATGCGGGGCGGATCGTCACCCACCGCCAGCTGATCGCGGCGGTCTGGGGGGCCCGGGCGCAGGTCGACGCCCAGTTCGTCCGGGTGCTGGTGGGGCAGCTCCGCCAGAAGCTGGAGGCCGAGCCCTCGTCGCCCCGCCTGGTGCGGACCGAGCCCGGCCTGGGCTATCGCCTGGCCGCGGAGGATGAGGTCGCCTGAGCGCATCTGCGCCACCCACTACGCCGTCTGCTCCGTCTCCACCCGCGAGGGGTCCAGGGCGTGCAGGTTGGCGGCGCGCACCTCCGCGCCCTCGGCGTCGTAGAGGAACGGCAGGAACGCGTAGCGGGTCCCGCGCGTGACGCGGGTGGCCTCGTGCAGGAGCGAACACGAGAAGACCACGGCGCCGCCGGTCGGAGGCCGGTAGGTCCTTCGCCCGAACTCCGGGAAGCGCAGGTCGCCGCCCTCGAACTCCTCGGCGTTCAGGTTCATGGAGACCGCGAACTTCCGGTGCGCGGTGCCGAGCGTGGTGTCGTCGCGATGCGGGTGGAACCAGCCGCCCTCCTCGGCGTCGTAGCACCCCACGATGTACCGCTCGATGTGCGTGGTCCGGAACTGGAACGCCCTGCGGATCTCCGGCAGGAGGCGCTGGGAGATGCGGGCGCGGCATTCGGCGACGAGCCTCTCGTCCCTGATCGTGGCGTCCCGGCGGCTCTTGAAGGCGCTCAGCACGCCGATCGTCCGTCCCTCCCGGTCCACCATGGTCCCGGACGGCAGGCCCCCGGCCGCGGCGTAGTAGTCGATCAGCCGCTGGCAGAACGACGGCTCGAAGATCCGCGGGACGATCAGGACCGGCGCGTGGAGCGGTGTTCCGGCGTGTCGGTCGGGGTCGCCGCGGGACGCCAGATGGCCGATCAGCTCTCCGCCCTGCTCGGGCTGGACCCACGCGAGCACGCGCAGGGACGGATCGATCGCCACCCACAGCGGCTTGACCCCGCCGGCCTCGTCCACCGCGCCGTAGAGCCGGCGCAGCTCGCCGTCGACGTCCGAGAACCAGCGGACCGGCGGCTCGTTGCGCGCCGCGGCGTACGATTCCGCGTCCGGCAGCACGCCGAAGAACACGAGGCGGTCGTCGTCGAATGCGGCGCTTCGACTGCGCACCAGCGCGAGGGCGGCGTCGCGCGCCGGTCCCGGCCCGGGCAGGAACGCCAGCACGATGTACCGTCCGCCCAGGCTGGCGAAGGCGAACCTGGGATTCACCGGAGAGGGGGCGCTGAACAGCGGGGCCGGCGCCCCCAGCGTCAAGGCCATGGTCGAGCCGCCCGCAATGGCTCAGAACACGCCGTCGTCGAACAACGACCGCATCTGGGCAAGTTCCTCGTCGGTGGCCGGCAGCAGGTCGACGCCGTCCTCCCGGTAGTGGACGACGAGCGGCCGGGCGAAGACCACCACCGGGGCCTCGGCCCCGGCGGGATCGGCGGGGGCCTCGCGGGGCGGCCGCCACCCGGGGAAGGGCGGCCGCCAGTCCGGGTAGATGGCCGGGTGGTTCCAGGGATCCAGCGAGGGGTCCTCGGCCGGCAGGGGCTCCAGCGCGGGCGGCGGCGGCTCGGGCGTCGTCGCCGGGGGCTCCGCCGCGTTCGCCGCGGGGGGGGGGCCGCTCGGCGTATAGCCCTCCATCCGGCCATGGGCGTTGTACCAGTAGTCGGCGTAGTCCTCGAGGCTGGTCCCGCCCACGCGCTTCACCCAGGCGTCGGAATCGCGGTCGTTGTTGGGGCCGTAGTACTCGGTGAAGTAGGCTTGGAAGACGTCCGGGCGGTCGGCCAGGATCTTTGCGACCGGGATCCCATCGATGGTCGTGCGGCCCGAATGGAGCTCTGCGGGGACGCCCTCGGCAGGCGCCGCAAGGGTGGCGCTGGGCGCATATCCCTCGAAGCGGCCGTGGGTCGCGTACCAGTAGCGCGCGTAGTCCTCCGCCGTCTCGCCGCCTACGCGGTCCACCCAGGCGGACGAGTTGCGATCGTTGTTGGGACCGAAAAACTCCCGGTAGAAAGCCGCGTGGACGTCGGGCCGGTCGCGCAGGATCTGCCGCGGATCGATGTCGGCCGTCTCCTCGGCAAGGGCGGCCGCGCCAGAGCCGGACGCCCCGAAGCCGGCTGCGGCCAGGGCGGCCATCATGTCGATCGACTCCGGCGCCCAGTCTGCGAGCCATGCGGCCGCCTTGGCGGAGGCCAAGCCCTGCTCAGCAGCCGGTTCGTCGGCCGCCGCCTCCGGCTCCGCCTCAGGAAGCGTCCCGTCGCGCGCGCCGGCCGCCGCATCCTCCATCGGCGCCAGCCGCGCAGGCGACAGCGCACCATCCCAGTCCTCGAGCCGCAAGACGCCCTCCAGTCATGTCACGGCCGCGAAGAAGCCCAGCGTCGCGGTGGAGGGCAATTCTGGGAACTTTATAAGGAAGCCTGTCGTCACCCGCCGATCGGAGGACTGCGGCGGATTGCCGAAGAGAGACCGGCGCCCTCGTGCTCAGTTGGGACAGCCTAAAGGCACGTCGCCCGCCTGCCGCAGTAGATATCGTCCGCCAGAGATTAGATGAGTTGCGCCAATCTTCAGGCGAAACGCAGGACATCAATTGTGCCAAGACGTGAGGGGTTTCTAATCTTCTGGGCCCCGCTCGATCGGGGTGGCCTCCCACTGCGGAAACCTGACAATGCCTCGCGTCACGCAGCCCGCCCCGACGCCGACGGTCGGGATCATCGCAGCCGTCACCTACATCGCCATCATGGGCGTCGGCATGTGGTACATGCGCGCCGTCAAGGGCGTCACCTATGGCGACCTCGCCATGTTCGACACCTTCTGGTTCGTCCTGATCCTGACGAACCTGGGGAACCTCGCGTTCCTGATCCGCTACTTCGGCTGGCAAGGCGCGGGCTTCGGCAAGCTGCGCTGGAAGGAACTGGTCTGGTTCGCGCCCTTCTTCGCCGTCCTGGCGTACAAGTTCGCCGTGAACGCCGGTGCGCTGGCCGCCTCACCGCCCAGCGACGCCCAATGGCGTCAGATCGCGTTCCTGGGCGCCGTCATCTTCCTGGTGGGCGCCGGTGAGGAAGTCGCATTCAGGGGGCTGCTGCTGCGCAGTCTGCTCGACCGACGAAACCCGCTTCCCGCCATCATTGGCAGCTCCGTCGGCTTCTCGCTGCTGCATGCGGTGAACATCCTGGGCGGGGAGCCCGCGCCCTCCGTTCTGTACCAGCTGGGCTACACCCTTCTCTGGGGCTTCATGTTCGCCCCGCTGGCGATCCGCCTGAACAGCCTCTGGCCGCTGATCATCGCGCACTGGTTCTGGGACTACTTCCAGTTCGTCACCGTCATTACGCAGAAGGCCGAGGCGGTGAGGTTCGACGTCTGGCTCTATCCCGTGGAGTTCGCCATCGGGGCGATCCTGACATTCCAGCTCTGGCGCGGGCGGGCGGCGCATTGAACCGCGCGCAGCCGGCCCAGGCCGCCGCATCGCCGTCGCGGAGCCTGAGCCTCAGCACCCTGCGCCGCCGCGTCGCCGCGCTGGGCATGGTTGCGCTTCTGGCGCCGCTCGTCTCGGCCTGCGCCTCGCCCGGGCCGCTCACACTGAAGCTGATGCCCGCACCGGAAGCGATCCTGAAGGGCGTGCTGGCCGGCGCCGCCACGGACCAGCAGCGGGTCGCCGAGTTGCCGGGCGGCGGCGTCCTCTACGTCACGGACCGTCGACCCGGCCAGGGGGCGCAGGGGGTCTTCTATGACAGCGTCCGAGGCGGTGTGCTGCGCGCGGGAGCGGCGCAGGTCACGGTCGGGCGATCCGACCTGACCTGGACCGAAATGCGTCGCGAGGCCCATCTGAGGCGAAAGGGAGATGACCTCGCGCTCCAGGTCGGAGGGATCGAGGAGTTCGGCATCCTGGATTCCGAAGGCCTGCCGCCGCGGCCGACCGACGGCCTCTCGGGCCCCGCGGCGCGAAGGCTGGCGGATGCGGTCAACGCCCGGCTGGCCTCCTCGCCGGAGAAGGACGTCTTCATCTTCATCCACGGCTTCCGCGTGAACTTCGACAATCCCGTCCTGGTCGGCGCGGAACTCTGGCACTTCCTCGGATACCAGGGCGTCCTGATCGCCTACTCGTGGCCCGCCACGACCAAGGTCACGGCCTACGTCGGCGACATCGAAACGGCCATGGCGACGGCGCGCAACCTGCGAGAACTGATCGGCTTCATCGAATCCTCCACCGACGCCGAGCGCATCCATGTGGTCGCGCACAGCGCGGGCACCCGCCTCGCGGTGCGGGCGATGGAGCAGATCGCCCTCATCAACCGGCACGACCCCGCGGCCCGCCTGCGCCTTGGGCGCAAGGTCGAGAACGTGGTGCTGCTCAGCAGCGACATAGATCTTGACGCCTTCGCCGCCTCGGTCGCCGACGGCCTGCTCGGCGCCCAGCGCCACCTCGTGATCTACGGATCGCGGAAGGACTCCGCGCTCAGGGCGTCGAAGGCGCTGACCGGTCACCGGCGACTGGGCTCGGCATTCGGCGAGGACGACCTGTCGGATCGGATGAGAGGCCTGTTCCGCAGCGACCGAGACCGCATCTCCTACATCGACGTCACCGGTGTCGAAGGATTCGATTCCGGGCTGGGCCACAGCTATTTCCGCTCGAGCCCCTGGGTCAGCAGCGACCTGCTCATGAAGCTGGCGTACAGGCTGGGTCCGGGCGAGCGCGGGCTGGTTCGCGACGAGGCGACCGGAATCCTCGCCTTCCCCCCGGACTACATCGAGCGGATGTCGGCCATCCATGCCGCCCGGGCCCGATCGGCGGGCGGCGGGGGCGCGCGCGTCAGAACGCCCGACGGCCCGCAGCCAGCTGCATCCGGAAGGCCGCCGGCGGCACGCTGAACCAGGTCCGGAAGGACCGGGTGAAGCTGGTGCGGTCCGAGAACCCCAGCGAATCGGAAATCTCCTGGATGCTCCGATCGGCCTCGGAGAGCATCGCCGCGGCGATCTGCTTGCGCTCTTCCTCGACAATCGCCCGGAACATCGTGCCCGCCTCGGTCAGGCTTCGCTCGAGGCTCCGGATCGATTTTCCCAGGCTCGCCGCCACCTCCCGAACCGAAGGCGGGCGCTGGTCGTCGCGGAGCGATCGCGCAACGGCCTGGCGAACCTGGGATACGATCGACTGTTCCCGCAGCTTCGTCGCTTCGGCGCGCGCCATGCGAAGTCCCATTTCCCACAGCACCGGATCGTGCATGGGATTTCGCAGGCGATCCCAGTCCGCCGGGTAGGCCACCGTGTTCGAGGGCGTTCCGAAGCGAAGCACCGCGCGCTCGGGCCCGGGAAGGCGCGCGGGGTCCACGGGCCCTGGCCAGGCGAAGCTCAGCTCTACGTGTCCGGGGCACGGTCCGGCGCGCGAGGTCAGAACGCGGTGCATCTGGAAGGCGAAGCCCAGGGCCACGACCAGCTCGACCGGACCCAGGGCCACCGTGGGCTGGAGCTGCAGCCGGCGCGTCCCGGCCTCGACGATGTCGGTGACGCCGAGATGAGGATTGCTGATCCGTGCGACATCGAGCAGCGCATCGACCGCCGTGCCCAGATCGGGAGAGTAGCCGGCGATGAGGCCGCCCGCCCGCCCCATGGGCCACTGCATGGCGCGCCAGAAGAGCTGGACGAGCGCGTGCAGGTCGTGAGTGGCCAGCAGATTGTGGAGAATGCGGACCTTGTGCCGCAGAAGGATGGAGGGCGGGAGGTCTGGCGCCTCGAGGAGAAACTCGGCGCCTTGGTAGAGCCATGCGGGGCGCGACAGCCAGGCGTCGATCTGGCGAAGCATCAGGATGGGAACGAATTCGTCCCCAAGTGCGCCGAGCCGCCGCTGAATTTCGTCGGCCTCGCCGGCCTGACGACTTGCGATGGTTGCGCTGACCACGGACACCTGCCTCCTCGGATGGCTGTCGAGGCCACGCCCGTGTCGCCATGGCCTCGTCGAGCAAACGCTTGTGGGCAAAGGCGTTGCGAGAGCTCCGCCCTCTGCCGTAACTGATAACTCCGGTATGTCATCTTGGGGCGCAGTCGTGGCCGGGTACAACCGGGCGACGATGGCAAGCGACCCGATCCGGGTAACTCGACGACGAGATGGGGGTCAGCAAATGCCGCAAACGCCGATTGCCACCGGGCGGGCGGGGGTCGAGCCCGACGGCCAGATCGCCAGGCTTGTCGCGCGCCTGGCCATGGAGCATTTCCTCCGCACCCTGCAAGGGCTGTCCGCCATGCACCCCGGCGAAGACCTGCTGACCGTGCTGGTGCATCGCGCGATCGTGACGGCCAACCTGGCCCACCTCGATGTCGACCCGGCCGCGCGTCAGTTCGCGACGCTGGCCGCAGCGCCGCCCGACGAGGTTCGAAGGCCGGTCAGCGTCCGCGCCGTCGCCGCATCGATGGGCGTTCCATTGGAGACGGTGCGTCGCCGGACCAGCCGCCTGATCGAACTGGGCCTCTGCCGCCGGGTGAAAGGCGGCCTCATCGTGCCGGCCGCCACGCTCGAGGGTCCGGACGCCGAGAGCGCCCTGCTGGGCAACATGGCCGGCCTGCGGCGACTGATCTGGCGCCTGCAGAGCGCCGGGTTCCGTCTCAGCGGCGCCCCGCATCCCGCGGCGGAAGGAGACACAGCCGTGGCGGAACACGTCAATGGCGAGCGAGGCGAAGCCAGATAAAGCTGCAGTTGGCGGGGCATGGACACCTGCCCCATGGTTCGGAGAGTTGCTGCATGGACCTGATGAGGATCATCCGGTCTTTCGAGGAATTCATCTACGAGGTGATGACCTGGCTGCTCTTCTACCCGAGAACCCTTTTTCGGATACTCATAAACCCGGTCAATACATTCGATTATGCCATAGACGAGCAATCGGATGCGCCCGAGGATCAGTACTCGGACACGCTGAGCCCGCCACTGTTTCTGATGCTTACGGTCGTGCTCTGCTACATCCTGGAACGAACGGCGCACCTCGCGCCGTCCGCCACGACCGGGCTCGCCGGCCAACTCATGAAGTCCACCCAGGGCACGCTGGCCACCCGCTCGCTCCTCTACGCGATCTTCCCGCTGGTGTTCGCCGCCGAGTACGTGCGCCTCAAGGGCCTGCCGCTGACCCGGCAGACGCTTCGTCCCGCCTTCTTCAGCCAGTGCTTCGCCGCCGGGGGCTTCGTGCTCATGGTCGCAACCGGGGTGATCGTTCTGCGCCTGCACAGCCCGCCCGCCATCGGCGCCAGCATCATGTCCGCCGGGGCGCTCTGGTATCTGGCCGCCAACGCATTCTGGTTCCGACGCTCGTTCGGGCTGAGTTCGCTGCGCGCCGCACTGCTGGCCCTGCGCGGATTCATGCTCGCCACGGCCATCATCAGCGCGGTCGCGCTGGCGATCACGATGTCGTCGCTGAACTGAGGCGCCCCGCAGGCGGCGCGGCGATCGCGGTCGCCGCGCCGCCCGCCGTCAGGGCTTCGCCGGTGCGGCCGGCGGCTCGGTCGGCAGTGGCGCCGTGGAAGGCGCGGACGGCGCGCCCGCGGCGAACAGGTGGGTCTCCGGCGCACCGCCCTGCAGCTTCTTGGCGTCGTCGCAGAAGGCCGCCTTGTCCTCCACATGCGACCCGATCAGGGCGCCGCTGCTCATGCCGAGGAACATCAGCAGGGCCTCGTGCTGGGAGCGCTTCTGAGCCTCGGTGGCGTCGGCCGGGCCGAGCGCAAGCGTGGCCTCGACGGCGCGTCCGAGCTTCTGCGCGTCGACCTCCAGGTCGGCGCACAGCGCGGAGGCCGCCATGTAGTAGCCCATGTTGAGGATGCGGCCCTGCTGCTCGGCGTTGAACGAATGGGCCATCAGCCCGGTCACCACGTGGCCGGTCTCGACCCGGGCGGCGTCACGCCCGGTCGGTGCGGACGCCGACCCTGGGGCGTCCGGCGCCTTGGCCGGCGAGCAACCGGCCAGAATGGCCAGGCCCGAGACGAGCGCGAGATGTCGGATAGGATGCATGTTCGCGCTCTCCTAGTAGCGATACTTGAATTCGCGGTTGGTCCAGTAGGCCGAGTAGCCGCGGCCTCGCTCGTAGCAGGTCCGCTGGGCGGGATAGCAATCGACCCCCCGGTCGGGCGAATACGGACGGCTGCTGCCGCCGTAGTCGTCGTCGCGGTCGCGGTCGCGGTCCTTCTTGCTCTTGGCGGCCGCAGCGGCGAGGAGGCCGACGGCGAGCGCGCCCGCGACGATGGCCGTGGAGTTGTCCTTCTTCTTGCCGCCGCCGCCACGCGACAGGTTGCAGTCGCCGGACGACCGGCTCTCGACATCGCGGTAGCGTCCGTTCGAGACGTAGAGGCTGATGCACTCGCGTCCCCGCTCGCGCCACCAGAGCTGCTCGCCGCCCTCGTTGTGATCGAAGACATAGCCCCGGGCCGCGAGGCTTCCTTCGGCCTGGCCGGCCTTGGCGCCGATCAGATCCATAGGCTGGGCCAGCGCGGGCCCGGCGATCATTCCGGCGATCACCGCGCCGACCAGTATCGGCCGCCTGTGTTTCAGCATGCTCGTCTCCTTGTGCAGTCTCGCTTCATCTTCGCGCTCGCGTTCATCACCAGATCCGCACGCGCTCCTCGGGCGGCAGGTAGAGCTTTGCGTCGGGCGGCGCCCCGAAGGCCGCGTACCAGGCGTCCAGGTTCCGCACGATGCCGTTGGTCCGGAACTCGCCCGGGCTGTGATTGTCCGTCAGGGCGCGGCGTCGGATGTCCTCGGGCGTCGAGAGCGACCGCCAGATCTGGGCCCACGACAGGAAAAACCGCTGGTCGCCGGTGAAGCCGTCCAGCACCGGCGCGGCGCCGCCCTGCTGCTCACGGACGTGGCGGCGATAGGCGTCGTAGGCGATGGAGAGGCCGCCCAGGTCGCCGATGTTCTCGCCCAGCGTCAGCCTGCCGCTCAGCTTCACGCCGGGGGCCGGGGAATACTGATCGTACTGGGCCACCAGTCGGGCGGTGCGCTGCTCGAACTGCGCGCGGGACGCCGAGGTCCACCAGTCGCGGAGACGTCCATCCCCGTCCGACCGGCTGCCCTGGTCGTCGAAGGCATGGCCGAGCTCGTGGCCGATGACCGCGGCGATGGCCCCGTAGTTGACGGCGGGATCCGCGCCGGGATCGAAGAACGGTGGCTGCAGGATCCCGGCCGGGAAGGTGATCGAGTTGAAGACGGCCATGTAGCCGGCGTTCACTTCCTGCGGCGGGTAGGGCCACTCCCAGTCACGGCGGGGCGCGTTCAGCTGGGCCAACTCGTCGTCCAGCTTCCACCCCGCGATCCGACGCCGGTTGCCCACCAGGTCGTCGGGCGCGATCCGGATCGGGCTCAGGTCGTGCCAGCGGTCGGGGTACCCGATGTAGCTGACGATCTTGTCCAGCTTCGCCAGCGCCTCGGCGCGCGTGGCGTCGTCCATCCAGTCCAGGCGGCCGATGCGCTCGCGGTATGCGTCGCGCATGTAGCGGACCATCCGATCAATCTCGGCCTTGGATTCCGGTCGGAAGTACTGTCGGGCGTATATGCGGCCGATCTGCTCGGCCATGGCGGCATTGACGTCCTGCACCGTGCGATCCGCGAGCGGCCGGCGTTGCGGCACGCCCATCAGCCGCTTCTGGTGGAAGCCGAACGAGGCTTCCTGCCACGCCTCTCCGAGGTCGCCGGCCCATCCGTCCAGGACATGGAACAGCATGTAGCTGCGCCACGCCTCCAGGGGCGTTTCCGCGTACAGGCGCGCCAGCCGCTGGACGGCCGTGTTCGTCAGCAGGTTGTACTGCGCCGCCTTGTCGAGCTTCCGTTCCGCGAGGAAGACACGCCACTCGAAGCCCGGCGCGAAACGCTCGATCTCGTCCAGCGTCCTCAGGTCGTACATCTTGACCCGGTCGCGGGTTTCGACCCCGCTCCAGTGCGCCCGCGCGATGCCGACCTCGATCGCCAGCACCTCGTCGGCGCGCGCCTCCGGCCGGTCGACGCCGGCGCGGCGCATCAGGTCCGCGGCGTAGTCGCGAAGGGCGGCCCGATGGCCGACGTAGGGCTCCTCGGCGCCGAGGTAGTAGTCGCGGTCCGGCATGGTCAGCCCGCCCTGCGCGATGGCCGGAACGTGGCGGCGCGGGTTGCCAGGATCGAGAATCACGCCGGCCACGATGGGCGAGCCCTGGAAGGGCCGGCCCATCAGCCGGGCCAGATCTGCGCGAGTGCGGATCGCCCGGACGGCGTCCAGGTCCGCCCTGATGGGCTCCAGGCCCAGCGCGTTCAGTCGTGCGACGTCGGCCCGCGATCGCGCGAAGTCGGCGATCTGCTGCTCTGGCGAGCCTGCCGCGTGGGTTCCGCTGGAGACGCCTTCGATGACGGCCCGCACCTGCGTCTCGGTCCTTAGGTAAACCTCGGCGCCGACGTTCATCTCGGCCATGCCCGGCGGGATCCGCGCCCGGGCCAGCCAGCCTTCATTGACGTACCGGTAGAAGTCGTCGCCGGGGCGCACGGACTGCGACAGGCCCGTCAGGTCGACGCCCCATGCGCCGGTCGCCGGCCTCGGCTGCGCGGGCGCAGGACCAGCCTGCACGGCGGCCAAGGCCACCGCGAACACCGCCCCCACGACCAACTGACCCGATCTTGGCATCCCGGGCAGCTTCGGGACGCGGCGCGGCAATGCCTATGGCGGGGCGCGCCATCGTTGAGACGAAGCCCGCCAGTCTTGGCGGCGGCGCATCGCGTCACAACCCTGGCGGACGCCGCACTAGGACGCGCTGTCGCATTGCCGGATGATCGGGCCACGGCTCGGCGGTTGCGCACGGCCTGGGAAACGAGGCGTTGGGGCTTTGCACGTCAGGACCAAGCCGTTGAGCGAGCCTGTTCGCCTGGCGTCGCCGCCCCGCCAGAAGCGCCGAACCTGCGATGAGGCCGGCGCGGGTCGGCTCCGCTTCGATGCGCACTACGAAGCCATCGTCGAGCGCGCCTTCGCATTGGCCGAGACCGGGCTCTTCGTCTCTCTGGCCAGCCTGAAGCAGCAGCTGAAGCGCGAAGGGTTCGTCGCCGTCGAGACCGCGCTGCGCGGCACGCACGACCGCCGGGATCTGCGCGCCCTCTGCGCAACCGCCGTCGACATGCGCCGTGGGGATCAGCCGGCGGCCCCGCGCGTCGGCGAACCGTCGGCCAGATTCAGGAACGTCTGATGCCCAGAACCGCTATCGTCGCGCTCGCCGGGCTCGCTCTGGCCATGGCCTCGGGGGCCACGGCTCAGGCCCCGCGCAGCGAACGCGTCCAGTTCGCCCGGGGAACCAGTTCGAAGACGATCGTGGGCCAGATCCGCGGCGACGCCACGGTGGAGTATGTGGTCGGCGCGAAGGCCGGGCAGACACTGAACGTCACGCTGAAATCCAGCAACGGCGCCAACTATTTCAACATCTGGGCGCCGGGCGCGACCCCGGGCTCCGACGCCGCCCTGGCGACCAGCGACCTCTCGGACAACCGGGTCAGCCGCCGCCTTCCCGCGTCGGGCGACTATCGGGTCCAGGTCTATCTGATGCGGAGCGCCGCGCGGCGCAACGAGCTGGCGAACTACACGCTGACGATCGGCGTCACGGGAGCTGCTGCAGCCGCCGATGCGAAGGTGGCCGGCACGCAGTACAATGCGACGGCCGAGGTCGGCTGCGCGATCGGTGCGGGCGCGCCGCTGGGGCGCTGCAAGGCCGGCGTGATGCGGTTCGCCGGAGGCGAGGCCACGGTGGAGATAACGCTGCCGTCGGGCGGCAAGCGCCACATCTACTTCGCGGGCGGCCGGGCCACCTCTTCCGACGCGATGTCGGGCGCCTTCAAGGCCACCAAGGATGGGGACCTCAACCGGATCGCCATCGGCGCGACCGAACGCTACGAGTTCCCCGACGCCTTCGTCGTGGGCGGCTGACGCTGGCGCATGATCCGCGGCGCCGGTCACCTCCGGACTCTCCTGCCGGCGATGCTTCTCCTCGCGGCCTGCGCCCCTGCGCGACTCCAGGCGCCCGACGGCGAGAACCCGGCGCTGGGCGGCACACGGTGGCGGCTGGTCGCCTTCCAATCCATGGACGACGCCCAGGGCCGCACGACCCCGACGGAGCCGGACCGCTACACGATCTTCTTCGGCCCGGATGGGCGCGCGGCCCTGCAGCTGGACTGCAACCGGGGCTGGGCGCCCTGGAAGGCCGCTCCCTCCGGCGCCGGCGGATCCCTCGCCGTGGGACCGCTTGCGACCACGCGCATGAGCTGCCCCCCGCCGTCGATGGGCTCGCTGCTCGAGACTCAACTGCCCTACGTGCGCAGCTACACGCTGGCGGACGGACGGCTGCACATGGCCCTGATGGCGGACGGCGGAATCCTCACCTGGGAGCCTGTCCGATAGCGCCGCCGACCGCAGGCCCAAACCCAAGGAAGTCCTGACATGCCCAGCTCGACGGTCGCTCCGAAGCCGCTCTGGTTGCGGGTCCTTCAGTTCCCGCTGACGCGGCTTGTCGTGCTGGGAACGATCGTCTTCTTCTCGATGACCACGAACAACGGCTTCATGGAGACCTACAAGGCCAGCCCCGCCACGGCCATCGCCATCACCGTGGCGATGGGCGCGCTGGCCATGGCCGTCTACATCGCCTGGGGCCGGTTCATCGAGGGCCGCGAAGTGAGCGAGCTTTCCCCGCGAGGCCTGGGCCGGGAATGGGCCATCGGGGCGTTGATCGGCGCGGGGCTCTACAGCGCCTGTGTGCTGATCCTCATGATGCTCGGCATGTATCGCGTCGACGGCCTCAACCCGTGGTCCTTCCTGATCCCGGCCATACCGATGGCCCTCAGCTCGGGGCTCTTTGAGGAGCTTTTCTTTCGCGGCGTGATGTTCAAGTCGGTGGAGGACCTGTTCGGCAGCTGGGCGGCGCTGCTGGTGTCGTCTCTCGTGTTCGGCCTGGTGCACCTTCTCAATCCCGCCGGGACGATCGAGGGCGCGATCTACATCAGCATCGAGGCCGGGCTGCTGTTGGCGGCCGCCTATCTCGTCACGCGCAGGCTCTGGATGAGCATCGGATTCCACATGTCGTGGAACTACACCCAGTCCGCCGTCTTCTCGGGCATCGTCTCCGGCGGAGTCACCGACCCCGGGCTGATCCGCGACACGATCGAGGGGCCGGACCTGCTCACCGGAGGCAGCTTCGGACTGGAATCGTCGGTCATCGCCCTGGTGCTTTGCACCACCACCGGCTTGGTCCTGCTGACGCTGGCCCTGCGGCGCGGCCACATCCTGCCGCCGCCCTGGCGGCGGGCGACCGCCGCGGCGGCGTAAGGATCCACGCGCGAGCCGGCCGACCCGCGGCGATTTCCTCCACGCCGCGTCGCAAGCGAGCCCCCAGGGGTGGCCCTCGATGCACCGCGACCACCCGCGATGGTGCCCCAGGCCGGACTCGAACCAGCACTCCCTCGCGGAAAGCAGATTTTGAGTCTGCCGCGTCTACCATTTCGCCACTGGGGCAGCGGCGGCGAACATAGGGGGACGGGCGCCCGCGTCAACGCGAGCCTTGCGTCGGAGAGGCTGCGCGCATACCTGATAATCGTTCGCAAGTTTCGCGGGCGGCGTCGGCGGGATCCACGCGAATGCACGACATGGCGGCCGAGGCGAGGGGCGGAGCGGACGCCGTCCTGGCGGGCAGCGTTTCGCTGTCCACGGTGCAGCCGGGCGACCGCGGGGTGATCGTCGAGGTGCGGGCCGACCAGAGCGGCGGCCACGGCGTGGACGAGTCCGAGCTGGAACGGCGGCTGCTCGAATTCGGCTTCGTCGAGGGCGCGCGGGTCGAGCTCCTGCACCAGGGGCTGATCAAGGGCGATCCCATCGCCGTCCGCGTCGACGACATGCGCGTGGCGCTGCGCCGGCGCGACGCGCAGCACGTCTGGGTCCGCATCGAGCGTCCGGAAGACGCGGCGCGATGAGCGAGGGCGTCCTGCGGCCGACGCGCGTGGCGCTGGTCGGCAATCCCAACACCGGCAAGACCGCGCTGTTCAACGCGCTCACCGGCAGCCGCCAGAAGGTGGCCAACTACGCCGGCGTCACCGTCGAGCGGAAGGAGGGCACGCTGACCACGCCCGCCGGCCGCACGCTTTCGGTCCTGGACCTCCCCGGCACCTATTCCCTGCGCGCCCGCAGTCCGGACGAGGCGGTCACGCGCGACGCCGTGCTGGGCCGCCTGGCGGGCGAGCATGAGCCCGACGTGGTGCTGGCGGTGGCGGACGCCACGAACCTGCGGCTCGTGCTGCGCCTGATCCTGGAGCTGAGAGCCGTGGGCCGGCCCATGGTTCTGGCGCTCAACATGTACGACATCGCCCAGCGCCAGGGCCTGCGGATCGATCTCGACGGCCTGAGCCGCGAGCTGGGCTGCCCGATCGTCACCACCGTGGCGACCCGCAAGCGCGGCATCGACGACCTCACCGCGAAGGTGGACGAGCTGCTGGCCGCGGGCGCGCTGGCCGGGGCCAACACCTGGCGCGAGCCCACCGCCGCCGAGATCCGCGGGGCGCACCGCGAGGCGCAACGTATCCTGAAGACCTACGTCCGTCCGCCCGAGCGTCCCGACACGGTGACCGGCAAGGTGGACGCCGTGCTGCTGCATCCCGTCGCCGGGCTGGCGATCCTGCTCGGGCTGCTGTTCCTGATGTTCCAGGCCGTGTTCACCTGGGCCGGGCCGCCCGCGGACGCCATCGAGGCGGGAGTCGGCTGGCTGGGCGCGCAGGCGGCGAACCTGCTGCCGGACGGCCTGCTCGAGAGCCTGATCGTCGACGGCCTCTTCGCCGGGGTCGGCAGCGTGCTGGTGTTCCTGCCGCAGATCCTGGTGCTCTTCCTCTTCATCATCCTGCTCGAGGACTTCGGGTACATGGCCCGGGCGGCGTTCCTCATGGACCGCATCATGGGCGGCGCCGGCCTGCACGGCCGCGCCTTCATCCCGCTGCTGTCCAGCTTCGCCTGCGCGATCCCGGGCATCATGTCGGCCCGGGTCATCGACCAGAAGCGCGACCGGATGACGACGATCCTGGTGGCGCCGCTCATGACGTGCTCGGCGCGCATCCCGGTCTACACGCTGATCATCGCCGCCTTCATCCCGGACCGCACGGTGGGCCCGGGACTCAACCTGCAGGGCCTCGTGATGTTCGGCCTGTACGCCGCCGGCATCGCCAGCGCGCTGGCGGTCTCGTTCGTCATCCGCAAGGTGTTCTGGCGCGGCGCGGTCGAGCCGTTCCTCATGGAGCTGCCCACCTACAAGCTGCCCTCGGCCGAGAACGTGCTGCGCAACCTGCTGCAGCGGGCGCAGATCTTCCTGTCACGGGCCGGGCGGATCATCCTGCCGCTGATGGTGCTGGTGTGGGTCCTCTCGACGTTCCCGGCGCCGCCGGCCGGCGCGACCGGACCGGCGATCGACTACAGCTTCGCGGGCATGATCGGCCACGCGATCCAGCCGCTGTTCGCCCCGATCGGCTTCAACTGGCAGATGGTCGTGGCGCTGATCCCGGGCTTCGCGGCCCGCGAGGTCGCGGTGGCCGCGCTGGGCACGGTCTATGCGATCGGCGACGCCGAGGCGAACGTGGGCGCGCTGGGCGCACGCCTTGCCGAGAGCTGGAGCCTGGCCACGGGCCTGTCCTTCCTGGCCTGGTACATCTTCGCGCCGCAGTGCGTGGCGACGCTGGGGGTGGTGAAGCGCGAGACCAACTCGTGGGGCTGGATGGGCGTGATGTTCCTCTACATGGTCACGCTGGCCTACCTCGCGTCGTTGCTGGTCTACCACACGGCCGTGGCGCTGGGGGCCGGCTGACCGCCTTCCACCCGAGGTTGCGTTAACCGCCCTTTTTCCGTGTGCCTTAACCCGGTCGTAAATCAGACCGGGGAATTCTCGCGGCTACCATGCAGAACCAGCTGGAAATCGCCCAGGACGCCGCTCCGGCCAGGAAGACCGTCAAGGTCAAGCAGACCCTGTGCCGCCGCGTCCGTGAGGCCCTGCTGTCGCTCGGCGGCGAAGCGCACCGGACGATGGTGATCGAGCAAGTGGCCCGCAACCTCGGCCACGATGTCCGTCAGATCCCGGAAGAGCTGCAGGAGCAGCTCATCCACTCGTTCGAGGAGACCTGGCGCGACGAGCGCAAGCGGGCGACGTACGGCTTCCACCTGCCGTTCGGCGAAGGCTCCCACCGCTGGGGCGTCCGCACCGAGGCCATGGCGGCCTGAGGCAAGGATCAGCGAAGCCTAGAGGCCTGCTGCAGGCGGGGCGCCGTCGCCCGCCAGCTGGCCCGCGGCGCTCTGCAGGCGGCCCAGCAGGCGCTTGAGCAGGGCCACCTCGTCCGGGGCCAGGCCCGAGATCAGCGCCGCCTCGTAGGCCAGCGCCAGCGGCGCAATCTCCGCGTAGAGGCTTCGGCCCTCATCGGTCAGCGCCAGGACGTGGCTGCGGCCGTCCGCCGCGTTCTCGGACCGGGCGACGAGATGACGCCTGACCAGCCCCTGGGCCGCGCGGCTGACCGTGACCTTGTCCATCACGGTCCGGGCGACGATCTGCACCTGCGAGAGCCCGCCATCCTCGGCCAGCACGCAGATCAGCCGCCACTGCGGGATCGTCAGCCCGAAGCGGTCCTCGTAGGCGCGGGCGATCAGGCCCGACACCGCGTTCGACGCGACCGAGAGGCGGTAGGGCAGATAGCCGTCCAGCTTCAGGACCGTGGCGCCGGCCGTCTCGCCGCCGCCTCCGCGAAGCGCGCTCATGCCGGGACCACCGACTGCTCGATGGCGCCGAAGATCGAATGGCGCCGGGCGTCCACCATCTGGATGCGCACCGTGTCGCCCGCCTTCAGGAACGGGGTCACCGGCTTGCCGCCGAGGATCGTCTCGACCGTGCGAACCTCCGCCAGGCACGAGTAGCCGACGCCGCCCTGGGCGATGGGCTTGCCGGGGCCCCCGTCGGGGTCGCGGTTCGAGACCGTGCCCGAGCCGATGATCGTGCCGGCCGACAGCGCCCGCGTCTTCGCGGCGTGGGCGATCAGCACGCCGAAGTCGAAGGTCATATCCACGCCGGCGTCCGCCTCGCCCAGGGGCTTGCCGTTCAGCTCGACCTCCAGCTTGCCGTGCAGCTTGCCGTCGCGAAAGTTCGGCAGGGCGTCGGGGGTCACGGCCACCGGCGAGAACGCGGACGCCGGCTTGGACTGGAAGAAGCCGAAGCCCTTGGCGAGCTCGTTCGGGATCAGGTTGCGCAGCGACACGTCGTTGCAGAGCATGACGAGCCGGATGGCGGCCAGCGCCTCCTCGCGGCTCGCGCCCATGGGCACGTCGCCCGTGACCACGGCGACCTCGCCCTCCAGGTCGCATCCCCAGGCCTCGTCCCCCAGCGGGATGGGATCGCGCGGCGCGAGGAAGCCGTCCGATCCGCCCTGGTACATGAGGGGGTCGGTCCAGAAGCTCTCGGGCATCTCGGCGGCGCGGGCCTGCCGCACGAGCGCCACGTGGTTCACATAGGCCGAGCCGTCGGCCCACTGGTAGGCGCGCGGCAGCGGGCTGGCCGCGTCGTGCTCGTGGAAGCGCGCCTTGGGCACCGAGCCGTGCTCGAGGCTCTCGGCCAGGCCGCGAAGCTCGGGCTCGCAGACGTCCCAGTCGTCCAGCGCGTCCTGGAGGGTGAACGCGATGCGGTCGGCCGGCGTGTACCAGGCGAGGTCGTTCGACACGACCACCAGGCGGCCGTCCCGGCCCCCCTTCAACGACGCCAGCTTCATGCGGTGTTCCCGTCCCTCGTTATCGTTCGCATCCGGCGTACGCCGGCTTCGTAGGCCTGTGGCTCGTACACGGTGACTTCCACGCGGATGTCACCGCCCGTCGCGCCTTCCCACATGTAGGCGCGTTCGAAACACACGTCCCGGCCGTCCGGCGTGAAGCCCTCGAACGTATCGCCCCAGGGCGTCACCTTGACCAGTTCCCGCCAGCCCAGCGTGAGCGCGCGGTCCAGTTCGTCCTCGGCCGCGGCGGCCAGGTCCTCGTCCCGGGTCATCCGCCCTTCCAGCTGTCCACGTAGGCGGGGTTCTCAACCGAGGCGGCGGCCTCGCCCACGTCCAGGGGATCGCGGGTGTCGATCATCACCGCGTACTCGTCGGTGGCGGGCTTGGGCTGGGCGAGCATGTTCTTCAGCGCCTTCGGGTGCGGTCCATGGGTGAAGCCGGACGGATGGAAGGTCATCATCCCGGCCTCGATGTGATCGCGGCTGAAGAAGTCGCCCGCGTGGTAGAACAACACCTCGTCGTAGTCGTCGTTGTTGTGGAAGAACGGGATCTTGATCGCCCCGGGATCGCTCTCGAACGGGCGAGGGGCGAAGGTGCAGACCACGAAGCGGTCGCTCACGAAGGTGGAGTGCACGCTGGGCGGCAGGTGGTAGCGATGGCTCACCACCGGGCGGATGTCCTTCACGTTGAGGCGCACCGGCGCGAGCTCCCCGTGCCAGCCGACCGCGTCCAGCGGATTGTAGGGATAGGTGACGGTCGACACCTGGCCGCGCTTCTTCACCTCGACGCGGTGATCGCCCGCCTCGGCCTGATGGTCGCGGAAGGCCTCGTCCATCGCCGGCGTGTCCAGCACCGCGGGGTCGAACAGGGCGTGGGGTCCCAGGATTCCGCGGTCCGGCAGGCGGAAGTGGGTGTTCGTGGCCTGGATCGTCAGGATCGCGGTGGGCTCGGCAGGGGCGAGCCGCCACATCGTTCCGCGCGGCAGGTAGAGGTAGTCGCCGGCCGCATAGGCGATGCGGCCGAAGTCGCAGAACAGGTCGCCCGCGCCCTGGTGCACGAAGAGCAGCTGGTCGCCGTCGGCGTTGCGCGCCAGCGCCGGCATCGGGGCCGCCAGCTTCCAGAAGCGCATCTCGCAGGCCGGGTTGTGCAGGATCACGCCCGCGGCCCAGGGCGAGGGCTCGGCGGCGTTCAGCCGGGCCAAGTCGAAGGCGCGGGGACGAAGCGGGCCCTCGAACGAGGTCCAGCCCGTCGGCGGGCGCGGATGGTAGAGAAAAGCGGCCGGCCCGAAGAAGCCCTCCTTCGACATCTCGCGCTCGTAGGCTCCCTCCGGCAGGTCGGCGTGCGCCTGGCGGGAATGTGCGCCCTGCGCGCCGCGGACCGGGATCCAGTCGCCCTTCGCCATGTCAGGCCTCGTCCTTGTAGATGCTCACGGTGAGCGGCTCGCGCTCGGCGATCCGGGCGCGGTACATGCCGTCGGTGCTGAAGCTCCACGCCATGCGGCCGTGGGGGTCGACCGCGATCACGCCGCCCTCGCCGCCCAGGCCCGACAGGTCCTCGTGCACGACGCGGTCGGCGGCCTGCTGCAGGGACAGGCCGGCATGCTCCACCAGCGCGCAGATGCGCTGCGCCACGCCCAGGCGGATGAAGTACTCGCCTGCGCCCGTGCAGGACACCGCTGCGGCCGTGTTGGCGGCGTAGGTCCCTGCCCCGATCAGCGGGCTGTCGCCCACGCGGCCCCAGCGCTTGGCGGTCGTGCCGCCGGTGGACGTGCCCGCGGCCACGTTGCCGCGCCGGTCCAGCGCGACGCAGCCGACCGTGCCCCGCTTGCCCTCGTCATGCGCCAGGGCCGCGCGCGCATCGACGCCGACGCCCTGCGGCCGCGGCGGGATGGGCAGCCCCAGCTTCCCCAGCGCCCGCTCCAGGCTGGCCCAGCGCGCCTCGGTGAAGAAGTGGCCGGGGTCCACCTGCTCCAGCCCTTGCATGCGGGCAAAGGCGTCGGCGCCCTCCCCGCCCAGCAGCACGTGATCCGAGCCGCCGATGACCGCCCTCGCGGCGGAGATGGGATGACGCGTCGTGGACAGCCCCGCGACGGCGCCCGCCGCCAGGGTCGCGCCGTCCATGATCGAGGCGTCCAGCTCGTTTCGCCCCTCCGCCGTGAAGGCCGCCCCGCGCCCGGCGTTGAACAGCGGGTCGTCCTCCAGCAGGCGCACGGTCGCCTCGACCGCATCCATGGCGGCGCCGCCCTCGCGCAGCACCTCGGCCCCGGCGTTCGCCGCGTCCCCCAGCGCCGCGCGGTAGGCGGCCTCCTGCTCGGGCGTCAGGCGCCCGCGCGGGATCGTCCCGGCGCCGCCGTGGCAGACCAGCGCCCAGCGGGGGTTCGGAGGCAGGCTCATGCCGACACCGTCTCAGCGCGCGGGGCGGCTGTCACCCCTTGGCCGGCAGCACGCCGCGGCGGATCTGGTCCAGCTCGATGGACTCGAACAGGGCCTTGAAGTTGCCCTCGCCGAAGCCTTCGTTGCCCTTCCGCTGGATGAGCTCGAAGAAGATCGGGCCGATCATGTTCTCGGTGAAGATCTGCAGCAGCAGGCCCTGGCCTTCGCTGGGCGCGCCGTCGATCAGGATGCGGTCGGCGCGCAGGCGGTTCACGTTCTCGCCATGGCCGGGCAGGCGCGCGTCTATGCCGTCGAAATAAGTGTCGATGGTGTCCTGGAAGCGCACGCCGCGGTCGCGCATGGCCTCCACGGATTCGTAGATGTCGTTCGTGCCCAGCGCGATGTGCTGGATCCCCTCGCCCTTGTAGTCCTTGAGGAATTCCTCGATCTGCGAGTGCTCGTCCTGGCTCTCGTTGAGCGGGATGCGGATCTTCCCGTCCGGGCTGGTCATGGCCTTCGAGACCAGCGCCGTCTGCTTTCCTTCAATGTCGAAGTACCGGATCTCGCGGAAGTTGAAGATGCGCTCGTAGAACTCCGCCCACCGCGCCATCTGGCCGCGATGGACGTTGTGGGTCAGGTGGTCCAGGTAGGTCAGCCCCACCTCGTTGGCCTTGCGGGCCTCCTCGGCGCCGGGGATAGGAACGAAGTCGACGTCGTAGATCTCCTGCGCGCCATAGCGGTCGACAAGGTAGAGGTTCGAGCCGCCGATCCCCTCGATGGCCGGGATGTTCAGCTCCATGGGGCCCACCGGGCCCTGCACGGGCTTGGCGCCGCGCTCCACCGCCAGCTTGAAGGCCCTCGCCGCGTCGCGGACGCGGAACGCCATGGCGTTCGCCGACGGCCCGTGCGCCGACCGGAACTCCGCGGCCTGGCCCGCCGGCTCCATGTTGAGGATGAAGTTGATGTCGCCCTGGCGGAAGCGCAGCACGTTCTTCGAACGGTGCCGGGCTGTCGCGGTGAAGCCCATCTTCTCGAACAAGCCCTTCAGCCGCTCGGGCTCGGGCGAGGTGAATTCCACGAACTCGAACCCGTCGGTGCCCAACGGGTTGTCGAAGAGGTCCCGGCTCTCGGCGGCGGTCTCGCGAACGTCGGTCATGGCGTGTCTCCGTGCGAGACAACTAGTATCATGTGAAACCATCTGGCGCCAGCGGCCGGGTCATGGCCACCGTCCGCGCGAGGCGGGACGCCACCGCCGGACCCGACGCCCCGAAGGTCCGGCGCGACGGGCCGGTCAGGCCGGCGCGATGCGCCGCCGGCTCCGCAGCATCGCGCCGGCGAGACCGAAGCCGGCGATCATCATCGACCAGACGGCCGGCTCCGGGACAACCGTCACATCAGCGGCCACCGAGCCCGTGTTGTCGGCGGTGAAGGTGTCCCAATAGAACAGCTTCAGCGTCCCGCTCGCCCAGGCGGCGCCTGAGAAGCTGGTCCCGAGCAGGCGGTAGCTTCCCGGCCCCGCCCCGATCTGTCCGACGAGGCTGCCATAGGGCGCCGAGAAGCCGCTCAGGGTCAAAAGGCCGAAGTCCGTGCCGATGAGCACGCCCGCCGCCTGGCCAGACTCATCCGAACCCGTGGCGGTCCGGTCGCCGGTCAGCCCATCGGCGTCCGACCAGCGAGGCAAGGCGCCCGCGCTCCACAGGTCGTCGGGTCCGACGCTCACGGTGAAGAGATCGCCGGCGTCCAGCACCACCGTGTCGAGGCCGGCGCCGGCTCCGCCGTCAGAAGAGTGCAGGAGCGCGTCCACGACGAAAACCGCCGCGCCCGCGCCAGACGCCACCGAAAGTCCCGACGCGAGTGCGGCGGCAGCGAGAAGTCGTTTCATGCGGACCTCCAGAGGAAATGCCCGCCCCAGCGGCGCCATTGGCGGCGCCCATCACACGCGTAAGTCAAGCTAGGTCTACTTCTGGATGAAAGAAGATCGACGGCGGCTGCAGCGGCGACAGCTGGGACGGCGACTGCTAGGCAGACGGGCAGAATCCAGGTCAGGGAGAGGCATGTTCCGCAAACTCTACGAATGGGTGATGGGCCTGGCGCGTTCGCGGCACGCCCCGGCCTCGCTGTTCGTGGTTTCGTTCGCGGAGAGCTCGTTCTTCCCGATTCCGCCCGACGTGATGCTGGCGCCGATGGTGCTGGCCAATCGAAACAAGGCGTTCGTCTACGCCGGGATCTGTACGATCGCCTCGGTGCTCGGCGGTCTGCTCGGCTACGCCATCGGCGTCTTCCTCGAGCCCGTCGGACAGTTCATCCTCAACGTGTTCGGCCACCCCGAGGGCAAGGCCGAGTTCCAGAAGTGGTTCGACGAATGGGGCCTGGGCGTGATCCTGGTGAAGGGCCTCACGCCCATCCCGTACAAGCTCGTGACCATCACGGCGGGCTTCGCGCAGTTCAGCCTCTTCACCTTCATCTGGGCCTCGATCGTGACCCGGGGGGCCCGCTTCTTCCTCGTGGCCGCGATCCTGAAGTACTTCGGACCGGCCATGCTCGAGGAGTTCGAGCGGCGTCTGAACCTCTATTCCGTGCTCCTCCTCATCCTGCTCGTGGGCGGGATCGTGGCGATCAAGGTCTTCCTCTAGCGAGGTGTTCCGGGCGATAAGCGCCGGCGATGACCGCCCTCCGCCCCTTCCTCGACCGCTGGCGGCTCTGCTGCGTCCTCGTGGCGGCCGCCATGCTGGCGACGGCGCACGCCTTCGAGACCTTCGGCGGCTACGCCCCCTGCACGCTGTGCCTGCGCCAGCGCGAGGTCTACTGGACGATCGCGGCGCTGGGCGTCGTGTTCATGGCCCTGGTCCGGATGCCGGGCGGCCCCAGGTGGCGGCCCCTGACCTGCTGGATCCTCGGCGCCCTGTTCCTGCTCGGGGCGGGCGTCGCGGGGTACCACGCGGGCGCCGAATGGAAGTTCTGGCCGGGGCCGGAGGCCTGCGCCAGCGCGGGCGCCGCGGGCGTCAGCGCCGCGGACATGGCCGCGTTCCTCGCCGGCGAGAAGGTTCGGCCGCCAGCCTGCGACGAGGCCCCCTGGGTCTTCGCCGGGCTCTCCATGGCGGGCTGGAACGCCGTCATCTCGATCGGGCTGGCCGCGCTCTCCGCCGCAGCGGCGCTCAGGGAGCACGCCAAGGGATGACGCAGAAGCCTGTGCCCCCCCGCCCCGGCCGCGGCGCGGCGGCGGCCCGTCTCGCCGAGATCCTGCGGGTCGACCACGCCGGCGAACTGGCGGCCGTGCAGATCTACCGCGGCCAGCGCGCTGTCCTCGAACGCGCGCGCGGACAGGAGAAGCTGGCCGGCCACTTCGCCGAGATGCAGGCCCAGGAGGCCGAGCACCTGGCGCGCTTCGATCGCCTTCTGACCGAGCATTGCGTCCGTCCGACGCTGTTCACGCCCCTGTGGCGCGTGGCCGGCTTTGCCCTGGGCGCGGGCACCGCCCTGCTCGGAGAGAAGGCCGCGCATGCCTGCACCGAGGCCGTCGAGACGGTGATCGAGGGCCACTACGCGGACCAGGTCGCCGAGCTCGCCGAGCGCGAGCCGGAACTGGCGGCCGAGCTCGCGAAGTTCCGCGACGACGAGGTTGCGCACCGCGACCACGCCCTGGAGGAAGGCGCGCGCGAGGCGCCGGGCTACGGCTTGTTGTCGGCCGTGATCGGCGCCGGCTGCCGGGCGGCGATCAAGATCAGCGAGAAGGTCTAGGCTTCGCGCGCCGGGAACCGGGCGGCGTCCGGCTCCAGGGAAAGGTCCAGTCCGTTCGCCACGTACGCCACCGTTCGGTAGAAGCCGCAGAGGAGCAGCACCTCGAACACGGCGGCTTCGTCGTAGTGGGCGCGCAGCGCGGCGAACTCGGCGTCCGACAAGGTGGCCCTCTCGTGCAAGGCCTCCACCGCCTCGAGGAGCGCCCGCTCGGCCGGCGTCCAGAACGGGGCGTCCGAGCCGACCGTGGCCGTGGCGTCGACCTCCTGCGGCGAAAGCCCCGCCGCGCGCGCGAAGATCTGCACGTGCACGCCCCATTCGTACTCGCAGCGGGCCAGGGCCGTGGTGCGGTCGATGACCAGTTCGCGGTCACGGAGGCTGAGGGGTCCAGGGTCGAGCAGCGAGCCCGCCCTGAACTTCCGCCATGCCCGCTCGCTGGTCGCCAGGGTGCGAAACAGCAGGAGCGGCGGGGCGCCGCGCATGATGGCGTCGAACCCCTGCCGGACCGGCTCCGGGTACGGTGGTTCCAGCGGCGCGATCCTTGGCATCGCCTCACCTCATTGCTACGCTATCAGTAGCATGAACGTTACATTTTCAGTAGCAAGGGTCAAGCATGGCTGATCGCCCCGTCCGCGGCTCGCGCACGGGGCGCCCGATCATGGCGCTCCTGGACCTCCTGGGTCGCCGCTGGACCTTGCGCATCCTTTGGGAGTTGCGGGACGGCGCGCTGACGGCCCGTGCGCTGCGCAGCGCCTGCGACGACGCCTCCCCGACGGTGCTGCAGGCCCGGCTCGCCGAGTTGCGCGCGGCGGGTCTGGTGGATCACACGGCCGGCCGCGGCTACGGCCTCAGCGAGGAAGGCCGCGAGTTCCTCACAGCTTTCACGCCGCTGTATGCCTTCGCCGAGCGTTGGGCCGCATCCAAGCCGACCACGCCGGGTTGAGAATCGGGCAAAAACACAGCCTCAGCGGAGTCGCCAAGCGTCGCGAGTTCTGCTTTTGTTCGCGCCAAGGGAGTCGCACATGGCGGACGGCAGCAGGCAGTTGGCGCGGGAGTTGACCTTCGGCGAGGCGCGGCTCGGTTGGGCGACCGCCGCGCGATCCAGTCTATGGGCCCGCTGCGGATGCGGGCGCGAGGCGGTCATCGATCCCAGGCCCTGGATCGCCCAGGGACTGGGCCGTCAGCTGGTGCAGGACATGGAACATCGCCTGCGCTGCGTGTGCGGCGCGCGCCGGGCCCAGCTGGAGATCCGCGGGCTGGCCGAGGCGCCGGGCCGCGGCGCCGGCGGGATTCACGTCTTCCGCTAGACCCGGATCCGGACCGGCGCCGGACGGCGGCGAGCCTGGCGCAGCATGGCGCCGGCGAGGGCGAACCCGCCGATCATGAGCGTCCAGGTCCCAGGCTCAGGAACCGGCGCCGCCAGCGCGAAGGCCTGGTGCGCCGAGGACGTGCCGTACTTGCCGGTCTCGCTGATGAAGGTGATCCCGCTGTGGACCGGGCCGTAGCCCGTCAGGTTCGCCAGGTAGTTCGAGCCCGAATAGGCGGCGATGTAGCTGTTCACGGCGGCGTTGCTGCCGGTCACGGTATAGCCCGGGTTGACCACCTGCCAGATGGCGCCTTGCAGCGCGGACAGCCGGTTCACCGTGTCGATGGTGTTGGGCGCGTTGTTGTAGACCAGCGTCCCGTAGTTCACGAGGCGCGCCACCTGGGTCCGCTGGCCGCCGCTGAGGGCCGTACCGCCCTGGAATGGCGTGCTGGTCTTGTACTTGGAGTCGGTCGTGAGATCGTAGGCGTCGTCGTACTGCAGGTTCAGCGTCCCCAGGCCGATGCCGTGGAAGATGTCGACGCAGAAGCCCAGGAAATCGAACCCCGGACCGGTGGCGCTGGTCCCCTCGTAGGCCGTGAACCGGATGGGCGCCATGTAGACGTGGGCGCTGTAGCCGGGCCCGCTGATCTGACCGGTCCGCGACGTGTTCATCGTCGACGAGGCCAGGAAGTACTGAGCCGCCGCGGCTGGCGCCGCGCCCGCGACGCAGGCTGCGAAAGCGGCCACTGGCGCCAGCCGCTTCAGGGCGACGGCGATGCGGGGTGGATCGAAACGGAACATGCGGGCTCTCCAGCGGCGGTCTTGCCACTGCGGAAAGCAGATTGGGCGCCGTTCGACCTGACAGGGCCTCGAGCCGTCAGGCGGCGATCCCAAGTGTCGAGACGGGAGAAGGGACGTGCGGCTCCCCCGGTTGGGGGTTCGGGGGAGCCGCGTTCCGAACGCCTGCGGGGGGAGGGCGAGGCGTCATCGGGGCCTCCAGCGGCGCGGGCCTGGGGGAGAGAGCGGCCGCGGCCCGGAGGCCCTACTTATTTAGGAAGCCGTTGCGGCGGCGGTAGGGCGTGTGGATGACGGTTTCGTAACGATTCTCCGCGGCCCAAGGGCGGACATTTGCACGAACGTTTCAGCGCCGGCGCACAGCCCGCCATCAAGGTTCGCGACGGCGGCGCCAGAATGCCCGACAGCCAACAGCAGGAGTCCCGATGCAACGTCGTCTGATCTTCGCCCTCGCGCCGCTTGCTCTCGCCGCCGGCGCCGCCTTCGCCCAGCCGTCGGGTCCCGGTCCCGAGGTCCGCATGATGCGCCACGGCGGACCGCCGCCCGAGGAGATGAAGGCGCGGCACGAGGCGATGATGAAGCAGCACGCCGAGGACCTGAAGATCCTCCTGCGCCTGCGGCCGGACCAGGAGGCGGCGCTCAGCGCCTTCCTCGCGAGTCACGGGCCGCAGCGGGTGGAACGCAGGATGACGCCCGACGACAAGCCGATGACCACGCCGCAGCGCCTGGAGGAGATGGCGAAGCGCGAGGAGGCCATGCGGGCCGCCCACGCCAGCCGCCGGGAGGCGCTGGCCAGGTTCTACGCCGCCCTCTCGGCCGATCAGCAGAAGGCGTTCGATGCGCTGCAGCGGCTCCGCGGCCACGGCGGCCCCGGCCATGGCCCGATGATGGGCGGAGGCCCCGGCATGATGATGCACGGCGGCCCGGTCGAGCGGCGGGTCATCATCCGCAAGGACGCTCCTGACGCGCCGCATGGTCACTGACCACGGCGCGCCGCGCACGCCGCCGATTGTGGCGAAGTCGCGATGACGGCGCCACAGTCGGCGGCGAGAGGATCCGCCATGCCGCCCGCGCCATCCGTCCTGTCCGGCCGCCATATCCTGGTGGTGGAGGACGATTCCCAGCTGCGCGAGCAGGTCACGTCCTATCTGGCCGACCACGGCTTCCAGGTGCATGCGGCGGCCGACGCGGGCCAGATGGACGCCTTGCTCGCGCAGGCTCCCATCGACCTCGTCGTGCTGGACCTCATGCTGCCGGGCGAGGACGGACTCTCCATCTGCCGCCGCCTGTCGGCGGAAGGGGGCCCGGCGATCATCATGGTCAGCGCCATGGGCGAGGAGATCGACCGCATTCTCGGCCTGGAGCTCGGCGCCGACGATTACCTGGCCAAGCCCTGCAGCCCCCGCGAGCTGCTCGCCCGGGTGCGCGCCGTGTTCCGCCGGCTGGAGGAGGTCCGCGGCGGCGCGCCGCGCAAGGGCCGCGCCTTCCAGTTCCAGGGCTTCGTCGTCGACGCCCTGCGGCGCCAGCTCCGCGCGCCGAACGGCGCAACCATCCTGCTCACTTCGGGCGAGTTCCAGCTGCTGTCGGCCTTCCTCGACCACCCGCAGCGGATCCTGTCGCGGGATCAGCTGCTCGACATCGCCCGCGGCGACGACTCCGACGTCTTCGACCGCGCGGTCGACGTCCAGATCAGCCGCCTGCGCCGCAAGCTGCACGCCTGCTCGGATGGCGAGATCATCAAGACGGTGCGCGGCGCGGGCTACATGTTCGACGTGGCCGTGACCCGGCCATGAGGCTGCCGGCGCAGCCCCGCGCCAGCATCGCGGTGCAGCTCATCCTCCTGGTGCTGGCGTGCATGGCCGCCATGCACCTGCTGCTGTTCGCCGTCGTCGCGCTCTTCCCCCCGCCCCGGCCGCCGATCTACCGCGTCAGCGAGATCGCCCAGGCGCTCGAGGGGGGTTCGCTGGCAAGCCGCGACGGCCGGCCCATGTTGCGCAGCGTGAGCGTCGCGTTGCCCGAGGCGTTCGAGGCCTCCCGCCACGGCCGTCCGCCCCCCGTGGCGGCGCTCGCCGCCGCTCTGGGCAAGCCCGGCGCCGACGTCCGCCTCGTCCACCGCCGTCCCGGACGGCTCGAGCGGATGCTGCGCGAGCCCAT
This sequence comes from Phenylobacterium sp. T106, assembly GCF_057219735.1. NCBI lineage: Bacteria > Pseudomonadati > Pseudomonadota > Alphaproteobacteria > Caulobacterales > Caulobacteraceae > Phenylobacterium > Phenylobacterium sp. T106. The sequence goes on along the minus strand of NZ_JBXVWA010000002.1, from coordinate 208,372 downwards.
CGTCGGGCGCATCGTGGTCGAGCATCAGAAGCGCACCCCGCCGGGGCCGGCCGGCCCCGACGCCCTGGTCGAGACCCGGCGCTTCGAGATGCGCATGGACGAGGGCCATCCCGGCCGCCCGCCGCCCGGCCTGCACCTGCTGCTGATGCGCGAAGCGCCGGTGATCGGCGACTTCAGCGCCGCCGTGCGCCGCTCCGACGGGATGTGGACGGTCGTGCGGTCCGCCCCCGAGCCGTTCCCCACGGACTGGCAGCGGCGGATGCTGCTCCTCGTGGCGGCGGCGTTCGGCGTCGTGGCCCCCGCGGTGTTCCTTTTCGCCCGCCGCATCACCGCGCCCTTGAAGCGCTTCGCGGAGGCCGCCGAGCGGCTGGGACGCGACCCCAACGCCCCGCCGGTCGTCCTTACGGGTCCGGCCGAGATCGGCGCGGCGGCGGCCGCCTTCAACGACATGCAGGGTCGCCTCAGGCGCTACATCGAGGACCGCACCGCCATGGTCGGCGCGATCAGCCACGACCTGCGCACGCCGCTGGCGCGGATCCGGTTCAAGCTGGAGGGCGCCGACGAGCGCCTCAGGGACTCGGTGCTGTCCGACGTCGGGCAGATGGAGCAGATGATCGCCGGCGTGCTTGCATTCATCCGCGACGAGTCCACGCCGCGGCGCCGCGAGAAGCTGGACCTGCTGTCGCTGGTCGAGTGCGTCGTCGACGACGCGGCCCTGGTGGGGGGCGACGTGGAGATCCTCCAGCCCTGCCCGGCCATGGTGGAAGGCGACGCCGTGGCCCTGCAGCGGATGTTCGTGAACCTCGTCGAGAACGCGCTGAAGTACGCCGGCCAGGCCCGCATCCGGTTGCGCTGCGAGGGCGGCCAGGCCGTGGTCGACATCGAGGACAATGGCGCCGGCCTCTCGCCCGCCGACCTCGAGCGCGTGTTCCAGCCCTTCTACCGCGCCGACGCCTCACGGAACCTGGATTCCGGGGGCATCGGCCTGGGTCTGCCGATCGCGCGCGCCACGGCTCGGGCGCATGGCGGCGACGTCGAACTGCTGCCGCAGGCGCAGGGCCTGACCGCTCGGGTCACGCTGCCCCTGGCCTGAGGAACCCCTCGTTCTCCCCGGCGCTTCTCTGGTCGAGGAGACTGCCATGTACACACATGAACTCTGGTACGGCCTCGGCGCGCTGGCGCTCCTGGCCGTGATCGTCTGGGCGGTCATGCAGAACCGCCGACGGAACCGCGCCAACGATCCCATCACCGAGGCGGCCACGCGGGAGGAGTACTCGCACCCCGACCGGTACGCCGCCGAGGAGGAAGAATTCCGCCAGCGCACGCACCCCTCCTGAGCCGCGCGAAACTATCGACACAATGAGTGTCACTATATAATGTCCTTCCCAGGCGCCCGGTGACGGCGTCGAGGGGGAGGATCCGCCATGAAGCTGTGGACATGGCTGGCCGCCGGCGTGCTCGCGCTGGGCGTCGCGCTGGGCGCGGCCTACCTGAACCGCACCACCATCCTGTCGATGATCGCGCGTGCGCGCCTGCCCCACGTCGAGCCGAACCGGCCGGTCGTCTGGGCCCAGGGGCCCGAGACGCCGCCGCAGGGCCAGCGGCCCCCGAACGTCGTGTTCATCCTGGTCGACGACCTGGGCTTCAACGACATCACCTTCAACGGCGGCGGCGTGGCGAACGGCGCCGTGCCGACGCCCAACATCGACTCGATCGGCCGTGAGGGCGTCAGCTTCGCCAACGGCTATGCGGGCAACGCCACCTGCGCGCCCTCCCGCGCCGCGATCATGACCGGCCGCTACGCCACCCGCTTCGGCTTCGAGTTCACGCCGGCCCCCGTCGCCTTCGAGCGGATGGTCGGCACCGAGGCCGAACCCGGCGCGATCGTCAGGCCGAAGTTCTTCAAGGAGCGGCTGAAGGACATGCCGCCCGGCTCGACCGAAAGCTCGCCCCAGGCGGTCAACACGCTGAGCGTCCCGGCCTCGGAGGTCACCATCGCCGAGGTGCTCAAGGCGCGCGGCTACCACACCCTGCACTTCGGCAAGTGGCACCTGGGCGGAAAGGCGGGGTCGCGCCCCGAGGATCAGGGCTTCGACGAGAGCCTGGGCTTCATCTCCGGCGCCTCGATGTACCTGCCGGAAAAGCACAAGGACGTGGTCAACTCGAAGCAGCCCTGGGACGCGATCGACCGCTTCCTGTGGCCCAACCTGCCTTACCAGGTGCAGTTCAACGGCTCGCCGATGTTCGAGCCGCGCGGCTACATGACCGACTACCTGGCCGAGGAGGCCGTGAAGGCGATCCGCGCCAACCGCAACCGGCCCTTCTTCCTCTACTTCGCGCCGAACGCCATCCACACGCCGCTGCAGGCCAAGAAGGCGGACTACGACGCCCTGCCCCACATCAAGGACCACCGGCTGCGGGTCTATGGCGCCATGGCGCGCAACCTCGACTGGAACGTCGGCCGGATCCTGAAGGCGCTGAAGGACGAGGGGCTCGACCGGAACACGCTGGTCATCTTCACCAGCGACAACGGCGGCGCCGGCTACGTCGGCCTGCCCGATATCAACAGGCCGTACCGCGGCTGGAAATCGACCTTCTTCGAGGGCGGGATCCACACGCCGTTCTTCATGCGCTGGCCGGCGGCGATCCCGGCCGGTTCCCGCTACCCGCACCCGGTCGGCCACGTGGACATCTTCGCGACCGCGGCCGCGGCGGCCGCCGCCGCCACGCCCACCGACCGCAAGATCGACGGGGTGGACCTGACGCCCTTCGTGCAGGGCCGCGCCCAGGGCCGGCCGCACGAGGCGATGTTCTGGCGGTCGGGCCAGTACAAGGCCGTCATCGAGGGCGACTGGAAGCTCCAGTCCAGCGAGGCCCAGGGCAAGGTCTGGCTTCACAACCTGGCCAGCGACCCGACCGAGCAGCGCGACCTGTCCCGGGCCGAGCCGGAGCGGACGCGGCGCATGCTGGCGCTGCTGAAGGCGCAGGACGCCGAGACCGTACGGCCCGCCTGGCCCTCCCTGCTCCAGGGCCCGATCTTCATCGATCAGCCGGGCGGCGTGAAGCAGCGTGCGGGGCAGGAGTACGTCCTATGGGACAACTAGCCTCGCAGACAGCGGCGGACAGCGCCGTCGGCGCGGGCAGGCTCCTCGCATGAGTTTCCTGCCCCCCTCCACGAACGACCAGTACCGCGGCGCCCGCGCCTCGGTCTGGTTCCTGGGCCTGGCGACCGCGGGCACGATCATCCCCGGGCTGATCCACAGCTTCCTCCCGGACGGCGGCGCCAGCGAGATCGCGGGCCTCGACATGGGCGACCGGCGCGACCTGATCGTCAGCGTCTTCCGCTGGGAGGGCTCCACCCAGCTGGCCCTCGGCCTCGCCATGCTGGCCGTCGTCGTGCGCTACCGCAGCCTCACGCCGCTGTTCCTGGCGCTGGTCATCGTGGAGCGCGCCCTGATGAGCCTTCACGCGTGGGTGCTTTCGCCCGCCGGCGGCCATCATCCGCCCGAGCACTACGCCAGCCCCGTCACCGCCGTCCTGGCGGCCGTGTTCCTCGTGCTCTCGCTGCGGAGCCGGGCGGGACCGGCGACCTAGGGTCGCGCAGGAGGGCCGATCCGGCCGGCCTCACGCCACCCGCATCTTGGCGCGGAAGGCCTAGAGGAACCCCTCGCCCGGCTTGGTCCGGATGTTCAGCTGCCCCGCGAGACCCGCCTTCCGGTGGTGCTCGATGGCCGCCATCTCGGGCGACATGGCCATGCTGCGGAAGGCCGCCAGCGACGGGTACTCCGCGAGCGCCACCATGTCCCACAGCTCCTCGACCTCTCCCAGCATCAGGCCCGTCACCTGGCCCGAGTAGCGCACCCGGCCACCCAGCTTTTCGACGAGCACCCGCACCGCCTCACCGTAACGGGCGTAGGCTTCGGCGCCGCTCAGGTCCGCGTCGGACCCGTCCGGGTATTCGGCCTTCGGCTTGAACTTCAGGAGGTTGACCATGACGAAGGGCCCATCCTCCTCGCCGCCGAAGAAGGCCATCGCCTGCTCGGGGCGCGGCATCACCTGGTTGATCACTTGCATGGCTGCTTTCTCCCTCACCCGCGGCGGCGGATCATCGCGTCGAGCAGGTCGACGATCTCGGGACCGCTGTCTTCCTGCAGGAAGTGCCCGCCCTTGAGCGTGACGTGCGGCTGGCCCTTGGCCCCGGGAACCCGGGCCTGGAACGGCGCCTCGCCGCCCCGCGTGACCGCGTCACCGTCGCTGAAGGCGGTGACGAGCGGCTTCTCGAACCGCTCGAGCACCTTCCAGGCGGCCTGGTTCTCGGCCACCGAGGCGTGCTGCGGCGTCACCGGCACCAGCGTCGGGAACTGCCGCGCGCCTTCCTTGTAGCTCTCGTCCGGGAACGGCGCGTCGTAGGCGGCGACCTCTTCGGGGCTCAGGTCGCGCGCCGAGCCGCCGTTCAGCAGCATGCCGATGGGCATCTGCGGGACGTTCTGGCTGAACTCGAGCCAGGCCTTGAAGCCGTCGGTCATCCCGCCGCCGACGGGCAGGCCGGTATTGGCCACCACCACGCCCGCGAAGCGTTCGGGGAACGCGGCCACCAGGCGCAGGCCGATCAGCCCGCCCCAGTCCTGGCAGAAGAGCGTGACGTCCTGCAGGCCCAGGCCGGTCAGCCACTGGCTCATCCAGTCCACGTGGCGCTCGTAGGTGTAGTCCGTGCGTCGGGCCGGCTTGTCGGACCGGCCGAAGCCGATGAGGTCCGGCGCGATCGCCCGGTGTCCGCGCGCGACGAGCCCGGCGATGATGTGGCGATAGAGGTAGGCCCACGAGGGCTCGCCGTGCATCAGCAGCACCACCGCCCCGTCGCGCGGACCCTCATCCACGTAGTGCAGGCGCAGCCGGGTCCCGTCGCCGTCGGTCACCTCGGCGTAGCGCGGCGCGTAAGGCCAGTCCTTCAGCCCCGCGAAACGCGCCTCCGGCGTCCTCAGAACCTCCATCGCGACAATCCTCCACCCAAGACTATAGTGACATTATGCGTGCCACTATATCGAAGGGTCAACAGCCGGACGCGCGAAGCTGCTCGACACCCGCCGAGAGGCAGGCGAGATGAGGACATGACCCAGGCGCCGCAACTGCTGGATGGCCGCCGCCGACGCGGGCAGGACAACCGCGAGCGGATCGTGGCGGCGATGATGGACCTGATCTGCGCAGGCGAGGTCGCGCCGAGCGCCGAGCAGGTCGCCGAGCGCGCCGACGTCGGCCTGCGCACCGTGTTCCGCCACTTCCAGGACATGGACACGCTCTACCGGGAGATTTCCCGCGCGATGGAGCGCGAACTCCGCGCCATCGTCGACCAGCCCTTCGAGGCGCAGGACTGGCGCGGTCGCCTGTTCGAGCAGATCGCGCGCCGCGCGCGCATCTTCGAGGCCATCACGCCCTTCCGACGCGCCGCGACCGCCTTCCAGCACCGCTCCAAGTTCCTGGGGTCGGACTACGCGAAGCTCGTGGTGCAGATGCGCGAGCGCATCCTGCAGGAGCTCCCGCCGGCCATCGCCAAGGATCCGATGCGGCTCGAGGCGCTCGATCTGCTCATGAGCTTCGAGGCCTGGGCCAGGCTCCGGCGCGAGCAGGGCCTGGCCCCCGAGGACGCGCAGGCGGTGGTCACGACGGCGGTGACGCGCCTGCTGGAGGACGATCAGGCCTCCAGCTCGATGTCCCAGTAGAGGTAGTCCAGCCAGCTTTCGTGCAGGTGGTGGGGCGGAAACCTGCGGCCCCGCTCCTGGAGCTCGTACGCCGTCGGCCGGCGCGGCTTCTGCCGCGGGTGCATGTGCGCCTCGCCGGGCGTCCGCCCGCCCTTGGCGAGGTTGCAGCGCGCGCACGCGGTCACGATGTTCTCCCACGTCGTCCGCCCCCCGCGGGAGCGGGGGATGACGTGGTCGAAGGTCAGGTCCTCTGACGCCGTGCAGTACTGGCAGGTGAAGGCGTCGCGCAGGAAGAGATTGAACCGCGTGAAGGCCGGCGGCCGGTCCTGGGCCACGTACTGCTTCAGCGAGACGACGCTGGGAAGCTTCATGGCGAAGGATGGAGAGCGGACTTCCTGCTCGTAGGTGGACACGACATCCACGCGGTCGAGGAAGACGGCCTTGATGACCTCCTGCCAGGGCCACAGCGAGAGCGGGTAGTACGACAGGGGGCGGAAGTCGGCGTTCAGCACGAGGCAGGGCCATCCCGAGGGCGGAGACTTAAGCACCTGCACGGCAGGGCCTCCCCGGACGCCTCGAGGGCATTATGGCGATCGACTCTGGACTGAAGACAGCACCTCAGTGACGGATGAAATCGATGCGAGCGAGGAATTTATAGGCCCGATTCGGAGACACATCTACGACGGACGCGGGCGGTGCGGAGCTCTGCGCGGGATGGCCTCGCCCGATCGCGAGGACGGGCGAGGCTCCTAGGATCGGCGCATGGATCAGGCGCCGAGAACGGCGGTGGCGCCGGCCACGGTCAGGGTCAGGCCCAGAACCGCGTACGCCACGACGAAATCGAGGATTCGATTCATCGTCATCGGAGGTCTCCTTTCTCGAATGTGCCCGCGGCGAGGCGGGCGTTCATCTGAACGATGCTCAGATAGCATATATCTAAGCATTGTCTAGATAGTTATTCCCGGTGTCCGGCTATGCGATTTTGCATCGGCTGGTGGGAAGGGTCCCGAAACGAAAAGGGGCCCTCGCGGGCCCCTCCTCGGTTCCTGCCGGGTGGGGAGGGCTACGCGCCCAGGCCGACCGTGCCGGCCGCGGCCACGAAGCCGAGGAAGAGCAGGAAGGTCGGAACGAAACGGTCGAACTTTGCGAGAGACATGACACACACCTTGAGTTTGTTACGAATTGGGGGGCCCGGGGGAGCGGGCGCCGCCGTTTAGACCGCCAATGGATAACACTATCTGAACACTGCACAGATCAGCGATTTCGCCGGACGGTTCTGCGGATCCGCGTGCGCGGACCGGCGCGACGAAAAAGGGGCCCGCTCAGGGGCCCCTCCTGTCGTCTTCGGCTTTCGGGAGGGAGGTCCCTTAGGCGCCGAGCCCCACCGTGGCCACGGCCGCGACAGCGCCGAGGAACAGCAGGAACGAGGGAGCCAGACGGTCGAAGATCCGTTCGAACTTTGCGAGAGACATGACACACACCTTTCAGTTTGAACCCCGGGGGAGCGGGGGTGTTTTCTATTTGAACAGCGCTCAGATAGGCCGCCCAAGCTGGGCCGTCAATGGCATCTGTACAGCGCTTAGATATGAAATTATGGTAATGCCATGAGCGAAGCTAAAAGCGCCGAATCCCGCCCCTACCACCATGGCGACCTGAGGCGCGCCCTCGTGGACGCCGCCAGACGCCTTCTCGAGGCCGAGGGCCCGAGCGCGCTTTCGCTTCGCGCCGTCGCGCGCGAGGCCGGCGTCAGCCCGGCGGCGCCCTACCACCACTTCAAGGACAAGGCCGAGCTGCTCGACGCCGTGGCCCACGAAGGCTGGGAAATGCTGCAGCTGGCCATGCTGGACGCCAAGGCGCGGACCGAGGGGCGCGAGCAGCTGACGGCGCTGGGCATCTCCTACGTCTGCTTCGCCCGCGACAATCCGGCCCTCTACCGGGTCATGTACGACGCCGCCCGTGACAAGGAAGCCCTCCCCATGGACGTGGAGGACGCCAATCCCGAGAACGGCAACGCCTACTGCATGGTGCGCGACACCCTGATCGAGCACGGGGCCGACCCCAGCGCCGAGACGCACCTGGAGCTTGCCACCGTGGCCGCCTGGTGCGCCGCGCACGGCCTGGCCGAGATGGCCGGCTTCAAGCAGTTCGAGCACCTGAAGGCGGAGCTGGGCGGCGAGCGCCAGTTCCTGGACGCGGTCTTCAACCACATGGGCCTGTTCCCGAAGGACCACGACGGGTGCTAACGCCACGCGGGTGTTCGCCACCCGCTTCGCGCCGTCGCCGACCGGCTACCTGCACAAGGGGCACGCCTTTTCGGCGCTGACCGCGTTCGAGGCCGCCCGGGAGGCCGGAGGCCGCTTCATCCTCCGCATCGAGGACATCGACACCACCCGCTCGCGGCCCGAGTTCGAGGCCGCCATCTACGAGGACCTCGCCTGGCTGGGGCTCGCGTGGGAAACGCCGGTCCGGCGCCAGTCCGAGCACGCCGCCGACTACCAGGCCGCACTGGCCCGGCTGGAGGCTGACGGGCTGCTCTACCGCTGCTTCCGCACGCGCCGCGAGATCGCCGAGGCGATGATGAGCGCCCCGCACGGCGCGATGGACGTCTTCCGCGGCGCGCCCCTGCCGCCGGCGGCGGAGACCGCCCGCCTGGCGGCCGGCGAGCCCTTCGCATGGCGCCTGTCGCTGGACGCGGCGGCGCGCAGGCTCGGGGGGTTCGAGGGCCTCGGCTTCCTGGAAGAGGGCCAGGGCGAGGTGGCCGCTCGCCCCGAACTCGGCGGCGACGTGGTGCTCGCGCGCAAGGACGTGGGCGTGGCCTACCACCTGGCGGTCGTGGTGGACGACGCGCTGCAGGGCGTCACCCACGTGATCCGCGGGCGCGACCTCTTCGAGGCGACGCATGTGCAGCGGCTGCTGCAGGCCCTCCTCGGCCTGCCGACGCCCGCCTACCGTCACCACAGCCTGCTGGTGGGCCCCGACGGCAAGCGCCTCGCCAAGCGCGATCGCGCGCAGACGCTGCGATCCCTGCGCGAACAGGGTATGAGCCCGGCCGATCTGCGGAAGGAACTGGGCTTTGGCTGAGGCGGCGACGCAGAGCGGCGCGCGGACGGACTGGCGGGCGTTGGCCGTGCTGCTCCTGGGCGCCTGCATCATAGGCCTGTCGCCGATCCTGGTGCGGCTGGCCGAGGCGGGGCCCGCGGCGGCCGGCTTCTGGCGGCTCGCCTTCGCGTTGCCGCTGCTGGCGGTGATGACCCGCCGCACCGCCGGGAACCTGGGGCGGCCGTCGAAGATGGCCTTGTTGGCCGGCGTCTTCTTCGCCTTGGACCTGGGCTTCTGGCATTACGGGATCCACTACACCTCGGTGACCAACGCCACGGTGCTGTCGAACCTGACGCCCGTGGTGGTCACCGCCTTCGCGTGGATATTCCTGCGCCAGCGCCCGAGCGGCCTGTTCCTGCTGGCCGTGGCGGCGGCTGTCGGGGGCGCCTGGCTCATGGCGATCGAGAAGGGCGGCGGCGGTCTGCGGAACCAGCCGCTGGGCGACGTCCTCTCGGCCCTGACCGCGCTCTGGTACGCCCTCTACTTCCTGGCCATGGGCGAGGGCCGCAAGACCGAGGGCGCCAGCAAGCTGATGTTCTGGGTCAGCGTCGTCGGCGCGCCGCTGATGCTCATCTCCGCGCTGCTCCTGGGCGAAGACCTGCTGCCCGCCACGATGCTCGGCTGGGGCGCGCTGGTCGGCCTGGGTCTGATGCACGTGAGCGGCCAGGGCTCCATCGCCTGGGCGATGGGACGGTTGCCCACCTCCACGGCCTCGGTCGTGGTCCTGATCCAGCCGGTGGTCGCAGCCTACCTGGGCTGGGCGCTGTTCGCTGAACCGATCGGGCGATTGCAGGCGCTGGGCGCCGTCGCGACCCTGGCGGGCGTGGTCCTGGCGCAGTGGGCGTCGCGCAAGCGCAGCAGCTAGACGGCCAGGCCCCACGCGACGCGCGCGGTCTCGATCCGCGCCAGCTTCTCGTGGAAGACGCTCCAGTCGTCGGCCTCGGCGATGAACGCCCACAGCGCCTCGATCTGGTCGATCAGCAGCTCCTCGGGCTCGGGGCGGGCGAAGTACGGGTGCTCCAGCCGCTCGGGCCGCTCCGCCGCGTAGCCCGACAGCCGCGCCCGGAACTCGGCGAAGGGCGGCTCGGCGTAGAGGTCGGCGCGCGGGCCCGCCATGGCGCGAGGCTCGGCGCCACAGAACCAGTCGAAGAAGAACGGCTCCCAACGAAGGCGCTCCCCGCCCTCGGCCATGGCGCGGAAGCTCGCCTGCACGAGCGCCGCGTCGGCGTCGGGATCCTGCGGCCGCACGCCCAGCCGCGCGAGCATGGCGGCGGTGAGCTCGTTCCGGTAGGCGGGGCCGAAGCCGTTCAGGGCGTCCACGAGCGGGTCGCTGTCCGCCACGAGGCTGAGGCAGCCGGCGAGCTGCTGCAGGTTCCAGAACACCGCCTCGGGCTGCCGCCCGAAACTGTAGAGGCCGGCATGGTCGAAGTAGGCGGCGACGAAGTTTGGGTCCGAGTGCGGGAGGAAACGGTACGGTCCGTAGTCGAAGCTCTCGCCGTTGATGTTCATGTTGTCGGTGTTGAGCACCCCGTGCACGAAGCCCGCGGCCATCCAGCGCGCCGTCAGGCGGGCGGACCGCGCCACGACGGCTTCCAGCAGCGCCACGGGCCGGTCGTTGCTGCCCTCAAGGTCCGGGTAATAGGCGCCGATCACATGGTCCACCAGGGCGGTGATCCGGTCCTTGGCCTCGAAGTAGGCGTGCCGCTGGAACGTGCCGAAACGCACGTGGCCGTGGCTCAGGCGGACCAGGACGGACGAGCGCGTGGGGCTGGGCTCGTCGCCGCGCACCAGCGCCTCGCCGGTTTCGACCAGCGAGAACGAACGGGAGGTCGGCACGCCCAGCGCCTCCAGCATCGCGGTGGCCAGCACCTCGCGGACGCCGCCCTTCAGCGTGAGGCGACCGTCGCCCTGGCGCGACCAGGGCGTCTCGCCCGACCCCTTCGTGCCGAGATCGAGCAGCCGCCCGGTTCCCGCCTCACGCAACTGCGCGAACAGGAACCCGCGGCCGTCGCCCAGGTCCGGGTTGTAAACGCGGAACTGATGGCCGTGGTAGCGCTGCGCCAGCGGCGGGTCGATGTTGCCGGGCAGCGGCTCGAAGCGTCCGAAGTGCGCGAGCCACTCCGCGTCGGTCAGGCTGTCCAGACCCACCGTGGCGGCGGCGCGGTCATTGCGGTAGCGCAGGATGGCCTGGGGAAAGTCCGCCGCGCGAACGGGATCGGCGAATTCGCCGCCGAGAGCCGGGAATTGCGGGTCGGGCCGGTAGGCGCTGGACGGGGGCATGCCCCGACCTACCCGCGACCAAGGCGCAGGGGCAACCTCAGGCGATGCCCAGGAACGCCAGGACGGCGAGGACGACGACCACCAGGCCGACGAGATAGATGATGCTGTTCATGGCGAAGCTCTCCTGCTCGGCGCCCCTCGGGCGGCGGTAACGCGGAGGCGGCGCCCCACGTTCCGCCGTCAGCCGATGCGCACGCCCATGGCTCCGTCCACCGGCAGGATCGCGCCCGAGATGAAGGCCGCCTCGTCCGAGGCGAGGAACAGCGCCGCGTAGGCCGTGTCCCAGCCAGTGCCCATCTTGCCGCCCAGCGGAACGCGCGCGTCTCGCTCGGCGCGGACCTCGGCGGGGGAGCGGCCGCTGACCTGGGCGATCCCGGAAACCGCCATGGGCGTGTCCATGTAGCCCATCATGATGGCGTTGCAGCGCACGCCGTAGCGGGCGTTCGACTGCGCGACCGAGGTGGTCAGCCGGTTCACGCCCGCCTTCGACAGCTCGTAGGCGAGCTGGATGCCGCCGGCGCGCGCGGCGAGCGAGCTGATGTTGACGATCGCGCCGCCGCCCTGTTCGCGCATCACCGGCAGGGCCGCCTTGATGGTCAGCCACATGCCCTTGAGGTTGACGGCCAGGATACGGTCGAACGCCGCCTCCTCCAGGCGGTGGGCGGGGCCGTCGCCGCCGCCGATGCCGACGTTGTTGATCAGGATGTCGAGCCGGCCCAGCTGGCTCGTCGCGGCCTCGACGATGCGGGCGCAGTCGGCCGCGCGGGCGACATCGGCGCCGAGGGCGGCGGCCGTCCCGCCCTCCTCCACCACCATGGCGGCGGTCTCCTCCGCGCGCTCCAGAAGCCGGTCGACGCAGAGCACCCGGGCGCCCTCTCGGGCGAACAGCAGCGCCATGGCGCGGCCGTTGCCGACCGTCTCGCCCGGCGTCTGTCCCGCGCCGACCACCACGGCAGCCTTGCCTGCGAGCCGCCCCGACATCTCAGTACCCCTTCAGCTCGGGGTCGAGGGTCTGCCCCTCGTCCAGCTGCACGCCGAAGGTGTTCAGGATCATGGACACCTGGGTGTACTGGCCGACGGTGAACACCACGTCCATGCACTGCTTCTCGGTGTAGTGGCGGCGCAACTCGGCCCAGGTGGCGTCGGTGATGAACTGGTCGGCGTGCAGCTCGTCCGAGGCCCGGATGAGCACCGCGTCGGCCGGCGACCAGCCCGCGTCCGCGCCGCGCTTGATCGCCTCGATCTCGGCGTCGCTGAGGCCGCTCTGCAGGCCGATGCGGGTGTGCTGGGTGAACTCGTAGCCCGACTTGCAGAGGTAGCCGATGCGGAGGATCACGATCTCCCGCTCCCGGGCCGGCAGGTCGTTGCGCCGCGAGAGCACGTACGAGCCCCAGTCGTTGAATCGGCTTAGCGCCTTCGGGGCATGGGCCAGGGTGCGGAAGATGTTCAGGACGCCCATGGTCCCGTTGCGGACCGGCTTCAGCGCCTCCACCTGGTCGGGCGTCAGCTCGCCGTCGGTGAGCGGAGCGATCCGGGGCTTGGTCAGTCTCATGGCGATCCTCGGGCAATGGATCGCGACAGCTTAGTGGGCGCGCCCGATTTCGCTAGAGCGGGGCCGAGGCCGTTGATAGGCAGGGCCATGCCGCGCCGCTCCACGCTGGAGTTCCTGAAGACCGAGACGGGATCGGGCGCGCTGCTGGTCGTCGCCGCGCTGGCCGCCGTGGCGTGGGCGAACTCCCCGTGGGCGGCGAGCTACTACGGCTTCATCCATCAGCCGACGCCGGTCCGGATCGGCCCCTTCGAGGAGACCATGAGCCTGGGCGGCTGGGTGAAGTCGCTCCTGATGCCGGTCTTTTTTTTCGTCGTCGGGCTCGAGATCAAGTACGAGATCGCTCGCGGCGAGCTGTCGAACCCGCGCAGGCTGGCGCTGCCCATCCTGGCGGCGGCCGGCGGCGTGGCCGTCCCGGCCCTCGTCTACCTCGCGGTCAACGGCGTCGCCGCGGACGGCCGCACGGCCGGCTGGCCGATCCCGACCGCCACCGACATCGCCTTCGCCCTGGCCGCCCTGGCCGCGGCCGGCCCCCGCCTGCCACCGACGCTGCGGGTCTTCCTGCTCACCATCGCGATCCTCGACGACCTCGTGGCGGTGGCGCTGATCGCGGTGCTCTACACGACCGAGCTACGCTTCCCGATGCTGGCCGCGGCCGCGATCACGACCGCGGTCCTGGCCGCCATGGGACGCTGGCGGACCGCGCCCTACACCTTCTGGGTCGCCGGCGGGCTGCTCCTCTGGGCCTTCACCCTGAAGTCGGGGATCAACACCTCGATCGCCGGCGTCGCGGCCGCCTTCTGCATGCCCCTGGAGCCGAAGCGCCCGGGCGGGCCGGGGGTCCTGAACGAGACCATGGAGGCGCTGCACCCCTACGTCGCCTTCCTGATCCTGCCGCTCTTCGCCTTCACGGCCGCGGGCTTCACGCTCGGCGCGGAAACCGGCAAGGCCCTGGGCCCCGTCAGCATCGGCGTGGCCGCAGGCCTCTTCTTCGGCAAGCAGTTGGGGATCTTCGGCGCCGCAGCGCTGGCGATCGGGCTCAAGTGGGCGCGGCGGCCCACCGGGGCCAAGTGGCTGGAACTCTACGGAGTCTCCGCCCTCTGCGGCGTGGGCTTCACCATGAGCCTCTACATCGGAGCCCTGGCCTTCCCCGACGCCGACCCGGCCCGCCAGACGCAGGTGCGCGCCGGCGTCGTCGTGGGCTCGCTGGCCTCGTTGCTGCTGGGCGTCGCGCTGCTGCGGCTCGCGGCGGCGCGGCGCAGCGCGTCGCCGCACGAAGAGCTTCGCTAATCCTCTTGCCGCCGGGGCCGGAATGGCGTCCGCTGGCGCGTCAGCGCGACTTGGGAGGGGAGCATGACGACCTTCAGACTCAACGGCCGCGAGGTCACCGCCAAGGCGCCCGACGACGCCCCGCTTCTCTGGACGCTGCGCGACGAGATCGGCCTCACCGGCACGAAGTTCGGCTGCGGGATCGGCCAGTGCGGCGCCTGCACGGTGCACGTGAACGGTGAGGCCGTCCGCGCCTGCATAACGCCCACGTCGGCGGTCGCCGGGCAGGCGGTCACCACCATCGAGGGCCTGGGTGGAAGCCACCCACTGCAGAAGGCCTGGATCGAGGCCCAGGCGCCGCAGTGCGGCTACTGCCAGTCGGGCCAGATCATGCAGGCCGCCGCCCTGCTGAAATCCAAGCCGCAGCCGAGCGACGCCGACATCGACGCCGCCATGACCGGCAACCTCTGCCGCTGCATGGCCTACCTGCGGATCCGCCGCGCGATCAAGCTCGCCGCCGGGCAGGGAGCGAAGGCATGAACGCCCCGACCGATCTCTCCCGCCGCGGCTTCCTGGTCACCGTCGGCGCCGCGGGCGCCACATTCGCCCTGTCGGCTCCGGCGGGCGCCGCCGGGACCTATGCACCGACCATCTGGTACACCATCGACACCTCGGGAAACGTGGTCGCCCACATCATCCGCGCCGAGATGGGGCAGCACGTCGGCACGGCCATCGCCCGGATCGTCGCCGAGGAACTCGAGGCCGACTGGTCGAAGGTCAGCTTCGTCCACGTGGACAGCGACCCCAAGTGGGGCCTGATGGTCACCGGCGGCTCCTGGTCGGTGTGGCAGTCCTATCCTCTCTACAGCCAGGCGGCGGCGGCCGGCCGCATCACCCTTGTGGAGGCCGGCGCCAGGTTGCTGGGCGGTCCGCCCGCGCAGGCGACGGCCCGCGACGGCCGCGTCACGCTGGGCGGCAAGTCCATCGGCTACGGCGAGATCGTCGCCCGCGGCGACCTCTCGCGGCGCTGGTCCCCGGAGGATCTGGCGAAGCTGCAGCCCAAGCCCGCCACCACCCGCCGCCTGCTCGGGCGGCCCGCGCCGCAGCGGGACATCCCCGGCAAGGTGGACGGCTCGGCGGTCTACGGCCTCGACGCCAAGGTCCCGGGCATGGTCTACGCCCGGCCCAGGCTGCCGCCGACCCGGTACGGCGCGAAGGTCGTGTCGATCGACGACCGCGAGGCGCGCAAGGTTCCCGGGTTCATCCGCGCGCTTGCGCTGGACGACCCGTCCGGCACTGTCCCCGGCCTCGTGATGGTCTACGCCGAGACCTTCGTCGCCGCCGACCGCGCCGCGGAGGCGCTCAAGGTCACGTGGACGCCGGGGCCCGGCGCCGGCGTCTCGGAAGCCGACCTGCAGGCCCGCGCCCGCGCGCTGATCGCCGACCGGTCGAAGGGCGGCCTCGTCGTCGAGGATCCGGGCGTCGACGCCGCCTTCGCAGCGGCGCGCAAGACCGTGGAGCACACCTACACCACCTCCACGGCGCTGCATTTCCAGATGGAGCCGGTGAACGCGCTCGCCTTCGAGAAGGACGGCGTGTTCGAGATCCACACGGGCAACCAGTGGCAGTCGCTGGTCCTGCCGTGGCTGGCGCAGGCGCTGGGACGCAAGGAGGAGACCATCGTCCTTCGCACCCACCTCCTGGGCGGCGGGTTCGGACGCCGGCTCAACGGCGACTACGCCGTCGCCGCGGCGCTGGCGTCGAAGGCGATCGGCGGCAAGCCCGTGAAGGTGGTCTGGACCCGCGCCGACGACAGCCGCTTCGACAGTCCACGCTCACCGTCGGTCCAGGTGGTGAAGGCCGCCCTGGACGGGGGCCGCATCGTGGCCATGCAGCACGACTGCTGCGCCGGGTGGCCCACCCAGGCCATGGCGCCGTTCTTCATGCCCAAGGGCGCGAACGACGCCCCCTTCGACCCCTTCGCGATCAACGGCGCGAACCATTGGTACAGCGTCGGCGCCCACCGGGTGCGGGCGATCGGCAACGACCTCGCCAACGAGACCTTCCGGCCGGGCTGGCTGCGCTCGGTCGGCCCCGGCTTCACCAACTGGGCCGTCGAGAGCTTCATGGACGAGGCCGCGGCTGAGGCGGGGGTCGACCCCGTGGCGTTCCGCCTCGCCATGCTGGACGCGAGCGGCCGGAACGCCGGCTCGGCGCCGAACGCGGTGGGCGGCGCCCGCCGCCAGGCCGCGGTCCTCAAGCGCCTGGCGACCAAGGCCGGCTGGGGGCAGGCGCTGCCGCGCAACACCGGCCTGGGGATCGCCACGACCTTCGGCCAGGAGCGCGACATGCCCACCTGGACCGGCTGCGCCGCGCGCGTGCGGGTGGAGCCCGCCACGGGCGCCGTGAAGGTCGAGAAGCTCACCCTGGTCATCGACTGCGGGACGGTGGTGAACCCGGACGGCGCGCTGGCCCAGGTGGAGGGCGCCGCCCTCTGGGGCCTCAGCCTCGCGCTGCACGAGGGCACGGCCTTCGAGAACGGCCAGGTGAAGGACGTGAACCTCGACACCTACACGCCGCTGCGGATGGGCGACGTGCCGGACGTGGAGGTGGAGTTCATCCCCTCGGCCGAGGCTCCCGTGGGCCTGGGCGAGCCGGCGACGACCGTGGTCGGCCCGGCGATCGGCAACGCGATCTACCGCGCCGTCGGCGCCCGGGTGCGTGACCTGCCCATCCGGCCGGCGGCGGTCAAGGCGGCGATCAAGGCGTAGGGCGGCCGTGCCGAGCCGGGGGCTATCGCCAGTCCCCGACCGCCGCCTGCCACAGCGTCAGCGCGCTGATCGCGGCCGTGTCGGCGCGCAGGATCCGCGGGCCCAGGCCCGCCGGCGTCGCGAAGGGCAGCGCCCGCAGCGCGGCGCGCTCGCGCGGCGTGAACCCGCCCTCGGGTCCGATCAGGATCGCCCAGGCGCCGGCGCCGTCCACCGCCTGCAGCACCGGGCGCGCCTCGCCGGCCTCGTCGCAGAACAGCAGCCGTCGTCCCGCCTCCCAGTCGGCGAGCATCCGCTCCAGCCGGACCGGCTCCAGGACCTGCGGCACGTCCAGCCGGCCGGTCTGTTCCGAAGCCTCGACGGCGATGGCCTGCAGCCGGTCGACCCGGGTGTGGTCGGCCTGGGTCCGCTCGGTGATCACCGGGCGCACGCGCCGGGCGCCGAGTTCCGCGGCCTTCTCCACGATGGTTTCCAGCCGCGCGCGCTTCACCAGGGCGACGACCAGATCCAGGTCGGGCCCCTCGGCCTGCGGCCGGACAAGGGCGTCCACATCGAGGCTGACGCCGCGCTTGGTCACGCTCGCCACCACCGCCCGCCATTCCCCGTCACGGCCATTGAACACCGCCACGGCGTCGCCCGGCGCCTGCCGCATCACCGCGGCGAGATAGCGGCTCTGCCCCTCGTCCAGGTCGAGGCGTGCGCCGGTCGAGAGGTCGTGGGGAACGAACAGGCGGATCATTCGCGCGTTCTAGCGCGACCTTGCCGCAGCTGCATCCGGCGGACCGCGCACGCCACCCGATGAGAGAGGTTCATGGCCGAACAAGACGACGACGTCGAAGCCCTGCAGGCGGCCCTGGTTCGCTTCCAGCAGCACGCCATCGCCGCGGGCGAGCGCGACCTGGTGATCTTCGAGGGCCGCGACACCGCGGGCAAGGACGGCGCGATCAAGCGCATCGTCGAGCACCTGTCGATCCGCGCCACCCGGGTGGTCGCCCTGCCGAAGCCGACCGAGCGCGAGCGCAGCCAGTGGTACTTCCAACGCTACGTCGAGCACCTGCCGGCTGAGGGCGAACTCGTGATCCTCAACCGCTCCTGGTACAACCGGGCCGGCGTCGAACGGGTGATGGGGTTCGCCACGCCCGACGAGCAGGAGCGCTTCCTGCGCGACGTGCCCGTCTTCGAACGCATGCTGGTCAACTCGGGCGTCCAGATCGTCAAGCTCTGGCTCGACATCTCGCGCGAGGAGCAGGCGGCGCGGCTCGAGGCCCGGCGGACCGACCCGCTGAAGGCGCTGAAGATCAGTCCCTTGGACGCGGTGGCGCAGGAGAAGTGGAGCGACTACTCGGCGGCGCGCGACGAGATGCTCCGGCGCACCCACCTGCCCGAGGCGCCCTGGACCATCGTCCGCACCGATCGCAAGAAGGTCGCCCGGGCCAGCATCATGCGCCATCTCCTGAGGGTCCTGGCGCCGCCGGCGATCGCGGACCGCATCGAGCCCCCGGACCCTCAGGTGGTGTTCGAGTTCTCGCCCGCGGCGCTCGCGGACGGCCGACTGGAGCCCTGATCCCGGCGCGCAACCATCGTTTGCACCAGGCGCGACAATCGACCACAGGTCATCTCGCTTTGTTCCGCGCACGCAGGCGGTACGGCCAAGGCTGTTAACCATCCGTTGACTCTATCTTGTTCCGCCTTTGTTCGGCGGCTAGCCTGCCGGGGAGTCTTCGGAGGCCCGCATGAAGGACACCCTTTCCGCCGCCGAGGCGCGCCGCATCGCCCTTGCCGCCCAGGGCCTCGGCGGCGACCGCGACGCGCCCGCGGGGCGCCGCCAGCTTGTGCGGACGATCGAACGGCTCGGCGTGGTGCAGATCGACTCGGTGAACGTGGTCTCGCGCACGCACTACCTGCCCTTCTTCTCGCGCCTGGGGGTTTATCCGCGCGAGCTGCTGGAGGAGGTCGCGTGGGCCAGGAAGCGGCCGCTGTTCGAGTACTGGGCGCATGAGGCCTCGCTCCTCCCGCTGTCGCAGCAGCCGCTGCTCCGCTGGCGGATGCAGGACGCCCACGACGGCGTCGGCGTGTGGAAGGGCATCGCCCGCTTCCTGCGCGAGCGGCGCGATTTCGTCGATCGGGTCCTGGACGAGATTCGCGACCGCGGCCCCCTCGCGGCCTCCGAGCTGGAGATGGGGCACAAGGGCGAAGGCGGCTGGTGGGGCTGGAGCGAGGCCAAGCGGGCGGTCGAGGCGCTGTTCTGGACCGGCGAGCTCACCACCGCCACCCGGCGCGGGACCTTCGAGCGCGTCTACGGCCTGCCGGAACGGGTGCTGCCGAAGGCCGTCCTCGACGCGCCGACGCCGCCGCGCGCCGACGCCCAGCGCGAGCTCTACCGCATCGCCGCCCGCGCCATGGGCGTGGCCACCGCCCGCGACCTGCGCGACTACTTCCGCATGCCGGTCGACGGCGCGAAGGACCGCCTGGCCGAGCTCGTGGAGGCCGGCGAGCTCGTACCCGTCACCGTGAAGGGCTGGCGCGAGCCCGCCTACCTCGACCCCGCCGCGCGCCGGCCCCGCCGGATCGAGGCCGCGGCGCTGCTGTCGCCCTTCGACAACGCCATCTGGTTCCGCGACCGCACCGAGCGGATGTTCGGCGTCCGCTACCGGATCGAGATCTACACGCCGGCGCACAAGCGCCAGCACGGCTACTACGTCCTGCCGTTCCTGGAGGGCGACGCGCTCACGGCGCGCGTGGACCTCAAGGCCGACCGCAAGGCGGGCGTCCTCGTGGCGCAGTCCGCGCACGCCGAGCCCTGGGCCTCGCCCGACACCCCGGCGAAGCTCGCCGCCGAGCTCCAGCGCATGGCGGGCTGGCTGGGCCTGGGTTCGGTCCAGGTCCGCCCCCGCGGCGACCTCGCCCCCGCCCTGGCCCCGCTCGTCCCCCGCGGCGAGACGGAGGGGGCGCGGGGGCGCGGGGCGCGGGAGCGTGGTTAGGCTGCGCCCTCGGTGACCGCGTGCAGCCGGGCGTAGGCGCCGCCCCGCTTCACCAGGTCCGCATGCCGCCCCTCTTCGACGATCCGGCCGCTCTCGAACACGAGGATCCGGTCGGCGCCGCGGATGGTGGACAGCCGGTGGGCGATGACGATGGTCGTGCGGCCCGCCATCAGCTCCTCCATCGCCGCCTGCACCTGCCGCTCGGTCTCGACGTCCAGCGAGCTGGTCGCCTCGTCCAGCACCAGGATCGGCGCGTCGGCCAGGAAGGCGCGGGCGATCGCCACCCGCTGCCGCTCGCCGCCGGAGAGCTTCACGCCGCGCTCGCCCACCAGGGTGTCGTACCCCTTCGGCAGCCGGGAGATGAACTCGTGCGCCCGGGCCCGCCGCGCCGCCAGGACGATCTCCTCGGGCGTGGCGTCGGGACGCGCGTAGCTGATGTTCTCCGCCAGCGTGCGGTGAAACAGCGCCGGGTCCTGCGGCACCACGGCGATGGCGCGCCGCAGGCTCCCCTGGCTCACGTGGCTCACGTCCTGGCCGTCGATCAGGATGGCGCCGTCCTGCAGGTCGTAGAGCCGCTGGATCAGCTTGACGAACGTCGACTTGCCCGACCCCGTCGGGCCCACCAGAGCCACGCGCTCGCCGGGCGCGATCCGCAGGGTGAAGCGGTCGTACAGCGGCTCGGCGGCCGACTTGTAGCGGAAGGTCACCCGGTCGAAGACGATCTCGCCCTGTTCGGGGCGGAAGGCCGAGGCGTCCGGCCGGTCCAGAACCTGCGGATCGGTCTGGGCGTAGCGGGCCACGTCCTCCACGTCGTCCATGCCGCGCTGGGCCATGCGGATGTTCTCGCCGATGTTGCGCAGGTAGCCGCTCATCAGCATGAACGCCGTCACCGCGAAGGCGATGTCGCCCGCCGTGGCGCGCCCCACCGCCCACTCCCGAAGGAGAAGGCCGGTCAGTCCCGCCTGCAGCACCACCAGCAGGAGGTTGTGCAGCAGCCACAGGTCGGTGAAGCGGTTCCAGGTGCGGATGGTCGCCTTGCGCCACAGCTCGGTGACGCTGCCGATGCGCGCCTCCTCGCGGGCCTCGGCGCCGAAGGTCTTCACCGTGGCGTTCGACGAGATGGAATCCGCCAGCGCCCCGCCGATCTGCGAGTCCAGCGCCACCGACTTCAGGTTGGCCGGACGGGCGTAGATCGAGGTCAGGAAGATGTTCGAGAGCACGTAGAGCACGGTCACGCCCATGGCGAAGAGGCCCACGCCCGGCCAGCGCACGAACATCATCACGCAGAGGCCGCCCAGCACGATGGCCGCGGGCCCGAACCAGATCAGCACGGCGTCCGTGACGGTGTCGTAGCCCCACATGGCGCGGCTCAGCCGCCGCACGGTCGCGCCGGCGAAGGTGTCGGCGTGCCAGTCGGACGAGAAGCTCTGCACGCGGCGGAAGCCGTCGTCCGTCATGTCCTTCATGTTGTTGGCCGAGAAGGGCGTCAGGAAGCGCATGGCGGTGTTCCGGATCACCGAGAACGCCAGATAGACGCCGACGAACATCATCCACGCCCGCCAGGCGGGATCCGGGTCGCCGGGGCCGGCGGCGACGGCGTCCACCAGCCGCCCGGCCGCCCAGGGCAGCATCAGGTCGAACCCGATGGCGATCAGGGTCAGCACGACGGTCGCCGCCAGCAGCCAGGGCCGGCGGCGCCAGTAGGTGGCGATGAATCCGAGCACCTTGCGATTGGAGAGCTGGCGCTGGCGGGTTTCTTCTTCGTCCTCGTAGTGGTCGGTCATGACGGTCTCGAATGCGGGCGCCGGACCGGCGGCTCCTCTGGGAGCCCGCACATGGTCCTGCGCGGAAAAAGGTCGATGGGCTTCGCGGGAGGCTTCGAGCCGAAAGGCCCGGAGGCCCTCGGCTGGGCGGTCTTCTGGAGGCGCGCGGGATCGCTTCGCGGAGGCGGCCCGTCAGGCCACGCGGCGAAGCGGCTCGGAGTTACAGGAGCGGCGGCGGCGGCCCGAGACGACGCGCACAGGGTTTGGTCATCGCGACAGCTGTCATTCTGACGGACCTCCCTCGTTCGTGGCGTCGAAGGCCTGGACGCTAGGCGGGGTCGATCGAACGGTCAAGGAACGAGGTCATTCCACGTCGTTCCGAGCGCCAGGGGTGGCGCGGGAGACACAGTCCCGCCGCCCCGGGGCGCGGCGCACTTCCCGCTCCGGCCGGCTGGCGCCCGCCTGCCCCGCCTCATAAAGGGGAGGGCATGAAGCCTTCCGCGCCTCTGCCCGACGCCGCGCCGACCAACTGGGTGGACCGATGGGCTCCGGCGCGCCTGCGGCCTTGGCTGAAGCTGGGACGGTTCGACCGGCCGGTGGGCGTCTGGCTGCTGATGCTGCCCGGCTGGCAGGGGATCACGCTGGCCGCGGCCGAGGACGGCCGCCTGCCCGACCCCATGCTGCTCGCGCTGTTCTTCGTGGGTGCGGCGCTGATGCGCGCGGCGGGCTGCGCCTACAACGACATCGTCGACCGCGACATCGACGCCAAGGTGGCGCGCACGGCCGGCCGGCCGGTGGCCTCGGGCCAGATCCGGGTGAAGCAGGCCTGGGCCTTCCTCATCGCGTGCAGCCTGGTCTCGCTCGTGATCCTGCTGGCGCTGTCGCCGCTCGCGGTGGCGCTGGGGGTGGCCTCGCTGGCGCTGGTCGCCGCCTACCCGTTCATGAAGCGGATCACCTGGTGGCCGCAGGCCTGGCTGGGGCTGACCTTCAACTGGGGCGCGCTCCTGGGCTACGCCGCCGCCACCGGCGGGTCGGTGCTGGGCGGCGCCTGGACCTGGCAGACGCAGGGCTTCGTCCTGCTCGACTATGGCCATCTCAGCGCAGCCGCGATCCTGCTCTACGCGAGCGGCGTGTTCTGGACCCTGGGCTACGACACGATCTACGCGATCCAGGACCTCGAGGACGACGCCCTGGCCGGCGTGAAATCCTCGGCGCGACGGCTTGGCCGCGCCGCGCCGAAGGCGGTTATGGGCTTCTATTTCCTGGCCGTCACCGCCGCCTTCGTGGCCGGCCAGGCGGCCGGCCTCGGGGCAGGCTTCCACCTCGCCCTCTTCGCCTTCGCCATCCACCTCGCGCTGCAGGCGCGGCGCGTCCGCGTGGACAACCCCACGCTGGCGCTGCGCCTCTTCAAGTCCAACACCTCGGCGGGCCTCATGCTCGTCGTGGCGCTGGCGGCCGGCGCCCTCAGCTAGAGCCTCACCGTTCAGACGGACCGCTTGCCCGCCCAGCCGGGCAGCGCCATCGCCTTCTTCCGCGGCGGCTTCCGCATCAACCGCAGCAATCCACTGAACCATCCCCGACGCATCACAACTGCCTCCGTACGCATGCGTGGAGGATCACGGCCGCTTGTGACCACCACGTGGCCGTCGGCCGAATAGATGCGGCGTCAAATTGGCGCAGGCGCGCCGCCTGGGTCCGCCGGCGGGCGAGGCGCCGGCCCGACGCCTTTGACACAGGTTCTTGTACGCCATACAACTCATCCATGGCGACCGTGCAGCCCCTGGCCGAGGTACGCGCCGTCCGCGAGACGGGCCGGCGGATGCGCTCGCGCCTGCTCGACGCCGCCGTGGAGATGTTCAAGGCCAAAGGCCTCTCGGGCGTGTCCGTCGCCGAGATCGCCGCCGCGGCGGACGCCTACCCCAGCCAGGTCACTTACTACTTCCGCACCAAGGAAGCGCTGTTCGTGGAGGCCGCCTGCCGGGAGGTGCTCTACGTGGCGCGCCAGGCCGAACAGGCCGCCGCGGGGGCGGTCAGCGGCTCGGACTACAACCGCCGCCTCGTGGAGACGGTGATCGGGTCTCCGGGCCTGGCGCTGTTCGTGGAGGCGCTGTCGCTCACCCGCCGCCGCCCCGATCTGGCGCCCCAGATCGCGCGCACCTTTGAACGGCTCCACGCCGAGGGCGACCGCGCCTACGCCGAGGCCCGCAGCCGGCGCGGCTGGCGTGCGGAAGGCGACGCCGGCGTGGCCGCCCGCCGCTTCTGGACCCTGGCCCTGGGAGTCACCCTGCGCGAAGGGGCCACCGAGACCTCGATCGGGGACGCCGTCGACGAGATGATGGCCCTGCTGCGCCCTGAACCCGCCAGAACCAACGGAGCCCGCTGATGGCCGTCGCCGCCCGTGTCGCGCCCAAGGACTTCTTCAGCCCCGCCGAGTGGACGCCCCTGTCGGTGCGCTCGTCCTGGAAGGGCCTGGCGCTCGTGGCCCATGGCTGGGGCGTGATCCTGCTCGCCGCCGCCATGGCCATGGCCTGGCCGGTCACCATCCCGCTCGCGGTGATGATCATCGGCGCCCGCCAGCTGGGCCTCGCCATCCTCATGCACGACGCGGCCCACGGCGCGCTGCACCCGAACCTGAAGGTCAACGACTGGGTGGGCGAGAACCTGACGCCTGGCGGTCTGGTCCAGTACCGGAGCTACCACCTGGGCCATCACAAGTTCGCCCAGCAGTCCGAGGATCCGGACCTGGGCCTGTCCGCCCCCTTCCCGATCACCCGCGCGAGCCTGCGCCGCAAGATCATCCGGGACCTCACCGGCCAGACGCACCTCAAGCAGCGCTGGGCGCCGCTGTTCCGCCGGATCCGGGAGCGCAAGCCCGGCGACAGCGTGGCGTCGATCCTGTGGAAGTTCGTCCGGTCGCGGCCGAAGTTCTTCGTCTGGGGCGCCGTCACGATCGCGCTGACCGCCCCGTTCGGCTACGGCTGGGCCTGGTTCGTGCTCTGGTGGCTGCCGTCGGCGACCTGGCTGCCCATGGTCACCCGCCTGCGCAACATCGCCGAGCACGCCTGCATCGCCAAGGACGAGCCCGATCCGCTGCGCCACGCGCGGACCACGCACGCCAGTCTGCTGGAGCGGGTGTTCCTCGCGCCCTACTATGTGAACTACCACTGCGAGCATCACATGTTCATGCATGTGCCCTGCTACAACCTGCCCCGGACGCATCGGCTGCTGAAGGCCAAGGGGGTGCTGCCGCGCATGCTCACCGCGCCCAGCTACCTCGACGTCCTGCGCCTGGCGACCTCGCGACCCGCGGGCGAAGACCGCGGCGGCAGCCCCACGCCCGAGGAGCGCGGCGTGGTCCGCGCGGTCATCCAGTGAGCCCGGCCGAACTCGCGCTGCAGCGCTTCGCGACCAAGTGGGGAAGCCCGCACACGCCCCCCGTGGTCATCGACCCGGGCGACCTGGCGATCACCGAGTACAGCATCGGCCGGCTGTTCCCGCGCGCCTATCATGACGCCCTGGTGGCGGTGGGCCTGCCGCGCCTGACGGGCTCGCTGCTCACCAGCATCGTCGAGGCCGACGCCGATTGCGGGGACGTCGGCGAGTTCTTCACCCCGGCCGAGACCATCGCGCGGCTCGACGACTACCGCACAGCGGCCACGCCCGCCGCGTTCGTGCCCTTCGCCTCGGACTGCATGGGCGACCGCTACGGCTTCCTCTGCCCCGCCAGCGGCGAACCGCGCCCGACCGACGCCCCCGTGGTGCGCATGGACCACGAGACGGGCGAGGTGGCCGAGGTCGCAAGCTCCTTCGTGGACTGGCTGCAGGACTACGACGCGATCGAGTTCGTCCACTTCGAGGACGTGCAGGCCTGAACTTCGGGCCGCGCCCCCTCCCGCCGATGTGCGGGACGTGGGAGTTAGGGCGATGATCGTCGATCGCCGTCAGTTCATCCTCGACAACACGCGCCCGCAGCGGCCGCCGCATACGCCCGAGCTGCAGCTTCACCTGGCCGACGAGATCACGCCGATCTGGCGGATGACCGAGGAGGCGCTCGCCGAGATCGGGCTGCCGCCGCCGTTCTGGGCTTTCGCCTGGGCGGGCGGCCAGGCGCTCGCCCGCTACGTGCTGGACAACCCGGGCGTCGTCGCGGGCAAGGGCGTGATCGACTTCGCCTCGGGCTCGGGCATCGTCGGCATCGCGGCGGCGCGGGCCGGCGCGGCCCGCGTGCTGGCCGCCGACATCGACCCCTTCTGCGGCGCGGCCCTGGCGCTCAACGCCGAGGCCAACGGCGTCGCCTGCGACTTCACGGACGCCGACCTGCTCGAGGCGCCGCCCCCAGCCTGGGCCGAGGTCATCCTGGCGGGCGACATCTGCTACGAGAAGCCGCTGGCCGAGCGCGTCATGGCCTGGCTCGCGACGGCCCGCGCCGCCGGCGCGCAGGTCCTGATCGGCGATCCCGGGCGCAGCTACTTCCCCCGCGAGGGCCTCGTCCGCCTCGCCCAGTACGAGGTCCCCACGACCCGCGAACTCGAGGACATGGAGGTCAAGAAGACCGCCGTCTGGACTCTGCCCTGAAGCGCAGCTAGCCTGCGAACAAACAGGGAACTATGCCATGCGTGAAGACGGCAAGGTCGACTATGTGGAGCTGCCCGGCGGCGATCTGCCGGGAACCAAGGCGTTCTACGCCCAGGCGTTCGGGTGGCGCTTCACCGACTACGGGCCGGACTACGCCGCCTTCGCGGAAGGCCTCGACGGCGGGTTCCAGAGCGGCGCGGAAGCCGGGGCCGTGAACAAGCCGCTCGTCATCCTCTACGCCCGGGACCTGGAGGCGATGGAGGCGAGGGTCCGCGCCGCGGGCGGCGTCATCAGCCAGCCCATCTTCAGCTTCCCTGGCGGCCGCCGCTTCCACTTCACCGACCCCGCCGGCAACGAGCTGGCGGTCTGGAGCGAGGGGTAGGTTCCGGACTCAAGACCCGGCCATCCCGGCGAAGGCCGGGATCCAGAAGGAAGGGCTCAGATGCGGGTTCCGCGCGGATCCGGCGCCCTCGCGTCCCGTCGCGCTGGCCTGCTAAACCTGCGCAGCCACGCTCCGGAGACTGCCATGCGCCGCCGCACCTTCCTCGCCGCCCTGCCGGCCGCCGCGGCCGCCGCGCCGGCCCTCGCCACGAGCCGCGGCGAGAACCCCAACCGCGACCGGCCCGACGTGGCGCCCGGCGACCGGGTGGACGGCGCCACCTTCGCCAGCCGCTCGGCGGTCTGGGGCCTGCACGGCGCCGCCGCCACCGCGCATCCGCTGGCGACTCTGGCGGCCATCGAGATGTTGAAGGCGGGCGGCTCGGCGGTGGACGCCGCCATCGCGGCCAACGCCGTGCTGGGCTTCGGGGAGCCCATCGCCTGCGGCATCGGCGGCGACGCCTTCTGCATGCTGTGGGATCCCAAGCAGAAGAAGGTCATCGGCCTCAACGGCTCGGGCCGCAGCCCCCGCGGCCTGTCCCTGGACACCGTGCGCGGGCGCGCCCGGCCGAACGGGACCCTGCCGTCGCACGGCGCCGTGACCGTCAGCGTGCCCGGCGCTGTCGACGCCTGGTGGAGCCTGCACCAGCGCTACGGCAAGCTGCCCTGGAGGCGCGTTCTGGAGCCGGCGATCCGCCACGCCGAGGAGGGCGCGCCGGTCATCCAGGCCACCGCCTTCTACGTGGAATCCTCGAACCGCATCTTCACGCGGCCCGAGTCCGGAATCGAGGAGGTCGAGAACTTCCGCAGGCTCTGGGCCCCCGAACGGCGCACGCCGCGCGAGGGCGAGATCTTCCGCAACCCGGACCTCGCCCGCACCTACCGCCTGATCGCCGAGGGCGGCGGCCGCGCCTTCTACGAGGGCGAGATCGCCGAGCGGATCGAGCGCTACTTCAGGCGCATCGGCGGCTGGATGACCCGCGAGGACCTGGCCGCCCACCGGTCCGAGTGGGTGGAGCCCCGGTCCGTCCGCTACCGCGACATCGACGTCTGGGCGCTGCCGCCGAACAGCCAGGGCCTCGTCACGTTGCAGATGCTGAACATCCTCGACGAGTTCGACGTGCGCGGCATGGGCTTCCAGTCGGCGGCCGCGATCCACCACGGCGTCGAGGCCAAGCGCCTGGCCTTCGAGGATCGCGCACGGTTCTACGCCGATCCGGCCTTCTATCGACAGCCGGTCGAGTGGCTCCTCTCGAAGGAGTACGCCAAGGCCCGTGCGGCCCTGATCCGGCCGGACCGCATCG
Organism: Phenylobacterium sp. T106; assembly: GCF_057219735.1. NCBI lineage: Bacteria > Pseudomonadati > Pseudomonadota > Alphaproteobacteria > Caulobacterales > Caulobacteraceae > Phenylobacterium > Phenylobacterium sp. T106. The sequence goes on along the minus strand of NZ_JBXVWA010000002.1, from coordinate 180,710 downwards.
CGCCGGCCGTCTATCCCGGCAAGGCGCCGGGACACGGCGACACGACCTACCTCACCACCGCCGACGCGGACGGCATGATGGTGTCCCTGATCCAGTCCAACTACCGCGGCATGGGTTCGGGCCTCATGCCCGACGGCCTGGGCTTCATGTTCCAGAACCGCGGCGAACTCTTCGCCCTCGCGGACGGACATCCCAACGTCTACGCCCCGGGCAAGCGGCCTTTCCAGACCATCATCCCCGGCTTCGCCACGAAGGATGGAGACGCCCTCCTCAGCTTCGGCGTCATGGGCGGCGACATGCAGCCCCAGGGCCAGACGCAGGTGATCTCGAACCTGGTGGACTTCGGCCTGGGCCTGCAGGAGGCGGGCGACAGCCCGCGCTGGCATCATGCCGGCGGCAGCGAGCCCACCGGCGAGGACCTGGGCCAGCCCGGCGTGCTGAACCTCGAGACCGGCGTGCCGGAGAAGACCAAGGCCGAGCTCGCCCGCATCGGCTGGACGTTCAAGCCCAATCCCGGCGGCTACGGCGGCTACCAGGCCATCCAGCGCTGGCCCGGCCGCTACGCCGCCGCCACCGAGATGCGCAAGGACGGCGTGGCCCTGGCCTACTGAGGCGGCGGATAGGCGGTCTCGCCCGCCACCGCCGCCAGGTCGACGTCGCGCCAGCGGAACCCGGGCACGTCGCGCGTCTTCCGGGCCAGGATCGTGGCGTGGCAGTAGAGCGCGGTCACCGGCTGGAACCGCAGGTAGCGGTCGGCGAAGGCCGAGAAGCGGCCGACGATGGGGTTCTGCATCGTGGCCTCGACCACCTCGAAGCCCAGCGCCGGCGAGAAGAGGGCCCGCAGGCCCATGTCGCTGAACTGGAAGAAGTGCCAGGGACGCTCATGGGCCGAGTACGAGAAGTGCGTCTCGACCAGCACGTGGCCGCCCGGCTTCACGACCCTGGCGATCTCCTCGGCCACCACCCACGGCATGGCCAGGTGCTCGAAGACCGCCGTGGAGAAGACGAGGTCGAAGGGGCCCTCCACCAGGTCTGACAGGCGGTGCGCGTCGCCCGCCACGTCGACGTTCGGGCCCGGGTAGTAGTCGAACCCCACGTACTGCGCGTGCTGCAGCCGGCCTCGCAGGCCGTAGCTGCCCGTGACCTCGCGGCTGCCGATCTCGAGGATGCGGAAGCCCGGCCGGTCGCCCAGCGCCACCACCTGCTCGAAGAGGCCCTGGTGCGCCGTCAGCCGCGGCGGCGGCAGGTCCGGGATCAGGTAGGGCTTGTCCATGAACCGGCCGGCGACCGACAGAACCGCCCGGTTCGCCGCGCCCGCGAGCCGCCGCACGATCGATCCTGCGCCCAAGGACTCACCTCTTGTGGAACGGGCCGACCATCGCGCGCGCATCCCGGCCCGTCCACCCGCCGCCGTCTCACGCGCGCCCCTCGTCTCGCCGCCCATCCCCCGCTCAGCGAGACGGCGGCCGGCGGCGCACGCGCCGGCGTCACGCAGCGGCTGACACCGCCGCCGCCCGGCGCCACACTCGCGGTCATGACCCGTGACGAGATGCGCGACATCGCCCTGAGCTTCCCGGGCGCCGAGGAGGGCGTGAGCTACGGCCGGCCCGCCTTCAAGGTGAACGGCAAGTTCCTTACCCGCCTGCGCGCCGAGGACGACAGCGTGGTCCTGGTCGACGTGCCGTTCGACGAGCGCGAGATGCTGATGGAGGCCGAGCCGCAGACTTTCCACATCACGCCGCACTACAAGGACTATCCCAGCGTGCTGGCCCGTCTCGAGTCCCTTCACGCCGGCTCGTTCCGCAACTTCCTGGAACGCCGCTTCCGCAAGATCGCCAAGAAGAGCGTCGTGAAGGCCTGGGAGGCGGCGAGGGGCTGACATCGCCCGGGCCCCCAATCGGGGGATGTCCAAGCCTGATCGCCGTCGCAGCTTTGCGGGGCAAGTGGCATGGGGCTCATCGGATGCGTAGGTTTGTTTCGGCCGCGGTCGCGGCGGCGAGTGTGCTTGTGGCGGCGCCTTCCATGGCGGCCACGCTGACCAACGGCGGCTTCGAGGCGGGGCCGGCCTACAACTTCGGCACGTACTATCGCGGCCCCCTGACGCCGACCGGCTGGAGCCGCGTCAGCGGCCTCGAGGCGCCCGACATCCTGGACAACGCCTACAACCAGACCGGCGCGGGCTTCGCCCAGTTGCTCGACCCGCACGGCGGCAGCCGCTTCCTGGACATGAACGGCGCCAGCCCCACGGGCGGCCTCTACCAGGACGTGACCGGGCTGAACGCCGGCGACGCGGTCACCTTCAGCTTCTGGGTGGGCCGCTGGGCGCAGAACAGCGCGGGCACGCTCACCGCCACCCTGTTCGGCGAAACGACCGCGACCAACGCCATCACCCTGGCGCACCTGCCCGGCGCCTCGACGTCGGAATGGACCCAGTACTCCGTCAGCGGCGTCGTGCCGCTCTCGGGCGTGGTCCGGATCCAGTTTACCGGCAACAGCGGGTCGTCGGCCCGTGGCGCGCCGGGGCTCGACGACGTGACCATGACGGTGACCGCCGCGCCCGGCGGGGTCCCCGAGCCGGGCGCCTGGGCGCTGATGATCGCGGGCTTCGGGCTGGCCGGCGCGACGCTTCGCTCCCGCCGGACCAAGGCCGCGACGACGGTCGGATAGGGTCGAGACCCGACCCTGCGGCGCGCCTACTCCCCGACGTCCACCGCCTCAGGCTTGCGGCCCTCGGCCTCGGCCACGCGGGCGCCGCGCAGGATGCCCGGCAGGGCGTAGTTCCCTTCGTGGCAGGCGTACTCGTACACGGGGCCCTTGGCGGCGTTGAACGGCATCTCGCCCTTCCAGGGCCGCGTGTACGTCGCAGGATCGTCGACCGTGAATTCGTAGCGGATCTGCTGGTCCGAGATGCGGGTGAAGCGCTCGGTCACCTTGGCGTCCTTCGAGACGTAGAAGGTCGTCGGAATGCCCGGCCGCAGCTGTTCGCCCGGGTGGAAGCCGGTGGTCTCGACCACCAGGGTGTCGCCCTCCCACCGGCCGATGGACTCGCCCATCCACTGGCGGACGTGTCCCGGCAGCCGGCGCGTCTCGCCCAGCCGGATGACCCGCGCATCGTGGTTCATCTCCACGACGATCACCACGGCGTCCGCCGTCTGCTGGATCTGGTAGGTGTTGTTGTAGAGCACGTTCATCATCGGCGGGCCCGCGGTGGAGCCGAAGCCCATCAGGCAGCGCTCGGCCACCTGGCGTCCCTCGGGCCCGTCGAAGTTGGTGCGGATCCCGGTGACCGCCTCGGCGAACCGCTTCCGCCCCTCGGCGCTGTAGGGCAGCCGGCCGTCGGCGGGCTCCACGATCCACGACGAGCGCAGCGAGCCGCCGAGGTTGCCCACCTTCGTGCCCGGGTCGATCCAGAAGGCGTTGTAGCCGCCCGGATCCTCCCCCGCCTTGGGCGCGCCTTGTCCGGGATCCGTCGGGCGCGCATCCGCGGCGCGGAAGCCCGCGAAGCTCGTTTCCAGCGCCCTGGCCTGCTCGGGCGTGATCTCCAGGGTCTTGAACTGCGCCGGCCGCTCGAGCTGCGTCACCGAGGCGTTCGTCCAGACGCCAGAAAGGTCGGGCTGACCGAGCGCGTTGCGCGGCGCCTTCCAGGTCTGGGCGCCGGCCGCGCCGGCGCAGATCGTGAGCGCCATGGCCGCCATGAGTGCGTCCGTGCGAGCCATCTCAGTCCTCCCCGTTGAACCTCGTTGCGGGAAGTATGCGCCCTTGCGGCGGAACGAGCCACCACAGGGCCGCGACATAGACGAGCACCGCGACATACGCCGCCGCAAACGCCGCCGGCGGCAGCGGCCAGAAGATCACGCTGTTGACCCACCTCATGATGAGGGGATCCCCGGCGCCGCCTCCGGTGAGCGCATCCTGCCAGTCGGTGAGGAAGCACGCGCGGCCCATCACCGCCTGCGCGGCGACCACCAGCAGCGATCCGAGGTGCAGCGCGCGCAGCCACCGGATGCGCACGAAGCGCCAGCCGAGCGCCGCGCCGGCGGGGATCGCCACGAGCCCGATCACGTTGAAGGCGATCACGGCCACGTGGATCGCCAGCACGAGCTGTCCCAGCAGCAGGTTCACTCCCGGAGCCTACGCCGGTCCCGCCGGGTTGTCCGCCGGCGCGCGCGGCCGCGGAACAGGGACGGGCCGTTCCGCACCTGTCCGGCCTGCGCGCGGGCCTACTGGCCCGGCAGCCACAGGCTTGACTATGGGCCCGCAGCAGGGGAGTCCAGGCCATCCCGAGGAGGACCCCCATGCGCAAGCTCATCGTGCTCACCGCTGCGGCCGCCGCCCTGCTGGTTTCCGCCTGCAACACCGTCTCCGGCCTCGGCAAGGACGCCCAGGCGGCGGGGCGCGCCGTGACCGGCGCCGCGGAAGACGCCAAGCGGTAGGAACCGCCGGCCCTCCGCCGGGTTGAGGCCCGGCAAGGAGGCCCCATGTCCACGTCCAAGCACCCTGCGCCCGGCCAGGCCCGCCCGCCCCGGGACGACCTCGAGACCGATCCGGGCATCGGCGCGTCGCGTGGCACGACGATCGCCGGCGAGGATCCCCACATCCTGCGCGAAGACGGCGAGAACACCGAAGAGGGCGACGTGGCCAACGACGCCGACGCGACCGGCGCCATCGTCCCGAACGCGCGTCATCGCAGCCACCCCTGAAAGAATTCGCCCCGGCGTGAATTCTTGCGGCGAATCGTCCGACGACCCTTTCCCCCGCGCGCCGGAGGGCGCATATCCCGCCCATGACCGAGATCGCGCATCCCCTGTTCCGCTCCATCGGCCGAGGCTTGCGCCACCGGTGCCCGGCGTGCGGGAAGGGCAATCTCTTCGGCCGCTACCTGAAGGTCGAGCCGCGCTGCGCCGCCTGCGGGCACGAGACCGCCCGATATCCCGCCGATGACGGCCCGGCGTATCTGACCATCCTGCTCATCGGGCACCTGATCGTGGCCCCGCTGCTGTTCTTCCCCATCGTGTGGGAAACCTCGCCCCTCGTGTCGCTGCCGATCATCCTGGGGTCGCTGGCCGTCGTCACCCTGCTGACGTTGCCGCGGATCAAGGGCGGCTGGATCGGCCTGATGTACGCCCTGCAGGTGACCGACCGCGACCACCGCTTCCATACGGCCGACGCCGCGGATTGAACCGCGCTTTCGATGACGGCGCCGTCAACTTGACACTGTTCAAACGCTGTTTGGCGCTGTTCACTGTCGGCCCTTCGACGGAGGAGCAGCAATGGCGGACGGCAACCTGACGAACATCGCGGCCGCGCGGGAAGAAGCCTACGCGCTGCCCCTCGCGAAGCTGAACCCGGCCCAGCCCGAGCTGTTCGAGGCCGACGCCCACTGGCCCTACTTCGAGCGCCTGCGCGCCGAGGACCCCGTGCACTACTGCGAGGAGCACGAGTTCGGGCCCTACTGGTCGATCACCAAGTACAACGACATCATGGCGATCGACACCGATCACCATCGCTTCTCGTCCGACTTCATGAAGGGCGGCATCACCATCGCCGGCGGCCAGCAGAACATGGACCCGCTGCCGATGTTCATCGCCATGGACCCGCCCAAGCACGACATCCAGCGCAAGGCCGTGAGCCCCGCGGTGGCGCCGGCGGCGCTGGCCGCCATGGCGCCGCAGATCCGCGAGCGCGCGGGCCAGATCCTGGACGGCCTGCCGATCGGCGAGGAGTTCGACTGGGTCGACCTCGTCTCCAAGGAACTGACGGCGATGACGCTGGCGACGCTGTTCGACGCCCCGCAGGCCGATCGCCGCAAGATCACCTACTGGTCCGACGTGGTGACCGCCGCGCCGCGGCCGGGCGGCCTGGTCGAGTCCATCGAGCAGAAGATGGCCATCTTCTCCGAGTACCACGCCTACTTCACCGGCCTGTGGAACGAGAAGGTGAACGCCCCGCCGCACGGCGACCTGATCTCGATGCTGGCGCATCACCCGGCGACCCGGAACATGGAGCCGCGCGAGTACTTCGGGAACGTGGTCCTGCTGACGGTGGGCGGCAACGACACCACCCGCAACACCATCTCGGGCTCGATCTACGCGCTGAACAAGAACCCCGACCAGTACGCCAAGCTGCGGGCCAACCCGGACCTGATCCCCTCGATGGTGTCCGAGACCATCCGCTGGCAGACCCCGCTGGCCCACATGCGCCGCACCGCCGTCGAGGACGTGGACTTCCAGGGCAAGCGCATCAAGGCCGGCGACAAGGTCGTCATGTGGTACGTCAGCGGCAATCGCGACGATGAGGTGATCGAGAACCCGAACGCCTACATCATCGACCGCGAACGGCCCCGCCAGCACATCTCGTTCGGCTTCGGCATCCACCGCTGCGTGGGCAATCGCCTGGCCGAGCTGCAGCTCACCATCATCTGGGAAGAGATCCTGAAGCGCTTCCCCACCGTCGAACTGGTGGCCGAGCCCAAGCGCAGCTTCTCGACCTTCGTGAAGGGCTACGAGACGATGCCCGTGGTGATCCCCAGGCGGAACTAGGCGCTTCGATCCTGTCGAAAGGTTCACTGGCGGACGGCGTCGGTCGGCGGCATAGCTCGACCACAACCTGTCGCCAGAAGGACCCGGACCGTGACCGACCCCGCCGCCGACGTCATCGAGGGCGAGTTCCGGGTGCTGGCCACGCGCGACCACCGGCCCTCGCCCAACACCCGCCGGATCGTGGCGCGGATCCTCTGCTGGAACCTCATCTTCGTAGGCGTCCTGGCGGGCGCGCCGCAGCTCTTCGCCTGACAGGCGGCTGAGGCGGCCCGAGGGATCAGCCCTGCGCCGGGCCCGACGCCTTGGGGGCCAGCGCCTCGACCGGGGCCCCGTCCTTTCGCCAGGCGGTGAAACCGCCGGCCAGGTGGCAGACGTTCTCGAGGCCCATGTCCTGCACGGTCTTGGCGGCCAGGGCCGAGCGCCAGCCGCCGGCGCAGAAGAACAGGAAACGCTTCGGCTCGGCGAAGACCGGCTTTGCGTAGGGGCTCTCCGGGTCGACCCAGAACTCCAGCATGCCCCTCGGGCATGAGAAGGCGCCCGGGATGACGCCCTCCCGCTCGCGCTCGCGGGGGTCGCGCAGGTCGACGAACACCACGTCGTCGCGGCCGTGCAGGTCGCGCGCCGCGCTGACGTCCAGCGCCAGCACCTCGGCGTCCGCCTCGGCGAGGAGCTGCTTGTATCCCTTCTTCATCGCGGCCTCGTTGGTTGCCTCAGCAAGGCCACCCGAAAAGCCGCGTCGTGTCACGCGAAGTTCGCATCGTGGCGCCGTACGCGGACGTCCACCCCCCGGCGGCGCCCGCGTGCAGCGCCGCGGGTCAGGCCGGAAGCAGCCTGCCCGCGCCGGGCCGACGTCGCAGAAGCGCGCCCGCGCCGCCGAAACCCAGGATCATCATCGTCCAGGCCGTGGGCTCGGGAACGCCAGCCACGGGGCGGTCGAAGTTCACGCTGTCGTACCCCCTGGTCCTGGCGTCTAGGCGACCCGTGAACAGCACCTGACCGGCGGCGCCATGGATCGTGACGTCGTACAGGTCGCGGGTCTCGCAGCAGTCGCCACGCCCGTAGATCGCCACGCTCGCCAGCGTCGTCGCGACCGAGAAGGTGATCGTCAGGAACTCGTTCGGGCCGCCCCCCGCCGAGTGGTAGACCCCCGGCACGGCCGGCGTGGCGCCGTAGTCGAAATCTGCGGGATAGACGCCGTCGTTCGCCTCGCCCGGCCCGCCTTCGGGCGCCTCGCCGATCGGATAGCGGCTGAGCGCGGTGGCGACCCCGCCGTTCGAGGCGAGGGCCACGTTCTGGCCGCCGAAGTCGAACGCCAGCAGCTCGGCCACCTGCAGGTAGTCGGGCAGGGCGTTCTTCACGGTGATGCTCTTGGCCCCCACCACCGTCACGGCCTGGGCCGCGCCCGCCGTCGCCAGGGCGGCCGCGGTCCCCACGGCCACAGCCTTGCAGAATGTCAGACGTCCCATCTTCATCGAAGCAACCCCCACAATCACAGGTGCGGCGTCCGTTCGATGACGGCGCGCGCAGGACTTGGGTGAAGCCGGCCTCTTCGGGCGGCGTCACCGCCCGCGATGTTGCGGCGATGGGGGGTGAGGTCTCCATACCCGATTGTAGGGTGGTGTTGGGGCGTCCCTCGGCCTGCGATCGGACGCGCGCCTCCTCTCGACAGGCCGCCACGTGTGCGAGACCATGGGCCCCTTGCGGTCGATCCCGCCGGTCAAGACGTGGGACGCTCCGCGAAGGAGGAACCCATGCACCGCGCCGCCCGGCTCGCCCTTGCCCTGATCACCTGCGCCGCCCCGCTGGCGCTCTCCGCCGCGGCGTACGCCGCCGACGCCCCGGCGGCGAAGGCTGCCGCCTGGAAGGCGCCCCGCAACGCGTTCGGCCAGCCCGACCTGTCGGGGAACTGGAGCAACGCCACCCTCACCCCGGTGGTCCGCCCGGCGAAGTTCGGGACCCGGGCCGTCCTCACGCCCGAGGAGGTGAAGGCCCTGGAGGCCGCCGCCGAGCTCGAGGTGGAGGAGGGCAACGCCTCGACCGATCCCAACGCCGACGCCGAGCACCGGGCCAAGGTCACGAACGTGAAGCCGGAGTACGCCGCGGCCGGCGGCGACACGGGCGGCTACAACCGCGGCTGGCTGGATCCCGGCAGCTCTGTGATGCGCGTCGGCGGAGAGCCGCGCACCAGCCTGCTGACCACGCCCGACGGCCAGGTCCCCAAGCGCAAGGGCGGCGCCGCGCCGATGCCGCGTCGGCCGGGCATGGGCGCTTTCGACAGCTACGAGACGCGCTCGCTGGGCGAGCGCTGCATCATGGGGTTCGGGCGCAACGCCGGTCCGCCGATGCTGCCCAACGGCTTCTACAACAACAACTACCAGTTCCTGCAGACGGCAGACACGCTGGTGATCAACGTCGAGATGATCCACGACACCCGGATCATCCGGATCGGCGGCAAGCACCGGACCGACGGGATCCGCACCTATCTGGGCGACTCCATCGGCTGGTGGGAGGGCGACACCCTGGTGGTGCAGACCACCAACTTCCTGCCCAACCAGGCCTACAACGGCGCCTGGGAGAACCTGAAGGTCACCGAGCGGTTCACCCGCGTCGGGCCGCGCCGGCTGCGCTACCAGTTCCAGGCCGAGGACCCGGGCGTGTGGGACAAGCCCTGGGGCGGCGAGTACGAGTTCTACACCCTGAACGGCCGGGTCTTCGAGTACGCGTGCCACGAGGGCAACTACGCCCTGCCCGGCATCCTCGCCGGCGCCCGCTACCAGGAAGAGGAAGCCCGCAAGGCCGCGGCGGCGGGTCCGGGTGGCGCGAAGACTGGCGGCGCCCCCTAGGCGCCCCTACTCCGCCGCCTGGCGCAGCGGCGCCGGCTGGCGGCCCCGGATCAGGCGGCCGGGCAGCGGGCCCTGGGGCGCGCCGTCGCGGTAGATGACCTGGCCGGACTTGATGGTGGCTCGATAGCCCTCGGCGTCCTGCATCAGCCGGCGCGCGCCGGTGGGCAGGTCGTAGACCATGTAGGGGACCTTCAGCCGCAGGCGGTCGAAGTCGATCACGTTCAGGTCGGCCAGGTAGCCGGGCGCGATCACCCCGCGGTCGTTCAGCCCCACGGCTTCGGCCGTGTCCAGCGTCTGGCCGCGGATGGTGCGGGCGAGGTCCAGCTTCGGCCCGCGGGTCCGGTCGCGGCACCAGTGGGTGAGCATGAAGGTGGGCAGGCTGACGTCGCAGATCGCGCCCACGTGCGCCCCGCCGTCCGACAGCCCCGAGAGGCAGTTCGGGTTGGTCAGCATCGCGTGCACGTTGTCCAGGCTGCCCTCGACGTAGTTGTGCATCGGGAAGAACAGGAACGCCCGGCCCTCGTCGGCGATCAGCGCGTCGTAGACCAGCTCGTCCGGGTTGATCCCGAGCGCCTTCGCCCTGGCGCCCAGGCTGGTGGACGGATGCGGCTCGTAGTCGAGATGGTCCCCCTCGATGGCGTACATCTTGTGGTGGGCGCCCGCGAGCGAGTTGATGAAGGGGTGCCCCTTGGCCGGGGCCTCGGCGATCAGCCGCGCGCGGAACGCGGGGTCCTTCATCCGGGCCACCTTCTCCGCCAGCGGCAGGTCGGCGATCTCGGCGTAGGAGGGGCGGCTGATGAAGGGGTGCGCCGAGCCCTGCAGGCCCAGCATCAGGCCCACCGGCCGGCCCGCCACCTGGGCCTTGATCGGGTAGCCCGCCTCGACGGCGTCGTCCATGCGGGCCATCAGCTCGCGCCAGCGGTCGGGGACCACGTCGGCCTGGACCAGCGAGAAGCTCAGCGGCTGCCCGGCGATCTTCGTGAGGTCGCGGATGAGCTGGAACTCCTGGTCGATGTCGGCGAAGTCGCTCACCCACTGCAGCACGCCCGAACCGGCGTCGGCGAGGCCCTGGGCGATCGCCTCCATCTCGGCCCGCGCCGCGCCGATGGTGGGGGTCAGGTCGCCGTCGGCCGTGCGGTGGACCATGGTGCGCGTCGTGGAGAAGCCCAGCGCGCCGGCGCGGATCGCCTCGGCGGTCAGCTCGCGCATCCGCTGGTTCTCGTCCGGGGTCGCCGGCTCGCGGTTCGCGCCCCGCTCGCCCATGACGTACACGCGCAGCGCCCCGTGCGGCACCTGGACCGCCACGTCGATGTCGTGCGGCAGGGCCTCCACGGCGTCCATGTACTCGGCGAAGCTTTCCCAGCGCCACGACAGGCCCTCGTGCAGGGCCGCGCCGGGGATGTCCTCCACCCCCTCCATCAGGCGGATCAGGGTGTCCTCGTCACCCTTCCGGACGGGCGCGAAGCCGACGCCGCAGTTGCCGACCACCACGGTCGTGGCGCCCAGCGTCGAGGACGGCGTCATCCGGGAATCCCAGGTGACCTGGCCGTCGTAGTGCGTGTGGATGTCGACCCAGCCCGGGGTGACCAGCATCCCGGCGGCGTCGATCTCCTCGCGGCCCCGGCCCGCGACGCGGCCCACCTGCACGACGCGATCGCCCGCGATCGCCACGTCGGCGACGACGCCCGGTCCGCCCGTCCCGTCGAAGACGGTCCCGCCGCGGATCACCAGATCGAATTCGGGCATCAGGGCCTCCTTGCGCGCGCCGCATCATGCGTGGCCCGGCCCGGACCGCAAGACTGACGCGAGGGCATGAGGCCCTGTCCCAACGATGCGCTCCGCCGTCATCCCCGGCTTGTCCGTGGGATCCCTTGGGCTGTGAGCGGGCGCGCCCTGCAGCCCTACGCCTTGGCGAACCGCGCCGCGTTGCGCGCCCGCGCCTTGGCGGCCTCGGTCTCGCGGTCGCGGGGCGGCGCCTGGGTTTCCAGGTCGGCCAGCAGGTGCTGGGCGATGTGGGTCACCTCGGCCACGGCCCGGTCGAACGCCGCCTTGTTGGCCTTCGACGGGGTGTTGAAGCCCGAGAGCTTGCGCACGAACTGCAGGGCGGCGGCCCGGACCTCCTCGTCGGTGGCGGGCGGGTCGAAGTTGAAGAGGGTCTTGATGTTGCGGCACATGGCGTCAGGCTCTCCTGCCGATGTGGCGGTTCTCAGGCGTCCTGCGTCTGCGGGGCCGCGCGGCCCAGGCCGCCCAGCTGCCAGCCCACGGCCTTGGCCATGCGCTCGTAGAAGCTGACCTCGTAGGCTTCCTCGGGCGTCTCGCGCACCATCCGGTCCATGATGATCGCGTCCTCGCCCACCAGGATGCGCCAGCGCTCGGCCTTCACGCCATCGAGGATGATGGTGGCCGCCTGGGCCGCGGTCGTCGGCGCGTCCTCGCGGAAGCGGCGCGCCTGCTCGGCCATCATCGCCTGGATCGCGGCGTCCGGCACCTGCGAGGGGTCCATGCCCATCCGCGCCATCCGCTCGCGCGCCGAAGCGAGCTCGGCCGGGGTCAGCTCGTCGCTCCAGTCGCCGCGGAACACCTTGCGCGAGTTGCCGGCGATGTCGGTGCCGATGTGGCCGGGCATCACCACCGAGCACTTGATGTGCGGGGCGTTGACCCGGAGGTCGGTGATCAGGGCCTCGGTGAAGCCCTTCACGGCGAACTTCGCCGCCGCATAGGCCGAGTGCGAGACGCCGGGGCCGAGGCTGGCCCAGAAACCGTTCACCGAGGCGGTGTTGACGATGTGGGCTTCATCCGCCGCCAGCAGCATCGGCATGAAGGTGCGGCAGCCGTAGTAGACGCCGTACCAGCAGACGTTGAACGTCCGCTCCCAGGCCTCCCGCTCCTCGGGCTTCACCATCGAGCCGCCGCCGCCGATGCCGGCGTTGTTGAAGAGCAGGTGCAGCCGTTCGGCCTCGTGCGCCGCCGCGGCCTCGTCGCGGAAGCGGCGCAGGTCCTCCTCGCTGGCCACGTCGGCGTGGTGGGCCGTGATCCTGGCGCCCTGCGGGATCCCGTCCGCCTGGCAGAGGCGGATCGTCTCGGCCATGTTGGCGTCAGAGACGTCGCACATGGCGACGCTGCAGCCTTCGGCGATCAGTTGGCGGGCCAGCTCGCGGCCCATCCCCGTGCCGCCGCCCGTGACCACCGCGAACTTGCCGGCGAAATCCTTCATGGCGCTGTCCTCGAAACGCGTTTTGCCCAGCCTACGCCGGATGGGGGCCGGCGTAAGCCGTCACGCAGCGTCAAGCGGCGGCGCGGCCGCACTCAGGGCTGGGTCGCGACGCTGCTGCCGGCGGTGGAGGCGACGCGGCCGGGGTCGGCGGCGCAGGTACGGCCGGCGGCCTCGTCGGCCAGGCGCTGGAAGCGGGCGTCGAACGCCGAGACCAGCTGCGGCTCGGCGCTCCGCGCGAGGATCTCCTGGTTCATCATCCGCGAGCCGAAGTTGTAGTTCAGGCTGCCGAACCAGGCCGTGCGGCGGTCCTCGTGGTCGACGATCACGAACTTGGCGTGCATCGGCAGCCCTTCGGGATCGCAGAAGCGCATCACCTCCACGCCCGAGCGGCGCAGCTCGGCCACAACATCGCGCGGCACGCGTCGGCGGGTGTCGTGGACGACGAGCTCCACCCGGGCGCCACGCTGGGCCGCCGCCATCAGGCGGGCGGCGAACGGCCCCTTGTCCATGTGCGAGACCGCCGCGCGCACCTCGTCGCCCGGCCCCAGGCGGGCGATCCGCCGCTCCACCACGTCGGGACGCAGGCGCGGGTAGAAGTAGAAGGCGATGTCGTCGCCGACCCGCTTGGCCTTGTTCGCCCGCTTGCCGAAGCGGAAGAAGGCGCGGCCTTCCCAGATCCGCCGCGCCTGGGCGCGCAGGGCGTCGACGGCCTCCGGGTCGCGGAAGTCCACCAGCAGGTTCTCGCCCCGGTCCTGGTCGCCGATGTCCTTCAGGAGCTTGGGATCGTCGAGGCCTCCGGACGGATTGTAGGAGCCGATGAAGGCGGCCGGCTCGGGACCGCCCGAGAAGGTGTAGATCTTGGCGTGCAGGTGCTGCCCGGGGAGCCAGGACCGGTGCAGGCGCAGGCCGTCCCCCAGACCCGCCTTCAGATGCTCGATCGCAGGCCGGTTGACCGACGCGCGGCGAGGGTTTCCCTCGAGCACCAGCCGGACGCGGACGCCGCGCGCCTTGGCCGCGATGAGGGCGTCGGCCAGTTCCGGATCGCGGAAGTAGTAGGTCGCCCAGGTGATCTCGCTGCCGGCCGGCGCGGCCCGCACGCGTTCGAGCAGCAGGTCGCGCAGGGCTTGCGGCGGCTGGTCGACGCCCCCGTAGTGGAGCGTGGCGCTCACCGGCTCGTTCGGCGGAGGAGGCAGGACGGCAGGGCTGTCGAGCACGGGGCGCGGGACTCGCGGTTGGGCGGGCGGAAAGAGCAACCCAGCTTAGGCCGAAGCGCAAGTCCCGGCGACACATTCCCTCCCCTGGCCCTCCCCCTGGCCCTCCCCGGGCGCGGGTCGGGCGGCGCGCCGTCAGCGCGGGGCGCGGCAGGGCATGATGTCGGCGGGTTTGGGCCGCTCGGCGGGGGCCTCGAAGATGGCGATGTAGCCGACGCCGCCGTCCATCACGCGGCGGCCCACTTGGCGGTAGCCTACCGCCTCGAACTCGCAGCGCAGCAGCCGCGGGGGCGTGCCGTGGCTCTGGGTGGGCCGGTCGAGGTCGATCACGCCCACCCGGCCGCCGGGCTTCATCTGCGCGGCCAGGTTCCACAGCAGGGCGTAGGGGCTCTCGATCTCGTGGTACATGTGGACGAGGACGGCCCGGTCGATCGAGCGCGGCGGCAGGCTGGGGTCGTCGCCCTTCCCCACGATGATCCTGACGTTCTTCAGGCCCCGGCGCTCGGCCTCGCGGCGCAGGCCCGAGATGTAGGACTCCACTATGTCCTCGGCATAGACGATCCCCTCGGGGCCGACCGCCGGCGACAGGCGCAGCGTGTGGTACCCCGACCCGGCCCCGATATCGGCCACCGTCATGCCGCGCTTGATGCCCAGCGCCCGGATCAGCTGGCCCGACTCGTCGGCGGCGTCGCGATCCGGGCCGGACGACCAGGCCGGGGCGACGATGCCCGCCACCGGCCGGTCCGGCTTCGGGAAGCCGTCCGGAAACCGTTCGACGGCCGCGGGCGCCGGCGGCGCGGCGCCCTCGCTGGGCTTCGAGCAGGCGGCGGTGGCGAGCACCGCGAAGAGGGCCAGTCCAAGTCTCATGTGGACCATTCGGCTCGGGCGCGACGGCGTCAGGTGATGGGTTGGCCGGCCTCGTGCAGGCGCTTGGCTTCCCAGTAGTCGAACAGCTTGGGGTACGGCTCGTCGGGCGAGCGCAGCATGCAGCGCGAACCCGGCGGCGGCGTCTCGCCGTGCTCGATGTAGGTCATGGCCCACATGGTCCGGTAGTTGACCGTCGGCTTCGACACATGCGCCAGCACGGCGTTCGAGTTCTTGATGATCGCCCAGAGCACATAGTCGTCGACGATCGAGGCCCGCGGGTCCTTGAACGCCCACGCGCCGATGGCCGCGAAGGCGGCGCGCGTGATGAAGAAGCAGTTCATGTCGCAGAAGTCGGCCCCGTTCGACTGCTTGCATACCGCCATGACGCTGCCGTCCGGGCGGATCAGGTTGCGGGTGGCCGTGACGATGTGCGCCCCGGTCTCCTGCTGGCGGCGGATTAGGGTCTCGATGTGGTCGGGCTCGTACCAGTTGTCCGCGTCGAGGAAGGTGATGGCGTCGTAGCCCTGGCTGCAGGCGCTCATCGCGGCCACGGCGCGCGGGGTGTCGCCGAAGTCCCCGTGGTTCCAGGGCAGCGGGAAGTGGCGCACCGGCCAGGCGTCGATCTTGGGGTTCGCGTGGCCGTCGGCGACCATGATGTGGGTCACGTCCGGGTGGGTCTGCGCCGCCACGCTCTCGTGGCAGCCCCGCAGCTGGTCCACGGATTCCTTGAAGTAGGGGGTAATGACGGCGACACGCATCCGAGCAGCCTTACCCCGCCCGGCGTCCCGGCGAAACCGGAGATGCGCGGGCGGATGAAACGGAACGGGAACGTGCTATAGCGGCGCGATGGCCGACGCCTCCGGTCCCACCGCCGACCTCCTGCCGCCGCGCTTCGCCGACTGGTTCGCCCGCCGCGGCTGGAGCCCGCGCGCGCACCAGCTCGAGATGGTGGCCCAGGGCCGCGGCGGCCGCGACGCCCTGCTGATCGCGCCCACGGGCGGGGGCAAGACTCTGGCGGGCTTCCTGCCCAGCCTGATCGATCTCGCCGAGCGGCCCCCGGCAAACGCGCCGCGCGGGCTGCACACGCTCTACATCTCGCCCCTCAAGGCGCTGGCGGTGGACGTCGAGCGGAACCTCGGCGCGCCGATCCTGGAGATGGGCCTGCCGGTGACGGCCGAGAGCCGCACCGGGGACACCGGCGTCTCCCGTCGGCAGCGCCAGCGCGTCAAGCCGCCGGACATCCTGCTCACCACGCCCGAGCAGCTGGCGCTGCTGTGCGCCTGGGAGGGCGCGCGGCTCTACTTCGAGGACCTGCGCTGCGTGATCCTCGACGAGATCCATACGCTGCATTCGTCGAAGCGCGGGGACCTCCTGGCCCTGGACCTCGCCCGGCTGCAGGCGCTCGCCCCGAACATGCGCCGCGTGGGCCTCTCGGCCACCGTCGACGACCCCGAGGTCATCAAGGCCTGGATGGCTTCGCATCGTGCGGCGCCGGGCGCCGGCGCCGAGGCCATAACGCTCGTCCGCGGGCCGCCGGGGGCCGAGCCGGTCGTGGACGTCCTGCTCAGCGAGGGCCGCGTGCCGTGGAGCGGCCATACCGCCCAGCACGCCATGGCCGAGGTCTACGAGCAAATCCGCCGCGCCCGCACCGCCCTGGTGTTTGTCAACACGCGCTTCCAGGCCGAGTTCGCCTTCCAGGAGCTGTGGAAGCTGAACGAGGACGCGCTGCCGATCGCGCTGCACCACGGCAGCCTGGCGGCCGAGCAGCGGCGCAAGGTCGAGGCCGCGATGGCCCGCGGCGAACTGCGGGCGGTGGTCTGCACCTCGACCCTCGACCTCGGGATCGACTGGGGCGACGTGGACCTCGTCATCCAGCTCGCCAGCCCCAAGGGCGCCTCGCGCATGGTCCAGCGGATCGGCCGCGCGAACCACCGGCTGGACGAGCCCAGCCACGCGCTCTTCGTGCCCGCCAACCGGTTCGAGATGCTGGAGTGCCAGGCGGCCCGGGAGGCCATCGCCGAAAACCGGCTGGACGGCGATCCGCCGCGCGTGGGCGCCCTGGACGTGCTGGCCCAGCACGTGATGGGCTGCGCGGTGTCCGAGCCGTTCGACATGCTGGAGCTCTACGACGAGGTCCGCTCCGCCGGCCCCTACCGCGACCTGCCGTGGGAGGACTTCGAGCAGGTCGTCGATTTCGTCTCCACCGGCGGCTACGCGCTCAAGACCTACGACCGTTTCCGACGCATCGTGCGGTTACCCGACGGGCGCTGGAAGGTGAGGGACCTGAACGTGGCGCAGCGGCACAGGCTGAACGTGGGGGCGATCGTGAGCCCCGCGATGCTCTCGGTGCGCATCGCCACCCGCGGCGGCAAGGGCGGCCGCAAGGTGGGCGAGGTCGAGGAAGGCATGCTCGAGATGCTGGACCCCGGCGACACCTTCGTGTTCGCAGGCCAGGTCTGGGCGCTCGTCGGGGTCACCAACCTGGACGTTCTCGTCCGCCCCGCGCCGGATCGCGACGCCAAGATGCCCTCGTGGGGCGGCTCGAAGTTCGCGCTCTCCACCTACCTCGCCAAGCGCGTGCGCGAGCTAATGTTCGACGAGGCGCACTGGACCGTGCTCCCGGCGGACGTGCGCGAGTGGCTCGAGGTGCAGAAGGACAAGTCGCTGATCGTGGGCGAGGACGAGTTGCTGCTGGAGACCTTCCCGCACCGCAAGCGCCAGTTCCTCGTCTGCTACCCCTTCGAGGGCCGCCTGGCGCACACCACGCTGGCGATGCTGCTCACGCGCCGGCTCGAGCGGTTGGGCGTGGGGCCCCTGGGCTTCGTCTGCAACGACTATGCCCTGGCGGTCTGGGCCCTGAACCCGATGTCCGGTCTCGACTTCGACGAACTGTTCGCCCAGGACATGCTGGGCGACGACCTCGAGTCGTGGCTCGCGGAGAGCTTCATGATGAAGCGCGCCTTCAAGAGCTGCGCGATCATCGCGGGCCTGGTCGAGAAGCGCTTCACGGGAGAGCAGCAGAAGACGGGGCGGCAGATCACCTTCTCGACCGACCTGATCTACGACGTGCTGCGCCGGCACGAGCCGGACCATCTGCTGCTGCGCTGCGCCCGCGCGGATGCGGCGAGCGGCCTCATCGACGTGGCGCGTCTCTCGGACATGCTGGCGCGCATCAAGGGCCGGATTCGCCACGCGCCGCTGGACCACCTTTCGCCCTTCTCCGTGCCGATCCTGCTCGAGATCGGCAAGGAACGTTCGCCCGGCGGGGCCGGCGAGATGATCCTGGCCGAGGCGGAAGCCGAACTGATCGCCGAGGCCACCCAGTGAACGACGTCAGCGTGACCTTCTCCTACGCCTTCGCCGGCAGCCCCTGCGGCGGGCTCCGGACGCGGGTGCGGAGCGCCGAGGTGACGATGCGGCCGTCCGGAGCGCTGTGGGTGGAGGCCGAGCGCACGCTGGTGGTCGCCGACCTGCACCTGGAGAAGGGCTCCAGCTACGCGGCCCGCGGCCAGATGCTGCCGCCCTACGACACCCGCGAGACCCTGCGGCGCCTGGAGGCGGAGACGGCGGCGCTGTCGCCGCAGGTGGTGGTGCTCCTGGGCGACACCTTCCACGACCGCCGGGCCGAGGCGCGGCTGGCCGAGGACGACGCCGCCCGCCTGCGCGCCCTCGCCGTCGGCCGCACGCTGGTGTGGGTGATCGGCAATCACGACGCCGACGGTCCGAAGGCGCTCCCCGGCGAGACGGCCGACGAACTCGACCTCTGCGGCCTGCGCTTCCGGCACGAGCCGCAGGCGGGCGCGCAGCCGGGCGAAGTGGCGGGCCACCTGCATCCGGCGGCCAAGGTGCGCGCCCCGCGCGGCGTGATCCGCCGGCGTTGCTTCGTGACCGACGGCGAGCGGGTGATCCTGCCCGCGTTCGGCGCCTATGCGGGCGGGCTGAACATCCGCGACGCCGCCTTCGCCGGCCTGTTCGTCCGCCCTCCGCTGGCCGGAGCGCTGGGCCCGCAGGCCGTGCGGGCGATCGGATGGCGGCAGCTCACCGACGACTGACCGGAGAAGGCGACGCTCCGCGACCACCGACCCGCGTTCGCGCGCCGGCGTTACGTTTCGCGGCCGACACTTGAAATTAACGTCGTTTTTCAAGGTCTCGTTAGGGTCTCGGCCTGACCCTCCAGGTTTATGAAACGTAAACAACCGTGGCTGGAGTGGCTGAGCCGGAGCGACGCCGACATCGCCGCGGCGTGGATGGAAGCCTGGTGGATCGACGGGCGCTCGCACGCCGAGACCGACCGGATCCCGCGACACCTGCGCGTCGAGATCGAGCAGCTGCACCTGGCGCTCATCGACATCGCCGCCAACGACCCGGCGCGAGCGCTCGAGATCGCCTTCGTCGTCGCGCGCACCGCCGAGCATCCGGGGATGGTGACCGAGATCACGGCCAGCGTGGTGCGCGACGTCACGGCCGCCGACGCGACCCTCTGGGACTGCGTCGCGCTGGAGGCGGCGAGCAACGTGCGGCTGCTGCACGCGGTCGGGCTGGTCTGGGGCGCGGAGACGCCGCCACAGCTGCGCGACGCGTTCCGGCGGCTCGCCCGCGGCGACGCGCAGCCCCGGCCCGAGCCGCGGACGTTCACCGATGCGCCGCCCCGCCTGGGCGGCCCCGCCGGACCGCCGGGCTCCTGACGCGGCCGGTTCTTGACGCGGCCACCGGCGGCGGGGCGCATCGCGCGCGCCCTGGCTGCGCCGGTGCTCTACCGCGACGCCACGCCGATCGACGGCGCCGAGGGACCCTATGCGTGCGCCGTCCGGGGCGATTAAGCTCGCGTTCGATGAAGCTGTTCGCCGCCACTGCGCTCTGCGCCGCCCTCGCCGCCGCCCCCACCCTGGCCCAGCCGGTCCCGAAGACGGCGGACGGACGGCCCGACCTCTCGGGGAACTGGTCGAACGTCTCGCTCACCAAGCTGGAGCGTCCGCCCAGCCTGAAGGGCCTCACCCTGCCCGAGGCTCAGGCCAAGGCCCTGGCGGCCAACGACCCCATCCTGCGGATGAAGCTGGATCGCGGGCCGATCGACCCCGAGGCCGGCCCGCCGGCGCCCGGCGGGGCCACCGGCCACGACGCCATCTTCCTCGACAACGGCGACTCCTTCGCCAGGGTGCGCGGCGAGTACCGCACGTCGTGGATCGTCGAACCGGAGGACGGGCGCCTGCCGCTCACGCCGCTGGGCCAGCAGCGCCGCCGCGAAGCCGCCGCCATGAGCAACCGGATGGATCCCGCCGGCCCTGAGGAGCTGGCGCCCAACGACCGCTGCCTGATCGGCTCGCGCGGCTCGGGCGGGCCCGGCATGCTCAACAACATCTACAACTCGAACTACCAGTTCCTGCTGACCCGCGACGCCTTCGTGGTGATCGTGGAGATGGGCTTCGGCGTCCGCGCCATCCCGATCCTGAAGGACAAGGCCGCCGCCCAGGCCGCGCATCGTCCCGCGGCCCTGCATCCGTGGATGGGCGATTCCACCGCCTGGTGGGAGGGGGGAACCCTCGTGATCGAAACCGTCAACGTGCACCCCGAACAGGGGCGCTTCGGGCCGATCTTCCTGTCGGAACAGGGCCGCGTGACCGAGCGCCTCACGCGCACGGCCAGCAACGAGATCGCCTACGAGTTCGCCGTGGAGGACCCCGTCCACTACACGCGGCCGTGGCGCGCCGAGATGGTGCTGACGGCGCTCGACGGACAGATCTACGAGTACGCCTGCCACGAGGGGAACTACGCGCTGCCCGGCATCCTGGGCGGCGCCCGCGCCACGGAAGGCCGGAGCGCGCGCTGAACACCAAGGGGGCCGGAAGCGTCCAACCGGTTCGCCCGGGCGGGTCGTCGCGGTCCCGACAGGATTTGCGGGCGCCCCCAGCGTGGGCGGTGCTACGGTTCCCGGAGACGGCGCGCCGCAAGCGCCGCGGCTCGGGAGGCGCGAATGGGGCTGAGACTGGGATCCGCGATGTTCGCGGCGGCGATCCTGATGGCGACCGTGTCGCAGGCGGCCGAGGCGTGGAAGCCCCCGCGCACCGCCGACGGACGACCGGACCTCAACGGCGTCTGGACCAACGCCTCGGTGACCCAGCTCACCCGGCCCCCCAGCGTGCCGAAGCTGGTCGTGTCCAAGGCCGAGGCCGACGCGCTGGTGAAGGCCAACCCCTTCATGAAGCTGATCGAGGCCGAGGAGGGCGCGAGCGACCTCGACGACGACCTCCTCGCCGACGGCAACTCGGACCGCGGCTACAACACCTTCTGGATCGACCCGGGCCGCAGCCTAGCCAATGTGAAGGGCGAATGGCGCACCAGCTGGATCGTCGAGCCCGCCGGCGGCCAGATGCCCTTCACCGCCGAGGGCCGCCGCCTTGCCCAGGCCGACCGCGCCGCGCGGCGGCAGAAGCTCTGGCAGGACCCCGAGGCCCTGCCGCTCGAGGAGCGCTGCATGATCGGCTTCTCGGGCGCGGGCGGCCCGGGGATGCTGAACACCATCTACAACAACAACTATCAGCTGGTGCAGACCCGGGACGCCGTGGTCATCGTGGTCGAGATGGTCCACGACGCCCGGACCATCCCGCTGTTCGAGGACGCCGCGAAGGCGCGGGCCGCCCACGGGCCGATCCCCAGGTGGCTGGGCGACTCCGTCGGCTGGTGGGAGGGCGACACCCTGGTGATCGAGACGACCAACGTCCACCCGGCGCAGGGGCGCAAAGGCCCGATCTTCCTGTCGCCGCAGGGGCGGGTGACCGAGCGGCTCACGCGCACGTCCGCCGGCCAGATCACCTACGAGTTCACGGTCGACGACCCAGTCTACTACAGCCAGCCCTGGCGCGCCGAGATGAGCCTCAACGCGCGCAAGGAGCAGGTCTACGAATACGCCTGCCACGAGGGCAACTACGCCATGCGCGGCATCCTCGCCGGCGCCCGGCTGCAGGAAGCGCAGGGGATCACCCCCACCGAGGGGCCGGGCATCTTCGGCACGCCGGTGCCGGCGAAGAAGAAGGGCGGGGACTGACCGCTGCCCCTCGCGCGTCGTGACCTGATCGGGCTTGGCCTGGCCCTCGGCTTCGGAGGCGCGGTCGCCGCCGGCGCGCGCTGGCTCGGATCGGGCGGCCAGCGCCTGACACTGACGCCTGTCGTCCAACAGGTGTTGTTCGATCCCGGCTCGCCCGCCAGCGGCGCGGCGCGGCCCGACGTCACGGTGGTCGTGTTCACCGACTACCAGTGCGGGGTCTGCAAGCAGACGGACGGGGCGATCTTCCGGCTGATGGGCGAAGACCCCGGCGTCCGGGTCATCTGGAAGGACTGGCCGATCCGCGGGCCGGTGTCGGACTACGCGGCGCGTGTGGCGCTGGCCGCGGCGCGGCAGGGACGGTACGGCCGGGTCCATGCGGCGCTGATGGACGCGCGCGGGACGCTGACGCCGGAGCGGGTGGACGCGATCGCGGTCGAGGCCGGGTGCGACCCGGCGCGGCTGGCGGCGGACCTGCGCGATCACGCGGCGGCGATCGATGCGCAGCTGGGCCGGCACCGCCTGCAGGCGTTCGGGCTGGGGCTCCAGGGCACGCCGGCGTATCTGGTGGGTCCATACCTGGTTCAGGGCGGCCTGAACGACGGAGCGCTGCAGCGGGCGGTGGACCGGGCGCGGCGGTCGGGACCGCCGCGTTGAACTTCCCTTCCCACGTCAGTGGGAAGGGGGGACCGCTCGCCGAAGAGCGAGCGGTGGGAAGGGTAAGACGCCGGCAGGGCGGATCGGCTTGCTGTGCGGCGGATGAGGCTTGCCCTCTCCACCCCCCGCTCTACAGCCGGCAGGCGCCGGCTTCGGCGGGCGGTCCCCCTCTCCCACTTCGTGGGAAGAGGAAGGCTTGAAACTCATGGCTGCCTTTCAAGGCTCCGCGCGAGGGCCATCCGACCGACGACCAGGCGCCCTCCCCTTGCGCTTCCACCCCCTTTCCGCTACTAGCCCGCCCCTTCGGAGCCGCCTGGCCCAAGGCATGCCAGGGCGGTTCATCAACACGACCAGAGGACGGAGCCTTCGGGCCCCGAGTGAAATGCCGAAACTGAAGACGAAGTCGGGCGTGAAAAAGCGCTTCAAGATGACCGCGTCTGGCAAGCTGAAGGCCGGCGTCGCCGGCAAGCGCCACCGCCTCATCAGCCACAACGGCAAGTACATCCGTCAGAACCGCGGGACGAAGGTGATGTCCGACCAGGACGCCAAGATCATCAAGTCCTGGCTCCCCTACGGCCTCTAAGCGGAAGGACACTGACAGATGGCACGCGTGAAACGGGGCGTTGTCGCCCACGCCAAGCACAAGAAGGTCCTCGAGCAAGCCAAGGGCTTCTACGGGCGCCGCAAGAACACCATCCGCACGGCCAAGGCCGCTGTGGACAAGGCCGGCCAGTACGCCTACCGCGACCGCAAGGTCCGCAAGCGGAACTTCCGCTCGCTGTGGATCCAGCGGATCAACGCCGCGGCGCGCCTGGAAGGCTTTACCTACTCGCAGTTTATCCACGGCCTTGCGAAGGCCGGGATCGAGATGGACCGCAAGGTTCTCGCCGACGTCGCCGGCGCCGATCCCGCCGCTTTCAAGGCCATCGCCGACAAGGTTCGCGCCGCGCTGGCTTAAGGTCTGGGATCGTCTCGATCCGCTAGAGCTTGAAGAGCCCTCCGGCCGAACCGCCGGGGGGCTTTTTCGTGAGCGCGCCTCCCCTGCGAAGCGGGGGAGGTGGCCCGAAGGGTCGGAGGGGGCGTGCGAGCCGCCTGTTTGCCCCCCTCCGTCTCGCCGCCTCCGGCGCCGATCCACCTCCCCCGCTTCGCAGGGGAGGAGCGGGTTTCCCTCCATCACAACGTCATCTAGGACACCACCGATGACCGACATCTCGCAACTGCAGGCCGATCTTGAGGGCCGGATCGCCGCGGCCGCCGACCTCGGCGCCCTGGAGGCCATCCGCATCGAGGCCCTGGGCAAGACCGGGACCGTGTCCGAGCTCCTCAAGACCCTGGGCCGGATGACCCCGGACGAGCGCAAGGTCGAAGGCCCCAGGATCAACGGCCTGCGCGACGCCGTGGCGGCCGCTGTCGCCGCCCGGAAGGCCGCGCTGGAGACCGCCGAGCTCGACGCCAAGCTGGCGTCCGAGCGCGTGGACCTGTCGCTGCCGCCGCCGCCCCAGCGCCGGGGCCGCGTGCACCCGACCATGCAGGTGCTGGACGAGATGATCGCCGTCTTCGCCGACATGGGGTTCTCGCTCGCCGAGGGGCCCGACATCGAGGACGACTTCCACAACTTCACGGCGCTGAACTTCCCGCCGAAGCATCCGGCGCGCGAGATGCACGACACCTTCTGGCTGCCCGAGGACGAGACGGGCGAGCGCAAGGTGCTGCGCACCCACACCAGCCCGGTGCAGATCCGCACCATGCAGCGGCTGAACGAGAAGCTGCCGGCCTGGATCGCCAATGGGCAGGAGCCCCCGATCCGCGTGATCGTGCCGGGCCGCACCTACCGCTCGGACTCGGACGCCACCCACACCCCGATGTTCCATCAGATGGAGGGGCTGGTCATCGACCGGGCCATCCACATGGGGCACCTGAAGTGGACGCTGGACCAGTTCATCGCCCGCTTCTTCGAGACGCCGGCGGTGGAGTCGCGCTTCCGGCCGCACCACTTCCCCTTCACCGAGCCCAGCGCCGAGATGGACGTCCGCTGCGACCGCTCGGGCGGCGACGTGAAGATCGGCCAGGGCGACGACTGGATGGAGGTCGTGGGCTGCGGGATGGTGCACCCCAACGTCCTGGGGAACTGCGGCCTGGACCCCGACGTCTGGCAGGGCTTCGCCTTCGGCTTCGGCATCGACCGGCTGGGGATGCTGAAGTACGGCATGCCCGACCTGCGCGACATGTTCGCCAGCGACGTGCGCTGGCTGGAGCACTACGGCTTCTCGGCCTTCCAGGCGCCGAATACCTCGACGGGGCTGTCATGACCGTCGTGACCGACGACTGGCGGTCGCTGGAGACGTTCGCGTTCGGCGACACTCCCGAGATGGCCGACCGGCTGCTGGGCTTCGTGCTGGCAGGCGCCAAGACCGCCACCTGCTGGTCGATCGCCGACGGCCAGCAGACGCACGTGGGCAAGCGCATGGTCGTGAACGATGGCGCGGGCCGTCCCCGCGCGGTGATCGAGACCGTCTGGCTCGAGCAGATGCGCTTCTGCGACGTGCCGTGGAGCTTCGCCCAGCACGAGGGTGAGGGCGACACCTGCCTCGACGACTGGCGCGACGGCCACCAGGCCTACTTCACCCGCAACGGCGGGTTCGACCCCGAGATGATGCTCTGGTGCGAACGCTTCCGCCTTCTTGAAGTGCTCGGCGAAGGAGCCGACCGATGAAGTTCACCCTCTCCTGGCTGAAGGATCACCTGGATACGACCGCGACGGTCGAGCAGGTGGTCGAGGCCATGACCATGGCCGGGCTCGAGGTCGAGCACGTGGAGAACCCCGGCGAAAAGCTCGCCAAGTTCACCGTGGCGAAGATCGTCGAGGCGGTGCGGCACCCCAACGCCGACAAGCTGCGGGTCTGCCAGGTCGAGACCAAGGACGGCCGGCTCGAGATCGTCTGCGGCGCGCCCAACGCGCGGCCGGGCCTGACCACCATCTACGCCCCCATCGGCGCCTATGTGCCCGGCAGCGGGATCACGCTGGAGGCGCGGCCGGTGCGCGGCGTGGTGTCCAACGGCATGCTCTGCTCGGCGCGCGAGCTGGAGGTCGCCGAGGAGTCCGACGGCATCGTCGAGCTGCCGGACAGCCTGGCCGTCGGGACGAGCGCCGTGGAGGCGTTCGGCCTGGAGGCGGCGATCGACTTCGAGGTCACGCCGAACCGGCCCGACTGGCTGGGCGTGCGCGGCATCGCCCGCGACCTCGCCGCGGCGGGCGTCGGAACGCTGAAGCCGGATCCGGTCGCGCCGACGCCCGGCACGTTCCCGAACCCCGTCGAGATCAAGGTGGATGGGCAGGCCTGTCCGGTCTTCGCCGGCCGCCTGATCCGGGGCGTGAAGAACGGCCCCTCGCCCGCGTGGCTGCAGCAGCGGCTGACCAGCGTGGGGCTGCGCCCCATCAACGCCCTGGTCGATGTGACGAACCTGATCTCCTACGACAACTGCCGGCCGCTGCACGTCTATGACGCCAACAAGCTGACCGGCGGCTTCATCGAGGCCCGCCTGGGCCGCGAAGGCGAGCGCGTCGAGGCCCTGGACGGCCAGACCTACGACGTGGGCCCCGACATCTGCGTCATCGCCGACGGCACGGGCGCCATCGGGATCGGCGGCGTCATGGGCGGCGAGTCCACCAAGGTGCTGGACGACACCACCGACGTCTTCGTCGAGGCGGCCTGGTTCGACCCGATCCGCACGGCGCAGACGGGCCGCACCCTGGGCATCACCTCGGACGCCCAGTACCGCTTCGCCCGCGGCGTGGACCCCGAGAGCCCGGTCCACGGGATCGAGCAGGCGACCCAGCTGATCCTGCAGCTCTGCGGCGGCGAACCGTCGGAGGTGCGCGTGGCCGGCCGGGCCCCGGCCCCGCCCGCCCCCTTCGCCTTCGACCGCGGCTATGTGAAGAAGCTGTCGGGCCTGGACGTACCCGCCGCGCGGATCGACGAGATCCTCACGAAGCTCGGGTTCAAGGTGGACGGGGACACCGTCACCCCGCCCAGCTGGCGGCGCGACGTGGAAGGCAAGGCCGACCTCGTGGAGGAGGTCGCACGGATCCAGGGCTTCGACGCCCTGCCGGTGGAGCCCCTGCCCGAGATCGCCCGCCCGCCCGGCGGCGCGCTGACCCTGCGCCAGCGTCGCATGCGCGACGCGCGGCGCACCATGGCCGCCCGCGGCTACGCCGAGGCGGTGACGTGGAGCTTCATGCGCCGCGAATGGGCCGGGCTGTTCGGCGGCGGCCAGCCCGAACTGGTGCTGACCAACCCGATCGCCTCGGACCTGTCGACCATGCGCCCCAGCGCGCTGGGCAACCTGATCGAGGCGGCGGCCCGCAACGCCCGCAAGGGCTTCGCCGACGTCGCCCTCTTCGAGGTGGGTCCAAACTTCCGCGGCGACCAGCCGGCCGACCAGTGGACGGCGGTGACCGCCCTGCTCGCGCCGCACCCGCCCAAGCACTGGGCGAAGGCCGCGGGCGACCCGCTGTTCGCGCTGAAGGGCGACCTCATGGCGCTGCTCGAGGAACTGGGCGCCCCGGCGTTGCAGGTGGTCCAGGGGCAGAACGCGGGATGGTGGCATCCCGGCCGCTCGGCGCGGCTGCAGCTGGGGCCCAAGGTGGTGGTGGCCGAGTTCGGCGAACTGCACCCGCGGGTGCTGAAGGCGCTCGACGCCGACGGACCCATGCTGGCCTTCGAGCTGAACCTCGACGCCCTGCCCGAGCCCAAGCGCAAGGGCGTGAAGACCAAGCCGGCGCTCGAGCTGTCGTCCCTGATGCCGCTGCGCCGCGACTTCGCGTTCCTGGTGGACGCCGCGACGCCGGCGGGCGACCTCGTCCGCCCGATCCAGGGCGCCGACAAGGCGCTGATCGACGACGTGCGCGTGTTCGACGTCTACGCCGGCCAGGGCGTGCCCGAGGGGATGAAGTCGGTCGCCGTCGAGGTGGTCGTCCAGCCCCGCGACAAGACCCTCACCGACCCTGAGATCGAAGCCCTGTCCGGCCGCATCGTGGCGGCGGCCGAAAAGGCCGTGGGCGCGAAGCTGCGCGGCTAGACGAGGCGGGAGGTCGTAAGACCCGGTCGGTGACGTCGTAAGACTCTGGTCGAATTGACGAATTTCGGCCCGCGAACCTGAATGGCGCTCCACGACGCCACTCAGAGATCGCCATGCGCACCGCCCTTCTCGCCTTCACCGCCGCCCTGGCCTTCGCGGGCGCGCCGGCCAGCGCCGCCATCGTCTGGTCGGCCCCCGTCGACAGCACCGGCAAGAGCACCGATGTGATCAACACCGGCGCGTTCGTGGACGCGATCACCTTCGGCGCCGCCACCACCGTCAACGGCGTCAGCTTCACCAGCGTCGGCCTGGGCCTGCCGAACGCGCCGAACTATGGCGTCCTGACCGGCTTCGGCCAGTTCGGCCCCGGCTGGGACCCCGAGTACCGCACCCTCGTGGAGTCCACCTCGTACTTCGTGGCGCCGACCCAGCTGCAGCTCGGCTTCGGCGTCCTGCCCATGGGCTCGTACGTCATCCAGCTCTTCATGCCGCAGTGGGACGCCAACTGGGCGACCCGCTTCTCGCTCAACGGCGTCTCCTCGGCGCCGGTGCAGGCCGGAGGCGCCATTGCGGGCGGGCCCAGCTATCCCGGGCGCGCCATGCCGCAGTGGATCTCGGTCCAATTCGACGCCGACGGCGCGACCGACTTCACGCTGCTGACCGAGAGCGAGACCCGCTACCAGCTGCTGTCGGCCCTGCAGATCCGCACGGCGGCGCCCGACACCGGCGCCGTTCCCGAGCCGGCGACGTGGCTCCTCATGATCCTGGGCTTCGGCCTGGCGGGCGCGGCCCTGCGCCGGGCTGGGCCCGCGGCGGCCCTGGCCCGGGCCGTCGCCCGCGTTTGACTTCCCCAGCGGCGGCGGTTCTCCACTCCCGCGCATGGAAGTGAACGGCGTCGCGCACACCTTCATCACGGCGGGGGACTTCGAGGCCTCGGTCGCCTTCTACCGCAAGCTGCTGCCGTTCCTCGGCATGCGCGAGGTCGCCGACAGCCCGGACACCTACTACTGCGTCGGCGGGCGCACCGGCTTCGGCGTCCGGCGGCCGGATCCCGAGCACGCGGGCGCGCGGTTCGCGCAGTTCCGCGTGGGCCTGCACCACCACTGCTGGCGGGCGCGCTCGCGCGAGGACGTGGACGAGCTCTACGCGTTCCTGCAGTCGATCGGCGCCACGATCGTCCACCCGCCGCAGGACGAGCCCTGGGCGCCCGGCTACTACGCCGTGCTGTTCGAGGACCCCGACGGGATCCGCCTGGAGCTGAACCACGTCCCCGGCCGCGGCCTTTTCGACACCCCCAGCCAGCGCGTCGGCGCCAGCCTCGACGGCCGCTGAGCCCTTCCTTTCCCGCCTGCGGGAAAGGGGGACCGCTCGCCGAGCCCGCAGGGCGTAGAGCGAGGGGTGGAAAGGGCAAGGCTCAGGCGCTGCGGTCGAGACGCGCGCCCTGCCGGCCGCTCACCCTTCCCACCACCCGCTCTTCGCTCCGCTCGGCGGGCGGTCCCCCCTTCCCGCTCGCGGGAAGGTCAGAACGGGATGACGTTCCGCTTCCGGGTGTAGGCGAGGTAGCCCACGTTGGCGCCCAGGCGCAGGCCGACGCCGGCGCGGATCGGAGCCAGGGTCACGTCCTCGGCGCGCTGGTAGTTCACGCCCAGGCCGCCCACCAGGTAGGCCGAGCCCTCCACGCCGGGATAGCGCTGGAAGATCACCTCGGGGACCTGCAGGTTGTAGCAGAGCGTGAAGACCCGGCTGGCGTTGCCGCCCCAGTCCCAGCCGATCGAGGGCCCCTGCCAGAAGACCTCCATCGGCGGACGGTCCTTCATGTAGAGCAGGCCGCGGCCGTAGCGCAGGCCGAAGATGAACGAGCCCGAGCCCTCCTCGCCCGCGATGTAGGCGGTGGGCCGGCCGTTGTTGGCGAACAGCCGCTCGACGGCGGCGCCCGCGCTCTCGGCCGTCACGCCCAGGAAGTCGGAGACGTTCGTGACGATCTCGTCCTGCGAATAGGTCTGCGCGCCGGGCGCCTGGCCGGTGGGGCCGGCCGACGGATAGCTGGGGGTCGAGTTGGGCGGCGGCGGCGCCTCGGCCGGCGGCAGCGGCTGGGACTGCACGGTCTGGGCCCGGACCAGCGTCGGCGCGGCGGCGGCGACCAGGCTCGAGACGATTAGCTTACGACGATCCATCGGCGCGTTTCCCGCCTCCCAATGCACAAGAATCAGTCCGCCCAGCGTCCCTGCATGACCGGGCCCGCCTTAACGGCCGATTAACCACGTTGATGAGGCGCGAAAGGGGCGCGGCTATGTTGCGCGGCGAGATGTGGTAGAGGGGCGCCGCCATGACCACGCCTCTCGACAAGATCCGCAACTTCTCGATCGTCGCGCACATCGACCACGGCAAGTCGACCCTGTCCGACCGCCTGATCCAGGAGACGGGCGGCCTGACCCAGCGCGAGATGACCGAGCAGGTGCTCGACAACATGGAGATCGAGCGCGAGCGCGGGATCACCATCAAGGCCCAGACCGTACGTCTCGACTACAAGGCCGACGACGGCGAGACCTATGTCCTGAACCTGATGGACACGCCCGGCCACGTGGACTTCGCCTACGAGGTCAGCCGCAGCCTGGCCGCCTGCGAGGGGTCGATCCTGGTGGTCGACGCGAGCCAGGGCGTGGAGGCCCAGACGCTGGCCAACGTCTACCAGGCCATCGACAACAACCACGAGATCGTGCCGGTCCTGAACAAGATCGACCTGCCGGCGGCCGAGCCCGAGCGGGTGCGCCAGCAGATCGAGGACGTGATCGGCCTGGACGCCTCCGACGCCGTGGAATGCTCGGCCAAGTCGGGCGTGGGCATCCACGACGTGCTGGAAGCCATCGTCACCCGCCTGCCGCCGCCGAAGGGCGACCCCGACGCCCCCCTGAAGGCCCTCCTGGTCGACGCCTGGTACGACCAGTACCTGGGCGTGGTCGTGCTGGTGCGGGTGTTCGACGGCACCCTCAAGGTCGGCCAGAAGGTCAAGATGATGCAGACCGGGGCGACGTATCAGATCGACCGGCTGGGGGTGTTCAAGCCCAAGCAGACCGAGATGAGCGAGCTCGGCCCCGGCGAGGTCGGCTTCATCACCGCCTCGATCAAGGAGGTGGCGCACGCCGCCGTCGGCGACACCATCACCGACGAGCGCAAGCCCACCGACAAGCCCCTGGCCGGCTTCCGCGAGGTCCAGCCCGTGGTGTTCTGCGGCCTCTTCCCCGTGGACGCGGCCGAGTTCGAGGACCTGCGCGCCGCCATCGGCCGCCTGCGCCTGAACGACGCCAGCTTCACCTACGAGATGGAGACCAGCGCCGCGCTCGGCTTCGGCTTCCGCTGCGGGTTCCTGGGGCTGCTGCACCTGGAGATCATCCAGGAGCGTCTCAGCCGCGAGTTCGACCTCGACCTGATCGCGACGGCCCCCTCGGTCGTCTATCGCGTGAAGATGACCAACGGCGACGAGATCGAGCTGCACAATCCGGCCGACCTGCCCGACCCGGTCAAGATCGACTCGATCAGCGAGCCCTGGATCAAGGCCACCATCTTCACGCCCGACGACTACCTCGGCTCGATCATCAAGCTGTGCCAGGACCGCCGCGGCCAGCAGCGCGAGCTCAGCTACGTCGGCACGCGCGCCATGGTGGTCTACGACCTGCCCCTGAACGAGGTGGTGTTCGACTTCTACGACCGGCTGAAGTCGATCTCGAAGGGCTACGCCAGCTTCGACTACCAGATCGAGGGCTACCGCGAGGGCGACCTCGTGAAGATGTCGATCCTCGTCAACGCCGAGCCGGTGGACGCGCTCTCCATGCTGGTCCACCGCGACCGCGCCGAGGCCCGCGGCCGCGGCATGGTCGAGAAGATGAAGGACCTGATTCCGCCGCACATGTTCCAGATCCCGATCCAGGCGGCGATCGGCGGCCGGATCATCGCGCGCGAGACCGTGCGCGCGCTGCGCAAGGACGTGACGGCCAAGTGCTACGGCGGCGACGCCACCCGCAAGCGCAAGCTCCTCGACAAGCAGAAGGAGGGGAAGAAGCGCATGCGCCAGTTCGGCAAGGTGGAGATCCCGCAGGAGGCCTTCATCGCCGCCCTGAAGATGGACGCCGACTGACCCGCGGCATCCGGGCTTGACAGTCAGGGAATGTTCCCTTTCTGTTCCGAAAGACCGGAGGGATGGCGTTGTCCGACAACTTTCTGCAGTTCGTGCCCGCGGATGCCAACTGGCAGCCTTCCGCCGAGGCCGCCGACCGCGCCTGCACGGTCGCCCGGGAGCTGCACCCCGACGCCGACGAAATCAATGCCGAGTTCTTCGACTGCCCGCAGGTGTTCGTACCCCTGGGGTTCTGGGACGGCCCACGGTGCCCGGCGTGCGGAGCGGACATCGAGGCCTGGTGGTACGACGCGGCAGGCGCCGCTGCGGAGCACGACTTCACGGACCTTTCCGTGGTGACGCCATGCTGCGGGTCGGCGACGACGCTCGACGCGTGCAGCGACGACCACAAGCCGCGTTTCGGACGGTTCGTGCTCAGCCTCATGAACCCCGGCTTCGACGACCCGCCGGACGTCGAGGCTGCGATCGCGGAAGCGCTCGGGGCGCCGGTGAACCACGTCTGGTTCCACCTCTAGGGTTCAGGCTCGACAGCGATTTCAACAGCTTCCGCCCCTCCCGGTACGTACGGGATCGTGACGGAAGGGCTCCGGACCCACAGAACCCGCATCTGAGCCATTCCATCTGGATCTCGGCCTTCGCCGGGATGACCGGGTGTTGAGTCCCGACCCTGGAGCCGCCTCCGTCAGCGGACGCGGCTTCAGCGCCGGCCGGCGAGCCAGGCGGTGACGGCGTCCGCGACGCGGGGCGGCTGTTCCAGGTGCAGGAAGTGCCCGGCGTCCGGGACGACCTGGACGGTGCGGCCGGCGGTGAAGATCTCGGGCGGCAGGGCGCGCTCGAAGGCGGCCGGGAGCACGCAGGTGTCCAGGGCTCCCGCGAGGCCCAGGGCCGGACACGGGATCGCCCGGCCGAGCAGCGCCAGCGCCTCGGCGAAGCGCGGATGGTCGTCCGCGAAGGCGCGCCGGTAGTACGCCAGGGCGCTGTCGAGGACCCCCGGCTCCGCGAAGGCCGCCCGCATGGCCGCGAGGGGCCCTGGGTCGGGCTCCCAGCCCGGCGACCACCGCCGCCAGAGCCACTCCAGGAACCGCCCGTCGGCGGCCACGGCCTCGGCCGCCCCCGGCGCCTGCAGGAACTGGATGTACCAGGTGCGCTCGAGCTGCGCGAAGTCGGCGGGCAGCAGGGCCGCGAAGGCCGCGGGGTGGGCGACCGCCAGCAGGGTCAACGAGACGACCCGCTGCGGGGCCTTGGCGGCGGCGAGCTGCACCAGGCTGGAGCCCCAGTCGTGGCCGACGAGGTGCGCCGACGGGGCGTCGAGCGCGTCCAGCCAGCCGAGGACGTCGTCCACCAGCTCCATGAGGCCGAAGTCGCCGTCGGCAGGCCGGGAGGAGGGTTCGTACCCACGACACGTGACGGCGACCGCCCGGAAGCCGCGCGCCGCGACCCGCGGCAGCAGCGGCCGCCAGGTGGCCGGCGTGTCGGGAAAGCCGTGCACGAAGAGGACGAGCGGCCCCTGGCCCATCTCCCAGGCCGTGAACGCCAGGTCCCCGCGACGCAGGACGCGCCGCGCGGCGCCGGGGATCAGTCCGTCCACGGGCGGACCAGGATCTTGGCGTGCTGCTCGGGATCGCTGAGGTCGGCGAACGCCTGGGTGACCCCGTCGAGGCCCACCTCGCCCGTCAGCATGGCGCGCCAGGCGACGCGCCCCCCGGCGATCAGCTGCAGGGCTTCGGCGAACTCCTCGGCGGTGTAGTAGATGACGAACTGGAGCTGCAGCTCCTTGGTGATCGCCACCATCGGCAGCAGGCTCTCGTCGCCGGCGGCGATGCCCGTGACCACGATCCGGCTGTCCTTCGGCGCTTCCAGCACGAGGCGGTGCAGCATCCCGGCCGCGCCGGTGTTCTCGAACACGACGAAGGGCCGGCCGGCCGCCTGGTCGGCGGCCAGCGCCAGCACCCTGTCGCGCCGCGGATCGACGGCCGCGGTCGCGCCCAGGGCCAGGGCCAGCTCGCGGCGCCGGGGCGACAGGTCGGCGGCCAGGATCGCCTCGAACCCCCGCGCCCGCAGCACGCCCGCCACCGCCAGGCCGATGGGGCCGCAGCCCACGACGACGCAGGTCTCGTCGCCCCGCAGCGCCGCCTTGTTGACCGCGTGGACGGCGATGCCGAAGGGCTCGACCAGGGCCGCGCCCTCGTCCGGGACGCTGTCCGGCGCCGGCAGCAGCAGCGCCTCGGTGAGCTCCATGTACTCGGCGTAGGCGCCGGGCGTCTCGGGACTGGAGCCCACCAGCACGGGCGCGCCGTCGCGCAGCACGAACGGCATGGAAACGACGCGCGTCCCGGCCGGGAGGGCGCGGGTGGCGCCGGGGCCGAAGTCGACGATCTCGCAGACGAACTCGTGGCCCAGGACCGGCCCCTCGCGCAGGGTACGCTCCATGGCCGAGGTGTCGGCGCCGAGGCCTTTCGCCCGAGCGATGATCTCGGGCGCATGGTGGAAGTAGTGCAGGTCCGACCCGCAGATGCCGCAGGCCCGCACGCGCGCCAGCACATTGCCCGGGCCGGGCTTCGGGATCGGACGGGGCTCCACCTCGAAGCGGCCTTCCCGCATCACGGCCGCCCGCATGGTCATTCGCCGACCACGATCAGCTTCGAGCGGTCCAGCCCCATGGCGTCGCAGTATCCGCGATAGAGGTCGAGCGCGGCGCGGGCGTCGATCACCGAGGTGATCTGGCCCTGCTCGTCGAGATTGAGATTGGCGCCGTAGATGGCGAACCACGTCACCATCCGGCCCGGCATGTCGGCAGGGGTGCAAAGGGTGTGGCGCGAGCCCGCGGGCTCGAAGAGGTAGGAGCCGGGCCGGTTCACCGCCTCGGGCGTCTCGCGGTAGAACCAGGCGCCCTCCAGGGTCACCGCGAACACCAGGCCGGTGTGGTAGTGCGTCGGAACCTGATAGCCGGGCGGCAGCCGCGTCTTGGAGATCCAGAGGCCCTGATTGAGATCGACGTGCAGCAGCTGCAGCGCCGATCCGTCGCCTGCCTCCATCCAGGGCATGTCGTCGTCGCCCAGGTGCAGGGTGGGCAGAAGGCCGTCGGCCGGCACCATGGGCCGGGCGGCCAGGGCTTGCGCGAATTCGGCGAGGCGGGCGTCGCGGGCGGCGGCGTCATCCATCGGGCGGCTCCGGTCTATTGAACGCTGACGGCGCGCGCCGAGAACTCTGCGCGGGCGGCGGAGAACCCGTCGGGCAGTCGCACCCGGGCGGGATCGTACCAGGGCATGAAGGTGCCCAGCAGGCGTGGCAGGTAGTCGCGCTGGTAGGCGGCGGCGCGCCGCTTGCGGACCCTCGCCCATTCGGGCGTGTCGTACCGGGCCATCGTCTCGGGGTCGGCGGCGATCATCTCGCGGGCGAAGCGGCCGCACCAGGCGAAGTAGTGGCGCTGGAACCAGAAGCTCATGCGCGAGCGATAGAGATAGTCGCCCACCACCGCCTCGTAGACCTCGAAGCAGACGGACCTGTGCTCGATCTCCTCGAGGATGTGCCAGTACATCAGGCTGCGGATCGGCTCCTTCATCCAGCCGAACATGCCCAGCTGGATCTGCGTCCGCGCGCCGGCGCAGGTCATGGACTCGAAGCCTTCGCCGTAGGCCAGGTTGAACTTCAGCGGCTTCTCGGCGCTCCAGGCGGCGAACTCGGCCTCGACCGCCTTCTCGAGCTCGGCGAGCTTCGGCCCGGACGGGTGCACGCGGCGGACCACCTCGTTCAGGCGCGCGTGCTGGCGGAAGTGCTGGCCCTCCTGGGCGCAGAAGCGGGTCATGCGGGCGCGGAGGTCCGCATCCTCGATCAGCGGCGTGGCGGCCTGGATCGTGCGGATTAGGAAGGGCTCCAGGTAGGGCAGCATCATCCATGCGCCCACGAAGAAGTAGGACAGCCCCGGGTCGCCCTCGATGAACACGAGATCGACGTCGTCGGAGAACTCGAAGTCCATCCGGCGGATGGGAATCGCTTCGGCGGCGTCCAAGGCGCGCTCCTCCTGCCTAGGTCTGAAAGAGAACCACTGAACATTTGATTAGTCCACCCTCTTTGCGTACGGTGTCCGCCTGTTCAGCGACGCAAGATCGCGGGGAGACGCAGGGATGGCGACGGGCGAGCCGGCGATGGTTCAGGGCGCGGCGACCGCGCCGACCGGCCCGGCCGTCAGTTCCGGCGCCTGGTGGGCCCTCGCGGTCCTGACCGCCGTCTCGTTCTTCAACTACATGGACCGCATGGTCCTGGCGGTGCTGCTGGAGCCGATCAAGGCCGAGCTCGGCCTGTCGGACAGCCAGCTCGGCCTGCTCTCGGGCCTCGCCTTCGCCGCCTTCTACGCCACGCTCGGCATTCCGCTGGCCCGTCTGGCAGACCGCACCTCGCGGGTTCGGCTGCTGGCGGTCTGCGTCGCGACCTGGAGCCTGATGACCGCCGCTACCGGCCTCGCGCGCAGTTTCGGCGGCCTGTTCCTGGCCCGCGTGGGCGTCGGTGTCGGCGAGGCCGGCTGCGTGCCCGCCGCCCACTCCCTGATCGGGGACTACATGCCCGGGCCCCGGCGCGCGCTGGGCATCTCCGTCTTCCAGGCGGGGGGGCTTGCGGGGCTCAGCGGGGGCCTGATCCTGACCGGGCTCCTCGCGGACCAGCTGGGCTGGCGCGCCGCCCTGTTCGCCGTGGGGCTGGCCGGCGTCCCCCTCGCCCTCATCATCGCCTTGACCCTGCGCGAGCCGGCGCGTCAGGGCCACGACGCGCCCGCGTCCACCGAGCCCGCCGGCGCGGCCCTGCGGGCCCTCCTCGGCCGTCCGGCCCTGCGCCACCTGGTCCTCGCCCTCTCGGTCGGCGCGTTCGCAACCTACGGCCTGACGCAGTGGATCCCGGCCTTCTTCATCCGCGTCCATGGCCTCTCCCTGACGCAGATCGGCCTGTGGTCCGGCACGGCCAGCGGCGTGGGCGGGATCCTCGGGGTCATGCTCGGTGGATGGCTGGCCACGCGCCTGATCCCCCGCGACCCGCGCTGGGAGCTCTGGCTGCCGGCCATCGCCTACGGCGGCTCCGCGCCGCTCTACGCCGCCGTGTTCCTGGCCCCGTCGCCGTTCCTGGCCATCGGCATCAAGCTGGCGGCGACCTTCCTGGCGGCCTCGGGCGGCGGCGTCGCCCTGTCGGCCATTCAGTCCTTCGCCGAACCGCACCGGCGCGCCACGGCCGTCTCGCTGACCCTCTTCCTGTCCTCGCTGCTGGGCCTGGGTCTCGGCCCCTGGCTGGTGGGCGTGGCCAGCGACGCCCTCGCGCCCGCCCTTGGCCGGGAGAGCCTGCGCTACGCCCTGCTGATCTCGACCGCCGCCCTGCTGTGGGCGGGACTGCACTTCCTCCTGTCGGCGCGAAGGGCCCTTCGCGACCGACTGCCCTGAAATCCTGCCCTGACCTCCTGCCCTGACATCGGAGCCGATCGCCATGGCCTACGACCTGCCTGTCCAGACCGAAGCCGAAGTCCGCCGGGACCTCGCGGCCGTCTACCGCCTCGTGGCGCTGGAAGGCTGGGACGACCTGATCTTCACCCACATCTCGGCGCGGGTCCCCGGGCCCGAGCACCACTTCCTGATCAACCCCTTCGGCCTGCGCTTCGACGAGGTGACGGCGTCGAACCTCGTGAAGGTGGACATCGAGGGCAATCCGGTGGGCCCGTCGGCGCATCCGGTGAACCCGGCCGGTTTCGTGATCCACTCGGCCCTGCACATGGCGCGCGAGGACGCCCAATGCGTGATCCATCTGCACACCGACGACGGGGTCGCCGTGGCGGCGCAGGAGGACGGGCTCCTGCCCCTGTCGCAGCACGCCATGATGGTGCGCGACGAAGTCGCCTATCATGACTACGAGGGCATCGCCTTCGACCTCGACGAGCGCGAGCGGCTGGCCGCCGACCTGGGCGACCGGCGCCTGATGCTCCTGCGCAACCACGGCACGCTGTCGGTGGGGCCGAGCTGCGCCTCGGCGTGGCTGGCGATCTACTTCCTGGAGCGGGCCTGCACCATGCAGGTGCGCGCCCAATCCACCGGCGCCCGGCTGGTCCAGCCCCGCCAGGGCGTGCCCGAGAAGGTGACGGACCAGTCGCGCTCGCTGTTCGACGGCTCGGCCGGCGCCTTCACCTGGCCGGCCCTGCTGCGGAAGCTCGACGCGGAGTCGCCGGGCTACGCGGACTAGGTCCGAGAGCCGCCATTTCAGCTTCCGACCGTCCCGGCGAATGCCGGGACCCAGATCCACGTGCGGGATCCTGGTTGGAGGGGCTCCCGACCGCTAGCCCAGCTTCTCCTGCTGGACCGAGAAGATCGAGCTGTACTCGCCCGCGCCCCAGTCGGGCGGCATCGGACAGGGATCCGCGTCGAAGCGGGCGTAGGCCGGGGGGCCGCCCCGGACGATCACATTGGCGAACTTCACCGGGTCCATGATGCGCGTCAGGGGGATGGCGTCGCAGGGCGCGTAGGTGTGCAGCAGCAGCGGCCGCATCCGCGGCGACAGGTTGGCCCGCGACCCGTGGACGACGCGGCAGTTGTGGACGGTCACGGTCCCGCGGGGACCGGCCAGCCAGCGCAGCGCCGACGCATCCAGGCGCGCGGCCTCGGCGTCGGACAGCGCGCCCGTCCATGCGCCCTGGTCGTCCCGCAGCCGGCTGAGCGGGCCGCGGTGGCTGCCGGCGAAGACGCCCATCGGCGCCATGTCGTCGTCGACGTCGGTGAGATAGACGCCGATGGTCAGCGGCCCGTAGTTCGAATGCGGCCAGAACTGGATGTCCTGGTGCCAGCGGATCTCCTCGCCGCCGCCGGCCGACTTGAAGTTCAGCTTCGAGTGATGGAAGCGCACGTCGGGGCCCAGGAGGTCCTCGGCGAGGTCGACGATAGGTCCGGTCAGGCCGAACGCCTCGAACACCGGATGGAAGGCGACCGTCTGCGGGATCCGCCGCAGCATCGGATGCTCCGGGGTATGGCCGGGCCCGAGCAGGATATCCGCCGTGCTCTGCGACAGGGTCCGGCTGCGCTCGACGAAGGCGTCGGCCACCGCCGCGAGCCGGTCGACCCAGTCCGGATCCAGCCAGCCTTCCAGGCAAAGATAGCCCTCGCGGGCGTAGCGCGCCTTCTCGTCGGGCGTGAGACGTCGCATCCTGGGCCTCCGCTTATCGACTAAACATTTGCTCAGTCCGCGCCCGTCGTCTAGCCTCGCGGACCAGGAAATTGGGAGAGAGACGCGCGTGGCCCTCGTTGAACTGACCCGCGACGGACACGTCGCGACCGTGACCATCAACCGCGCCGAGCGCCGCAACGCCGTGACGCTGGAGATGATGCAGGATCTCGAGCGGATCAGCCGCGAGTTCCTGCACGACGAGGCGACCCGCGTCGTGATCGTGCGCGCCGAGGGCCGGGACTTCTCGGTCGGCGCAGACCTCTCCAACCCGCCCAGCCAGCGGGCCCAGGCCTCGATCCTGATGCGCCGCCGCGGGGCCGAGTTCGGCGCGCAGCTCATGCGCTCGATGCAGGAGATCCCGCAGCCGACGATCTGCGCGGTCCAGGGCATCGCCACGGGCGCGGGGGCCTGCATCACCTCGGCCTGCGACTTCCGCGTTGGCGCCGACAACGCCCGGATCGGCTACGGCGAGGTCAAGCTCGGCATCAACCTGATGTGGAACGCCGTGCCGATCTGCCTGCACCTCATCGGGCCGGCGCGGGCCAAGCAGATGATCATGACGGGCAAGCTGTTCGAGGCCGCGACGCTCGAACGGTGGGGCTTCCTCGACGAGGTCGTGCCGCTTGCCGACCTCGACGCCGCCGCCCGCGAGATGGCCGAGACCTACGCGGCCCTGCCGCCGAACTCGGTGCAGATGATCAAGAAGAGCATCAACAGCCTCTCGGGCGCGCTGGACCGGGCGGTGATGCACATGGACGCGGACCAGTGGCTGCTGTCCAGCCTCACCGAGGACTACAAGGAGGCGGTCGGCGCCTTCTTCGAGAAGCGCAAGCCGAGCTTCACCGGCAACTAGCCGCCCAGGCGGCGCAGGACCTCGTCGGTGTGCTCCCCCAGGCGGGGCGGCGGGGTCGGCTCGGGCAGCCGGGACCGATCGAACCGCCAGAACCGGCCGGGATGCTTCGCCCGTCCCTGGCCGTCGGTGTCCAGGGTGATGAACCACCCGCGCGCCTCGAGCTGGGGCTCCTCGAGGGCCTGAAGCGTGGACAGGACAGGCGTGCGGCGCTCGCCCACGGCCACCTGCCAGGCGTCGACGCCGGACGCCGCCTCCATGCGGGCGGCCGGCTCGGGCCACGCCACGGTCCCGCATCCCCGGGCCTCCAGGCTGCGGGCGAGCAGGGCGTCGCCGATGTAGCCGCAGGCGGCCTCCAGCATCGAGCCCTCGACGTGCCCGCCCTCGCCGGTCGCGAGGCTCCGGTAGAGCGCCACCAGCGTGCAGCCCGCCATCTGGAGCCCGCAGATGGGATCGGCCGGGTAGCCGCCCATCAGCGTCGGCCGGCCGCGGTGGTCCAGGTTGAGCGCGTCCCAGCCCGCGAGGCCCTCGATCGAGGAGCCGTTGGCCTTGAAGTCGGCGTGCGGCCCCTCGGCGCCGAAGCCGCTGAACGACGTCACCACGAGCCGGGGATTCTCCGCGCGCAGCCGGGCGGGCTCCAGGCCCAGGCGCGCGAGGACCCGGGGCGTGAAGTTCTCGATGACGACATCCGAGCCGCGCGCGAGGCGGAGCAGATCGCGGGCGCCCTCCGGCGATCCCAGGTCGAGGGCCAGGCCGAGCTTGTTGCGATTGGCGGCGTTGAAGTAGCAGCTGGTGTCCAGCGGCCGCGGTCCGGCGGGTTCGGCCTGTCCCAGATGCCGCCAGATGTCCGGGCGCGCGGGGCCCTCCACCTTGATCACCTCGGCGCCCAGGTCAGCCAGCATGATCCCGCAGATCGGCCCGATCCAGGCCTGGGTCAGGTCCAGCACCCGCAGGCCTTCGAGCGGCGCCGGCCCGCCCGCATCGCCCGCCCGGTCGCTGCGCGGCGCCCACGCGGGCGCGGCCTCGCGGGCCGCCGGGGCCGGCGGCGCCGCGCCGTCGAGGCGCGCCGGCGACAGCGGGATCCGCCCCTCCCCCAGCGCCGTCGCCTGGGGCGAGAAGGCCTTCAGGTCCTCCAGCTGCCGGTCCGCGAGGACGTCGTCGAGGGACTGGACCTTGCCGCAGACCACGCCGCGAACCTGAAGCCCCAGGAACACCTCCTCCATGGAAAGCCGCGAGGCGTAGGGCGCCAGGGCCGCGGCCACCCGGTCGACCCCCGCACCGAGCACCCGCGCCTCCGGAATCTCGATCACGACGTCGTCGGGCACACACAGAACCTCGCGGTAGGCCTCGAGGTGGACGCCGATCGCCGGGGCGACGGCGACATGGCCGTCCCGGCACGGAAGCAGCCGCGCGCCCTCGGGCGTGCCGCCGTTGCGGACCGTGGCGTGGCCCTGCTGCTGCTCGCGCACGAAGGGGACGAGGCCGGCGATCGTCTCCAGCCCCGAGATCTCCACGAGCTCCCCGCACCCCCAACGCCTCTGGCGGATGAGGCCGCCCATCGCGCCCACGAAGGCGTTGGCGCCGATCGCGTAGTCGAGCAGCCGCGCCGGCGCGGGAAGCGGGGGTCCGTCCGCCGGACCGTTGAGGCTGAGGTAGCCGCTCAGCGCCTCCAGCTCGGCGATGCACGCGTCCTGCCCCGCTCGCGGCCCCGAGAGGCCGAAGGGCGAGATGGACACGAAGACCACGCCAGGCCGCCGCGCGGCGAGGTCGTCCCAACCGGCCGCGCCGGGCGGCTCGAAGCCGCCGATCACGATGTCGGCGGCGTCCAGAAGGCCGCGCCCGTTGTCGGTGAGCCGCCGCTTGCCGGTCTGAAGGTAGGCTTCCGCGGCAGAGGCGGCGCGCCCGTCGCGCCGGATCGTCGGTCCCGCCGCCGCCACGACCGCGGCCTGCTCGGCTGAGACGGCCACCTCGGCGCCCCAGAGCGCGAGCTGCCGGCCGCAGAACGCTGCGGACAGGCCGCCGCCGAGCTCCAGGACCCGGACCCCCGCAAGTGGAAGCGGGTCCATCCGTCAGGCCCCGACCGAGACCAGGAAACGCAGCAGCAGCCGTTCATGGCCCGGCGCATCCTCGAACGCGGTGCGGGCGTGCAGCAGCGCGTGGTTGTTGAGGATCTGGATGTCCCCCGCCTCCAGCCTGAATTTCAGCCCGACACCGGGCTCCTCGGCGAGGGCATCGTACGTGTCCAGCAGGTCGCGATCCACGGCGATGCCGTGCCGCTCCACGCTGCGGAAGTAGTCCGAGATGTAGAACGTGTAGAGCCGGTCGCCGTCGAAGGTGCAGGGAGTCATCTCGGCGAAGGGCGCAGCGTCGGCGGCCTGTTCGTTGCGCAGGTCGAACGGCATCGGCCGGAACAGCTTCGCCGCCAGATCCGGGCGGCGACGGCGCAGCTCG
This sequence comes from Phenylobacterium sp. T106, assembly GCF_057219735.1. Lineage (NCBI taxonomy): Bacteria > Pseudomonadati > Pseudomonadota > Alphaproteobacteria > Caulobacterales > Caulobacteraceae > Phenylobacterium > Phenylobacterium sp. T106. The sequence goes on along the minus strand of NZ_JBXVWA010000002.1, from coordinate 138,643 downwards.
TTGTAGACGGCGGACGAGCTTGCGATGCGGCTGTCGCCGCCGGTCATGGCCGGGCGCACGCACAACAGGCCTACAAGATCAGCGGCGTCGCAGTGGAACCTGAACTCGCCCGAGGTGGCGTAGAGGCGCGCGTGCGGATCGCGGCCAGCGGCGCCGGTGTCGCGCACCTCGCCGATCACGTCGCCCTGCGGATTGTTGAACCCCAGCCGCCCGAACTGCAGACCCAGGACGCGCATGAAGAGCTTCTGCTCGGCGAGGTCCCAGCGCTCCACAGGCGCGCCGCGCAGGACGAGGAAGCCGCGCCCGCGCGCAAGCGTCTCGCGCCAGCGCGCCACGGTCTCGGCCTGGCCTTCCAGCATCACGTCGGCCGGTCCCAGGGCGTCGAGGTCTCGCCCCCTCACCCGGGCCATCGCCGCGTCCACGGCGGCGACAAGGTCGGGACTGAGCCGTTCGCTCCAGTCCTCGGCGCCGCCGAGGTCGGGCGCGCACCAGGCCGCGGCGCCTGTGACGGGACCCGGCGGCGGACCACCCTGCGGCCGGTTCAGGAAATGCGCCGACTGCTCGGCGATGGTCATCAGACGCGACTGGGACACGTTCGCTTCCGCCTTACGCACGGGAGGACTGGGAGATCGGGCGGTCACGGCCCCCGCAGGACCGCAACCGCCAGTCTGGGCCGCAGGACGCCCTAGAAGCTGATCCCAAGCTGCACGCCGTAACGCCGCGGATAGAGGATCTGCACGGCGGTCGAGCCGATCGCCACCGGGTCCTTGTCGTCGAGGCCGTTGAGCATGAAGCCCTCGAGCCGCCAGTTGTCCTTCTCGACACCGAGCCGGACCGTGAGGTCGTTGAGCTCGCCGGCCCGGAGGTTCTTGGTGGTGGCGTCGATCACGTTGTCCCGGAAGGCGTAGCCCAGGTAGAACGTGCCGGTGACCCCGCCCAGGGCCGCCAGCTCGCGGCGATAGTCGGCCGACAGCGTCAGGCTCATGTCGGGCACGTTCGGCACCTTGCCGCCCTTCACGATCGCCGTGCCCACCGACAGCGCGCCCGTCACCCGCTTGAACCGGGCGTCCTGGATGTTGCCAGTGGCGGCCAGCGTCAGGCCCTGCGCCCAGTCGGGACGGTAGTTCAGACCGAAGTCGGCGCCCTCGATCTTCGCGTCGCCGCCGTTGGCCAGCGAGATCACCGCGGCGGTCGCGAACTGGACCAGGACGTTGTCCCAGTCGGTGCGGTAGACCGAGCCTTCGACCAGCAGTTGGCCGTTGGCCAGTTCCCACCGCGTGCCCAGTTCGTAGGTCCAGAGCTTGTCGGGCTGAACGCTGGTCTGGATCGTCCCCGCAGGGAGCCCGAGCGTCACGTTGGCCGCGGCCGCCTGCGCCGGCGTCTGCAGCGCGCCCGAGCGGAAGCCCTTGGCCGCGTTGAAAAAGATCGTGCCGTTGTCCGCGGGCTTGTACTTGAGGTTGAAGCGCGGGTTCCAGCTGTCGAACTTGAGCTGCCCGACCCGCGGCGCGCCGGTGGCCCGGTCGACGCCGTTCGTGCTTCGGTCGTCCTTGAAGTAGGACAGGCCGAAGAGGGGCGTGAGGCGACCGTCGAGGAGCGGGGCCGACACCTCGCCGAACACCGAGTAGCTGTCGGTGTCGATCGTGCCGAGGGTGTTGATGATCCCGGTCCGCGCGGCGGTGGGCGTGAGCTGCGAATAGTAGAAGATGTCGGAGCGGATCTTGGCGTTGCGGGTGTAGCCGCCGACGATCCAGGTGACGGGGCTATCCGCCTTGGACGAGAGCCGCACTTCGTTGGTGTACGACTTGGTGTGGAACGTGGAGTCGTTGACGAGGATCGTCAGGAGCGGCGCCAGGAAGTCGAGTTCGTGGTCGACGTACGAGGTGTTGGCCACCAGGTCTGCGAACCCGACGTCCCAGTTCACCGTCGCGGAGTAGATGTCGGCGTCGACGTCGGTGTAGCCGCGCCGGCCGCCGGTCCCCACGATGCCCGGAAGGTTGAACGGCGTCGGCGCCAGGAGCCGCGTGGTCGCGTTGTTCGGCGTCAGGCTGTTCGAGAAGTCCTGCTTGTTGCGGATCGTCCAGACGAAGCCGGTGACCGTCACGTCGTCCGAGGGCGTCCAGCCCAGCGTCAGGCGCGCGTTCGTGCCCTTGAAGCCGTTCACGTTGCGCTCGCGCAGCTCGGGCGCCTCGGCGAAGCCGCTGAGCTTCTCGTAGCCGGCTGAGATGCGGGCCGCGAGCTTGCCGGCCACCAGCGGCAGGTTGACCACCGCGTCGACGTTGTAGTTGGTCCCGCCGCCCTCCGTCGTGGAGAGCTCGCTCTGGGCCTTGCCGGAGAAGGCGCTGGAGTCGGGCTTGGCGGTGATCAGCTTGATGGTGCCGCCCATCGAGCCCTGGCCGTAGAGCGTGCCCGAGGGGCCGCGGATGACCTCGACGCGCTCCAGATCGAGGAGCCGCGCCGGCGGCGTGAGCTGCAGGTTCGGAACGCCGAAGGGCGTGTCGTCGATGTAGTAGCCGACGAGCCCGTCGCCGGTCGTCCCGCTGGACACGCCGCGGATCTGCACCGTCTCGAAGCCGGGCGTCGTGCTGGAGACCACGCTGGCCCCGGGGATCAGCTTGGTGAGGTCGGACACCTTGACCGCGCCGCTGCGCGCGATGTCCTCGCCGCTCAGCGCCTGAACGGCGAGGGGGACGTCCACGAGGCGCTCCTCACGCTTCTGGGCGGTCACCACCAGTTCGGAGACTGTGGCGTCGTCGTCCGCGGCGAAGGCCGGAACGCCGATGGCGGCGCAGACGGTCGCGAGCAGCATTGTACGGGTGTTCATGTCGCGTGAATCTCCCCTTCGTGGCCCGACTGGACCGTTTTGCATGTCGTTACAGCGGCACGAGACTCAGATCGTCCAGGCTCACTGGTGGAGAAAAGACTAAACACTTGTACAGCCATCCCGCAAGCGTCATTGTCCGCGCCGCGGCGGTGGAGCCGCAGACGCGTCGATTGAGGACCTGAATGAACAAGCGTGCGGCCCAGCCGATGGTCGACCTGCGTCGCCTGGACGACCTGCTCGACCACGCATGCAAGCTGGCCCACGACCGTGTCGCCGCCATGGAGGAGGGCCGCAGCCTCACCTACGCGGGTCTGCGCAGCGCGGTGGATGGCTACGCCTGCGCATTGCTGGCGGCCGGCGTGAAGCGTGGAGACAGGGTCGCCATGCTCGCCGCGCCTTCCGTGGACTTCTGGATCGCCTTCCACGCCGCCGCGGGCATCGGGGCGATCTGGCTGGGGATCAACCCGCGCTACCAGCGGCGCGAATTCGAGCACGTCCTCACCGATTCCGACCCGGCGCTGGTGGTGGCCATGTCGCCGTTCGAAGGCCGAGACTACTGCGCCGAGCTCGCGGCGCTCGCGCCGGCCGCCCCGATGGTTTGCCATGGCGAGCCCAGCGCCGGCGCAGCGTCGCTGGAGACCTTCCTTGCCCGCGGCGCCTCCGTGAGCCGGGCCGAGCTGGCCGCCGCGCGCGACGCGGTGGATCCCGAAGACCCCGCGCTGATCGTCTACACGTCAGGCACGACCGGCCGGCCCAAGGGCGCCATGCTCTCGCACAGAGCCATCGTGGCGTCGGCCCTGGCGAACCGGGAGTGGATGGGCGCGTCCAACCTCGAGAGCTCGGTCTGCGCGGCTCCGGTCAACCACGTCGGCGCCATCAACAACCTCTGCATGCCGGTCCTGGCCGCCTGCGGACGCCTCATCTTCCATCCGCGGGTCGACCTTCCCGTGCTGGCCGAGATCAGTCGCCGGGAACGGCCCAGCTACCTGGTCTCGTCGCCGACCGGCTTCGCGATGATGCTGCAGCAGCCGCAGGGCGCGGCCGACAGGCTGGCCTACACGCGGCTCATCGTGTTCGGCGGCGCGGTCACCCCGAAGCCGATCCTGGAGCAGATCGCCCGGCCGGGCCTCGAGCTCGCCAACGTGTACGGTCAGACGGAGACCTGCGGCATCATCACCCGCACGCTCCCCGGCGCCTCGCTGGAGGTGATGTCCCAGACGATCGGCCAGGTGCTTCCGGGCGCCGAGATGCGGATCGGGCAGCCGGACGGGTCCGGCCCTGCGCCCGACGGCGTCGCGGGCGAGATCCAGGTCCGCGGCCCGTACGTGATGAGCGGCTATTTCCGCAACCCCGAGGCCACGCGCGACGCCTTCACCGAAGACGGCTTCCTGCGGACCGGCGACCTGGGCGTCCGGCGCGCCGACGGGAACGTGGTCTTCGCCGGGAGGCTGAAGGAGATGTTCAAGTCCGGCGGCTACAACGTCTATCCGGTCGAGGTGGAGCAGGCGATCTGCGAGCACCCGGCCGCGCAGCTGGCCGCCGTCGTGTCGGTCCCCCATCCGACGTTCCAGGAGGTGGGCCACGCCTTCGTCGAGACGGCGCCCGGCCAGGACGTCGACGCCGAGACGCTGCGAGCGTTCCTGCGCGACCGGATTGCCAACTACAAGATCCCCAAGGGCTTCACGATCGCCGCCGAGTTGCCGAAGCTGCCGAACGGCAAGCTCGACAAGCTGGCGCTGAAGCAGGCGGCTGCGGGTTAGGCTAGAGGCCCGCGCGCTTGGGCGAGGAGCCGCGGCGGATGAGCGTCATGTAGGCCCGGTGGCGGCGCTGCCAGAGGTCGCGCTCGTAGCCCGAGCGCCCGAGGACCCGCTTCACATAGGGGTCGAACACCATCGTCCCCAGCTCGAGGTACATCATCAGGAACGGCAGCCACAGGCGATCCACGTCCGGCGCGAGTTGTCCGGCCGCGTCCATGCGCATCACCGAACTCTGGACGAAGCCGTAGAAGCGCTGGAAGACCGAGAAGCCCCAGTCGCTCTCTTCCAGCAACGCCCGGCGGAAGTAGGCGACGATGGTCGGCCAGTCCTTCTCATGCCGGGCAATCCAGCCGTCGATGATCTTGGCGTGATCCTCGGGCGTCGTGGCTTCGGGATGCGCCGCCGCCCCCGTGATGGCGTCTTCGAACTGGGCGATGAAGAACTCGTCCACCGCCTCCCGCAGGCCGTCCTTCGACCCGAAGTGGTGGTTGATCAGCCCGACGCTGACGCCGGACGCGGCCGCGATATCGCGCACCGTGACGCTGTCGAACCCCTTCTCGGCGAACAGAACGAAAGCCTCGCGGACCAGCCTGTCTCGGCCGACAGGCGCCTCCCGGGGTGTGGCTTGGGTCAATTGCGGCTCTCCATTCGCCCCTTCTCGCGCCTCGTTCAGCCCGACGCCAGATTTTTCCCGCAGTGAGCGCCGGCGTGTTCAGCCACAGAGCAGAAAAAGTGACCGCCAAGGTCCGGCTGCCTTGAAAAGCGACGCTGCACTGAACTATTGTTCAGTCCCAACCGCCCCGCGACCGGGGCGATCTGCTTCCACCGCCGGCCCGGCTGCGCGCACCGCCTTGTGGCGACCGCGCTCCGACGCCCAATCGAGAACAGGGACATCCAGGATGAGCATTCGCTTCGACGGCCGCGTCGCCATCGTCACGGGAGCGGGCGCCGGCCTCGGCCGCGCCCATGCCCTGGGTCTCGCGGCGCGGGGCGCGCGGGTGGTGGTGAACGACTTCGGTGGCGGGATCGACGGTTCCGGCGCCTCGTCGGCGCCCGCGGACGCCGTCGCCGCGGAGATCCGGGACGCGGGCGGCGAAGCCATCTCCCACGGCGCGGACGTCACCAACGCGGAACAGGTCGCCGACATGGTCGGCCAGGCGCTGGAGACGTGGGGGAAGGTCGACATCCTGATCAACAATGCCGGCATCCTGCGCGACGCCAGCTTCGCCAAGATGTCGATCGCCGACTTCCGCAAGGTGGTCGAGGTGCACCTGATGGGGTCAGTGGTCTGCAGTCACGCCGTATGGCCGCACATGCGGGCCGCAGGCTATGGCCGCATCCTCATGACCACCTCGTCGTCAGGCCTCTACGGCAACTTCGGCCAATCCAACTACGGGGCGGCCAAGACGGCTCTCATCGGCCTGATGAACGTCCTGCAGATCGAGGGCGAGAAGAACGACATCCGCGTGAACACGCTGGGCCCCGGCGCCGCGACCCGCATGACCGAGAGCCTGATCGCGCCCGACATCCTGAAACTGATGACGCCGCAGTCGGTGACCCCGACGGCCCTGTTCCTCGTCAGCGAGGACGCTCCGCGGCGGACCATCCTCAATGCGACGGCGGGCGGCGTTTCACGCACGTACATCCACGAGACCGAGGGGGTCTACCTGCCGCCCGAAGACAACACGCCCGAGCGGATCGCGGAGCTGTTCGACGAGATCTCCGACGTACGGGGCCAGCACCTCTACGCCGCCGGCGGCGCCCAGGTGATGAAGTTCGTGGGCAAGGCCGCCCAGGCTATGGGAGTCAGGCTGGGGTGACGAAGACCGCGGCGTTGGGGCGCCGGCCGTGTCCGCGTGGAGCCGGTCAGGCCCCGCGCTGCGGGTAGGTGAAGACGACGCGCCCTTCCGCGTTCCGGAGAGAGTAGCCCACCACGCGCGCTCCAGGGTCGAGCGCCGCGAACCTGAACGCCGCCTTGAGCTTGGCCGCGTCGTCGTCCGGCGCCTCGATGGCCTCGCGAGGCGCCCCGCCCCCCGGCGACCAGAAGTACTCCAATTCGTAGCCGGGCACGCTCAGCCTCTGGCCGCCATGGAACAAGGGGCGACGCCGGGCGGGTCGTGACGGTCGGCGCCCCGACGACGCCGAACTGGAGTCGTCATGAGACAGTCCTATCGGCTGCCGGTCGGGCTCCCGCAGCCTTCTCCCAAAAGGCGAAAACATCAATCATGAGGCGAGCGGCGGCCGTCGGCGAATCTCAGTCTCCGCCAGCCGCGACCTGCGCCGCCTCGATGCGACGGGACCAGACCAGAAGGCGCGCGACCCTCACGAGAAGCTGTTGGGGCGTGTACGGCTTCAGCAGGTAGTCGTTCGCGCCCAGAGCGGTCGCGCGGGAAAAGTCGTCGGTCTGGGAGCGTCCCGTGAGGACCAGGGTGGGAACGTGCTTCCCGCCGCGTTCTCGCATCTCCTGCAAAACGCGAAAGCCGTCGAGTCCGGGCAGCCCGAGGTCGAGCACCATCGCGTTGGGCTGGAACGTGTGGAGCGCCTGCAGGGTGGCGACCCCGTCCACGCAGGCGCGGACGTCGCAACCCACGAGCTTCAGGTGGCCGACCACCAGCTCGCGCGCGTCGGCGTCGTCCTCGACCACCAGCACCCGTCGCGCAGGGTTCATCTGCGGCATAGACGGCCTCCTTCCGGGCCGAATCGGTCCCGCGCAGGTCCGCTCTGGCTGCTCATCCTCGCACGCATCACTCGCCTCGGCGCCCAACGTCGGGCCGCCATGGTGGACGAAGGACGTTAACGGGCCGCATGTCCGCGAGGCGAGACACGACGCCGCACCGCCCGCGTCCTCCAGCTCCACTAGAACCGCGGCCCGGACGAGGCGTTTAGGGCCGCACGCTACAGCCCGAGGCCCCGTGACCGACCCCGATCCCCAGTCCCTGCGAACGGCCCTCGCGCCGTTCCAGCGGCCAGACACGGCCCGCGCGCTTGCGGAGCTCGCCTATACGCTTGTCCCCCTGCTGGCGTTGTGGGGCGCGATCTATCTCTGCGTCGCGCGGGGCTGGTGGCTGGGTCTGGCCCTGACTCCGCTGGCAGCCATCTTCCTGGTCCGCCTCTTCATGATCCAGCATGATTGCGGCCACCAGGCCTTCCTGCCCGGCTCCCGCGCCAACGCCTGGATCGGCCGCCTGATCGGCGTGCTCACCATGACGCCCTACGACTACTGGCGGCGGACCCACGCGATCCACCACGCCACGTCGGCCGACCTGGACCGGCGCGGCCTGGGGGCGATCGAGACGCTCACGGTCGGCGAGTATCGGGCGCTGGGGCCGATCAGGCGTCTGGGCTACCGGCTCTATCGGCACCCGCTGGTGATGCTGGGCTTCGGACCGCCCTACATGTTCCTGCTGCAGCATCGCCTGCCCATCGGGGTGATGCGCGAGGGTTGGGCGTGGCGCAGCGTGCTGGGCAACAATCTGGGCCTCCTCCTGCTGGCCGCGGCGCTCATCCCCGTCGTGGGCCTGGAGGCGATGCTGCTCGCGCATCTTCCCGTGGTGGCGTTCGCGGCCGCCATCGGCGTGGCGCTCTTCTATGTGCAGCATCAGTTCGAGGGCGTTCGCTGGACGCGCCATGAGACGTGGGAGCCCGCCGCCGCGGCGATCGAGGGAAGCTCGCACCTTGTGCTTCCGCAGCCGCTGCGCTGGCTGACGGCGAACATCGGCGCTCATCATGTCCATCACGCATCCAGCCGCATCCCCTTCTACCGACTGCCGGAGGCGCTGGGCTCGCACGCCGCACTGGCCGGCGCGCGCCGGCTCCATGGCCGAGACGTCCTGCCGGCGCTGAGGCTTGCGCTTTGGGACGAGGCCGCCGGGCGCCTGGTGACGTTCCGCGAGGCGCGGCCGGGCTGATCCGGAGCCTGCCGTTCAAGAGCGCGGCCCACCGTTCGTAGGGCGTTCTCTATCAGGAAGCAGAACCCCGGTTCACGTTATTGCGGAACTGGCGCATAGTGCCGGAAAGAGGCCGGGTCATCCGGTCCGCCATAGGGGGCTTTCGCGCATGAACGGGTACGGCACGCCGAACGTCGGCTACATCAGCGGCTGGCGGGATCGCACCGACGACACGCGGCCGATGTGGGCGCTCAACCTTATGCGCTATCGGCCCGTCGCGCAGTACGCGGACGGCCGCGCGACCACCATCACCGGCCAGGAGGCCGACGATCTCTATCGCCCGGAGGCCGAACTGGCGGCCGTGGGCGCCGCGGGCGTGCTGCTTGCGCCCGTGGTGCATCAGCTGGTCGGTGACGGCGGCCGCTGGGACCGGGTGGCGATCGCAAAGTACCCGAGCCGCGTCTCCCAGCTCGACATGCAGCTGCTGCCCGAGTTCCAGGCTCGCGTGATCCACAAGCGGGCGGGCATGGAATTCACGATCGTGCTGGCCACCTTCCTCCCGGACGATGCGCCGCCTGCGCCGGTCGAGGTGGGCTCTGCGCCGCTCCTGCTGGTGCAAGTGGTGTCGGACCCGAAAGCTCCGGACGTCGCGGCCGGGATCGACGCCACGCCGGTGGCGGTCTTCGACGTCGAGGACACCATCATCGGCGACGAGCGCAAGTACGCCCAGGCGCGATGGCACATCGTGTCGGAGGCGGCGGGCGAAATCCTGCGCCAGCGGCCGCGGGTGGAGCACCCCGTGGACTATGCGCTGCTGATACGTCCCGAGCGCAATCGCCTGTCCGAGGCGTTCGCCCGATGAGCCTGCGCAAGCCCCTGGTCGTCGCGGCGGCGGTGCTGGCCGTCATCGGCGCGCTGGGCGTGGTCGCGGCCGCGAACTTCCGCGAGATCATCCTGTTCGTGGTGGGCAACCGCGGAAAGGAGATTCCCGGGCCGAACATCGAGGTTGCGTGGCGGCAGGGGCCGCCTCAGCCCGCGGCCGGCGACCGGCCGCCCAACATCGTGTTCATCCTGGCCGACGACCTGGGCATCAACGACATCTCGACCTACGGAGGGGGCGTGGCGCAGGGCCGCGTGCCCACCCCCAACATCGACGCCCTGGCGGCGAGCGGCGCGGTCATGCCGTGGGCCTATTCCGGAACGGCGGCCTGTGCGCCGTCGCGGGCGATGCTCATGACCGGACGCTACCCGACGCGGCACGGGTTCGAGTTCACGCCGACGCCGCCCGGCATGCAGCGCATGATGACGCTGTTCTACAACGACGGCACGCGGCCTCACCGCCTGATCCACGACGCGGAGGCCGAGAAGGCGCTCCCGCCGCAGGACCGGCAGGGGCTCCCCGGCTCCGAGGTGACCGTCGCCGAGGTGCTGAAGACGCGCGGCTACCACACGGTCCACATCGGCAAGTGGCACCTGGGCGAAGGCAAGGAATTCGGCGCGAACGCCCAGGGCTTCGACGAGAGCCTGTTGATGGCGAGCGGCATGTACCTGCCGCCGGACGATCCGCAGGTGGTGAACGCCAAGCAGCCGTTCGACCCGATCGACCGCTTCCTCTGGGCGCGGATGACGCACGCGGCCCAGTTCAACGGCGGGCCGTTGTTCGCGCCGCGCGGCTATCTCACCGACTACTACACCGACGAAGCGGTGAAGGTGATCCGAGCGAACCGCAACCGGCCCTTCTTCCTCTATCTGGCGCACTGGGGCGTCCACAGCCCGCTGCAGGCCTCGAAGGCCGACTACGACGCCCTGCCCCAGATCAAGGACCACCGCCTGCGCGTGTACGCGGCCATGGTGCGGGCGCTGGATCGGAGCGTCGGACGCGTGATGCAGGAGTTGCGCGACCAGGGGCTCGCCGAGAACACCGTGGTGATCTTCACCTCCGACAACGGCGGCGCCGGCTACCTCGGTCTTCCGGAGGTCAACAAGCCCTACCGGGGCTGGAAGCTGACCTTCTTCGAGGGGGGCATCCGGGTGCCCTACTTCGTGTCCTGGCCCGGAAAGATCGCGCCGGGCACGCGACTGCCGGATCCGGTGAGCCACCTGGACCTCCTGCCCACCGTGGCCGCCGCCGCGGGCGCCGCGCCGCCGGCCGACCGGCCCATCGACGGCGCCAACCTGCTGCCCTACGTCACCGGCGGGCCGCGGCCGGCGAGCCCGCCGCACCGGGCGATCTTCTGGCAGGACGGGCACTACCAGGCGGTGCTGAAGGACGGCTGGAAGCTGCAGACCTCGCAGGACCCGAAGAAGGACTGGCTGTTCCACCTCACCGTCGATCCCACCGAGCAGCGGAACCTGGCCGCGACGAATCCGGCCAAGGTCGCGGAGTTGAAGGCGGCGATCGCCGAGCACCGTCGCGGCGCCCGCGGCGCGCTCTATCCGGCCGCCGGGCAGATGCCCGTGGTGATCGACAAGACGCTCGAGCAGAAGGCGACCAAGGACGATGAGTACATCTACTGGCCCGGCTGAGGACGGCGGCGTGGAACGCGGGACGACGGAGGATGGCGTGCCGTTCGCGCGGTCTCCGGACGCGGCCTTCGCGGGACTGCCGGACTACCCCTGGGGGCCCAGCTACGTCACGTTCGAGGGGCTGCGGATGCACTATGTGGACGCCGGGCCGGCCGACGGGCCGGTGGCGCTGCTGCTCCACGGCATGCCCACGTGGAGCTACCTGAACCGGCGCATCATCGCCGGGCTGGTCGCTGCCGGATGGCGGTGCGTCGCGCCGGACCACATCGGTTTCGGACGGTCGGACAAGGTCACCGATGACGGCTGGTACTCCATCGCCCGCCACACCCGCGCCATGGCCCACCTCATCGCCGAGCTGAACCTGAAGGAAGTGACCCTCTTCTGCCAGGACTGGGGCGGGCCTATCGGGCTGGCCCAGGCGGCCGAGACGCCCGAGCGCTTCGCCCGGCTGGTGATCATGAACACCTGGCTGCACACGCCGGAGTACGACTACGCCCAGCCGCTGCGCCGGTGGAACGAGGGCTGGAAGCCCGACGGCCTCTTCGGCGCGAACGTGCCCGACCGCATGTCGATCGGCTGGTTCATGATGCTGGCGACGCGGCGCATCGAGCGCCCGCACTTCTTCGCCGTGGTCCAGGGGCAGGAAACGCCGCAGCTGTCCGCCGCCGACGCCGAGGTGAGGCGGGCGTACGACGCCCCGTTCGCCGGCCTGGGGTACGCGGGCCACGCGGGCCCGCGGCGTTTCCCCCTCAGCCTGCCCTTCGACAACCCCGCAGGCGGCGCGGCCGAGGCGCAGACCCGCCACTTCCGGACCCTGCTGGACTGGAAGAAGCCCATCCACTTCATCTGGGGCGGGGCCGACGACGTCTTCACCACCGACCGCGGCCAGGCCTGGGCGGCCCGCTACCCGCACGCAACCTTCGACCTCCTGCCCGACGCCGCGCACTTCCTGCAGGACACGCATGGCGACCGGATCGCCGAGCTGTTCCTCGCGCACGCCGCCACGTGACCCGCCGAGCGGCGACGCATTCGAACTTGACCGGAACCGGGATTTCGGTTCGCTATCTTTGGACTGAGCAGAGGCCCCGAACATGACCGCCACCACGACCGACGGACGCGTCCTCCTGAACGGCGTGCCCGGCTCGCCCTATACCCGCAAGATGCTGGCGCTGCTGCGCTACCGGCGGATCCCCTACAAGCTGGTGCTGGCCTCTCATGGCGCGGCGGGACTGCCCACCGCCAAGGTCAACCTGCTGCCCACCTTCTACTTCCCGGACGAAACCGGCGCCCTGGTGGCCGTCAACGACTCCACGCCCATCCTGCGCCGGCTTGAGCGCGAGCACGCCGGCCGTTCGGCGCGTCCGTCCAACCCCGCCCTGGCGTTCATCGACTCGCTGATCGAGGACTACGGAGACGAGTGGCTGACCAAGGCCATGTTCCACTACCGCTGGGCCTACAAGGCCGACATCGCGCGGGCCTCGGCCATCCTGCCCGCCTGGCGGCGCTCGCGCATGCCGGACGCGGAGCTGAAGGCGGCTGGCGCCGAGGTGGCGAACCGCCAGATCCCGCGCCTGCGCTACGTGGGCTCCAATGAGATCACGGGCCCGATCATCGAGGCCAGCTACGCGCGCTTTTTGGACGCCTTCGAGGCGCACCTGCGCGAACACGCCTTCATGCTGGGGCAACGCCCCGGCGGCGGCGACTTCGGCTGCTATGGCCAGCTCACCCAGCTCGCGCTGTTCGACCCCACGCCCATGGCGGTGACAGAGGCGCGCGCGCCGCGCGTCTTCGCCTGGACGGGCGCCGTCGAGGACCTCTCGGGCCTGGAGCCCACCGAGGCGGACTGGTTCGACCCTGCGGCGCTGCCGCAGACGGTGAAGGCGATCCTCGGCGAGATCGGCCGCGTCTACGCTCCCCTGCTGCTCGCCAACGCGAAGGCGCTGCGCGAGGGCGCCGAACAGGTGGAGACAGAGATCGACGGCGGCCGCTGGGTGCAGCAGCCCTTCACCTACCAGGGCAAGTGCCTGCAGTGGCTGCGCGAGGAGTACGCCGCCCTGGGGCCGGCCGATCGCAAGGCGGCGGACGCAGCCCTGGCCGGGTCGGGCTGCGAGGTGCTGCTGCAGGGGCTGTGAGGGGTCCGGTTCAGCCGGCCGCGAGCCAGCGGCGGCAGTCGGCGGCCTCCAGGATCGCGTCGAGGCGCGGCGACGCCGCGGCGGCGTAGCGGGCCTTCAGCGCGGCCAGCGACTTGGCGTGGTACTTCTGCGGGGGTTGCACGTAGGGCCGGCCGGCGAGATCCACCGTGAAGCTCTCCTGACCCGCCGCCAGGGCATCCGAATTGGCCTGCGACCAGGGCAGGAAGTAGCGGCCCACGTAGGCCAGGAGCGGCGCCAGGGTGGGCTGCAGCGACTCCCAGGTTTCGAACGGGCCGTCGTCGCGCGGCTCCATCATCCGATGGCACCAGCCCAGCACGGCGGGGCCCCGGGCCAGGATGCCCGCGCCGCAGGTCGGGTCGACGGAGGCCTCGTAGATCTGGGCCGACAGACCGAAATCTCCGAAGGCGGGGCGGCCGCCGAACAGGTACTTGCGCTGGGCGAAGTGCGGCTCGAGCAGATCCAGGAGCTCGAACCAGTAGTCGGTGATCAGGTGCGCCGTCTCCGCCGACGAGCCCACGAAGTGGCCGCGGCCGGTCATCCGCTCCTGGATCATCTTCTGGCGCGCGGCCACAGTCTCGGCGTCCGCGCCGGGCATGGACAGGCGCGCCAGGGTGAGCGCCGAGGCCTCCTGGTCGACCTTGTCCCACCAGCGATGGTGGAACATCAGCTTGTTGCCCCATTCATCGCCGAACTCTTCCAGCAGCACGGAGAGGAAGGCGAGGTCCGGGTCGTCGGGATGGATGGAGGGTTCAGGCCCCTGGCGCTCGACCTGCTCGATGATCGGGGTGGAGTCCTGTACGCCCTCGCCGGCGGGGGTGGCGACCGTCGGCACGATCGGGAGGCGGGCGACGGCCTTGTATTCCTCTTCGGTGGCCGCGTTGCGCGGGATCCAGCGGTGCGGGATGCCCTTGTAGCGGAAGTAAGAGCGCACCTTCACCGAGTAGGGTGACATCTCGGAGCCGTAGATCCGGTACACGCCTTCGCTCACGAACGTTTCCTCCCGCCGACCGGCCGCTTTTGCGAACCGGAGTTCCGATTATCATGGCGTCCGGGGGATGGGGAGGCAATACCGCGGCCGGCGCCTACGCGGCTCAGGCGGCCGTCTTTTCGAGGCCCAGGTAGCGGATCAGCAGCAGCCCCAGTTCGTCGGCCAGGCGAGGGTCATCGATGGAGAACGGCCCCGGTCCGTGCAGAAGCTGGGTGATGATCTGGCCGTGGATCATCCGCACGGCGAGCTGCGCGCGCTCGGGGAAGCCAGCCTCGACGGACAGGCCCCTGCCTTCGAGCATGTCCTGGATCTTCCGGGCCTCGAAAATCTCGAGCTGGCGCATCGAAGGCCAGACGTCCTGGCCGCGCAGGCTGAGCTCGAACAGCGCGCGGAAGTAGCCCTCGATGCGGCCCATCGACCGCGCGGAGTTGGCCACGAGCCGGACGAACACCTTGTCCAGCGGATCGGTGGCGCAGGCCGGATCGGCGAAGAAGGTGGTGATGTTCTCGGCCGACCGCTGCGCCATGTGGGCCTGCAGCGCGAAGAACAGGGCCTCCTTGTCCTGGAAGCGCCGGTAGAAGCTGCCGACGGAACATCCGGCGCGCCGGGCGATGTCGGCCACGTGGGCCTGCCAGAAGCCATGCTCGGCGAACGCGCGCTCTCCGGCCTTCAGGAGGCGGTCGCGCTGCTCGCGGCTGCGCGCCTGGTAGGCCGGCAGGGCCCACGCCGGATCGTCGGTCGGCGGCGTCTCGGCGGACTTGGCTCTGGCCATGGGCGGCAGCGACTCAGGTTCTCGAAAATCCCGTTATCCTCTAACGCCTGCGCGCGGTGATTGCACAGGGCGCAGTACCCGGATCGGCTCAGGGCGTGGCGGGCGCCGTGTTTCGGGGCAAGCGGCGCGCGGCGAGAAGGAAGAACACCACCGACACCAGCTCTCCGATCGCGGCCAGCGAGATCGCGTAGCCGAGGCTGCGCGTCCCGAAAGCCGGCGCCAGCGCGTCGCTGGTCATGCCGATGACCAGGGGGCCCAGGCCGAAGCCCACCAGCGCGATGATGAAGAGGGTCCACGCCGAGGCGAAGGCCCGCGTGCGGGGCGGCGACAGGGTCTGGATCGTCCCGAAGACCGGGCCCGTGAAGCTGTTGCCGAGGAAGCCCGGCAGGATCAGGCAGGCGATCGCCAGCTCGGCCGTGGGCGCGAGATAGGCCGAGATGAAGAGGGGCGCGCGCACGCCGATCATCAGCGCCGGAAGCCAGGCGTACCAGCGGTTGTCCCGCCGGCCGAGCAGGTCGGCGAACCAGCCGCCGGCCAGGGTGCCGACGACGCCGGTGACGCCGGAGATCAGGCCGAGCGCCAGCCCAGCCTCGCCCGTGGACAGGCCGTGGAAGCGGATCATGAAGGCGGGATTCCACTGCAGCGCGCCGTACGAGGTGAAGGCGTGCAGGGCCGAACCCAGGACGAGGTAGTTGTAGGCCGGGATCTTCATCAGGACCGCCAGCGCCTCGCGGGTGGTGGGCGCGGGCTCGGTGGAGACCTCCCCCGTGCGCGGCGGCTCCTTGAGAGTTAGGGCGACCACCGCCGCCACCACCACGCCGGGCAGGCCCACGACGATGAAGGCGGTGCGCCAGTCGAAGGCCTGGTTGAGCCAGCCGCCCGCGAGCAGCCCCACGAGGATGCCGATCGGCACGCCGCACGAGAAGACGGCCAGCGCCGTGGCGCGCTTCCCGTGCGGGAAGAGGTCGGCCAGCATGGAGTGTCCGGCCGGTCCCGCCCCGGCCTCGCCGACGGCCACGAAGATCCGCGCCACGAGCAGCTGCGGGAAGTTCATGGCCAGCCCGCAGACAGCCGTGGCGCCGCTCCAGAGGGCGAGGCAGCCGGCGATGATGCCCTTGCGCGAGGTGCGGTCGGCTAGGCGCGCGATCGGCAGGCCCGCGGCGGCGTAGAAGAGGGCGAAGCCCAAGCCGGAAAGCAGCCCGATCTGGGTGTCGGTGAGCCCCAGTTCCTTGCGGATCGGCTCCACCAGGATGGAGAGCACCTGCCGGTCCACGTAGTTGATCACATAGACCACGAGCAGCAGGGCGAGCGCGTAGCGGGCGTACCCGCGCGAGACGCCCCCCGCTGCGCCGGCCGTGTCGGTCGCCGCCATTCCCGCCTCCCCTATTCAACCGCCAGTCGGCTGCGCACACGCGTCAGCCGCCGCGCGAGGCGCAAGGCCACGACGCCGTCGGCGCCGGCCGCACGCGCGAAGTCCAGCGCCGCCTCGCGCTCCGCGCCGGAAAGCCCGGCCGTGAAGTCCAGGGCGCGCTGCAGGATCCACAGCGAGTGGCCCAGGGCCTGCTGCTCGATCGCCACGCCGTGATAGTCCACCACGATGGGTCCCAGCGCGGGCTGGTCGGCCCCCTCGGCCGAGACGAACCCGCCGGCCGGCGCATCGGGGTTGGCCTCGGCCCAGGCGTTGAAGCGGCCTGCGGTCAGGACCAGCTCCTCCGCGTAGCCGCGGAAGACGTGCCGCATGAACGCTGTCAGCGTCTCGGGGACGACGTCGTCGGCCGGGAGCTCGCGGGAACGGTCCGGGAATTCGGGCGTCTGCAGCTCGCCGCCGTTGATGCGCTCGATCCAGCGGAAGACCAGCGGCGCCGTTCGCTGCATGAGGTGCAGCGGATAGGGATCACGGCCCAGGTGACCAAACATCGGTCCCATGAGGGCGTAGTCGCCCCGACTCGGCGCGCCCCCCAGCAGGTATGGGTGCTGCGAGAGGTGAGCGTTCAGCAGCGCCAGGGTCTCGCGGTAGACCCGTTCGATCGTGGGGATGGTCCGTGGCTCGATGCCGAGCATCGGCAGGTACGAGGACATGCGCGAGGCCACCCGCTGGCCCAGGCGTTCGACCTCCTCCGGCGGCGCGGGAAACCGAAGCGAGCGGCCGAACTCGCCGACGACGAAGCCCTCGTTCACGTCGAGGAAGTTCCACCGGTAGTGCATGGCCGGCTTGGCGAGTCCGCGGTCGCCGAGGACCTCGAGCAGCAGCGTCGCCAGGGTCTGGCGCGGGCCCATGCGCTGCGCGCGGGGGTCGGGGTATCGCCGCTCCAGCGCGTCCAGAATGGCCGTGGAGTCCTGGACGATCATCCCGTCTGCGAACTCGACCACCGGGATGCGGTGCGTGTCGACCGCCGGCTTGATCACCTCGCGGTAGCGAGGGTGCGAGGGGAAGCGCTCGACGTGACGGACGCCGCGCGCCCGGAGGAACGCCCGCACCTTGGCGGTGTAGAGCGACGCGGGCGCTCCGTAGAGCCAGAGGTCGGGCGCTTCGCCGGTCATGTGGTCCCGCGACGTTTCAGGCCCTTCTGGAGCATGCGCCACTTGAGCTGGTCGAACCGGTCCTGGCCGAAGAAGGCCTCGCCGCCGAACACCATCATCGGCACTCCGTAGTGCCCGCCCTCGCGCTGGGCGACCTGGCTGGCCTCGACGATGGCGCGGTAGCGGTCGGGGTCGCCGTCGACGGCGCCGGACAGCTCGTCGTAGTCGAGTCCGCCCCGCTCGGCCGCGCGGCGCAGGTGGTCGCCCTCGTGCCAGTTCTCGACGGACCCGCCCCAGATCAGCCGGCTGACCTCGTCCAGGAACGGCAGCCCTCGGCCCCGCTCGGCGGCGGCGACGCCCAGGTAGGTGAGGCGGTGGATGTGGGGCTGTTCCTTGGGGTAGCTGCCGTCTGGAAGCCGGAAGACCGGATCGGGCCGCGGCCAGCGGAGCGGCAGGCCCAGGAACTCGGCCTCACGCCGGATGTCGGCCTGGAAGTAGCTGAACCACAGCGGATCCCGCGTCTCGAAGAACTCGGGCGTGCGCACCGCGATCGGGAAGATCGGGCGGACGTTGCACGTCACCTCGTACTCGTCCTCAAGGGCCCGGAGCCTGGGCGTCACGAGGTACGAGTAGGGCGAGCGGAAGGACCAGTAGAGGTCGTAGCTGAGCATGGATCGTCCCCGGAGCCCGCGTGGGCCCGGCCGGCCGCGGAGCGCGGCCGGCCGGAAGCCGCCTCAGAACTTCACCGTGGCTTCGATGCCGTAGGTGCGCGGCGGGGCGTACCAGCCGACGAAGCCTTGCGCCTGGGCCGTGCCGCCCGCCGAGATGAAGGCGTTGAGCGGCTGGAGCGTGGCCTGCGCGAAGTAGTCGCGGTCGAAGATATTCTTGCCGTAGGCCGAGATGCGCCAGTTGCCCTTCTCGGGCGTCAGGCCCACGCGCAGGCCGACCAGCGTCACCGAGTCCTGCAGGCCGCGCGGGTCCAGCAGCGGCTCGAGGAACTTCGAGCTGGTGTAGCTGACGTCGGCGTTGACGAAGATCTCGAGGCCCGTGCCCGCCAGCGGCCGCTGGTACTGGCCGGCGAGGCTCCAGGTCCACTTCGGGCTGTGGGACGGAGTCTTGCCGTTGTAGTTGCAGGTCCCCGGCGAGGTCCCGTTGGCCGGCTGGCCGGCGTAGCACTGGCCCGCCGTGTAGTCGGTGAACTCGGCGTCCATGTAGCCCAGGGAGCCCTTGATCGTGAGCTCGCGGATCGGCCGGAACTCGGCGTCGGCCTCGACGCCCTGCACCCGACGGTCGCCGGCGTTGGCCACGATGAAGCCGGATCCGGTGAGCGGGTTGAGGATCGAGTCCTGGAAGTCCTTCAGCTTCATCCGGTAGGCGTCGACGTTCAGCACCAGCCGGTTGTCGAGCAGCAGCGACTTCATGCCGACCTCGATGGTCTCAGAGTTCTCGGCGTCGAACTCGACCGGCACGCCTACGGCCGACGAGCGGGCGTTGTAGCCGCCCGTCTTGTAGCCCGTGGCGGCCAGGGCGTAGAGCATCACGTCGGGGGTCACGTCGTACTGGACGGTCGCCGACCAGGTGATCTTGTCCTCGTTGCGCTTGACCTTGCCCAGGTGGTTGACGGGGAAGACCGTTCGCGCCGCCGGGGACGCCGTCGGGTTCACGTCGCCGTCGAGGAAGGCGTTCTTCTTGTCGTACGAGTACCGCAGGCCGCCGACGAGCCGGAAGCTGTCGGTGACGTTGAAGGTCGCCTGGCCGAACAGCGCCCAGCTCTGGGTGTCCTGGGTGTAGTAGAAGATGCCGGTGTCGCCGGGCGTGAACCGGCGGGCGGGCGGGAGCACGCGGTTGGCGTGCAGGCCCAGCACCGTGCGCGAGGTGTAGGTCAGGGTCTCGGAGAACAGGTACACGCCCGCGAGGTACGACACGCGCTGGTCCGCCGGCGAGGCGATCCGCAGTTCCTCGGAGTAGCCTTCGGCCCGGAGGCGCTGAGAGCCGGTGGCGGTGTTCTGCGGCAGGCCGTCGGCCGCCAGCGAGACGATCTTGTCCTCATAGCCGTTGAAGGCGGTGATCGAGGTCAGGGTATGCCCGCCGGGCAGGTCGATGTCGAAGGTCGCCGAGACGCCGTAGACGTCGGTGTTGTTGTCGCCCTCGACATCGTCATCGACCACGTGGTCGCGGTCGTTGAAGTTGCGGAACGGGCGGCCCACCGCCTGCGCGGCCGTCAGGAAGCCCGGGGTCGCGATGCCGGTGGGCGTGGAGGGCGCCAGGGTCTCGGGCGTGCAGCAGTTGGCCTCGAGCCGGGCGTAGTAGCCGATGAAGTTGCCGGTGATGCCGTCGCGGGGCTGCCACTTCAGCCGGCCTCGCACGCCCCACTGCTCGCTGCCGTTGACGTCATCGCCGTCGAACAGGTTGGTTTCGTAGCCGTCCCGATCGCTGACCCAGAAGGACAGCCGGCCCGCCAGGCTCTCGGTGAGCCCGCCGCCCACGTAGCCGCTCAGTCCACGGTCCTCGTAGTTGCCGGCCCGCGCCGTGAGCTGCGCTTCGAAGGTCTGGGTCGGCTCGCGCGAGGTGATGTTGATCGCGCCCACGGGGGTGTTGCGGCCGTACAGCGTGCCCTGGGGGCCGCGCAGGACTTCCACGGTCGAGATGTCTTGGAGGTTCCCCTGAATGGGCCCCGCCGCCAGGATGTAGACGCCGTCGATGAAGATGCCGACGGACGACTCGATGCCGGGGTTGGTGCCCGACGTCCCGATGCCGCGCACGAAGACGGTGGTGTTGCGGTTGTTGTTCGACTGCGAGATCGAAACGGAAGGGATGAAGCGGGCCAGTTCGGTGACGTTCGCAACGCCCGTCTTCTCCAGGAACTCGCCGCTCACGGCGGTCACCGACATCGGGACGTCCTGGATGTTCTCGGCGCGCTTGTTGGCGGTGACGATCAGCGTCTCCACCTCTGCGACCCCGCTGGCGGTCTGCGCCAGCGCCGAGGACGCCGCGCCCGCCACCAGCGCGAACGCCGTGGTGACGAGCAGTTTCGAAGCAAGGCTGCGCCTCGGCATGTCAGATCCTCCCCGATGGAAACGTCGTGTTCTTGTTGGCGGATTGTGAATGTGAATTCCGGTTCAAGTCAACCCGGACCGGCGCCTCGGCAGCCAGCGCGGGTGTCAGGCGACGCGAAGTCCATCCCGCCTGACGCAAGGAAAGGATGAACCGGAATTACGCTTCCGTAAAGCGGGCAGCGCGGCGTTCCGGCGGCGCAGTCACGCCGATGCAGGCCGCCAGCATCCGCGTCAGCCGGTCGATCACGAACGGTGGCGCGACCGCCTCCTGCTGCACCACGTCCCGCCGCAGGACGCGCTGGATCAGGATCGCTTCGACCGACCGCAGGCCCAGCGCGCAGGCGTCGTCCAGGGTGTCCGACAGCCCTTCGCCCCGCAAACGCAGGAACGCCGCCAGGCGAAGACCCGACGCCGTGTCCGCCGCCCACAGCGCCGGCACGTACAGTCGGCCGGCGCCCGCCAGCATCCGCTGGAACAGGGCGCGGAAGAATCCGGGATGGCGCTCGATGACCTGGGCGGTGTTGCGCACCAGCACCTCGAGCACCTCGTAGACGGGCTGGCCGGCGCGCTCGGGCCGGCTGAGGAAGCGCTCCATGTTGCGCTCGATCCGGTGGGCGAACTGCAGGTGCAGCGCCCGGAACAGCGCCTCCTTGTCGCGGAAGCGGCGGTAGAAGCTGCCGATGGAACAGCCTGCGGCCGCGGCGATGTCGCCCACGTGGGCCTCGTCATAGCCCTTGCGGGCAAAGACCTCCTCGCCCGCCTTCAGGAGCCGGGCCTGCGCCTCGCGGCTGCGGGCCTGGTTGGCCGGCATCACGCCGTCGACGCCGGTCAGGTCGAAGGGTTCCATCGCCAAGCGCCACCGTTCCCTCGACATCGCGGCGGGCTTCGCCGCGGGCGTCCATGTTGCTCAACGGCGACGCGCGAACCGGCGCGAGGCCTCAGTTCCCCCAGTAGACATACTCGTCGTCGTCCCGCTGGGGCTCGATCAGCGAATGATCCAGCATCACCGGCGATTGACCAAGCTCGGGCCACAGCGGCGGGGCCTGCTGGGCGTCGTGATCGGCGAGGAGGCGCTTCAGCTCCGCCACCTTCTCTGGCCTCGCCTGCGCCAGGTTGACCCGCTCGGTGGGATCGGACGACAGGTCGTAGAGCCAGTCCTTCGCCGGCCGCTCCGTCACCTGCAGCTTCCAGTCGCCGGCGCGGACGACGCGGTAGGGGCCCGTGCGCCAGAAGAGGACGTCGTGGGGTCGTCCGGTCTTCCGCGCGCTGACGAACGGCATCAGGTCCACGCCGTCCATCGGCCGGTCCCTGGGCATGGCGGCGCCCGCCGCGGCCACCGAGGTGGCGAAGATGTCGAAGTGGGAAACCGGCGCGTGGTAGGTCTTTCCGGGCCGGATCGCCGCGGGCCACTTCATCAGCATCGGCACGCGGATGCCGCCCTCGAAGAACGTCTGCTTCCAGCCGCGGAAGGGGCGATTGATCTCCTCGAGACCGATGTAGTAGGCGCCCCCGTTGTCGCTGGTGAAGATCACCAGGGTGTTCTCCTCAAGCCCTTGCTCCTGCAGCGCCTGCAGGACGCGCCCGACGTTTCGGTCGAGCTGGCGGATCATGGCGGCGTAGACCCGCTCGCGGTGGTCGGCGATGTGCGAAAGCGCCCAGTAGTCCTCGTGCGTCGCCTGGAGAGGCGTGTGCGGGGCGTTGTAGGCGAGGTACATGAAGAACGGCCGGTTCCGGTTGGCCGCCACGGCCGCGACGGCCTCGTCCGTCAGGTAGTCGGTCATGTGGCGTTGCGGCTGGAACGCCTCGCCGCCGTCCTTGCGGACGTAGAACTGCAGGGTCGACCAGAGCTGCATGTCGATCGGGTCGAAGCCCTGGATCGAATTGACCACCCGCGGATCCTCCCGCGGGAGGAACATCGAGGCGCCGCCGGTGAACCCCAGCGTCTCCGAGAAGCCGCGCTTCTGTGGCTGGAACTTGGGCGCCTCGCCAAGGTGCCACTTGCCCAGCTGCATCGTGTGGTAGCCCTCCTTCTGGAGAAGCTCGCCCAGCATGATCTGGTCGGTGGGGACGCCCATCTCGACCATGGGAATCACATCCTTCTCCCGCTCGGGGAAGTAGACGGGGTTCAGCTTGCCGTAGTGGTGGGCCCGCACCTGGCGGGCGAACCGCAGCGGCGTGGGCGTGAACTCGAAGCCGTAGCGGGTGGGGTAGCGGCCGGTGAGCAGCGCCGCGCGCGAGGGCGCGCAGGTGCCGTGCCCGGAGTAGGCCTGCTCGAAGCTCACGCCCTGGCGGCCGATGGAGTCGATGTAGGGCGTCGGAACCGAGCCGCCCGCCACGCCTCCGCCGTTGAAGCTGAGGTCGTTGAAACCGAGATCGTCGGCGACGATCAGGATGATGTTCGGAGGACGCTTGCCCGACGGCGGACGCGCGGGGCCCTGCTGCCAGGTCACGGCGCGCGGCGGACCCGCCTGCACCGCCGGCCTGTCGACGGGCACGTTGGACGGCGCCTGCGCGGCGGCCTGATGCGCCGTCCCCGCCACCACCGCGGCCGCAGCCAAGAGCGCCCGTTTGAACCGCATGGACCAGCCTCCCACGTCCGCGGGAAGCGTACGCGCGCATCCCGTCATCACGCGCGGCGAGCGCGCCCGGGAAGCAATACCGGAACCGGTATTCTCATTCAATATCCCGCGGGCTACCGCGGCGCGCCACGCAGCGGAATCCTATGTGGGAAGTCGGGCTGTCGAGAGGTTGGGGATGTCGCGCCGCGGGCCGGTAGCGGCGGCAGTAGCTCTCCGCGCAGAGATGCGACCCGCCCTTGAGCACCTTGCGGCCCATGGGGATATGGGGCGTGTGCGGGTCGTAGCTCTCCGATTCGACGGCGAGCCGGGCCCGGGGCGGGCCGCAACAGGCCTTGCCGCTCTCCGCCGTGTCCGTCGCGAACCAGTCCACGGTCCACTCCCAGACGTTGCCGATCATGTCGAAGAGGCCGAATCCGTTCGGCGGGAAGACCCCGACGGGCGAGGTGCGGGCCCAGCCGTCGTCCAGCAGGTTCTGCCAGGGGAACTCGCCCTGCCAGTAGTTGGCCATGGCGCGGCCCTCAGGCGCCAGCTCCTGGCCCCAGGCGAACGGCTCGCCCTCGCGGCCGCCGCGCGCGGCGTACTCCCATTCGGCCTCGGTCGGCAGCGACTTGCCCGCCCAGCGCGCGTAGGCGGCGGCGTCGGCGTACGCGATCTGCACGACAGGGTGATCGAGGATGTCGTCGATGGAGCTGCCGGGGCCCAGCGGGTGTCGCCAGTCGGCCCCGAACACGAAGGACCACCATTGGCCGGGGTCGCCCGTGTCGACCGGGCCGGGCGTGGGCATGAACACGGCCGAGCCTGCGCGCGCCATCTCCGGCGGCATTCCCGGGTAGTCGCGGGGATCGGGCGCGATCTCGGCGAAGGTGACGTAGCCGGTCGCAGCGACGAACTCGGCGAACTGCCGATTCGTGACGGGATGGGTGTCGATCCAGAAGTCGCCGACGGCCGCCCGGCGGACGGGCGCCTCTTCCGGATAGTGCGCGTCGGACCCCATGAGGAAATCGCCGCCGCGGATCAGGGTCATCCCCGCGAGTTTCGACCGCCTGGCGGCCCTGGGCTTCAACTTCGAACTCACGCTGCGCCCACCCTCCCGCGGAATGACGGCCCTCGCCTTCTTGCGCCTGGAGCAGCGCCGTCTGGCAAGCGGAAACGCAGCGCAGGCTCGCGGGCGGCCGCGCAGCCGCTACCGTTCGGGGGCGAGCCCGGCCACGATCAGACCCAGCTGGCGGTCCATCACGGCGATGAGCGCCTTGGCGTCCGCCTCGGTGGTCACCACGATCCGGTAGGTCCAGGCATAGGCCGCCATCATCAGGTCGACGGCTTCCTGCATGTCGATGTCGGGTCGCACCTCGCCGGCCTGGATCCCGACCTGCAGGATATCGCGGATCACCTGCTGGAAGTGCTCGTTGCGGCCGTAGGGACGCGCGGCGCCCGACAAGGTATGGTCGAAGGCGGCCGCGATGTGCGCCAGGAACAGCCGGATATGGCGCGCCTCGAACTCGAAGTGGATGGCGAACATGGTCCGGAGGCGGTCGACCGTCGACCCGCGAACATGCGGCATCACGCGGTCGACCTCGGCGTAGAGCGGCTCGAGCCGCGCGGCCATCACCTCGGAGAGGATCTCCCCCTTGGACGCGAACGTGGTGAACACAGACCCGACAGCCACGCCGGCGTGCCGCGCGATCTCGCGGATCGTGGTGCCCTCGTAGCCGTGGGCGTCGAACAGCTCGCGCGCGGCGGCGATCACCCGCCGGCGCGTCGCTTCCTTTTGCGACTGCCGGACCGGCGTCGCTTCCGGAAGTGGGTTGGCCCCAGCTGTCATGGCCCGCTGCCCCGGCTAGCCGCGGCGGGCCCCCGCGAGCAGGATCCGGATCTGGTCGCGGGCGCGCGCCTGCAGGGCGTCCAGGCTCCAGCCCTCGAAGATCGCCTGGGGGAAGTTGGAGAGGTACGTGTCCATCAGCATCTGGCTGCGGAGCTTCACCTCGGCCTCTTGCGACAGTTCGCCACGGGTCACGGCCGAGGCCAACTGCTCGGTGAAGAGCTCCTGGAACGCCAGCGACGAAGGCAGCCCGCGCAGCGAGGGCCCGCCGTCCCGGTCCCACGACACCGAGAAGGCCGCACGCGCCAGCTGAAGACGCGTCTTGTAGAACGTGTAGCCGGCCATGAAGACCTTCAGGAGCGCGTCCTCGACGTTGCGGCCGCGCTCGGCCGCCTCGCGCATCGAGGTCACGAGGGCCTCCATGTCGTCGACCATGATCTCGCGGAAGAGGTCCGACTTGTCGGTGAAGTTCGCGAAGACCGCACCGGTCGACATGCCCGCCGCAGCGGCGATGTCGCGGATGGTGGCGCCTTCATAGCCCTGCTCGGAGAAGAGCCGGCGGGCAGCCGCAAGCACCTTCTGGCGGGTCTGCTGCTTGGCGAGCGCGCGGCGCGTGGGGGGACGCGCCGGGGCGTCCGCGGCGACTTGATTGGGGGAGATGTGCTTCATTCGTCTCTTATCGCTCACCGGTGGGGGTATCCGGCGAAGCGTCTGGTTTCAGGGGATTTGGAGAGGAGTGGCGGCCTAGCACCAACGCTGAACATGTTCAACTAACTCGGTACGTGAGCAAGGTTACGAAGCTGTAATCCGATGGAATCAGCGACCGGCCGCGGTCGGGGCCGGACGGCAAGTCCTTATGTGATAAGGACTCTTGCGTCACCCCCCTTCTGCGGAAGGACAAAGGTCGTGTGATCGTTGAACATGATCAAGGTTGATAAAGTCAAGTTTCAAATGAACATGGATGATTGTGGCAAGGCGGCGTTTGCCAGCCTAAGTTCGACGCATGGACGTCTTCGACTACCTGATCTACGCGGCGCTGGCCGCCGTCGCCATCGTTCTGGCGGCGGGAATCTACGCCCTCTTCCGGGGCGGCGACTTCGGGCGGTCGTGGTCCAACAAGCTCATGCGCCTCCGCGTCCTGACCCAGGCCGTCGCCGTCGCGGTCCTCGTGCTGGCGGTCTGGTGGCGCGGCCAGGGCTGAGGGTCGCCCCGTGGTGACGCTGAACCGGATCTACACCCGCACGGGCGACGCCGGCGCGACCCGGCTGGCCACCGGCGCGACCGTGAGCAAGTCCGACCTGCGCGTCGAGGCCTATGGGGCGGTGGACGAAACCAACGCATGCCTGGGCCTGGCGCGTGTGTCGCTGGCCGACCCCGAGCTCGACGAGATCCTGGCCCGGCTGCAGAACGAGCTGTTCGACCTGGGGGCCGACCTGGCCACGCCGGCGCGCCCCGACGAGCCCGAGGGCGCGGTGCTGCGGGTCAGCGACGCCCAGGTGGCGCGACTGGAGACCGAGATCGACCGGCTGAACGACCGCCTGCCGGCGCTGCGGTCGTTCGTCCTTCCGGGGGGAACGTCGGCCGCGGCGGCCCTGCACCTGGCGCGGACGGTCTGCCGGCGTGCGGAACGGGAGGCTGTTCGGCTCGTGGAGACGGGCGAGCCGGTCAGCGCGCCGGCGTTGCGCTACCTGAACCGGCTGTCCGACCTGCTCTTCGTCGCCGCGCGGTGGGCCAACGGCCGCGGCGAGGCCGAGGTGTTCTGGGTCTCGGGCGCGACCCGCTAGCTACTCCTTCGGCGCGGGAGCAGGCGCTGCTGCCGCATTCGCCGGACCGGCCGGCCGGCCGATGGCGCGCTTGGCCTCGGCCAGCGCCTTCTCGTCGGTGATGACACGGCCCGTGATGTCGGAGATGAGCACCGGCGTGGCGCAGACCCGCTCAACGGGATCCCACCACTTCTTCAGCTCCTTCTCGCACTTCTGCGCGGGCATGACCCACCACACCTGCCACACGCCGACTCCGATCGCGGCGGCGACGAAGAGGCAGATGAAGATGAGCTTCAGGCGCTCGATATTCGGGTTCATGGGAGCCTTTTACGTAGGGACAGGCACGTCTGGCTAGTTTTGTGCGCTGCGGCAGGACCGCCCGCGCCGCACTTGCAAACCGCGTGGGAACGGGTATCAGCCACCGGCTTAAGTCATTTCCGCGAACAATTTGAGGCGCTAGCAACCCATGAAGGTGTTGGTCCCGGTCAAGCGGGTGATCGACTACAACGTCAAGGCCCGCGTGAAGGCCGACCAGACGGGCGTCGACCTCGCCAACGTCAAGATGTCCATGAACCCGTTCTGCGAGATCGCGGTCGAAGAGGCCGTCCGTCTCAAGGAGAAAGGCGCAGCCACCGAGGTGGTGGCGGTTTCCGTCGGCCCGACTCAGGCCCAGGAAACCCTGCGCACCGCGCTCGCCATGGGCGCCGACCGCGCGATCCTGGTCCAGACCGACCAGGACCTGGAGCCTCTGGCGGTGGCCAAGGTGCTCAAGGCGGTGATCGCCGAGGAGAACCCCGAGCTGGTCCTGATGGGCAAGCAGGCCATCGACGGCGACAACAACGCCGTCGGCCAGATGCTCTCGGCCCTGCTCGACTGGCCCCAGGCGACCTTCGCCTCGGAAGTGGCCGTCGACGGCGGCAAGGCGACGGTGACCCGCGAGGTCGACGGCGGCCTGCAGACGATCGACGTGAGCCTGCCCGCGGTCGTCACGGCGGACCTGCGCCTGAACGAGCCGCGCTACGCCTCGCTGCCCAACATCATGAAGGCGAAGAAGAAGCCGCTGGACGTGAAGGAGCTGGGCTCCCTCGGCGTCGACACGGCGCCGCGCCTCAAGGTCGTGAAGGTCACCGAGCCGGCCAAGCGCCAGGCCGGGATCAAGGTCGAGACGGCCGCCGACCTCGTCTCCAACCTCAAGACCGCGGGGGTCCTCTAAATGGCCGTTCTCGTCATCGCGGACCACGACAACGCGACTCTCAAGGACAACACGCACAAGGTGGTGACCGCCGCCCAGGCGATCGGCGGCGACGTCGACGTGCTGGTGGCCGGCTCGAACACCGCCGCGATCGCGGCCGAGGCGGCCAAGATCGCCGGCGTGCGCAAGGTGCTGACGGCCGAGAGCGCCGAGCTCGGCCAGGGTCTTGCCGAGGCGATGGCCGACCTGGTGGTGGGCCTGGCCGGCGGCTACGACCACATCCTCACGCCGGCGACCTCGCAGGGTAAGAACTTCAGCCCGCGCATCGCGGCGAAGCTGGACGTGGCCCAGATCTCGGACGTGACCGAGGTGGTCTCGGCCGACACCTTCACGCACCCGATCTATGCGGGCAACGCGATGGAGACGGTGCAGTCGGGCGACGCCAAGAAGGTCCTGACCGTCCGCCCGACCGCCTTCAAGGCGGCCGCGGACGGCGGCTCGGCCTCGGTCGAGAGCGTGGCGGCTCCCGCCGCGCCGGCCAAGACCAAGTTCGTGGACCAGAAGATCGTGAAGTCGGCCCGGCCTGAGCTGGGCGGCGCCAAGATCGTCGTTTCGGGCGGCCGCGCCATGGGCTCGGCCGAGGAGTTCCAGAAGGTCATCGAGCCGCTCGCCGACAAGCTCGGCGCGGCCGTCGGCGCCAGCCGCGCGGCGGTGGACGCGGGCTACGCGCCCAACGACTACCAGGTCGGCCAGACCGGCAAGGTGGTCGCGCCGGAACTCTACGTCGCCATCGGCATCTCGGGCGCCATTCAGCACCTGGCCGGCATGAAGGACTCCAAGGTGATCGTGGCGATCAACAAGGACGCCGACGCGCCGATCTTCCAGGTGGCCGACTTCGGCCTCGTGGCCGACTATAAGGCCGCGGTTCCCGAGCTGATGAGCGCGCTCACCGCAGCGGGCAAGTAGGCTCTTCCGACATCCGACGTGCGACGGGCGGCTCCGCGAGGGGCCGCCCGTTTGCGTTGCGGGCGCGACGTAGGCCCCTGAACCGCCATCGACCGGCGGAATTCATTTTGCGGCGCAGCAAAGGTCTTGCCGCGGCGCGCCATACCCGTGTTAGAAAGCTGCCGCGAAACTATGCGAAAACTTGCAAGCGGCATCGAAGGCCTGATCTGAATGGTTGACATCAAGACGGTCGGCATCATCGGCGCAGGCCAGATGGGCACCGGCATCGCCCACGTGGTGGCCCTGGGCGGCTATGACGTGCTGCTCCACGACGTGAGCCAGGAGCGCCTGCAGCAAGGCCTCTCCGTCATCGAGAAGAACATGACCCGCCAGGTCTCGCGGGGCTTGATCGAGCCCGCCGCCATGGAAGCGGCGATGAAGCGGATCAAGCCGGCCAGCGAACTTCAGGCCGTGGGCGGGACCGACCTGGCCATCGAGGCCGCCACCGAGAATGAAGAGACCAAGAAGACGATCTTCAAGGCCCTCTCGCCGCACCTCGGGCCCGACACGCTGCTCGCCTCGAACACCTCGTCGATCTCGATCACGCGGCTGGCCTCGGCCACCGACCGTCCGGGCAAGTTCATCGGCCTGCACTTCATGAACCCTGCGCCGGTCATGAAGCTGGTCGAGATCATCCGCGGCATCGCGACCGACGCCGACACCTACGAGACTGCGGTTCAGTTCGCCCAGTCGCTGGGCAAAACCACCTCGAACGCCGAGGATTTCCCAGCCTTCATCGTCAACCGCATCCTGGTTCCGATGATCAACGAGGCGATCTACACGCTCTACGAGGGCGTGGGCACCGTCGACGCCATCGACACGGCCATGCGGCTGGGCGCCAACCACCCCATGGGGCCGCTCGAGCTGGGCGACTTCATCGGCCTGGACACCGTGCTCTCGATCATGAACGTGCTGTACGAGGGCCTCGCGGACTCGAAGTACCGGCCCTGCCCGCTGCTCGTGAAGTACGTCGAGGCCGGCTGGCTGGGCCGCAAGTCGGGCCGCGGCTTCTACGACTACCGCGGCGACAAGCCCGTCCCCACGCGCTGACCGCCTCCCGGCGGACAAAATTGCGCCCCTCTGTCGGGCGGTCGTATCCTCGTGCGTCCTGTGTCCGAACGAGGAACCCCCCATGCTGTACGCCCTGCTCTGCTACAATGACGAGGCGACCGTCTGGGCCTGGGACAAGGCGCAGGAAGACGAGGTCATGGGCCGCATCGCCGTAGTGCGCGAGAAGCTGGAGGCCCAGGGCAAGCTCGGCCCGTCGCTGCGCCTGCTGCCCACCACGGCGGCGACCACCCTGCGCAAGAGCGACCCGCCGCTGATCATCGACGGCCCCTTCGCCGAGACGAAGGAGCAGCTGCTCGGCTTCTACATCCTGGACGTCGCCGACCTCGACGAGGCGATCGCCGTCGCCAAGGCGCTGGGCGAGGCCAATCCCGGCGGCGCCTACGAGATCCGTCCGCTCGCGGTCTACAACACCGGCGCGGATCTGCGCGTGCCGGCGTGAGCGACCTCGCCTGGATCAACGCGGCCATCACGGCCGCGCGGCCCCAGGCGGTCGGGGCGCTGCTCCGCTACTTCCGGGATCTGGACACGGCCGAGGAGGCCTTCCAGGACGCCTGCCTGCGCGCCCTCGGAAACTGGCCGAAGAACGGTCCGCCGCGCGATCCCGCGGCCTGGCTCATCATGGTGGGACGAAACGCCGCGCTCGACGGCGTTCGCAAGCGCGCCCGCAACACCGAGCTCCCGTCAGAGGAGACTCTCTCCGACCTGGACGACCAGGAGGCGCGTGCGGCCGACCGCGTGGACGAGGGAGCGTATCGCGACGACGTGCTGCGGCTGCTCTTCATCTGCTGCCATCCCGACCTGCCGGCCACCCAGCAGATCGCGCTGGCGCTGCGGATCGTCGCGGGCCTCTCGGTCGCCCAGATCGCCCGGGCGTTCCTGGTCTCCGAAGCGGCGATGGAGCAACGGATCACCCGCGCCAAGCGCCAGGTCGGCGCCGGCGACGCCCCCTTCGAGACGCCCGGCGCGGTCGAGCGGTCCGAGCGGCTGGCCGCTGTGGCCGCCATGCTCTACCTGGTCTTCAACGAGGGCTATTCGACCGGCGGCAACCTCGAGCGCGCCCAGCTGTGCGACGAGGCCATCCGCCTCGCCCGCCTGCTCCTGCGGCTCTTCCAGACCGAGCCCGAGATCATGGGCCTGCTCGCGCTAATGCTGATCCAGCACTCGCGCACGCCCGCCCGCTTCGACGCCGACGGCCAGGTGGTGCTGCTGGACGACCAGGACCGCCGCCTCTGGCGCGCGCCGCTGATCGCCGAGGGCCTCGCGCTGATCGAAAAGGCGCTGCGTCACCGGCGGCCGGGCCCCTACCAGGTGCAGGCCGCCATCGCAGCGCTGCACGCCCGCGCCGCCACGCCGGCCGAAACCGACTGGCCTCAGATCGACGCCCTCTACGCCAGCCTGGAGCGGATGACGCCGTCGCCGGTCATCACGCTGAACCGGGCTGTGGCGGTCTCGAAGGTGCGCGGTGCGGCGGCGGCGCTCGAGATGATCGACCCGCTGCAGGACCGGCTTTCGGGCTACTTCCACTTCCACGGCCTGAGGGGCGCGCTCAACCTCGAGCTGGGCCGGCACGGCGAGGCCCGCGCCGCCTTCGACCGGGCGATCGCACTGGCCAACACGGCGGCCGAAGCCGCGCACATCCGCGCCCACCTCGACCGGCTGGCCGCCGACCACCAGCCGGCGAAGACCGCGGGCTGAGCGCCTCCCCTTATCCCGCGAGCGGGAAAGGAAGCGCTGAGGTTGTCGGCGCGAGCGCGGTTCGCGCGTCCTTGGTCCAGGATCAGCCAGGAGCAACCCGATGCCCGAGACTCTCGACGCGCCCGCCATGCCGAAGGTGGAGACCAAGGGGGGCGTCGTCGCCTACCTGGCCGTCGACGGCGCGCTGAAGGCGGCCGACTTCTACGCCAAGGCGTTCGCCGCCGAGGTGGCGTTCGCCCATCCCGCCGACGAGCAGGGACGGACCATGCATGTCCACCTCCATATCAACGACAGCTCGGTCATGCTCGGCGACTTCTACCCCGAGCACGGGCACAGCTTCGAAGCCCCGGCCGCCTTCATCATCCAGCTCATCGTCGAGGATTGCCGCGCCTGGTTCGACCGGGCCGTCGGCGCCGGCTGTCAGGCGCTGGTCGAGCCGCAGGTGATGTTCTGGGGCGACACCTGGGCCCAGGTGAAGGACCCGTTCGGGTTCGTCTGGGCCTTCGACCAGCCGGCCGCGTAAGCCGCGACGGGCGGGTCCGCGCGCGCGCCTCCCCAGCGCCGCGGGCCCGCGACCCGATTCGGCGTTAACCAAACCCGAACCGCGGCATGGTTAATGGGTTCGACGAGGCCGGAGTCCGCAGCGGATACTCCGGGTGATTCGGAGCGGGATCCATGCGGCGGCTCACCTTCGCGCTCCTCTGCGCGACCTACTTCTGCCTCTCGCTGATCGTGGCGCTCACGCTGTGGCGCAACGGGATGGGCGCCGGCGTGGCCGTCTCGTCGTTCCTGGGCGCCTTCGGCCTCTGCATCGCCTCGCACGGCATGGTCATGCGCTTCCTCGAGATGCGCGAGATCCGCGGCGAGGTGGAGGCGGTTCGCGACGCCCACAGGATCCTTCTCGACCAGGTGGTGAAGATCGACGGCCGCATCACCGAGGTGGCCCGGGCGGTCGAGGCCGACCTTACCCGGGGCGCCGAGCTGACCGACGAAGTCCACATGCTGGAGGAGCTGGTGCAGCGCCTGGGCCGCCGCTTCGACGAGCGGCCCGAGCCGTACCTGGCCGCCCGCGCCGGCCAGGACGTTCGCGGTTCCGACGGCCGCCGTCCCCAGGGGCTGCTGGACGTGGTCCGGGACGCCCTCACCGAGAATCGAGTCGACCTCTACCTGCAGCCGGTGATGGCCTTGCCGCAGCGCAAGACCGTCTTCTACGAGAGCTACTCGCGCCTGCGCGACGCCACGGGCCGCGTCATCCTGCCGGCCGAGTACCTGGCCGTGGCCGAGCCGGCGGGGCTGGTGACCGCCATCGACAACCTGCTGCTCTTCCGCTGCGTGCAGATCGTGCGGCGGCTGGCGCAGCGCGACCGACGCGTGGGGATCTTCTGCAACATCTCCATGGCGAGCCTGGGCGACGAGGAGTTCTTCCCGCAGTTCCTCGAGCTGCTCCGGGCCAACCGCGACCTGGCGCCGGCCCTCGTCTTCGAGATCGGCCAGCAGGCGTTCGAGACCCGCAACGGCGTGCAGGCCCGCAACATGGCCCGCCTGGCCGACCTCGGCTTCCGCTTCTCGGTCGACAAGGTGGTCAACCTCGACCTGGACCTGCAGGACCTCGGCCGCTCGGACGTCAAGTTCCTGAAGGTCGGCGCCCAGACCCTGCTCGACGAGCTCACCGAGGTGGACGACCGGCTCGTCCTGCGCTCCATGCCCGACCTGGCGGCCGAGGACTTCGCCCTGCTGCTGCGCCGTTACGGCGTCGATCTGGTGGCCGAGAAGGTCGAGAACGAGCGGCAGGTGGTCGACCTGCTCGACCTCGAGGTGCAGCTCGCCCAGGGCCACCTGTTCGGCGAGCCGCGGGCGATCAAGAACGACGTCCTGGCCGAGGCCGGCGCGCCGGCCTCGAACGTCGAGCGCCTGAGGCCCCGCGCCGCGTAGGGCAAGCCTTCGCGTGGGCTATTGCGGGACGGCCGGCCCCGGACGAGCATGACGCGCCGGCAGGGGGGCGTGGCATGCGCAGGTTGATCATCGCCGCAGCGGCGCTCGCCTCCGTCACGACCGCGCAGGCGGCGCCGCCGGATCTCGGCGGCCTGTGGACCACCGGCTCGCTGACGCCGCTCGAACGGCCCAAGGACTTCAAGGCGTTGACGATCAGCGAGCCGGAAGCCCGCGCCTATGAGGCCCGCCGGCGCAATCAGCCGCCCCCCATCGAGGACGACGTCGGCGGCGCGGACTCCGAGTGGTGGGAGACCGACGAGCCGCTGCAGCGCGTCCGGGGCCAGCCGCGCACCTCGCTGATCGTCTCGCCCGCCGACGGGAAGCTTCCCTTCACCGCGGCCGCCGCCGCCCGCAACAAGGATCGCACCGCGCGACGCAAGCTGACGACCGACAATCCGGAGGACCGAGGGCGCGGCGATCGCTGCCTGCCGGGGGCGCTCGCCGGACCGCCGATGATCAATGGGGTCTACAACAACAACTTCCGCATCGTGCAGACCCGCGACCACCTGGTCATCCAGGCGGAGTACCTCGGCGACGTGCGCATCGTGCGGCTCGACCCGCGGGCGCGGCGCGGGCCGCCGCACGTGCGCCGGTGGCTCGGGGAGTCCATCGGCCACTGGGAGGGGGACACCCTGGTCATCGTGACGACCAACTTCACGGCGACCGAGGTGGACGCGCCGGACGGCGATCCCGCGGCGGACGCCGTGGTGATCGAGCGGCTCACGCGCCTGGGCCCGGACCGGCTCGGCTACGCCTTCACGGTGCGCAATCCGTCGCTCTACGTCATGCCCTGGCAGGGCGAGATGGAGCTTCGCACCACCGCAGGGCCGCTCTTCGAGGTAGCCTGCCATGAGGGGAACTACGCGCTGCGGAGCATGCTGGCGGGTTCGCGGCAGGCCGAGGCGCAGGCTCCGGCGCAGGATGGTAGCAAGCCCTGAGGCGCGCGCCTTCGCCGAGCCGCATCGATGTGCTACCCGCGCCTCGCATGAACGCCCCCACACCGATCGCCGGGCTCGGCGAGCTCGCCGCCCGCTACGATGTCCTTCTCTGCGATGTCTGGGGCGTGATCCACAACGGCCGCGAGAGCTTCCCCGCGGCCTGCGCCGCCCTGGCGCGGTACCGGGCCGAGGTGGGCCCCGTCATCCTGATCTCGAACGCCCCGCGGCCGCATCCCCCGATCGTGGACCAGCTGGACTCCCTCGGCGTCCCGCGCGAGGCCTGGACGCGGCTCATCACGTCGGGCGACGCCACCCGGGCGCTTCTGGCCGAGCGCGGCGGGCGCGTCTGGAAGATCGGACCGGACCGGGACGAGGTGCTCTACGAAGGCCTGGGCCTCACCGACGCCGGGCCGGGCGACGCCGACTTCATCTGCGTCACCGGGCCCTACGACGACGAGACCGAGGAGCCTGCGGACTACCGCGACCGCTTCCTGACGTGCGTGGAACGGGGCCTGGAGCTGATCTGCGCCAACCCCGACATCGTGGTGCAGCGCGGCGACCGGCTGATCTACTGCGGCGGCGCCCTGGCCCAGTTGTACGAGAACCTGGGCGGCCGGTCCGTGATGGCGGGCAAGCCCTACGCCCCGATCTACGAGATGGCCCTGAGGGCCGCTGAGGCCGAGCGCGGCGGGCCGATCGATCCGCGCCGCGTGCTGTGCATCGGCGACGGGCTGCCCACCGACGTCCGGGGCGCAAATGCGCGTGGCCTCGACGTCCTGTTCGTCGCCAACGGGATACACGGCGGCGAGACGATCGGGGCCGACGGCCTGGACGCGCGCGTCGTGGCGGATCTCCTGCGCCGCGAGGCGCTTTTCGCGAACTGGGTAACTCCCGATCTGGCGTGGTCGGCGGGGGCGCTCTAGGACCGGAGCGTGGACCGTTCCTGGGGGCGACGTCCGCGTTCCAAGGGAGCGGTCGGTGCAAGGCTTCTATTTCGACGAGCTGACGGTCGGCCAGACCGCCGAGACCAGCCGCGTGGTGGGCCTGGCCGACATTCAGGCTTTCGCCGACGTCTCGGGCGACCACAACCCGCTGCACCTGGACGAGGCCTACGCCAAGACCACGACCTTCGGCGAACGCATCGCCCACGGCATGCTCTCGGCCTCGTTCATCTCGGGGCTCATCGCGAACAAGCTGCCCGGGGCCGGGGCCATCTACCTGTCCCAGTCGCTGCGGTTCCGCCGGCCGGTGAAGATCGGCGACCTGGTCGGGGTTCGGGTCACGATCAAGGCGCTCGACGAGGCTCGCGGGCACGTCACACTCGACACGATCTGCGAGGTCGCGGGCAAGACGGTCATCGACGGTGAAGCCCTGGTGATTGCGCCCCGCCGCCCGGCGTGACAATCGGGGGCGCATGAAGCGCATCCGGGTGATCCGCGGCTGGAAGGACCTGCCGCCAGAGGACCGCGGCGCCGCCGTGGCCATGGGCAGCTTCGACGGCGTCCACAAAGGGCACCAGCAGGTGATCGAACTGGCCGCCCGCGCCGCGCGCGATCTGGACGCGCCGCTCGGGGTCATCACCTTCGACCCCCACCCCCGCGTCTATTTCCGGCCCGAGGAACCGGCGTTCCGGCTGATGAAGACCGACCAGCAGGCGCGCGCGCTGGAGAAGCTGAACGTCGACATCCTCTACGTCCTGCCCCTGGACGCCGAGCTGGCCGGCATGACCGACCGCGAGTTCGCCACGCAGGTGCTCCACCAGGGCCTGGGCGCGCGCCACGTGGCGGTCGGCTTCGACAACTCCTTCGGCAAGGGCCGCACAGGCACCCCGGACACCATGCGCCATTACGGGGACGAGCTCGGCTTCGGGGTCTCGGTGGCCGACCCCGTGGGCCACGGCGGCGAGAAGTTCTCGTCGACCCAGGTCCGCGACGCGCTTCGCGACGGTCGGCCCGAGGTCGCGGCCGACATCCTGGGCCGCCCCTTCGCCATCGAAGGCACGGTCCAGCGGGGCCGGCAGCTGGGCCGAAAGCTGGGATTTCCCACCGCGAACGTGGACCTCGCCGACTATGTGACGCCGCGCTTCGGCGTCTACGCCACCCGTACCCGCCTGTCGGACGGGCGGCAGTTCGACGGCGTGGCCAACATCGGCATGAACCCGACGGTCCAGGGGCTCACCCGGCCCCTGCTCGAGGTCTGGCTGTTCGACTTCGACGAGGACATCTACGACCGCGTCATCGAGACCGACCTCGTCGCCTTCCTGCGTCCGGAAGAGAAGTTCGACGGGCTCGAGGCGATGACCGCGCAGGTGATGAAGGACGCGGACGAGGCCCGCAGGGTGCTGGGGAGCTGAGCGGGCCGGCCGACCGGCGGAAAGCGATGGAGGCGACCCGATGACGGCCTGGCTCTACCTGGCGGCGGCGATCGCCCTGGAGATCGGCGGGACCTTCTTCCTGAAGCTGTCGAACGGCTTCGAGAAGGCGCACTGGGGCGCGGTCTCGATCGCCCTGTACTCCGCATGCTTCTGGGTGCTCGCGCCGGCGCTGAAGGCGATCCCGGTGGGCGTCGCCTACGCCATCTGGTCGGGAGTCGGCATCATGGCCGCGGGCGCCATCGGGGCGTTCGCGTTCGGCGAGCGGCTGGGGCCGCTGCAGCTGGGCTTTATCGCCCTCATCCTGGTGGGCGCCGTCGGCCTGCGGCTGACGACCGCCGAGGCGTAGCGCGTCAGCGGCGCTTGCCGAGTTCGGCGGCGATGTCCTTGGTGAGACGGCCGACCTTGCGGTGGGCGGCGGTGAGCTGCTCGCGGGTCACGCCCCACTTCTTCATCCAGTATTCGACGGCCTTGCGCTCGGAGAGGTCGAGCCGGTCCTTGTCGATGAAGAAGCCGCCCTTGTCCTTCAGACCGGCCATGGCGCGCGCCCCTTCCGTCAGCGGCCGACGGCCGTGATGTCCTTGATCAACGCCTGGACGGGGGCCTTGCCGCCGACGCTCCAGACCAGCTTGAGGAAGGCCAGCGTGCGCGCGGCCGCGTCCTCGTACTTCCAGTCGCAGCCCACGAAGCTGCAGCCGGCGAACGCCGGCGGCTCGCCGCCGCCATAGACCAGGCGGCAATCGCGGAACTCGCAGTCCGAGAAGGTTTCGCCGTCCATGAGGACGGTCTCGTGGTTGTAGATCTCGCCCTGCGGCATGGCTCAGTCCTGTTCGTCGGATCCGCCGCCGGGCGCATCGCCCGCGGCGCGGTCGCGCTCGCGCTGGGCCCGCTTGGCCTCGGCCTTTTCGGCGGTCTTGAGCGCTTTCAGGCGCTCGCGCTCGCGGCGTTCGAAATCGTAGTTCGGCTTTCGCGCCATGGATGTCTCCGGATCAGCGGGCCTTGCGGGCGGCGTAGCGCGCGTCGCGCTTGGCCTTCTGCTCGGCCTTGGTGAGCGCCTTGCGCTCCTTGCGCTCGCCGCGCTTGGCGTCGAGGGCGGCGGCGGCGGCGGCTTCCTCGGACACTCGCTTGGCCTCGGCGGCGTCGTGAGCGGCCTGGATGCGGGCGGCCTTGGCCTCGGCCCGGTCCTGGCGCACCTGGGCCAGCTCGGCCTGCCGCGCCTCGGCGCTGGGCGTGAAGTCGGCGGCCGTCACGGTCGGCTTGGGCTTGAACCCCGCCAGCAGGGCCTTCTTCGCTTCGGCGGCGGTCTTGAGGCGTTCGGCGAAGCCGGTGCGCTGGATTTCGTTCATGGTCGCCTTGGGTCAGTCGCGGCCTGGGCCGCCGGGAAGGTCGCCGCGCAGATGGCGGCCAGGTGGCCGCGGATGCTGCGGGGCGCGAGCAGGGCGTCGACGGCGCGGCAGCCGTCCGCCTTCAGGCGCAGCTTGAGGCCTTCGATGTCGGGTGCGGCGCCGGAGCGGGCGAGCTCGTAGGCGCGTTCGATGGTCGATGTGGACATGGGCAGGTCGCCGGGCGGTTTCCCGCCCGGCCCGGTTTCGTCAGACAGCTTGCAGCTGGCCGGCCGACATCTTGCCGCTGCGCTGGTCGCGCTCGAGCTCGAAGCCGATCTTCTGGCCTTCGTTCAGACTGCCAAGGCCCGCCCGCTCGACGGCCGAGATGTGCACGAACACGTCGTTGCCGCCGTTGTCAGGTTGGATGAAGCCGAAGCCCTTGGTGGGGTTGAACCATTTCACGGTGCCGGTGGTCATGTTTTTCGCCTTTCAGGCATAGATTTGCGCGCGCTCCGGATGGAGCGTCGATCGATATCTCGGAGTGGATCTTGGGAAGTCCGGGCTCGATCCGAAGAACAAGCGTGGAGAGCAACCGAACCAATTCGAATTTCGATTTTCCATAGGTAGCACAAATCTTCCGACAACTCCAGGACATTCTGGAGTCCTGCCGCGCCAGGCGGGCCTTTGGGGTGCGCTGGCCGCCCGAAACGGCCCTGGCGCCGCCTATTTGGCGTGCTGGCGCCGTTGCTGGAACAGCCACGTCGGCAGGGCCTCGTCGGCGAACCCGGGGTCCCAGGAGTTGTGGTTCACCCCGGCCAGCTCCTTGTAGGTGACGGCGGCGCCGGCGGCCTTCAGGGCCGCGGCCATCTTCCGCGACTCGTCGACCGGGACCACCACGTCGGCGTCGCCGTGGATGATCCACACCGGCGCGCGGGCGATGCGCTGCGCCAGGGCCGCGAAGGGGTCGGGTCCGGCGGCGATCGGCGGAAGGCCCCGGAACGATCCGGCGAAGCCGCAGACCGGCACGAGGGCGGCGAAGCGGTCGGGATTCTCATACGCCAGCCGCCAGGTCCCGTTGCCGCCCATGGACATGCCCGCGAGGTAGACGCGGTCGGGGTCGGTGCGGAATTCCCGCTCGGCCGCGGCCAACGCGGCCAGCGCCATCTTGGCCGGGGCGCCCATCCAGAGCTGGTCCTTGGGCGCCTGGGGGAAAACCACGATGGCGGGCCAGCGTTCGGGATGGCGACGGATCGCGCCCCCCAGACCCACCTCGGTCTGCAGCAGCCCGTCCGAGCCGCGCTCGCCCGCGCCGTGGAGGGCGAGGATGACGGGCGGTGGTCCCTTCGCAAGCCGGCGAGGCACATAGACCTGGTAGGCGTAGGCCTTGCCGTCGACGGTGATCGTCCGGTCCAGGAACCCGGTCTCGGCCAGGGCGGCGGACGGGGCCGCCAGCACGAACAGCGCCGCAAGCGCCAGCATCCACCGCATCATCGGGCCTCTCCCTCCGTTTGCCCGATCCTTGCCTGCCCCTTCGGCGCTGTCATCCCGCATTCGGCCGCGGCCGCGTCACGGCAGCGCGCCGCGGAGGGTGACGCCTCGGCCGCCCTCTGCTAGACGCTGCCGCCATGACTTCGGTCCGGAAGAGCGCGCGAATTATCCGCCCGGCGTGACGCCGCCGGACGAATTCCGTTCCAGCGCGCGCCGGGTTCTCACCCCGCACCTCTAGACCTCCGGACACACTGGACAGAGTTATGGCCGACGACGCCGAAACACCCCTTCGCGACTACCGCGAGACCGTCTTCCTTCCCGAGACGCCCTTCCCCATGCGCGCCGGACTCCCGCAGAAGGAGCCCCAGATCCTGGCGAAGTGGGAGGCGGACGACCTCTACCGCCAGATGCGCGCCGAGCGGCAGCGCGCCGGCGCGCCGCTGTTCGTCCTGCACGACGGACCGCCGTACGCCAACGGCGCCATCCACATCGGCCACTCCCTGCAGAAGACGCTGAAGGACTTCGTCGTCCGCTCGCGGTTCCTGCTGGGCTACGACGTGGACTACGTGCCCGGCTGGGACTGCCACGGCCTGCCGATCGAGTGGAAGATCGAGGAGGAGCTGCGCGCCAAGGGCCGCCGCAAGGACGAGGTCGGCAAGGCCGAATTCCGCAAGCTCTGCCGCGACTACGCCGCTCACTGGATGGAGGTGCAGAAGCAGGGCTTCAAGCGCCTGGGCGTCGTCGGCGACTGGGAGAACCGCTACGCCACCATGGACTTCACGAGCGAGGCCGCGATCGTCGCCGAGTTCCACAAGTTTGTGGCGTCGGGCCAGCTCTACCGCGGCTCGAAGCCGGTGATGTGGAGCCCGGTCGAGAGGACCGCGCTCGCCGACGCCGAGGTCGAGTACCACGACCACGTGAGCCCGACGATCTGGGTGAAGTTCCCGGTCACGGAGGGCAGCGACGCCGCCCGCGGGGCCAGCGTGGTGATCTGGACCACCACGCCCTGGACCATCCCCGCCAACCGGGCGATCAGCTACAACGACGCCATCGCCTACGGCGTCTACGTGGTCGACGCCATGGAGGAGGGCCTGGAGTTCGAGCCGTGGGCCCGGCCCGGCGACAGGCTGATCGTCGCCGACAAGCTGGCGGCCGACGTGTTCGCAGCCGCCAAGATCGCCAAGGCCCGCCGTCTCGAGACCATCGATTGCCAGGGCATGGAGTGCGAGCACCCGTTCGCCAACCTCGATCCCCACTACAGGTTCGGCGTGCCCCTGCTCGCCGGCGACCACGTCACCGACGACGCCGGCACGGGGTTCGTCCACACCGCGCCGGGCCACGGCGCCGACGACTACCTGGTCTGGCTGGCCCACGGCCACCGCGAGATCCCGGAGACCGTCGATCCCGACGGCGCCTACTATCCGCACGTGGCCCTGTTCGGCGGGCTGAAGGTGCTGGAGACCGAAGGCAAGAAGGCCGGCCGGTTCGGGCCCGCGAACCCGGCGGTCATCGAGAAGCTGATCGAGGCGGGCCGACTGCTGGCGCGCGGGCGTCTGGAACACAGCTATCCGCACAGCTGGCGCTCGAAGGCGCCGGTGATCTTCCGCAACACGCCGCAGTGGTTCATCCGCATCGACGAGCCGATCGAGACGAAGGCGCTGGGCGGGCGCACCCTGCGCGAGGCCGCGCTGGAGGCGATCGAGGCCACGGCCTTCTATCCCGCGCAGGGCAAGAACCGCATCCGGGCGATGGTCGAGAGCCGGCCCGACTGGCTGATCAGCCGCCAGCGCGCCTGGGGCGCGCCCCTGGCCATGTTCGTGGACAAGGAGACGGGCCAGCCGCTGCACGACCCCGAGGTCGACCGCCGCATCGTGGACGCCATCGCCCGGGAAGGCGCGGACGCCTGGTTCAACCGGCCGGTCACCGACTTCCTGGGCCAGCACGACCCCGACCGCTACGAGAAGGTCGAGGACATCCTGGACGTCTGGTTCGATTCGGGCTCGACGCACGCCTTCACGCTGGAGAACCGCGCCCACACCAAATGGCCCGCCGACCTCTACCTGGAAGGCTCGGACCAGCACCGCGGCTGGTTCCAGAGCTCGCTGCTGGAGAGCTGCGGCACGCGCGGCCGGGCGCCCTACGACGCCATCCTCACCCATGGCTTCACCATGGACGAGAACGGCGAGAAGATGAGCAAGTCCAAGGGCAACACGGTCGACCCCGAGGTGGTCATCCGCGAGTCCGGGGCCGAGATCATCCGCCTGTGGGCTGCGATGATCGACTACGCCGACGACAGCCGGATCGGGAAGACGATCCTGCAGACCACGTCCGACGCCTATCGCAAGCTGCGCAACACCGTGCGCTACATGCTGGGCGCGCTCGCCGACTACGGGCCTGACGAGGCGGTGGAACTGGCCGAGATGCCGCCGCTGGAGCGCTACATCCTGCACCGGCTGTGGGAGCTCGACGGCCAGGTGCGCGCCGCCTACGAGGGCTATGTCTTCCAGGACGTGATCCGGCCGATCCTCGATTTCTGCCAGGACGACCTGTCGGCGCTGTTCTTCGACGTCCGCCGCGACGCCCTCTATTGCGACCGGCCCGACAGCCTGCGCCGGCGCGCGGCCCGCACGGTGATGGACGCGGTGTTCGAACGGCTGACGGCGTGGCTCAGCCCGCTGATCCCCTTCACCACGGAAGAGGCGTGGACGACACGCTTCCCGCAGGGCCATTCCAACTGCCTGCGGACGATCCCGGCGACGCCGGCCGAATGGCGCAACGACGCCGAGGCCGCCCGCTGGGCCAGGGTGCAGCAGGCGACCTCCGTGGTGACCGGCGCGATCGAGGTCGAGCGGCGCGAGAAGCGGATGGGCGCCGCGCTGGAAGCCGCGCCGCGCGTGCACCTGGAGAGCGCCGACCTGCGTGCGGCCTTCGAGGGGCTGGACCCGGCCGAGGTGTTCCGCACCAGCGCCGCCGAACTCGTCGCCGCGGCCGGCGGCGGCTTCCGGCTGGCCGAGTCGCCCGGCGTGGGCGTGGACGTGCAGAAGGCCCACGGCCACAAGTGCGCCCGCTGCTGGCGCATCCTGCCCGAGGTGGCCGCGCCGAAGTTCCTCTGCGAGCGCTGCGACGACGCCGTGGCCGCCTGGGACGCGGAGCGGGCGGCATGAGCGAGGCCGTGCAGGCCGCGTCGCCGCCCCGCGGGATCACGCCCTGGGGCTGGCGCGCCTTCGCCATCGCCGCCGTGGTGATCGTGGTGGACCAGTTGACCAAGTACTGGATCCTGTCGGTCGTACGCCTGCCCGAACGCGCCACCATGGAGGTGTTCGGCCCGCTCAACTTCACGCGCATCTGGAACGAGGGCGTGAGCTTCGGCCTGTTCCAGGCCGAGCACGATCTGGTGCGCTGGGGCTTCGTGGCCTTCTCGGCGGCCGTGGCGGTTCTGCTGGCGTTCTGGGCCCGCAACCAGACGCGCGCCCTGACCGCGCTGGGGCTGGCTCTGGTGATCGGCGGCGCGGTCGGCAACGCCATCGACCGGGCGCGGTTCGGCGCGGTGGTGGACTTCATCGACGTGAGCGCGCTGGGGTTCTTCCCCTGGATCTTCAACATCGCCGACGCGGGCATCACGATCGGCGTGATCCTGCTGCTGTTCGACAGCCTGCGGCCACAACGCGCCGCCTGACGCCGTTGGCGCGCCGCGGGGATTCGTCTATTCCATCTCTCCGGGACGGGAGCCGCCGCCGTTTTCCCGCCACGGAGAGCGGCGATACGTCGAAGCTGGCGCCCGGGCTCGGTCCGAGCCGCGCATGGGAGTTCTAGGGTAGATGACCGTCAAACGCGTGATCGTGGCCAACCGCGCGATCGTGGCCAACCGAGTGATCGTGGCGACCGCCGCCCTGGTCGCCGCCGCGGGCCTCGCCGGCTGCCAGTCGACTCAGAAGGCGCTGGGCATGTCCAAGGTGACGCCCGACGAGTTCCGGATCGTCACCAAGGCTCCGCTCGTGGTGCCCCCCGACTATGCGCTGCGCCCGCCCGCCCCCGGCGAGCCGCGTCCGCAGGAGCTGCAGCCCGAGAGCGCCGCGCGCAACGCCCTGCTGGGCCAGCGTGAGGCCGAGCAGCGCTCCGACGGCGAGAAGCTCCTGGTCGCCAAGGCGGGCGCCGAGAAGGCCGACCCGCTGGTCCGCTACGTGGTCGACGACGAGTTCGGCGACATCGCCCACAAGGAAAAGAGCTTCGCCGACCGGGTGATGTTCTGGAAGAAGGACGAGGCGGCCGCCGCCCAGCCGCAACAGACCGCGGCCCTCGACGGCTCGAACGCGCCCATCGACGCCGCCGCCGAGAAGGAACGGATCGCCAAGCTGACCGGCGGCAAGCCCGTCCTGATCGAGCGCCAGGGCAAGAGCAAGATCAAGCTCCCGGGGCTTTGATCGTCGTCCCCTGAACGCTCAGGGGAACGCCTGTCAGATGCTCCCCCCAAGGGGGAGTTCGCGAGGCGAGTGGGGGCGGCGCCCCCTCGACGCTCTCATCCCGTGGCCTGTCCGCGTGACGATCCCTGGTCAACGGCCCAGCTAGTCCTCGCCCGGCGTCTTGACCGTATGACCGGCCGCCCGAAGGCGGTCGAGGACGCCGCCCTGCGCGAGCAGCGGGCGCAGCTGCACCAGCACGATCGCGTGGCCGGGCTGCTTCAGGGCGTTGGTGATGGCGGCGGCCGTGTCGGCCTTGGTGCGCTCGTCGTAGCTGCGGCCGCCCGCGACGGCCGACAGGCAGCGCTCGTAGGTCCGCTCGTTGTTGAGGGCGCCGGCGACGTCGCCCTCGGCCCAGGCCCGCGCCGCCGCGAGCGTCACGCCGGGTCCGGCCTCGGCCTGCTGAAGCACTTCGTCGAAGCACATGCGGCCCACCGAGGCGGGTGTGCGGATGATGCCGCCCAGCTGTCCGCCCAGGTCGTAGCTCTTCTCGACCACCTTCACGCGGCGCTGCTGCGCCAGGTAGCGGACGAGCTTGGCGGGATCCATGTTGGTGAGCTCGTTGCGGTCCCGGTAGTCGATGGCGAGCTGGACGCCGGCCGCGAGGGGATTGCTCGTGGGGTAGTGTCGCGCGTCCTGACCCAGCCGCGTGCGGACGGCGACGAAGCGGGCGCGGGTCGCCGGATCGAGCCGTTCCTCGTAGGGACCGCCGGTTCGCAGCCGCATCAGGTTGAACGCCGT
This sequence comes from Phenylobacterium sp. T106, assembly GCF_057219735.1. NCBI lineage: Bacteria > Pseudomonadati > Pseudomonadota > Alphaproteobacteria > Caulobacterales > Caulobacteraceae > Phenylobacterium > Phenylobacterium sp. T106. The sequence goes on along the minus strand of NZ_JBXVWA010000002.1, from coordinate 93,727 downwards.
GCCCAGTGAGCCCGCCGCCTTCGCGCGGACGTTGACGAACGGCAGGACCACCACGTTGGCCCCCTGCAGCCGGCGCTCGAGGATCGACCGGTCCCACTGCATGCGCTTGGGCGCCAGCGAGGGCACGCCCAGGACGTAGACGGTGGTGTCGGCGTCCTGCACGCGCCACCACGCCGGGCCGGGCAGCCGGCCGCGGACCACCAGTTCCTCGACCAGGGTGGCGTCGGGATCGTCGGCGGGCGCCGGCGCCGGGGCCTGGGACTGCGCGGGAAGCGCGCAGAGGGCGATCGCCGCGGCCAGGATCAGGGCTCGATTCAGCACGGACAGAAGGCTCCTTGGAATCGTACTATGTAGATACGAAGCGCCGACATGCCGATCCGCCGCCTCCCGCCCGAGCTCATCAACCGCATCGCCGCCGGGGAGGTGGTGGAGCGCCCCGCCAGCGCGGTCAAGGAGCTGGTGGAGAACGCGCTGGACGCCGGCGCGGGCGAGGTCCAGGTCCAGGCCGACGGCGGCGGCCTCAGCCGCATCCTCGTCGCCGATGACGGCGGCGGCCTGACGGCGTCCGAGCTGCCGCTGGCGGTGGAGCGCCACGCGACCTCCAAGCTCGCGCCCGACGACGCGGGCGACTACGACCTCCTGCGCATCGCCACCCTGGGGTTCCGTGGCGAGGCCCTGCCGTCCATCGGCTCGGTGGCGCGGCTGTCGATCACCAGCCGCGCCCGGGACGCCGCGGACGCCTATGCGATCTTCGTGGACGGCGGCGCCGTGGGCGCGGTGTCGCCGGCGGCCTTCCCCGGTCCGCACGGGGCGCGGGTGGAGGTGCGCGACCTGTTCTATGCGACGCCCGCCCGGCTGAAGTTCATGAAGTCCGAGCGGGCCGAGAGCCAGGCCATCGCCGAGGAGCTGAAGCGCCAGGCCATGGCGCACGAGGCCGTCGGCTTCTCGCTCGACCTCGACGGACGCCGCAGCCTGCGCCTGCCCGCCGAGGCGGCCGGCGACGAGGGCCGGCTGGCGCGTCTGGGCGCCGTTATGGGCCGGGAGTTCTCGGAGAACGCGCTGCTCATCGACCACGAGCGCGAGGGCGTGCGCCTGTCCGGCTATGCAGGCCTGCCCACCTACAACCGCGGCAACGCCGCTCACCAGTACCTGTTCGTGAACGGCCGGCCGGTGCGCGACCGGCTGCTGCAGGGGGCGCTGCGGGGCGCCTACGCCGACTTCCTGGCGCGCGACCGCCATCCGGCGTGCGCGCTCTACATCGAGCTCGATCCCGCGCTCGTGGACGTCAATGTGCACCCGGCCAAGGCCGAGGTGCGGTTCCGCGACCCTGGCCTGGTGCGGGGGCTGATCGTGAGCGGGCTGCGGCATTCGCTGGCCAGCGCCGGGCACCGGGCGTCGACGACCGTGTCCATGGCCGCGCTGGGCGGCTTCCGGCCGCAGGCCTTTCCGCCGCCCCGGCCCTCGGGCGCCGGGTTCTCCGCCTGGTCGGCGGGCGGCTGGACGCCGAACGCCGCGGCAGCCGTCGCCCAGGCCATCCCCGGTCTCGCGGAGCTGTCCGCACGGGCCGAAGCGCCGGGTCCCGGGATGGCGGAGCCCGGGGCCCCGTCTCCGGCCTTCGATCCCGTGGACTTCCCGCTGGGGGCGGCGCGCGCCCAGGTGCACGAGACCTACATCGTGGCCCAGACCCGCGACGGCGTGGTCATCGTCGACCAGCACGCCGCGCACGAGCGGCTGGTCTACGAGCGCATGAAGGGTGAACTGGCCGAAGGCGGCGTCGCGCGCCAGGCCCTGCTGCTGCCCGAGGTGGTGGAACTGGATCCGGCCGAGGCCGACCGCGTCCTGGCGCGCGCCGACGAGCTCGCAGCCCTGGGCCTCTCCATCGAGAGCTTCGGGCCGGGGGCAGTGCTGGTGCGCGAGGTCCCCGCGCTGCTGGGCGAAACCGACGCGGCGGGCCTGATCCGCGACATCGCCGACGACCTCGCCGAGAACGGCCAGGCCCTGGCGCTGAAGGAGCGGCTCGAGGATGTCTGCTCGACCATGGCCTGCCACGGCTCGGTCCGCGCCGGCCGCCGGCTCAGCGCGCCCGAGATGAACGCCCTGCTGCGCCAGATGGAGGCGACGCCCCACTCCGGCCAGTGCAACCACGGACGCCCCACCTACGTCGAACTCAAGCTCGCCGACATCGAGCGGCTGTTCGGACGGCGATGAGCGCCACGGCGGTCCGGCCCGATCTGACCGCGAAACTCCGGCCCCCGGACCGTGCGGCCGTCCCGTGCAAGATCTGCGGCGGCGAGGCGCCGCTCTTCGGCGTGCTCGACTTCAACCGCACCTGCGTGGAAGAGCGCGCCGGCCAGCTGCCGCTCGTCGGCGTCCCGATCTACTACCGCCGATGCCGGGGCTGCGGCCTGGTGTTCACGGACGCCTTCGACGCCTGGAGCCACGACGACTTTCGCGCGCACATCTACAACGACGCCTACGCCGAGGTGGACCCGGACAGCGAGGAGACCCGGCCCATCCAGAACGCGCGCTGGGTCACGGCGCGCCTCGGGCCGGGCCTCCAGGGCCGCCGGGTGCTGGACTACGGCGGCGGCGGCGGGAGGTTCTGCGCCGAGCTGCGCGCGGCAGGCCTGGCGTGCGAGACTTACGATCCGATCTACCCCGAGACGGGAGGACGTCCCGAGGGGCGGTTCGAACTGGTCACCTGCTTCGAGACCCTGGAGCACCTGCCGGACCCGCGGGGCGGAGCCGCCGACCTCGCCGCGCTCACGGCCGACGACGGCGTGATCTTCTTCTCGACGCTGGTGCAGCCGGCCGACTTCGACCGGCGCGGCCTCTCCTGGTGGTACATCGGCCCCCGGAACGGCCACATCACCCTGTACTCACGGCACGCGCTGGCGCTGCTGTGGCGTGGCCTGGGCTTCTCCGTCGCGTCGTTCAACGACAACCTCCACATGGCCTTCCGCGGCGCGGAGCCGCCGGCCTTCGTGCGCGAGGCGTTCAAGCCGCGGGCGGGATAGCCGGTCCGCGGAGTCAGGGGTCTCAGGGCGACGCGACGGGCCCGTCCAGCCGGGACCACTCCTCGAACGAGCCGTCGTAGAGCAGGGCGTCGATGCCGAGCTTGCGGGCGGCGAAGAGCGTGGCGGTGGCCTGCTGGCCCACGTGGCAGTAGACGATGACCTTGTCGCCCGGCTTCACCCCGGCGGCCTTGAAGCGGGCCGCGATCTCGGCCTCGCTCGCCAGCTTCAGGTCAGGGGTCGTGACCGAGGTGAAGGGCACGCTGCGCGCGCCCGCCACGTGCCCGGTCTTGTGCGGCCGCGCGGGCGAGCCGCCGGTGCGCTGGCCCCCGTAGAATTCGGGCGTGCGGGCGTCGACGATCGTGTAGCCCGGGGCCGAGAGGTGCGCCTTCACGAACGCCGCGTCCGCCACGAGCGGGCGATAGCGGATCGGCGACAGCCTGCCGGGCTTCGCCAGCGCGGGCGCGGCCGTCTCGAGCGCCCGGCCCTCCGCGGCCCACGCCGCCGTCCCGCCCTCGAGCAGGGTGGTTCGCGCGCCCAGGCCGGCGGCGTCGAGGGTGAAGACCACCCGCGTGGCCGACTGGATGCCTTCCTTGGTCGGGACCACGACGATGCGGGAGCGGTCCGACACGCCCAGGGACGCCAGCCTGGCGCGCAGGGCTTCCGGCTCCGGAAGCTGCAGCGTCAGCGCCTCGCCGCCCATGGGCGCGGCGATGTCGGCGAGGCTGAGCAGCCGCGCGCCCGGAATGTGGCCCGCCTCGTAGCCGGCGCGGTCGCCCACCTGCAGGACGACGACGTCGCCCCTCGCCAGCGCCTTCGCCAGCGCGGCCGGGGTGGTCGTCAGGCCCGCCCGCTTCGCAGCCGCCGCCGGGCCTGCCGCCATCGCCGCCAGCAACGCGGCCATGGCCGCCGCGCAAGTGCTCGTCCGCATCGTCCGGTCTCCTATCGGGCCGCCGCGCCCGGCGTTGCGAGGGCGTCGTAGATCCAGGCGCGGTTCTTGCGCTGGTACTCCATCGCCGCCTCGCGGGCCTGCACCATGAAGATCATGAAGACCTCGTTCTTCGGGTCCACCCAGAACTCGGTGCCGGCGATGCCCCACCACGAGAACGTGCCCTTGCCCGGACGCTGGACGGTGTCGTCGTTCACCAGGCTGAAGCCGAGGCCGAAGCCCATGCCGGGCCCCGGGAAGAACAGTCCCGCCCGCCGGATCTCGGGCGTCGTCTCGTCCTGGCGCATGCGCGCGAGCGTCTCGGGCTTGAGGATGCGGACGCCCTTGTAGGTCCCCTCGCCCGCCAGCATCAGCACGAAGCGCAGGTAGTCCTCGGCGGTCGACGACAGGCCGCCGCCGGCCGACAGCATCGGCGTGGGCTTGGCGTAGTCGTAGTACATGAAGGGCTCGGGCGTCTTCGGCTCGGCGAACCGCGACCGCTTCGACTCGGGCTGGAAGAACGCGGTGTCGGTCATCCCCAGCGGGCCTGTGACGCGCTCGCGCACCAGCACGTCCAGGGTCTTGCCGCCGGCCGCCTCGGTCACCGCGCCCAGGATGTCGGTGGAGCGCGAGTAGAACCACGCCGCGCCCGGCTCGGTGCGCAGCGGCAGCCTGGCCACCACCTTGGCGTACTCGCGCGCCGTGAGGTCGTTGCGGTTCTCACCCCCCGCGGCCCAGGCCTTGGCGATCGGCGCGTTCGGCTGGATGAAGCCGTAGATGAGCCCCGAGGTGTGGCTCATCAGGTGCCGCACCAGCATCGGCCTGGTGGCGGGCCGCGTCGTGCCGTCGGCCTGCCAGACGACGAGATCCTTGTATTCCGGCAGGTACTTGGAGACCGGCGCGTCGAGGTCGAGCTTGCCCTCCTCGACCAGCGTCATGGCCACCACCGTCACCAGCGGCTTGGTCATCGAGAAGATGCGCCAGATGGTCTCCTCGTCGGGCGTCCGGGTCTGGCCCGGGCCCTGCACGCCGAAGCCCTCCTGGAAGACCACCTTGCCCTTGCGCCCGACCATCAGATAGGCGCCGGCGATCTTCCCCGAGGCCACGTCGGCCTTCAGGCCCTGGCGCGCGGCGTCCAGCTTTGCCGGATCGAAGCCCAGCGCCGCCGCGTCGCCTTTCACGATCGACGACGCCTTCGCGTCCACCGCCCGGGTGGCGGCCAGGCCCGGTCCGGCCAGCGCCGTCGCCGCCACGGCCGCCAGCAGCGCCCGCCGGGCCATCCTCATCGTCAGCATCTCTTCCCCCCGCGCCTCAGGCGCCCTGATGACCGCGCTCGTCTACCTGCCCACGAACACCGGCTTGCGCTTCTCGAAGAAGGCCTTGCGGGCCTCCTGGGCGTCCTCGCTGCCGAAGGCGATGCGGATGTTGCCGACCTCGTAGCGGAGCTGCTGCTCCATGTCGTTCGACTCCATCGCCTTCACCAGCCCCCGCTTCAGCAGGCGCAGGGTGATCGGCGACCAGGCGCAGAGCTCCTGGCAGTATTCCGCCAGCCGGGCGTCGAACTTATCGTCGTCGACCACCTCGCCGGCCATGCCCCAGGCCAGGGCCTCGGCGCCGGTGACAGTGCGGTTCTCCATCATGAAGCGCAGGGCCTTCTCGTAGCCCATGGCCTGCGGCAGGGTGATGGTGAGGCCCGCGTCGGGAGAGCCGCCGATGCGGGTGTAGCCCGCCATGAGGCGCGCGCTGGAAGCGATCAGGCGCACATCGGTGGACATGGCCAGCCCGAGGCCCGCGCCCACCGCCACGCCGTTGATCCCGCCCACCACCGGCTTGTCGCAGCGCTTGCGCATGGCCAGCAGGAAGTTGCCCACCCAGCCGATGTCGTCGAGTTGGCTGTCCATGGCCGACTTGGGCGAGTAGCGGGGTGGGTTGGTGAGGTCGAGGCCCGCCGAGAAGGCGTCGCTCGTTCCGGTCAGCGCCACCACCCAGACATTGTCGTCCACGGCGGCGGCGTCGATCGCCCCGATCACCTTCCAGGCCAGCTCGGTCGACAGCGCGTTCTTGTTGCGCGGACTGTTCAGGCGGATCGTCCGCACATGGCCGGCGTCCGACACGGTCACGATGTCCGACATGGTCCCCTCCCCTTGTTGTTCGGGGGGCAACCTAGCGCGACCGCGGTCCTGGGCGAAAGCCGCCTGCGACGCGAACCCGGTCAGCCCGCGCCGGCGGCGCGCTCGAAGGTCCCGACCAGCCGGTCCCCGCACCAGAGCTCGCGCGCCTCGTCCGGCGCGCGGGTTTGGGTGAACTCCGCCGCGGCCTCGTCATCCGGGCGGTCGAACCAGATGCCCCGCGCGATCATGCCGCTGGGACCCAGAACGTAGATCTTGTACTCGGCCATCGTCTCCCCCTGACCCATAGGGCGATATCCGATGGTCCAGCTTGCAGGATTCGCGCCACGCGCGAGTGTCTGCAACCGGCTCATTCCGGGACAAGGGCGTAAGGCCGCCGGCGGCGACCGCCGGCTATCCGGCGCGACGGAGCGCCGGCGCGGGCGTCACCAGGGCCTGGATGGCGTTCACATAGGCCGCGACGTTCGCCCGGGCTGCCGCGACGCCGCCGACGCCCTGCGCCTCGAGCCCGCTCAGCCCGCCGCCGACCTCGAAGAGCGCGCGGAAGGCCTCCTTCTCGATCAGCGGGGTGGGCAGGATCTCGATGCCGCGCGCCTTCAGCTGCGCCACCACGGCGCCGAGCGAGCGCGGCTTCAGGGCCGCCGGCACGCGGCTCATGAGGCAGGCGTAGGGCAGGTCGTTGCCCTGCCGCTTGCCGAAGCTGGCCACCAGCTCGGACGCCTTGATCGCCTCCACCGCGTCCATCGGCGAGCCGGTCAGCGGCGTCACCACCGCGTCGAAGCGCAGCGCGGCGAAGACCATGGCTCCGCGCACGGACCCCTCGGTGTCGACGATCACCCAGTCCGGGCTGAGGCGGCGCGCCTCGGCCGCGGCCTCGCGGATGTCGGGCACGGTGGGCGCCGCGTGCACGGTCACGCCGTCGGGCCGGCCCGGCAGGCCGCCCCAGCGGACCAGCGGCTTGTTGGGATCGGAATCGATCAGCGCCACCCGCGCGCCGCGCTCGGCCAGGCCCAGGGCCAGGAGAAGCGCCGCGGTCGTCTTGCCCGCGCCCCCCTTCGGGCTGATGAACGCGATGTTCGGCACGAGTGAAGCCCCCTTGTCACCCGACTGACGTCACTGCGGACCAACATACATCACTCGGCGGGTGATTCGACCCGCCTGCCGCAACGTCAGCGCGAGCGAGACCTGCCGTCGAGCGCGAAGACCACGATCGCCGGCTCGCCCTTCGGAGGTTCGACGGCCACGCCGCGGGCGCGCTGGAAGACCTGGTAGCGACGCGACAGGTCGTTCACGTGGAAGTTCCTCAGGCCGATGACCACGGCGACGTACTGAGCGTCGCCCACGCCGTAGGTCACCAGCGTCGAGCTGGGATAGCCGTCCAGAGGCGCGCGCCACAGCAGCCTGCCGTCGCGGTCGTCGAAGGCGTTCAGCGCCGGCTGCAGGTCGCCCGCGAACACCACACCGCCCGCGGTCGCCAGGACCGAGGACGCGATCGGCGCCGCGAACTCCTGCCGCCAGCCCAGCTTGCGGCCGCGCAGGTCCATCGCCTGCAGGCGACCCATCTTCCCGCTTGCCGAGGCCTCCGGGTGGTCGGCGGGACTGAGGCCCACGCCCGAGCTCAGCAGCGTGAAGCCGGGGCCCGTCGGCGGCCCGAAGGTGAGGCACCACATCGTGACCGGCAGGTAGAGCTTCCCGCTGCGCGGATCGACGCTGGTCGAGGGCCAGTTCCGCGCCCCGGTGGCGTTCGGGCAGATCAGCGTCGACTTCGTCTTGTCGGGCCAGCGCGCGGGATCGGTGCTCTTGGCGCCGGTCTTCGGGTCGATGGCCGAGATCACATTCTGGGCGCCGGCGTCGATCGAGAACAGGTAGGCGCCGGTGCGCGCATCCAGCGCATCGAGCACGCCCATCTTGCCGATGTTCATCACCACCCGGCGCGGGCGCCCGTCGATGGTCAGGGTGGCGAGCTGGCGCTCGAAGGACCAGTCCAGGTCCCACTGGTCGTTCGGCAGGTGCTGGTAGTGCCAGACCAGCTTCCCGGTGTCGGGATCCAGGGCGACCGTGCTGTCGGTGTAGAGCGCATCCTGGGTGGTTCCCGGCGCGCCCGAGGGCTTCATCAGCGGGCCTGTGTCGTAGGTCTGGCCCACCCCGTAGTAGACGAGGTTCAGCTCGGGGTCGTAGGTGCCCTGCTGCCAGACCGAGCCGCCGCTGCGCCGCTCCAGCGGCAGGCCGTTCCAGCTCTCGCCGCCGGGCGCGCCGGGCCGGGCGATCGTGTGGAAGCGCCAGACTTCGCGGCCCGTGGCGATGTCGAGCCCGACGATGAAGCCGCCGCCGGGCGCGCCCGACGCCGTGACGCCCTGGATGACCTTGTCGCCGACGATCAGCGGCGCGCTGCGCAGGTTGAAGGGCCGTCGCGCCGTGGCCGGCGGTGCGATGGCGATCTCGTGGTCCCAGACCGGCTCGCCGGTGCGGGCGTCGAGCGCGATCACGTGCAGGTCCGAGGTGGGCACGAAGACGCGGCCGGCCGCGATCGCCAGCCCCATCTTCTGGCTGGACGGCAGGCTGGGCTTGTAGCTGCGCCGCCAGAGCACCGCGCCGGTCGTGGCGTCCAGCGCCATCACCGTGTCCGGACTGGTCTGCAGGAACATGACGCCGTCGTGCACCAGCGGGGTCGGCATGCTGGGCCCCGCCGGCAGCGGCAGGCGCCACGCCGGGCGCAGCGACGTCACCGTGCGCCGGTCGATCCTCGTCAGCGGGCTGAAGTTCTGGCCGTCGTAGGTCCGCCCCCAGTGCAGCCAGTCGCCCGGCGCCGGCGCATGCAGCGTGGCCTGGGACACGGGCCGCATCCGGCCAAGCCGCGCGGCGGCGGTCGCGTCGGGCTTGAGGTCGGGCGGCGCAGGCGCGGCGGCGCCCACGCGCAGGCCGCCTTCAGGGGCGGTGACGCTGCGCCCCGTGAGGTAGGTGGCGAGCGATGCGATCTGGGCCGGCGACAGTCCCTCGGCCATCGGCTGCATCGTGCCCCGGGTGAGGGCCTCGACGATCTGCGAGCCCGCCATCCCGCGAAGCTGGTCGCGGCCGGGCGCCCGCGGGACCGGCGGCTCGTGGCACATCCCGCAGCGCGCCGCGTAGAGGGCCTCGCCTTCGCCGGCCCCGGGCGCCGGAGCCGGCTGGGACACCGATACGGCCCCCGCGGCCAGCGCCAGCAGGACTCCCGCCACGCTGCAGACCACCGCCTGACGCAGTCCCATGCTCGCCTCCCCCTGTCCCGGAGCCGCGTACATCGCGCGGCGTCGCGGCCTCTCTCCAGCCGAACAGTCGAATGTTGGCGGCAGATTGCAAGCCCGACTCGCGGGTCCCATTCGTGCCGCGCCGCGCTATAGTCACGCCGAGGGGCCGCCGCCGGGCGGGCCGGCTCGGGGGCGCGAGCGATGACTTCGGCAGGCGGGTACGCGCAGGCGGAGGAGCGTCATGGCCTGTTCCAGGACGCGCTGGCCGACTGGGCCAACGACGACGTCCTGCACACGAAAGAGGCCCGCGCCGCCCTGGGCGCGAAGCACCCCGCGGCCCTGCGCGTCCTGGACTGGCCCGAGCTGCGGGCGCTGTTCGCAAGGTACGATCCGCCCGCCACGCGACACGGGCGCCGGGACCGCCGGTTCGGCCTGTTCTCCGTGGGGCTGGCGGCCCTGGGCCTCGCGCTGGCGATGGCGTCGCCCCTGGCCATCGGCGCCGAGCGGGCGATCGAGATCGTGGCCGCCGTCCTGATCGTCGCGGGCCTGGCGATGATGGCCGTGCACAAGCTGGGCGCGCAGGCCAAGGCCCGATCGCTCGCGCACCGGTTCGGCGCCGAGCGCGTGCGGGCGCTCTACTTCCAGGCCGTGATCAACAACCTCGACCTCGTGTCGCGGGCCATGACCGACGACGACGCCCTGGCCGCCTGGAAGCAGGCGCGGGCGCGGACGCTCTCGCACCTGCCCCGGCCCGAGGACCTGCCCGGCCAGGTGCCGGCCCTGGCAGGCCCCGTCGCCGACGACGCCGAGGCCTGGGTGGTTCCGGATTGGTCGCAGCCGCCGCAGCCGCCGAGCCCGTCCCTCGAGCTGGACCTGCTGCTGTCGCTGCTGCGCGGGCAGCGGCTGGACGCCCAGATCGACTATGTGGAGCGTAAGCTCAGCGCCTCCCTGGGCGCGCCCGGCCAGCGCGCGGCCGTGGCGCGGGTCATGAGCCGCCTGCTGCTGGCGGTGGCGGCGGCCACCGGCGCGATCGCCGCCGTGCTGGTTCTGGCCCTGGGTCGCGCGCCGCTCGACACGGACGTGAAGCTCGCCCTCGAGGTCACCGTGGGCTGCGTGGTCGCCGTCGTGGCCCTGGGCGTGATCAACGACGACCGGCTGCTGGCCGGCGACGCGGGCCGCTACGCCGCCTACTTCACCGCCCTTTCCGACGCGCGCGGCAGCTTCGACGCCGGCGGCGTGGCCGAGAAGCAGGCCGCCCTGCGCGACGCCGAAGTGGTCTGCTACCGCGACCTCCGCGCCTTCATCGCCGGCCACTGGCGGGCGCGGTAGGTCAGGCGCCTGAGCGACGTCGGGGCCGAGCCCGGGTCAGAACCCCTGGAAGGTGATGTGGTCCTCGAGCGCCACGCGCTCGCGGGTGAAGGTGTTGACCGCGGCCGTCTCGTCGCGCCAGCCGATCGCCAATCCGCAGAACAGCAGGATGTCGTCGCCCAGCCCCAGGTGCGCTTTGATCGTCCGGCCGTAGACGCCCATGTACTCCTGCGGGCAGCTGTCGAGCCCCTCCTCCCGCAACAGCAGCATGATGGTCTGGAGCCACATGCCGACGTCCGACCACTGCGCCTCCTTCATCAGCTTCGGGAAGTGGCAGAGCAGCAGCACGGGCGCGCCGAACGAGGTGCAGTTGTCGCGCACGAACTTGGCCCGGGCGTCGGCGTCCTGACGCACGATGCCCTGGGCCTGGTACATGGCCGCGCCGACGGCGCGCAGGCGGGCCTGGTACTTCTCGACCTGTCCCGGCGCCGAGAAGTCGTACTCCTGCGGATTGTCGGGGGGGCTGACGAGCAGCTTGTCCTGCAGCGCCTTCAGCGGCGCGCCGGTGAGCACGGTGGCTTCCCAGGGCTGGAAGTTGCAGCCCGACGGCGCCCAGCGCGCCCGGTCCAGCACGCGCCGGACCGTCTCGAACGGCACGGACCGCGGCAGGAACGCCCGGACCGACCGCCGGGTGGCGACGGCGTCTGCGACCGACGTGCTGTGGGTGGCGATGACTTCGGCGACACTCATGGGCGGCTCCTTTCCGTTGCGCCGCCCTCCCGACCGAAGCGTGCGGCAAGCCGAGCCATAACCGATCCTCCCGCTTCCGCCGGGGCAGGGACGTGAGGCGGGCGTAGTGAGGGAGAGGCGGACACAGCCTCTGAGCTTGAGGCGTCCCTATGCGGCGAAGCTCGCCCTGTAGGTCTCAGGCGAGAGCGTCACCACATCCGCCAAGGGCGGCGTGAGTTCGAACACCCGCGGCCCCTTGGCGAAGGAGTAGAGCCGCATCAGCCTGAACGCGTCGCCGCGCTCATCGGCGAGGTCGCACTCGTTCCGGGTGAGGTAGAAGGGGGTCAGCCGGCCTCCCAGCGTCGTCTTCACTTCGACGAGCCGTTCGCGTCCCGTCCGATCGAAAGACAGGATGTCGTAGCCAGCGCCGTCGCCGTCCTCCTCGGCTACCCAGCGCACCTTGCGCGCCAGATCAGCCCGATCCTCGCCGCGCAATCGCTGCTGCTCGAACTCGAACACCATGCGCTCTCCGGCCTTGCCGAGTTGGCGATTGCGGAAATCCCGCTCGCTGGCGTCGAACTTCCGGACCAGCCGCTCCAGTTCGCGGGGCCGTGCCTTTGGCGGCTGGCGCTGAGGGGGCGGCTCCATGAACGGCATCGCCAGCTCGTGCACCACCTCCTCCGTCGTGGGTCGCCACAGTGGCTCATGCCGAGTGGACATGTGCCGCTCGATCGCATCCAGTATCGAGCGCTGATAGTTCGGCTTAGGCTTGTATCCGCGGATGATGGGCTGCCCGATCTCTTCCAAGACGGCCGAGATGTTCATGTGCTTGAACTCGACCGAGCGATGGGTCCGACCGATCTTCGCCATCAATTCCGCGGCATGGTGGGACTTCACATACGGGCGGCCCGCCTGCTCAGCGGCTAGCATGGCGAAGTAGTCGGCCACGATGAGATCAAGCTCATCGTCCGTCCAGACCGTCCCGATCTTGTCGTCGTCGGCCAACTAGAGCACCCCCGCCTGGGAGCATGCGCGAGGCGTCGCCGGCGTCAATCGTCTGGAGTGCTTTGGCGGCGCGCACACCGCCTCTCCTCTCGCGGCCGCGGAGCGGCGAGGGGCCTGACAGGAGAGCCGTCCGCACCCTCCCTGCCATTCATCGGCGGACGCGGGGTCCGGCGGCGGCGCTGTCGTGCATCGGTCTCGTGGCGGCGAGCCTGCCTGCCGGGACCGGTCAGTCAAGGACGGCCCGGAGGGCCGCCGCGGCGCGGCCGGCCGCAGGCCGGTCCTTGAGTGACCGGCCCCGGCAGGCTCCCATCGGCCATGAGATCGAAGCCTTTCTCTCTCCATGAGGAGCATGCCGTACCTGTGACATCCGATTTCGGAACAGCGGGCGGCGCTGGCATCTGCGCCGACGCTCTTACCTCCCGGGACGGGGACCGCCCGCCGAGGCCGGCGCGAGCCGGCCGGAGAGCGGGGGGTGGAGGGGGCGAGCCTCATCCGCTCCAAACACGCCCGATCGTTCCGCAGTGCCCGCCGCTCGCCCCCTCCACCACTCGCTCTTCGGCTGCGCCCCGGCGAGCGGTCCCCCTCCCGCCGCTTCGCGGGGGAGGTAAGCGACAGCAAACGGTCGAGCGCGGCTCCAACCTTTCGCGCTCTGAACGGACCTTCGTTGATCAAACGGGAACAGACCGACGGTTCGACCCGCCTGGCGCAACGTCAGGGCGAGCGGAAGGGCTCGGCGCCGTCTGCGGCTAGCGAGTCAGGACCACATGCATCGCGTCCTCGCTGGCTCGGCGCTCGCGAACGCGGAACCCGAGGGCCGGCAGATCGATGCCGGCGAACAGCGGCTCCCCCTCGCCCAGCACCACGGGGGACACGGCGATCTGCAGCTCGTCGACCAGGCCGGCGCGCAGGTACTGGCGCACGGTCGAGACGCCGCCGCCGATCTTCACGTCGAGGCCGCCCGCGGCGGCCCGCGCCTGCGCCAGCGCCGCCTCCGGCCCCTCGGTCACGAAGATGAAGGTGGTGCCGCCCTCCATGACGAGGGGCGCGCGCGCATGGTGGGTCAGCACGAACGTCGGCGCGTGGTATGGCGGATCGGCGCCCCACCACCCCGTCCAGCTCTCGTCGGGCCACGGGCCGCGGACCGGCCCGAACATGTTGCGGCCGAGGATGAAGGCGCCGAACCCGTCCATGGCGCGATGGGCGTAGTCCTGGTCGACGCCGTCGCTGCCGCCCGGTTCGCCGATCATATCGTGGAAGAAGCGGGTGCCGAACATCCACTGGTGCAGCGCCTCGCCGCCCCGGCCGAGCGGATGTTCGAGGCTCTGGTCGGGTCCCGCGCCGAACCCGTCGACCGAGACCGAGAACCCCGCCACCCGAACCCTGGACATCCCGCGCCTCCGCCTTCCGACCCGCTGGTCGCGGGCTTGCGCCCGGAGGACGCGCCGCAGTGCGGCCTTCCGACATCCGCCGTTCCGCGGACGACGTCGCCGCACGGAGACCCCAAGCGAGCCCGCCGGGCCCGGGCGGGGGATCACTCCCCTGCGATCAGCCCCTCCGGCGCGGCGTCGCGCTTGGCCTGCATGCGGTCGAATTCGGCCCAGACGCCTTCGCTGCCGTGCCATTGGCCGCGGGTGGCGGCCTTGGAGTACTCGGTGCTGCGCGCCTCGAAGAAGTTGGCGTGTTCCACGCCGCTCAGCATGCTCTGCAGCCAGGGAAGCGGGTTCTCCTTCACGCCGTAGACCTCGGGCAGGTTCAGCTGGCGCAGGCGCCAGTCGGCGATGAAGCGGATGTAGGCCTTGATGTCGGCGGGGGTCATGCCCGCCACGTCGCCGGCCTCGAAGGCCAGGTCGATGAACTTGTCCTCCAGGCCCACCACCGTCTTGCAGCAGTCGACGATGTCGGCGGCCACCGAGGGCGTGACGCAGCCGGTCTCCTTGTTGAAGGCGTGGTAGAGCTTGATGATCCCTTCGCAGTGCAGGCTCTCGTCGCGGACCGACCAGCTGACGATCTGGCCCATGCCCTTCATCTTGTTGTGGCGCGGGAAGTTCATCAGCATGGCGAAGCTGGCGAACAGCTGCAGGCCCTCGGTGAAGCCGCCGAACATGGCCAGGGTGCGGGCGATGTCGGCGTGGGTGTCGACGCCGAACTGCTGCATGTAGTCGTGCTTGTCGCGCAGGGCCTTGTAGTCGAGGAAGGCCGTGAACTCGGAATCGGGCATGCCGATCGTCTCGAGCAGCAGGGCGTAGGCCGCGATGTGGATCGTCTCCATGTTGGAGAACGAGGCCAGCATCATCTTCACCTCGGTGGGTTTGAAGACGCGGCTGTAGCGCTCCATGTAGTTGTCGTTCACTTCCACGTCCGACTGGGTGAAGAAGCGGAAGATCTGGGTGAGCAGGTTGCGCTCGCGGTCGGTGAGATTGACCGCCCAGTCCTTCAGGTCCTCGCCCAGCGGCACCTCTTCGGGCATCCAGTGCACCTGCTGCTGGCGCTTCCAGAAGTCGTAGGCCCAGGGGTAGCGGAAGGGCTTGTAGGCGTAGGACGGGGTGAGGAGCCCCGGCAGCGCCTGGACGTTGGATGTGGTCTGGCTCATCGAGTCACGCGCCCCCTGCGAACGGGTTAAGAGTGTCTCAACATGTTGTGGTCGTAAAGCGGCCACCCCACGCTATGTAGCGTTTTTCCACGGAGTTGGTGATGGCCGGTGGATATGTCCTCTATTCCGCCGTCGGCTCAGGCGGCGTGGCCGTGGAGGCGGCGCTGACGCTGATCGGCGCGCCGTTCGAGGTGGTCGAGGCGCCCACCTTCGAGGACGACCAGGCGGCGGGCGACCGGGTGCTGGCCGCCAACCCCATGCGGCAGGTGCCGGCGCTGGCGCTCCCCGGCGGCGAGGTGATGACCGAGAGCGCGGCCATCCTGGTGCGGCTCGGGGAGCTGCACCCGGAGGCGGGCCTCGCCCCCGGGCCGGACGATCCGCGCCGCTCGGCCTTCCTGCGCTGGATGAGCTTCGTCAGCGCCGCGATCTACGCCTTCTACTGGATCAAGGACGACCCCTCGCGCCTGGTGGTCGACCCGCGCGTCCACGGCGAGATGGACGCCGCGATCCAGGACCGGATCAGCCAATGCTGGGCGATCATGGAGCGGCAGGTCGAGCCCGGCCCGTACATCCTGGGCGAGGCGCTGACCGTGCTCGACCTGTACGTGGCGGTGGTGTCGCGCTTCCGTCCGAGGCGGCAGCGGTTCTACGCCGCGGCGCCGCGGATGGGCGAGGCCGTGCGCCGCGTCGACGCCGACCCGCGGCTGGCCGCGCTGTGGGCCGAGCGCTACCCCTTCTTCGAGGGCTGGGACCGGATCTAGCCGGCGGCGCCGGCAGCGTGCTGCCCGGATGGGGGAGGATCTCTGGTCTACTTCTGCGGGCGGAAGCTGAAGGTGAAGGCGGCGACGGTGTCGTCGCGGGTGGGCTGGCCCCAGATCATGTGCTTGCCCTTCACCTCGCGGTGGATGACGCCGAACGAGCTCTGGACGTCCCCCTTGCGCCAGCCCACGCCGACCTGGGCGTCGCCCACCAGGGTGCTGGCGGCGTCGGTGGACCACCCGGCGCGGTCCCAGCCGCCGCGGTCGCCGCGCAGCATGTTGAGCCCCACCGCCTGGCCGCTGGCGGCCGCGAACAGGTACCAGCGCCCGGTGTCGCCGAAGGCCGCCTGGCCGTCCTTCACGCCCATGTCGCGCAGGTGCGCCAGGGCGCGCTCGCCGCGGGTCTTCGGCGAGACCGTCAGCATCGCGCCGCCCTCGGCCGCGCCCCGGCCGCGATCGGAGACGCCGAAGCCGGCGTGCGGCGCGACCTCGAACTCCAGCGTGTCGGACGAGAAGCTGACCGCCCGGGGCCAGGCGCGGATCGTCACCCGGTCCAGGCGGTCGTCGTCGAAGCCCCGGGGGACCCGGGCGAAGGCGGCGTCCTTGAGGTCGAGGGCGTCCGTGAGATCGGGAACACGCGTCTGCGCCGCGGCGGACCCTGCGGCCGCGCAGCCTGCCAGTGCGACGACGAGCGCGACCCCACGCATGCGCTACTCCCCGTTCCGAAGGTCATAGTTCGCGACCCCGCGGCCCCCGGCAAGGCCAAAAGCGCCTGGGGCGAATTGCGGCAGGGTGAATCGCGCGGCCCTTGCTCGCAGCGGCCGGTCGCACGCCTGCCGCGCAGGCTCGTCCCTCGCCGGGAGGAGCCTGGCGTTTCAGGAGCCTGTGCGAGCCTGAGGGCCTACTGGCAGGCGAGGCATTCCTCGTAGTCGGTCTTGCCCTCGGCGTGGACCACCTCGGCGAGCGCCTCGCCGCCGGCATGGCTGGCGCGCTGCACCGACTTGGAGCGCAGGTAGTAGAGCGACTTGCAGCCGCGCTCCCACGCCGTCCAGTGCAGCATGTGCAGGTCCCACTTGTCGACGTCGCCGGGCAGGAAGACGTTCACCGACTGCGACTGGCAGATGTCGGGCGTCCGGTCGGCGGCCAGCTCGATCACCCAGCGCTGGTCGATCTCGAAGGCCGTCTTGAAGACGTCCTTCTCGTCCTGGCTCAGGAAGTCGAGGTGCTGCACCGAGCCCTCGTTCTGCAGGATGGAATCCCACACCCCGGGGGTGTTCTGGCCCTTCTCGGTCAGCAGCGCGTCGAGGAAGGGGTTCTTGACCGCGAAGGTCCCCGACAGGGTCTTGTGGGTGTAGATGTTGGCCGGGATCGGCTCGATGCCGGCCGAGGTCCCGCCGCAGATGATCGAGATCGAGGCGGTGGGCGCGATGGCCAGCTTGTGGCTGAAGCGCTCCATGACGCCGCGCTCGGCGGCGTCCGGGCAGGGCCCCCGCTCGGCGGCCAGCTTGCGCGAGGCGGCGTCGCACTGGCGGCGCAGGGTCTTGAAGAGCCGCATGTTCCAGCTCTTCGCCATGGCGCTCTCGAAGGGCACGTTCTGGCTCTGCAGGAACGAGTGGAAGCCCATGAGGCCCAGGCCCACGCTGCGCTCGCGGCGGGCGGCGTAGACGGCGTTCTTCATCGACGGCGGCGCGCGGACGATGAAGTCCTCCAGCACGTTGTCGAGGAAGCGCATGACGTCCTCGATGAACGTCGGGTGGTCGCGCCACTCCAGGAAGGTCTCGGCGTTGACCGAAGACAGGCAGCACACGGCCGTCCGCTCCAGGCCCTGATGGTCCTTGCCGGTGTGCAGCATGATCTCGCTGCACAGGTTGGACTGGCGGACGGAGAGGCCGAGTTCGCGCTGATGCTGCGGCATCGCGCGGTTCACGGTGTCGGAGAAGATCAGGTAGGGCTCGCCGGTCTGCAGGCGGATCTCCAGGATCTTCTGCCAGAGCGAGCGGGCGTCGACCTCGCGGATCACCTCGCCGGTCTTCGGCGAGCGCAGGCCGAACATGGCGCCGTCACGCACCGCCTCCATGAACTCGTCGGTGATCGACAGGCCATGGTGGAGGTTCAGGCTCTTGCGGTTGAAGTCGCCCGAGGGCTTCCGGATCTCGAGGAACTCCTCGATCTCAGGGTGATGGATGTCGAGGTAGACGGCGGCCGAGCCGCGGCGCAGCGACCCCTGGCTGATCGCGAGCGTCAGGGAGTCCATCACGCGGATGAAGGGGATGATGCCGCTGGTCTGGCCGGCGCCCTTCACCTTCTCGCCGATCGAGCGGACGCCGCCCCAGTAGGTGCCGATGCCGCCGCCGTTGGAGGCCAGGGCGACGTTCTCGTTCCAGACGCCGACGATGCCTTCGAGGTTGTCGGGCACGGCGTTGAGGAAGCAGCTGATCGGCAGGCCGCGCTGGGCGCCGCCGTTCGACAGCACCGGCGTGGCCGGCATGAACCAGAGCCGCGAGATGTAGTCGTAGATCCGCTGGGCGTGGTCGGCGTCGTCGGCGAACGCCGTTGCGACCCGCGCGAACATGTCCTGGTAGCTTTCGCCCGGGAGCAGGTAGCGGTCTTCCAGCGTCGTCTTGCCGAAGTCGGTCAGCAGCGCGTCGCGCGACCGATCCACCTCGACCTTCCGGACCAGCTGCAGCTGCGGACGCGCGGGCTGCGCCGGCGCAACCCGTTCAGAAGACTCGGCAATCCCAACCTTCGCCGCCTCACTCATGTCCTCAGACCCATTTCCCATTCGGGACCCTGGCTCTCCCGCCCCAGTCCCAGCCCCTAGATGTTGTGTCGGCCCCATCCCGAACAACCCACATATGGACACATGGGTCCCATCGACTCGTCAATGAGGCGAGCGACCCGTCCCCGGGTTTTTTCGCTAACGAGGCGTTAACGCCGAGTCCGCCGCTCTCGGCGTGGGATGGTTAACGCCGCCGCGATTCACGACACTGTGAACGGCGTGCGCCGCGCGCCCTCAATTCAGCGGCCAGACCATCCCGATCAGCGCCGTGCCGACGATGAGGACGATCAGCGACAGGGGCGCGCCCAGCCGGGGATAGTCCGCGAAGCGGTAGCCGCCGGGCGCCATCACCAGCGTGTTGCACTGGTGGCCGATGGGGGTGAGGAAGTCACAGGCGGCGCCGAGCGCCACGGCCATCAGGAAGGGCTCGGGCTGGAAGCCCAGCAGCTTCGCCAGGCTGGCGCCGATCGGCGCCACGATCAGCACCGTCGCGGCATTGTTCAGGAACGGCGTCGCGGCCATGGCCACCGCCATCACCGCGCCCAGCGCCAGCATCCCGGGCTGGCCGCGGAACGCCCAGGCCAGACCTTCCGCGATGAGGTCGGCGCCGCCGGTGGCGCGGATGGCTTCGGACACCGGGATCAGGCAGGCGATCAGGACGAGGAGCGGTCCGTCGAGGGCGGTGTAGGCCTCGCGCATGCGGATCGCGCCCACCGCGACCATCAGGACGGCCGCGCCGAAGAAGGCGATCGCGACGGGCGCGATCTTCAGCGCCACCAGGATCATCGCCACCGCCAGGATCACCGCCGGCGCCAGCGACCGGGGGCCGCCCAGGCGCACCTCCCGTTCGGCCAAGGGCAGCAGCCCCAGGGTCTTCAGCGCGCCCGGGAGGGTCCGCTCGGCCCCCTGCAGGACCAGCATGTCGCCGGCGCGGAGCTTGAGCGTGCGCAGCTCGCTCGAGATGCGGTAGCCGGCCCGGCTGACGGCCAAGAGGTTGACCCCGTGGCTCGTGTGCAGGTCCTCCTGCCGCGCGGAACGCCCGGCCATCACGGACTCGGGCCCGACCACGACCTCGACGATGCGGACCTCCTCGGTGGGCTCCTCCATGGTGATGGGCCGATCCGCGCGGGTGAGCTTCAGCTTGAGGCGGCCGATGAGGGAGTCGAGGGACTCGTGGTCGCCTTCGAGCAGCAGGATGTCGCCGGGCCGCACGCGGGTGTTGGCGTGCGGCGACGGCCGTCGCTTGCCGTCGCGGACCAGCGCCATCACGGTGACGTCGCCGCCCGCCAGGTGGTCGAGCTTGCCGATGGTGGTCGGCCCGCCTTCCCAGCCGAGGGGCACCTCGACCTCGGTGACGTAGGGGTTCGCGCCGAGAGCCGCGTCCAGGGTCTCCCGCGTGGGCCGGGACTTGGGCAGGAGCCGGTATCCGAAGGCGAGGAAGATGAGGCCCACCGCCGTGACGCCGAGGCCCACGGGCGCATAGTCGTACATGCCGAACGGCCGGCCCAGGATCTCCTCGCGCACCTGCGAGACGATGATGTTGGGCGAGGTGCCGACCAGAGTGACCGTGCCGCCCAGCAGCGCCCCGAACGACATCGGCATCAGGATCAGCGAGGGCGGCGTGCCGGTGCGCTTGGCCACGGACAGCGCGATCGGCATCATGATCGCCAGCGCGCCGACGTTCTTCGTGACCATGGAGAGCAGCGTGACCGCGCCGGCGAAGAGCATCACCTGCGAGGCGGGGGTCTTGAGGTGCGGCGCCAGCGGTCGCAGCACCCGCTCGACGATGCCCGACCGGGCGAAGGCCGCGCTCACCACCAGCGCGCAGGCGATGATGACGGTGATGTCGTTCTTGAAGCCGTCGAAGGCCGACTCGGCCGGGACGATGTTGAGCGTGACCCCCGCCAGCAGGGCCAGCACTGCGATCACATCGTAGCGCCACCGGCCCCAGATGAAGCCCACGATGGTGAGGCCCATCAGGCCGAAGGCCAGGGCCTGCTGGAGTGTCATGCGTCCCTCGACCCCCGCTGCGCTGCCCAGCTAAACGCAAAGCCGCGCCGGAAGTGGCGCCCGCTCCGCGATTGGGCCGGAGACGCGCGGCTAGAGGTCGAGGTTCAGGAGCGCGGGGTCGCCGCCCTGGGCCGCGATGTTGACGCTGACGGCGCGCTCGACGGCGTACCGCAGGAGCGCGTGAGGACCGCCCGCCTTGGGGCCGGTGCCCGAGAGCCCTTCGCCGCCGAACGGCTGGACGCCCACGACGGCGCCGATCATCGAGCGGTTCACGTAGGCGTTGCCGGCCGGGACGGCGCGCTGCACCGCCTGGGCGAAGGCCTCGATGCGCGAATGGACGCCGAGCGTGAGCCCGTAGCGCGCCTGCACCAGCGGGGCGGCCGCCTCGGCGAGCCGCGCGGGATCGTAGCGGACCACGTGCAGGATCGGTCCGAAGACCTCCTTCTGGAGGCGGGACGCGTCCGGGAGCTCGGCCAGGGTGGGCGCGAAGAAGTGCCCGCCGTCCGGCGCGGCGAGCCGCGCGAGCACCCGGCCTTCGGCCTGCAGCGCCTGGACGTGAGCCTCGAGCTCGGCCTTCGCCTGGGCGTCGATGACCGGCCCGATGTCGGTCCGCGGGTCGGCCGGGTCGCCCACCACGAGGGTCTGCATGGCGCCCTTGAGTCCGTCGATGATGAGGTCTGCGGTGTCGTGCGGTACGAACAGCAGGCGCAGGGCCGAGCAGCGCTGCCCCGCCGAGCCGAACCCGGACACGAGCACGTCGTCGATCACCTGTTCGCGCAGGGCCGTGGTGTCCACGAACATGGCGTTCAGCCCCCCGGTCTCGGCGATGAAGGGGACGATCGGCCCCTCGCGCGCCGCCAGGGCGCGGTTGATCGCCCAGGCCGTCTCGACGCCGCCGGTGAAGGCCACGCCGTCGCAGCCGGGGTGCGCCGTCAGCGCCGCGCCCACGGTGGCGCCGTCGCCGGGCAGCAGGTGGAGGAGATCGGCGGGCACGCCCGCGCTGTGGAACAGCTTCACCGCCTCGGCCGCGACCAGGGGCGTCTGCTCGGCGGGCTTGGCCAGCACGCCGTTGCCGGCCGCCAGCGCGGCGGCGATCTGGCCGGTGAAGATGGCCAGCGGGAAGTTCCACGGGCTGATGCAGACGAAGACGCCGCGACCGTGGAGCTGCAACTGGTTCGTCTCGCCCACCGGGCCGCGCAGGGTCTCCGCCCCGGCGAACTGCCGCTCGGTGAGATGGGCGTAGAAGCGGCAGAAGTCGGCGGCCTCGCGCACCTCGGCGACGGCGTCCGCCAGGGTCTTGCCCGCCTCGCGCACGCAGACGGCGATCAGGCGGTCGCGGTCGGCCTCCAGAGCATCGCCCATGGCGCGGAGCACCCGGGCCCGGCCTTCGCCGCCGCGGGCGTCCCATCCGGGCTGCGCCGCCCGGGCCGCGCCGAAGGCGGCGTCGATGTGGGCGGGGGTCGCGGACCAGACGCGGCCGATCGGCCGGTCGAGGTCGGCGGGCGAGGCCACGAGGGCCCCGGCCCCCTCCATCATCGACAGGCCCGACACGATGGGCGCGCCGTCGAGAGGCGGCAGCTCCGCGATGGCGGCGCCCAGCGCCGCGCGGACGGCGGCGACGGAGAGGTCGAGACCGGCCGAGTTGCGCCGGGCCGGCCCGTAGAGGTCGCGCGGCAGGGGGATGCGCGGGTGCGGCCCCGCGCCGGCGGCTTCCACCGCGCCGACCGGGTCCACCACGACCTTGGCGACGGGCGTCTTCTCATCCAGCAGGGCGTGCACGAACGAGGTGTTGGCGCCGTTCTCCAGCAGCCGGCGGACGAGATAGGGCAGGAGGTCCTCGTGGCTGCCCACCGGGGCGTAGACCCGGAGCGGGAAATGGCCGTAGCGCTCGCGCGCCGCCTCGTAGAGCGCCTCGCCCATGCCATGCAGGCGCTGGAACTCGGGCGACAGCCCCATCTGGCTCGCCATCAGCCGCACGGCCGCCAGCGTGTGGGCGTTGTGGGTGGCGAACTGTCCGTAGAGATGCGGGGCGGCGGCGAGCAGCGCACGGGCGCAGGCGAGATAGGAGACGTCGGTGGCGGCCTTGGTGGTGTACACCGGATAGCCGGAGAGGCCGGCCACCTGGGCGCGCTTGATCTCGGAGTCCCAGTAGGCCCCCTTCACCAGCCGCACCATCAGCCGCCGGCCCGTGCTCCGCGCGATGCCGGCCACCGCCTCGATCGTCTGCGGGCCCCGCTTCTGATAGGCCTGCACCGCCAGGCCGAGACCGCGCCAGGAACCCAGCGCAGGCTCGCGGGCCAGCCGGTCGAGCAGGTCCAGCGAGATGACGAGACGGTCGGCTTCCTCGGCGTCGAGGGTGAGGTTGATGTTGGCCTCGGCGGCCATGGTCGCCAGCCGCACGATGCGCGGATAGAGGTCGGCCATCACCCGCTCGAACTGGCGGGCCTCGTAGCGCGGCGAGAGCGCCGAGAGCTTGACCGAAACCCCGTGCCCGCGCTCGGGCCCCTCGTCCTTCACGGCCTTGCCCACGACCTGGATCGCGCGGGCGTAGGCCGCCTCGTAACGGTCGGCGTCGGCGTCGGTGCGGGCGCCCTCGCCCAGCATGTCGTAGCTGCAGACGAAGCCGTCGTCGGCGGCGCGCTTCAGGGCCTTCTCGATGGTGGCGCCCAGCACGAACTGCTCGCCCATGATGCGGACCGACGCCGCCACGGCGCGCCGGATCACCGGCTCGCCCAGGCGCCCGGCCAGGCGCTTGATGAAGCCCGGCAGGTCGTTGCGCGCCTCGTCGTCGGGATCGATCAGCTTGCCCGTGAGCATCAGGCTCCAGGTCGAGGCGTTGACGAGCAGCGAGTCCGACCGGCCGGCGTGGCTCGCCCAGTCGGCGGAGGCGATCTTCTCGGCGATGAGCCGGTCGCGGGTCTCCTCGTCGGGCGTGCGCAGCAGCGCCTCGGCCAGGCACATGAGCGCCAGCCCCTCGCGGGTCGAGAGGCTGAATTCCTGCAGGAAGCTCTCGACCACGCCCTGCCTGCGCGCGGCCTTGCGCGCCGCCCGGACCAGGGCCTCGGCCTCGGCCCGCACGGCCTCGCGGTCGGTTTCGCCGAGCGGGCGCGATGCGAGCAGCGCCGCGAGGGCTGCGCGCTCGTCGGCGAACTTGCCGTCGTCCAGGTGATCGAACGCCATGCGGGCCTCCAGCGGCTGACACGCTTCGGAGTAAGGAAGCTTGAGCCGGATGTGCTACGGTAGTTGGCGTGCAGGGCCGGATTCTCTGGGCCAGGGGGCCGATATGGCGAACAATCTTCGGCTGGACGATACGGATCGGCGGCTGCTGCGGGTGCTGCAGGCGGATGGCCGCATCTCCAACGCCGAGCTGGCGGAACGCTGCAACCTCTCGCCCAGCGCCTGTTCCGACCGCGTCCGGCGCCTGCGCGAAAGCGGCTACATCACCGGGTTCGCGGCCCTGGTCGATCCGCAGATGGTGGAGCGGGGCGTCCTGATCTTCGTGGAAGTGGTCCTCGACCGCACCACCCCCGAGGTCTTCGAGACCTTCGCCGCCGCCGCGCGGCGGGCCCCGGACGTGCTGGAGTGCCACATGGTGGCCGGCGGGTTCGACTACCTGATCAAGAGCCGGGTCCGCGACCTGACCGCCTGGCGGAAGTTCCTCGAGGAGGTCCTGGTGAGGATTCCCGGCGTCCGCGAGACCCGCACCTACGCGGTGCTGGAGGAGGTCAAGTCCACGACGGTGTTGCCGCTCTGAGCCCCTCCCGACTGCGGCAGGCGCAAGAGAAAGCAGGCGCAAAAGAAAAGGGCCCGGCGTCGCCGCCGGGCCCCGATCTTCAAGTCTTCGACCGACCTTAGAAGTTGATGTCGATCGTGGAGCGGCGGTTCAGCGGCTCCTTGACGCCGTCGCCGGTGGCGACCGCGGGCATGGTCTCGCCCTTCCAGTCGACCGACAGCGAGGTCTGGTTCACGCCCGAGCCGACCAGGGCGTCGGCCACGGCCTTCGCACGGCGCTCGGAGAGACGGACGTTGTAGGCCGCCGAGCCCGAGGTGTCGGCGTGGCCCACGACCACGACGCGGGTGGCGTTGCCGCCCTTGGCGTAGTTGGCCGCGTCGGTGATCACCGCCTGGGCTTCCGGCGTGATCACGTACTGATCGAACGGGAAGTAGACGATGAACTGCCGGGCCTCGTAGGCCGCGGCCGGCGGAGGCGGCGGCGGCGGGGGAGGCGGCGGCGGAGGCGGCGGGGGCGGAGGCGGCGGGGGCGGCGGGGGCGGCGGCTCAGGCGTCGCGAAGACGTAGCGCAGGCCCAGCGTCACCGCCTGGTCCTTGTACTCGCCCGAGAAGACGCCCGGTTGCAGGCCCGTGCCGACGCTGCCGACCGAGGTGAAGTCGACGTCCGAGCCGGCCAGGTAGCGGTAGGTCAGGTCGACCCGCAGCTGGTCGGTCGCGCGCCAGGCGAGACCGGCGATGAACTGGTAGGCGAACGCGGTGTCGTCGTCGTCGACGGTCAGGTTCTGGATCGCGTTGGCCGCCGCGGTCCCGACCGGAACGTTGGAGAACTGGCCCGTCACGTCCATCTTCACGTGGTTCACGCCGATGCCGGCGCCGATGAACGGGTTGATGACGCTGTTGGGCGCGATGTCGTAGATGATGTTGCCCATCACCGTCCAAGCATCGACGTCGCCGTCCGGCGAGCCGCAGACGGGAGCCGCGGGCGTGCGCGTCACGCCAGGGGTGCAGAGCCCGACGATGACCTGGTTCTGGCCGCCGCGGACGCTCTCGATGTCACCGCCGCGATAGCCGACTTCCAGTTCGACGCGCCAGTTCTCGGTCAGCTGGTAGCCGAGGCGAGCGAAGCCGGCCCAGTCCTCTTCCTGGCTGAAGTCCCATTTGTAGGGCGCGCCGTTGGGCGCGTTGTTCGAGGACGTCATCTCGAACTCTTCGGGCCAGTGGTACCCGAGGTCCACAGCGCCGTACCAGCCTTCTTGAGCCGCAGCTCCGGATGCGGCGAACACCGCAGCCATCGCGGCCCCAGCCAGGAGTTTCAACTTCATAATCAGAGCCCTCTCGTTGCCCTCAGGTGGTGCGGCCGTTTGACCCAGGCCGCTCTTATATCAAGGCCGGACGGTTGCGAAAGTGTCGCCAGGGTCACACTGGGACCGCAATTTCGCCAGCCTTTCCCAAGCTCTACCAGGACGTCGTTGTTCTGACGCCCATGCAGATGCCGGTATTCTCGTAGAATCGCAAACACAACGATGTGGAAACGGCCCCAGGCTGTGTCCCCGCTCGCGGCGGAGCCCTTTCGAGCACCTCCGAGGATCTCGCCCCTGCCGCCCCGGAGGTCGTCCGGTTGCTGATGGGAGGCCGTTGTTTTCCTTGACAAGACGCCGAGACGACGCAGCCGCGCGAAGGCGTTGTCCGCCCAGTCGCCGCTCCATCCGTCCCGTTTCATCAGGCCAAGCCCCCACCGCGGCTTCGCACCGCGTCTGACGGCCCAAACTCGCAAGGCTACGCTTGGTTCCGCGCGTTCCCGTCTCGCCGCGCTTTTTTCGGGCGCCATGGTTCCGGCGCCTCTCCGCCATCGGGTTCAGCCTTCCCGCTCGCGCTGGAAGCGGCGGGTCCGGCCGCCCAGCGACTCGGGCCGGTTGAGGGTGCGACGAAACTCGTCGCGGCGCTCGTGGATGGAGGCGATCACCAGCCCCATCGGGACGCCGATCTCCACGAGCACGGCCTCGGACAGCTGCAGCGAGGCCTCCACTGTCTCAGGCACCGCGTCGGTGGCGCCCAGGTCGTAGAGCCGCTGCGCGTGCCGCGCGTCGCGGGCGCGCGCCACGATGGTGAGGTCGGGCCGAACCTCGCGGGCGACGGCGACGATCGCCTCGACCCCCTCGGGGTCGTCCATGGTGACCACCAGCGCCGGAGCGTCGGCGAGGCCGCACCGGAGCAGGAACTCGGCCCGGGCCGCGTCGCCGAAATAGATGGTCTCTCCGGCCCTGCGGCCCTGCTCGACCAGCCGCGCGTCCAGGTCGGCGCCGACCCATCCGATGTCGTGGCGCTTCAGCATCTCGCCCACCAGGCGGCCCACGCGCCCGTAGCCGACCACCAGCACCTTGGGCGGCGCGCCGGCGATCGACTCGCG
Source organism: Phenylobacterium sp. T106 (assembly GCF_057219735.1). NCBI lineage: Bacteria > Pseudomonadati > Pseudomonadota > Alphaproteobacteria > Caulobacterales > Caulobacteraceae > Phenylobacterium > Phenylobacterium sp. T106. The sequence continues at coordinate 67,114 of NZ_JBXVWA010000002.1, read as the reverse complement.
CGGCTCGGGCTGTTCGGGCGGCTCCTCGGCGGGACGCACGCGGCGGCCCCCCAGCCGCAGGCCGAGCTGCGCCAGGAACGGGATCGAGAACATGGAGAGCGTCGCGGCCACCAGCACGGTCTGGCCCACCTGGCGCGCGACCAGCCCCTGGTCCATCGCCTGGCCCAGGATGACGAAGGCGAACTCGCCGGCCCCCGCGAGCAGCAGCGCCGACTCGATGGCGCTGCGCGTCTTCAGGCCGAAGGCCTTCGCCAGGCCGAAGACGACCGCGGTGTTGAACGCCACCAGCCCGACGGCCGAGCCGAGGATCACGAGGGGCCGCTCGAGCAGCAGCGGGATGTTCAGGCCGATGCCGACCGAAATGAAGAAGAGACCGAGCAGCAGGCCCTTGAAGGGCTCGATCCGCACCTCGACCTCGTGCCGGAACTCGGTCTCGGCCAGCAGCAGGCCGGCGATGAACGCGCCCAGCGCCATCGAGAGACCGGTGAGCGCGCTGACCAGCCCTGCCCCCACCACCACCAGCAGGCAGGCGGCGACGAAGAGCTCCTCGCTCTTCGCGCGGGCCACCGAGCGGAGCATCGGACGCAGCAGCCAGCGTCCGAAGGCGAACAGGAAAGCCACGCCCAGGATCGCGGGGACCAGCGAGAGCAGCAGGCTGGGCGAGGAGAAGTCCTCGACCCCCCGCCGGCCCAGGAGGGTCAGGGTCACCAGGATCGGGGCCACGGCCAAATCCTGGAACAGCAGCACCGAGAACGTCGCGCGGCCGGCCATGGAGTGCTGGCGCTTCTGCTCGGCCAGGATCGGCATGACGATGGCCGTGGACGAGAGCGCGAGGGCCGCGCCCACCGCGATGGCGGCGGCCGGGGGCTGCCCGAAGAGCCAGGCCGCGACGGCGGTGATGCTCAGGCACACGCCCACCTGCAGGGCGCCGAGACCGAAGACGTAGCGGCGCATGGAGCGCAGGCGCTCCCACGAGAGCTCCAGGCCGATGGTGAACAGCAGGAACACCACGCCGAACTCGGCGAGCTGCGCGAGTTCGTCGGGATTCTCGATGGTGAAGGCGTCGAGCCACGACACCTCGTGGGCCAGGGCGCCCAGGCCATAGGGCCCGAGCACGACCCCGGCGCCCAGGAAGCCCAGGATGGGGCTGATGCGCCATTGCCGGAAGAGCGGGACCACCACCCCGGCGGTGGCCAGGAACAGAACCACGTCCTTGTACGCGCCGGGCTGAACCTCGCCTGCCATCCGTTCTCCAAACCGCCAGTCGAGCCACTATGGCCTACGTCGCCCACTTGCGGAATCCCGCGCTGGGTCTAGAAGCCGACATCGTGGGAACCACCGCACAGTCGAACACGCGCGCCGAGCGCCGGGCGATCATCGCCCTGTTCGCCGTGTTCGCCCTGCTCGTGCAGGCGATGTTCCCGACCTTCGCGAGCGCCGGCGCGATGAGCGGCCCCGGGGTGACGATCTGCACCGACATGGGGTTGGCCCCCGCGCCGGCGAACGACGCCGGCGCCCCGATGGAGCGGTCCCACGGCTGCGACCACTGCCTCACCGCCTGCGCAGCGCCCGCGCTGCCGGCCTCGCCGTCCGCCCTCGTGCGGCCGGTCGTCTACACCGCGCCTGCCGCGGCGCCCACGCCGGTGGCCTATGCCGTGCGGCCCGGACGCGGCCTCGCCGCGCCACCGCCGCCCTCCCGAGGTCCGCCCAGCTCCGAGGCCTGATCGCCGCCGCGCGCGAGTCCACTCGCGCGCCCGTCATCTCGCTTTTCAGGAGCCTTTCCTTGGCAAACCTCCTTCGCGCCATGCTGGTCGCAGCCTGCGCCGCACCTGCGCTCGTCCCCGCCCCCGCGCGGGCGGACGACGACGCCACCACCGTCGACACCCTCATCGTCACCGGGGCCCGAAATCCCGAAGACCCGCCCGTCGTCGCCGACGCCCGCGCCCGCCTGTCCGAAACGCCGGGCGCCGTGTCGGTGATCTCGCAGGAATCCTACGCCAGCCGCTTCGCCCTGGGCCTGGACGACATCCTGCGCGACGCGCCCGGCGTCTACGCCCAACGAAAGTGGGGCGGCGACATCCGGATCTCGATCCGCGGGTCCGGACTCGGCAACGCCAACCACAACCGCGGCCTCCTCATCGCCCAGGACGGCGTTCCCCTGAACGAGGCAGACGGCTTCGGCGACAGCCAGATCGCGGACCCGCTGATCACCCGCTTCACGGAAGTCTACCGCGGGGGAAATGCGCTGCGCTTCGGCGGCGCCCTGCTGGGCGGCGCGGTCAACATGGTGACGCCCACAGGCCGCGACGCCGGCTTCGAGACGCGGCTCCGCGTCGACGGGGGCAGCTTCGGCCTGCATCGCGAACACGCCGCCCTGGCCCGCCAAGTGGACGACTGGGACGTGTTCATGGCGATCAGCAACCAGCGCGGACAGGGCTATCGGCCGCAGAGCCAGCAGAACATCCAGTTCGGCTCGCTCAACCTGGGCCGCACGTTCGGCGAGGACCGGGAAGTCCGGCTGATCCTGAACGGGTCGAACATCAACCAGGAGATCCCCGGCGCCCTGACGCGCGCCCAAGTCGACGCGAACCCGCGCCAGCCCGCGCCCGGCAACTACCTCAACGATCAGGGGCGCCATCAGCGGGGCGTGCGCGCCTCGCTGCGGACGACCTGGCGGCTGAGCGGTTCGACGGTGTTCGAAGGCGCCGTCTACGGGGTCTGGAAGGACCTCGACCACCCGATCTTCCAGATCATCGACCAGGAGAGCCGCAACTACGGCGCCTTCGCCCGGCTCGACTGGGAGGGCGCCCTCGGCGAACGCCGGGCCGACGCCTATCTCGGCGCGTGGCTGCGGTCGGGAGACCTGGACTCCAACTTCTTCGTCAACCTGCGCGGGGCCCGCGGGGCGCCCACGTCGCGCACGCGGCAGAACGCGGAGGCGGCCGACGTCTTCGCCGAGGGCCGGATCTTCGTGGTTCCGCGCCTGGCGGTCGTGGCGGGCGGAACCTGGGGGATGGCCGAGCGGGACTACCGGCAGACCGCCATCCCGGGCGTCGCCTCGACCTTCAACCTCCGCGCCTCGAAGCGCTACGACTGGTTCGCGCCCCGGATCGGCCTGCTCTGGGAGGACGAGGGCGGCGCCCAGGTGTTCGCCAACGTGACGCGTTCGGTGGAGCCGCCGAACCACGGCTCGCTGTCGCCCACGGGACAGGGTTTCGCGCCTGTGCGGGCGCAGGAGGCTTGGACGGCGGAGGTCGGGACCCGCGGCCGCCGCGGCCCGTTCCTCTGGGACATCACGCTGTACCGCGCCCAGCTCGATCGCGAACTCCTGCAGTTCACCGTCGCCCCGGGCGTCCCCGCCTCCACGTTCAACGCCGACGACACGGTGCACCAGGGCCTCGAGGCCACGGTCGACTGGACCTTCGCCGAAGGCTGGCGGCTGCGGCAGACCGCGACGCTGTCCGACTTCCGGTTCCGCGACGACGGCCAGTATGGCGACAACCGGCTGCCGATCGCCCCGAAGCGCTTCTACCGCGCCGAGCTGCGCTACCAGCATCCGGCCGGGTGGTTCGTGGCCCCGTCGATCGAGGCGTCGTCCTCGGTCTGGGTGGACTACCGCAACACGACCAGAGCCCCCGCCTACACCATCGTGAACCTCGGGGCCGGCTGGAACGTGAGCGAGCGGGTCTCGGTGTTCCTGGATGTCCGGAACCTGGGCGACAAGGACTACGTCTCCAACGTCCAGGCCCAGATCCTGGCCGGTCCTGCGAGCGCGGCCTACTGGCCCGGGGACGGCCGCGCCGTCTTCGGCGGCCTGACGGTCGATTTCTGATCCCTGCAACCACGGCCGCGGCGCCCCGCGCGCCGCGGTTCCTCCAACCTCGGAAGGCATCCCATGACGAACGAAACGGACTCGCCGGCGAGCGCTGGAACGCGCCGGGCCTGGATCAAGCGCGCCGCGGCCGGCGCGGGCGCGGCGGCCCTGGCCGGGCTTCCCGCCGCGCAGGCCCAGCCCCGACCCGGCAAGAAGGTGGTGGGCGTCGTCCTCTACCGCGACTTCGAAGTGCTCGACGTTTTCGGGCCGGTGGAGATGTGGGCCAACGCGCCCGGTCTCGACGTCATCCTGGTCGCCCAGTCCGCCGGCCCGGTACGGTCGGCGCAGGGCGTCTCGGTGGTGGCGGACTACAGCTTCGACACCGCGCCGCCGCTGGACATCATGATGGCGCCGGGCGGGACCGGCACGCTCGCCGAGCTGCGGAACGAGACCTACCTGCAGTACCTCCGCGACCAGGATCGCAGGACCGAGCTCACCACGTCCGTCTGCACGGGCTCGGCGCTCCTGGCCAAGGCCGGCCTGCTCAAGGGCCGCCGGGCCACGACCAACAAGCGGTTCTTCAACATCGCGGCCTCCCAGGACGCGAGCGTCGATTGGGTGAAGCGCGCCCGCTGGGTCGAGGACGGCAAGTACGTCACCTCCTCCGGCGTGTCCGCGGGGACCGACATGGCGCTCGCCGTCGTGGCGCGTCTTCATGGGCAGGACGCGGCACGCGGCCTCGCCCGGGCCCTCGAGTATCAGTGGAGCGAGAACCCCCACGACGACCCCTTCGCCATCGGATGACCGGAATGAGCCCCTCGAACCCCGGCGGCGCGCCGCGCCGCTCCGCGAGCTTCCGCATGACGGATCTCGGCATCACCCTCGCCGCCGGCGCCGCGCTCCTCTGCGCGGGCCCGGCGGGCGCGCACGTCAGCATCCAGCCGCAGACGGCCCCCGCCGGGGCCTACCAGGTGCTGCGCTTCGGCGTCGGCCATGGCTGCGAGGCCCAGGGCACCACGCAACTGCGGCTGGAGATGCCGCCGGGCCTGGGGGCGGCGCGACCGCAGCCCAAGCCGGGCTGGAAGCTGACCGTCGAGCGCGAGGGCGATACCGTGACGGCCATCGTCTGGCGCGGCGCCCTGCCCGCGGACCAGTTCGACGAGTTCATCGTGCTGGTGAAGCTGCCGCCGGACGCCGCGCCCCTGGCGTTCCCGGCGATCCAGTCCTGCGGGAAGACGGCCGTCCGCTGGGCCGAGCCGACGCCGCCGGGCGGGCCGCGGCCGAGCCACCCCGCCCCTGTCCTCACGCTGGTCCCGGTTGCATCGCCGGCCGCCAGCCACGATCATCATCGCTGAAGGCGCCATGAGACATTCCCTGATCTTCCCCGCCGTGGTCGCGGTTGCGGCCGTTTCGATCCCCGCCGCGGCGGCCACGCCGCCCCAGGTCACCGGCGCCTGGAGCCGCCCTGCCGCGCAGGGCGCCACCGGCGTGGGCTACATGGTCCTGAAGAACCCCGGCCGCGCGGCGGACGCCCTCGTGTCGGTGGAGACGCCGGCCGCCCGGACGGCGATGATCCATCGGTCGAGCATCACCAACGGGGTGGCGTCGATGCAGATGGTGTCCCGCGTCCCGCTGGCGGGCGGCGGAACTGTCACGTTCGCGCCCGGCGGATACCACCTTATGTTCGTCGGTCTGGCGAGGCCGCTGGGGCCGGGCGACAGCCTCCCCGCGACCCTGGTCTTCGCCAGCGGCGCGAGGGTGAAGACCGCGTTCGTCGTGGGCCTGGGACCGCCGGTCGCAACGCCGCACCAGCACTGAGTTTCCTGACGAAAATGTAACGAGCGTCACACCGCGCCTTCAGAGCATGGTCCGGCCAGACCGCCTATCGAGGATGCCATCCGCCCCATGAAGACCCTCTGGCTCGCCGCCGCCTCCGCGGCCGCGCTCGTCCTGGCTGCGCCGTTCGCCGCTCTGGCGGCCGACTCCGCGGCCACGGCGCCCGAAGCCTCCGTCCGCGACCTCACCAAGGCGCCGCGAATGGGCGCCTGGGGCTTCGACCTGTCGGGCATGGACCGCAGCGTCCGGCCCGGCGATGGGTTCTTCCGGTACGCGAACGGCGCGTACATGGACCGGCTGACCATCCCGGCCGACCGCTCGACCTACGGCGCCTTCAATGTGCTGGACGAGCTCTCCCGCGACCGGCTCAAGGCGGTGATCGACAGGGCCGCCGCGTCCACCGCCAAGTCCGGGCCGGAGGCCCAGGTCGGCGCTCTGTACCGAAGCTTCATGGACGAGGCCCGGGTCGAGGCGCTGGGCGCGAAGCCGCTCGCGCCGGATCTCGCCAGGATCCGCGCCGCCAGGTCGCGCGAGGACGTGGCCCGCCTGATGGGCGCCACGGCCAAGGGCTTCGGCCGCAGCTTCTTCGACCCCCAGGTCTATGACGACGCGAAGGACCCGTTGAAGTACGCGGTCTATCTCGGCCAGGGCGGCATCACCCTCCCTGACCGGGACTACTACCTCGAGGCCAGGTTCGCGCCCCAGCGGACGGCGTACGAGGCCTATATCGCCCGGATGCTCGAACTCGGCGGCTGGCCCGATGCGCAGGCCCAGGCCAAGGCCATCCTGGCGATGGAGACCGAGATCGCCCGCGTCTCGTGGACGCGCGCCGAGCGCCGGGACGACGACAAGACCTACAATCCCTACGAGACCGCCAAGCTCGCCGAGCTGGCGCCCGGGTTTCCCTGGGCGGCCTTCCTCGCCGGAGCGGATCTGTCGCCGGCGCGGCGCGTGGTCGTCGCCGAGAACACCGCCTTCCCGAAGATCGCGCAGGTGTTCGCCAGGACCGACCTCGCGACCCTGAAGGCGTGGCTCGCCTTCACCACCATCGACCAGGCCTCGCCCTACCTCTCGAAGGCGTTCGACCAGGCGCGCTTCGAGTTCCGCTCGAAGACCCTGTCGGGCGTGCCGCAGCAGCAGCCCCGCTGGAAGCGCGCGGTGGGCATGGTGGACGGCAGCCTGGGCGAGGCCGTCGGCAAGCTCTACGTCGAGGCCTACTTCCCGGCCGAGAGCAAGGCGCGGATGGAGGCCCTGGTCGGCGACATCAAGACGGCGCTGGCGGGACGCATCCGGACGCTGGCGTGGATGGGCCCCGAGACCAAGGCGAAGGCGCTGGAGAAGCTCGGCAAGTTCAACGTCAAGATCGGCTACCCCGACAAGTGGCGCGACTACTCGGCCCTGGAGATCCGCGAGGACGACCTCTACGGCAACGCCGTGCGCGCCTCCGCCTTCGAGTGGGCCCACCGCGTGACGCGCATGAACGGCCCGGTGGATCGCGGCGAGTGGGAAATGACCCCGGCGACGATCAACGCCTACTACTCGCCCACCAAGAACGAGATCGTCTTCCCGGCCGCCATCCTGCAGCCGCCGTTCTTCGATCCGGAGGGCGACGCCGCCGTGAACTACGGCGGGATCGGCGGCGTGATCGGCCATGAGATCACGCACGGCTTCGACGACCAGGGCCGCAAGTCGGATGGCGACGGCCGGCTGGCCGAGTGGTGGACGCCTGCGGACGAGGCCAAGTTCAACGCCCAGGCGAAGATCCTCGGGGAACAGTACGCGGCGACCGAGGTCCTGCCCGGCGCGCGCATCAACGGCGACCTGACCATGGGCGAGAACATCGCCGACCTCGGCGGGCTCGTGCTGGCGCTCGAAGCCTACCGCGTCTCGCTCAAGGGCCAGCCTGCGCCGGTGATCGACGGGCTGACGGGGGAACAGCGGGTCTTCCTGGGCTGGGCGCAGGTCTGGCGGGCCAAGTACCGAGACGACCTCATGCGGCAGGTGCTGGTGAGCGACCCGCACTCGCCCCCAGTCGCCCGCGTGGAACTGCCGATGCGCAACATCGACGCCTTCTACGACGCCTTCGGCGTGAAGCCGGGCGACCCGATGTACGTCCCGCCGGAGAAGCGGGTCCGGATCTGGTAGGCGACGGGCGCGCGGCCGCCTCAGGCCGCGCGGACCTTTTGACGTCTACGTCGAAAAAATGCGGGAGCGGAAAAAGAATCGGCCCGCAGCGGGGGATAGTCGCTGCGGGCCGCCTTGAGCAGTCGCTCTGAATGAGCGGGCGTTTCCTCCCCGAAACGCCGGAGACCTCAGGACTTGCGCCTTCATGTCTCTCGCAATGTGACAAGACGGGAATTTTCTACCCGAGTCAACGGGCGTCAGGCGCTTTCCGCGCACCTGGGCCTCAAGAATGCGTCATCACGTAGAAATTTACGCCGTTTTTTGACCCGAGCGTCAAAACAAGCGTGAGCGCAGCAGCTCCAGAGCCGGCGAGTTTACGTCAAAGACGAAATCCGGGCGGGAAACGGTGACCGGTCCAAGGCCGGCGGCGGCGAGCGCCAGGGAGGCGTCCGCGATCTGGGCCGAATCGACGAGGAGGCCGCTCGGTCGGCGGGAGGCTCCCGCGGCGGTCAGCGATTCGATCACCGCGGCCTCAGCCGCGTTCGACCGCGCCGGCCACGCCAGCGTCGCGCTCCGGAGCGCCGCGGCGCGCGCCTCGACGATCCGCAGCAGGCGCTCGGCCGCGGCGAGAGCCGTCGCGTCCCAGGTCGCGCGCAGGCTCGCCGCGAGCTGCGCCTGGCTCTTCAGCATGACGCCGTCGGCCAGCACCTTCAGCCCGTTGGCCTGAAGCGTCGCGCCCGTGGTGGTGATGTCGACGACGATCTCGGCTGCGCCGGTGGCGGGCGCGCCCTCGGTGGCGCCGCCCGACTCCACGATCCGGTAGTCGGCGACGCCGTGGCGGGCGAAGAAGGCCCGGGTCTGCGCCAGGTACTTGGTCGCCACGCGCATGCGCCGGCCCGTCCGCGCCAGCAGTTCGTGCGCCACCTCCTCGAGGTCGGACATGGTGTCGACGTCGAGCCAGCTCTTGGGCACCGCGGTCACCAGATCGGCGCGGCCGAAGCCGAGCGGGCGCAGCAGCAGGACGCGCGCGTCGAGGTCCTCGCCCCGCTCGCGGAGCAGGTCCTCGCCGGTGACGCCCAGGTGGACCTCGCCCGCGTCCAGGGCGTCGGCTATGTCCGCGGCGGAGAGCAGCCGCACCTGCGCGTCGGCGACGCCGCGCAGGCTGGCGACATAGCCGCGGGCGCCGCCCGAGACGTCCAGCTTCAGCCCGCTGTCGGCGAGCCAGCCCTCGACCTGCTCCTTCAGCCGGCCTTTCGAGGGCACGGCGATGATGAGCCCGCTCATGCTTCGCCCCCCGTCCAGGCTCGCCACGGCCGAACCATGCAGCCCACGGCGCGCGTGTCGGCCCCGTCCCCGAGCCGCGCCAGCAGGCCGTCGTAGCGGCCGCCCACGGCGACGGGACGTTCGACCCCGAGCGCCTCCGACCGAACCTCGAAGGTCAGTCCGTCGTAGTAGTCGAAGGCATGGCCGAGGGCGGGCGCGAACCGCGTGCGGTCGGCCGGCGCGGCGCGCGACAGCTCCAGGAGCCGGCTCTCCCATCCGGCGAGCGCCGCCTTCAGCGCAGCGTCGTTGCCGCCCGCCAGGCGCCGCACCTGGGCGAAGGCGTAGCTCGGCTCGTCGTCGATGGCCATGAAGGCGCGGATGGCGTCGGCCTGCCCGGCCGTGAGCGCCGGGGCCCTGGCGGCCTCGGCCTTGCGGACCAGGCGGGCGGCGATCTCGGCCGGCCCGCGTCCGCCCACCGGCTCCACGCCGGCCAGCGCCCAGACCTCCTCCAGCAGCGCGGCAGCCTTGGCCTCGGGCAGGCCCGCCAGCAGGCCCGCCAGCGTTCCGCCGCCGTCGCCGTTGGTCTCGCCGACGCGGCTGAGTTCGTTCCAGAGCAGGCGCGGCCGACCGGCCACGCGCTTCAGCCGCGCCGCCAGGCCCTCGGGCAGGTCCAGGCTTTCGACGAAGGCGGCGAACAGCGCTACGTCCCCCAGCCACAGCGACAGGTCCTTGCGCCCGCCCGCCTCCGCCGCCCGCCAGGCCAGCCCGGCGATCTCGGCGTCGGCGGCTTCCACGCCCCCGCCGCCGGGCGAGAACATCTCGAGCCCGATCTGCACGAACTCCTCGGGGCGGTCGGCGCCGGCCGAGGCCCGGAAGGCCGCGCCCTCGTACCAGTAGGCGCCGGCGGCGCGGCCGCGCTCCAGGTGCTGGCGGGCGATGGCGACCGTGAAGTCTGGCCGAAGGCAGCTCTCGGTCCCGCCCTCGGACTGGACCACGAACAGCCGCGCGCGCATCGCCTCGCCGGCGAGGTCGAGCAGCAGGTTGAGCGGCTGAAGCAGGGGCGCGTCGGCGCGCTCGGCGCCGGAACTCTCCAGCGGCGCGCGCACGGCGGCCAGCACCTGCGCGGGGACGGCGGGCTCGATCCGCATCAGCCGGCGTCCAGGATGCGCCGCAGCGCCGGGACCAGCTCGGCCCGCGGGATCGTCTGCTGGCCGGGCCGCTGACCGCGCCACTCGGCGTTGTCGGTAACCTTTGCGGCCAGTTCCCGGCCGAGGTCGAGGTCCTTCACCGTGACGGTCCCCGCGGCCAACTCGTCGTCGCCGACGATGATCGCCGCCGGCGAGAGGCGACGGTCGGCGTACTTCATCTGCGCCTTCATGCCCGAGGCGCCCAGGTACACCTCGGCAGGTATGCCCGCCGCGCGGATCTCGCGGGCGACGGCGAAGTAGTCGGCCATCCGGTCCTGCGAGAAGGCGATCACCACCACCGGCCCCCGCGCGGCCTGCGCCAGATCGCGACCTGCCGCCCGGAGCGCCGCGGCCAGGCGCGAGACGCCGAACGAGAAGCCCGTGGCGGGCGTGCGCTCGCCGGTGAAGCGGGCGACCAGGTCGTCGTAGCGCCCGCCCCCGCCGATCGAGCCGAAGCGCATGGCCTGGCCCTTCTCGTCGAGCGTGGAGAGCAGCAGCTCGGCCTCGAAGACCGGCCCGGTGTAGTACTCGAGGCCGCGGACGACCGAGGGATCCACCAACGCGCGGTCCGGTCCCACGCCCAGGCCCTTCAGGGCGGCATCGATCGCCGCCAGTTCCGCGAGCCCCTCGTCGCCCTCGGCCGAGCCGCCCACCACGTCGGCCAGCTTCGCCAGCGTCTCGGCGCGGCCGCCCACGCCGGCGGCGGTGAACGCCAGCACCCGTTCGGCGGCCGACGCCGTGAGTCCCGCCCCCTTGGTGAAGGCGCCGGACTCGTCCATCCGGCCTTCCCCCAGGAGCAGGCGCACGCCGTCCGGGCCGAGACGGTCCAGCTTGTCCACGGCACGCAGCACCGCGAGCTTCTGGCCCTCGTCCGCCACGCCCGCCGCGGCCATCAGGCCGTTCAGGAGCTTGCGGTTGTTGATCTTGATGACCGCCGAGCCGGCCGGGAGGCCCGCGGCCTCCAGCCCTTCGGCCACCATCGCGATGATCTCTGCGTCGGCTTCCGGGCGCGCCGAGCCCACCGTGTCGGCGTCGCACTGCACGAACTCACGGAAGCGCCCCGGCCCCGGCTTCTCGTTACGCCACACCGGCCCGAAGGCGTAGCGGCGGAACGGCTTGGGCAGGGTTTCCCAGTTCTGCGCGGCGAAGCGCGCCAGCGGCGCGGTCAGGTCGTAGCGCAGCGCCATCCACTGCTCGTCGTCGTCCTGCAGCGCGAAGACGCCCTCGTTCGGACGGTCGGCGTCGGGCAGGAACTTGCCCAGAGCGTCGGCATACTCGAACGCGCCGGTCTCCAGCGGCTCGAAGCCCCAGGCCTCGTAGACCTGGCTCACGGCCTTCAGGATCCCGCGCTCGGCGACGACGTCGCGGCCGCGCCGGTCGATGAATCCGCGGGGCGTACGGGCTTGCGGGCGCTCGCTCATGGCGGGCCGCTTAGCCTCTGGGACGGTCTCACTCAAGGAACTGCTTGGGGACAGGTCGTTCATCGGTCGTCTCTTCAAGGGTCTGAGGCGACGGACGAAGCTGGAAGAGCCGAGCCCCGTCCGCGTGCGGCGGGGCTTCGGAAGGGGTCGGCGTCAGGCCGCGCGCACCCGCTCCGAACCCGCCCGGGTCGGATGATGGTGATGGCCGTGGTGATGCGCGATCCGCGTCATGACGGGCGGGCCTATAGCGGAGCCGCCCCCTAAAGTCACGCGCCCCGCGTCAGGGCGCGCTAGGGCCTCGAGCGTCACCCTGGACCGCATCCGCCCCGACAGCCCGGCGACGGTTGCCCGCGGGCTCGGCTCTTTCCGATCGGTTAACCACGTTCGCCGACCCTCGGACCGCGGCGGAGGGCCCCATGATCGAGATCACGCGCGAGATCGACGGCGCCGTCGACGTCGAGGCGGGCAAGCCCCGCTCGGCCGGCCTCGCCTACGACATCACCTGGCCGCAGGAGGGCGAGGCCCCCGGGCTGGTGCTGGTGATCGCAGGCTTCGGCGACGACACGAACAGCGACTACAGCGCCGGGCTACGCCGCCACATCGTCGAGACCACCGGCATGGGCGCCGTGACCGTGCGCTACCATGCCTTCCACGCCCGCCCGACCAACGGGGGGGCGATCTCCATCGATCCGTCCGAGCAGGCCTATCTCATCGGCGCGGCGCTCCTGGCCAAGGCCAAGGTGCGCGACATCACGAACTTCCGCGACGTGGTCCGGGGTCTGGCGGCGGCGAAGGCCGACATCGCGCCGAAGGTCTGGATCGACCCGGCGCACGGCGAGCGGCAGAACTTCGGGATCCTCCAGGCGCTGGACCACCTGATGGTGATCGGCGACCTCCTGGAGAACGCACCGCCGTTCGACGCCGCCCGCATCGTGGCGCTGGGGTCGTCGCACGGCGCCTACATCGCGCACCTGATGGCGAAGATGGCGCCCTCGACCCTGGCGGCCATCATCGACAACTCATCCTATGCCCAGCCGCCCATGAACTTCCTGGCCATCGGCGACCTTCCCGAGATCACCATCGGCTTCGAGGGACTGAACCTGCATGCGCGGACGCGCAGCGCCTGGACGCTCACGGACCGCAATGCGCCCGACTTCTACAGCCGCGACCGCGACCTGATCCGCGACGTCCGCTACCCGCCCCACATCGCGACGCAGCGCGCCGCCTCCGCCGACGGCGGAACCCAGTACTTCATGGTCAACGCCGCCTGGGACACCGTCTCTCCGCCCGACGTGAAGCGGCGGCAGCAGGCCGCGCTCGCACGGGCCGGCTTCGAGGCCGAGCTCGACATCATCGGCCAGGACAAGATCGACGGCCGGCTGTTCAAGACCGTCAGCCACGGCCTCGGCTGCTCGCTGAAGCTGCTGTTCGACCGCTACATCGGTCGCGTGCGGCCGCGTGGAGTCGCGCCCGACGCCGTCCAGGGCTCCACGATCGAGCACGCCTGCGTCGACCTGGGCTACCGCTTCCGCCATTCCACGACGGCGCCATACGTGACGGCCGAGGTGTACGACCTCTTCGAGGAGCCCGCCGCCGAGCCGGCCGCGTCGCAGGCGGCCTGACGCACCTGCGGTGCACGCTTAGCCCCTAGGCTGGCGCGTTGGAGCAGCCTAAAAGCGCCGGCATGCGAGAGATCACCCATTTCATCGACGGCGCCGGGTTCACGGGCGCTTCGGACCGCTTCGGCGACGTGATGAACCCGAACACGGGCGAGGTTCAGGCGAGGGTTCAGTTCGCCACCGAGGCCGAGGTGGACCGCGCCGTGCAGTCGGCGCTCAAGGCGCAGATCGGCTGGGCCCAGGTGAACCCGCAGCGGCGGGCGCGGGTGATGTTCGAGTTCAAGCGCCTGGTCGAGGCGCGGATGGACGAGCTGGCCGAGATCCTGTCGTCCGAGCACGGCAAGGTCATCGCCGACAGCAAGGGCGACATCCAGCGGGGTCTCGAGGTGATCGAGTTCGCCTGCGGCATCCCGCATGCGCTCAAGGGCGAGTACACCGAGGGCGCGGGCCCCGGGATCGACGTCTACTCCATGCGCCAGCCCCTGGGCGTGGGCGCGGGGATCACGCCGTTCAACTTCCCGGCCATGATCCCGATGTGGATGTTCGGGGTGGCCATCGCGACGGGCAACACCTTCGTCCTGAAGCCCAGCGAGAAGGACCCGACGGTCCCGGTGAGGCTGGCCGAGCTGATGATGGAGGCCGGCGCGCCGGCCGGCGTGCTGAACGTGATCCACGGCGACAAGGTGGCTGTGGACGCCATCCTGGATCACCCGGACATCAAGGCGGTGAGCTTCGTCGGCAGCTCGGACATCGCCCACTATGTCTACAGCCGCGGCACGGCCAATTCGAAGCGCGTCCAGGCCATGGGCGGGGCCAAGAACCACGGCCTGATCCTGCCCGACGCCGACCTCGAGCAGGCCACCAAGGACATCATCGGCGCCGCCTACGGCTCGGCCGGCGAGCGCTGCATGGCGCTGCCCGTCGTGGTGCCCGTGGGCCAGAAGACCGCGAACGAGGTCCGCGAGCGCCTGCTGGCCGAGATCGACAACCTGAAGGTCGGCCTCTCCACCGACCCGGCCGCCCAGTACGGCCCGGTGGTCTCGGCGGCGCACAAGGCGAAGATCGAAGGCTACATCCAGACCGGCGTCGACGAGGGCGCCGAACTGGTCGTCGACGGCCGCGGCTTCCAGCTGCAGGGCTACGAGAACGGCTACTTCCTGGGCCCGAGCCTGTTCGACCAGGTGAAGCCCGCCATGAAGACCTACCAGGAGGAGATCTTCGGCCCGGTGCTGCAGATCGTCCGCGCCGAGACCTTCGAGGACGCCCTGGCCCTGCCCTCGAACCACCAGTACGGCAACGGCGTCGCCATCTTCACCCGCAACGGCCGCGCCGCGCGCGAGTTCGCCCAGCGGGTCAACGTGGGCATGGTGGGCATCAACGTGCCGATCCCGGTGCCCGTGGCCTACCACACCTTCGGCGGCTGGAAGCGCTCGGCCTTCGGCGACGCCAACCAGCACGGCATGGAAGGCGTCCGCTTCTGGACCAAGGTCAAGACCATCACCTCCCGCTGGCCCGAAGGCGCCGTCGAGGACTCCGCCTTCGTCATCCCGACGATGAGGTAGCCTCGCCGCTCCCGATCCGCTTCGCCGCCAAGGCGGAGATGCGGGTCCTGCCGGTCAGGGGAGCGACGCCGCGTCGGCGCTGATCCGGGCCGCGAGTTCCTTCATCAGCTTGGCCGCCAGCGTCGCGGTCATGCCGTTGATGTCACGGTCGGGGTTGAGCTCCACGATGTCGCCGCCGATCACCGGCCCGGGCGTCTTCCAGATCACGTCGAGGACCTCGCGCGTGGTCAGCCCGCCGGGCTCGTGGTGCGAGACGCCGGGCGCGTAGGCCGGGTCCAGCCCGTCGAGGTCGATGGAGATGTAGGTGGGGCCGAGGGGCAGCAGCGACAGGGCCGCCGCGTGGTCGGCGGGCGAGAAGACGCGGACGCCATAGCGGCCGGCCTGCTCGCGCAGATGCCCGTTCAGGGTGCGGATGCCGAGCTGGGTCAGCCCGGCGCACAGCTTTTTCTCGAGGATCCGCGCGAAGGGCGAGGCGTGGCTCAGCGGATCGCCTTCGAAGTCGGCGTAGAGGTCCGGATGGGCGTCGATGTGCACCACCTGCGGCGGCGCCCGCCCGGCCTCGGACCAGCCCTGAAGGATGGGATAGGTCACCATGTGGTCGCCGCCCAGGAAGACCGCCGGCCCCGCTTCGAACGCCACGCGCGCGGCCTCCACGATCCTGTGAAAGTCCACGGCGTCGTCGCGGATGGGCGCATCCCCCAGGTCGCGCAACAGATCGACGAGATCGAGCCCGTTGCTGGCGGTGAGATGGCTGTGAGGCGAGTGAAGCGCGGCGCGGATCGCCGCCGGCGCCTTTGCCGCTCCGCGCAGGAACGACGAGTGGCGGTCGATCGGCAGGCCGGTGAACGAGACGGGAGTCATGCCCGGCGCAACCTAGCGGCGGCGATCCGGCTTGCGAAGCTGTCGGCCGATCGCGGCGCGCGTGCTCGCCGGAGCGGCCAGGAAGGCCATCAGGCAGAAGACCGCCTGACAGCCTCCCCGACCTCGATGAGCGGCTCAATGGCCACGGCGACCCAGGATCGCCGCCGCCAGCATCATCGCGCGAAGGGCCTCAGCTCCGCCGACTGATGGTGTCCTTGTTCAGCCGCCGGGTCTTGATCCCCTGGCCCCGCTCCGCCTCGATCCGGTCGGCGCGACGGGTGTGGTTGGACGAGAACACCGCCTCGGGGTCCCCCGCCTCGCCCCAGTCCGCCTCGGGGTTGTCGGGCTGACCCAGCTTGTGGATGTCGACATTGGCCGGCGTCCCGGCGCCGAGGTCGCCGTCGATCGCATGGATGTCGGCCTCGTCCCGGCCGAGATTGGGGTCCAGGCCCCACCCGTCGCGGCGCGCCCCCGCAGCGGCGGCGCCAGGCTCGTCCTCGGCGTCGTCGTCATCCGCGGCGGCGTCATCTCCGTCCGTGGATGCATCGCCGAAGTCCGCCTGCTGCGGGCGGTCGCCGTTCGTCGCCTCGTCCAGATCGCCCTGGAAGCTTCGCTGCTCGGGGTTCGTCGCCGTCTCGAAGCGGCCCGGATCGCGCTGGGCGTCCATCTCGTGCTGGCCGACGCCGCCGCCCTGCATGCGGGCGCGATTGGCCGCAGCGGCGTCCGTGGAGAAGGTGTCTTTGCTTTGATCGGCCATGAAAGGCTCTCCCTTGTTCGCAAGGGTCAACCCGGCCGGACGCCGCCCGTTCCTTGCGATTCGCCCCGCCGCCCGCTAGGCCGGACGGCGATGGCCTCCGCCCTGCAAGCCGCCTACGAGGCGAAGATCCGCGACGGATCGATCCGCCCGGACCCGGCCCAGGCCGCGGCGCTCCGGCCCCTCATCCGCCTCGAGACCGACCTGTCCGACGACGAGCCCGAGGGCGGCATCCTGGCCATGCTGCGCCGCCGCCACTACGAGGCCCCCCGCGGGGTCTACCTCATCGGCCCGGTCGGCCGCGGCAAGACGCTGCTGATGGACCTGTTCTACGAAGCGGTGTCCGGCTTCAAGAAGCGGCGCACCCACTTCCACGTCTTCATGGGCGAGGTGCACCGGCTGATCGACGCCTGGCGCAAGGGCGATCGCGACGCGCGGCGGCGGACCTTCGGGCAGCACAAGGGCGACGACCCGATCCCGCCGGTCGCCGACCTCATCGCCAGCCAGGCGCGGCTGCTCTGCTTCGACGAGTTCCAGGTCACCGACATCGCCGACGCCATGATCCTGGGGCGGCTGTTCGACGCGCTGTTCGGCCACGGCGTGGTGCTGGTGGCGACCTCCAACCGGTTGCCGGACGACCTCTACCTCAACGGCATCAACCGGCAGCTCTTCCTGCCGTTCATCGAGGTGCTCAAGCGCAAGACCGAAGTGGTCACGATCGCCGGGCCGCATGACTACCGGCTGGATCGCCTCCGCGCGGCCGGCACCTGGTTCGCGTGGCATGACCCCGCGCAGGTTGCGGCCTTCGACGCGCTCTGGACAGACATGCTGGGGCCCGAGGACGAGGACGGCGAGACGGTCGAGGTCCTGGGCCGGAAGCTGGTGTTCCCGCGGGCCGCGGGCGGGCTCCTGCGGGCGACCTTCGACAGCCTGTGCAAGGTTCCCCTCGGCCCCAACGACTACGTGGCCATCGCCGACCGCTTCCACACGATCTTCCTGGAGGGTCTTCCCAAGATGGGCCCTGCCAACCGCGAGGAAGCCCGGCGGCTGGTGATCCTCATCGACGCGCTCTACGAGGCCAAGACCCACCTCATCGTGCTGGCCGGGGCCGAGCCGACCGAGCTCTACCCGGCCGGCGATGGCGCCTTCGAGTTCGAGCGCACGGCTTCGCGCCTGCAGGAGATGCGTTCCGAGAGCTGGCTCCAGGACAGCTAGCGCGTCGACGGGCCCTCGGCGGCTTCCCCGCGGAGCCCGGGAGCCGCCGGCCGTCACGCCACGTTTAGCGTCGGCAGCATTCCGACGGAGCCCCGAATGGACGTCCACACCGGCCGCCTGATCGACCATGTCCACCTGCGCGCCAAAGACCTCGCGGCCGCGCGGCGGTTCTACGAGGCCGTCCTGCGCGTGCTTGGCGTCCCCTTCGTGAGCGACGAGACGCACGTCCAGGCCGACGAACTCTGGATCGACCATGGCGGCCCGGCCACCCACGTGCACCTGGCCTTCCAGGCGAAGGACCACGCCATGGTCCAGGCCTTCCACGCCGCGGGCCTCGCCGCCGGCGGCCGCGACAACGGCGCCCCGGGCGAACGCGACTACCACCCCGGCTACTACGCCGCGTTCCTTCTCGACCCCGACGGCAACAACATCGAGGCCGTCTTCCACGGCCCGTCGACGCGTTCGGCGGACAGCGTGGTCATCCGGCCGGCGAAGGATTGAACCGCAGGAAGTGGACCTTGGCCGCGCCGTAGTCGCGGACGTCCAGGGGCGCGAACCCGGGCGCGTCGAACGCAGGCTCGCCGGCGCCCCGCTCGAAGACCACCACCGCATTGTCGGCCAGCCAGCCGCCTGCGGCCAGGCGCGCGAGGGCCTGCTCGCCGAGGCCCTTGGCGTATGGCGGGTCCAGGAAGGCGAGATCGAAGGCCGGGCCGTCGGCGCCGGGGCGTACGCCCAGGTCGACGGCCGAGCGCCGGTGCACGCGCGTGCGGCCGAACAGGCCCATCCCGTCGACGTTCTCGCGGATCGCCCCGCGGGCCGCCTCGTCGGTTTCCACGAAAAGACAGAAGTCGGCGCCGCGCGACAGCGCCTCGAAGCCCAGCGCCCCCGAGCCTGCGAAGAGGTCGATCACGCGCCGGCCGCGCACCCCGCCGCTCCAGGGCGCGTGCTCCAGGATGTTGAAGATCGCCTGCCGGGCGCGGTCGGACGTGGGGCGCGTGGCGTCGCCCTTCGGCGCGACCAGCGCCTTGCCGCGGAACTCCCCCGATACGATGCGCAAACCGGCCGGCTCCCTTGTCCCCTCGGCTTCCCCGTTCCAAGCTTTGGCCGACAAAGCAAGACGGGAGGAGACGCCGATGGGCCTGGTGACGGTGGAACGTCGCGGCGGGACCGCGATCATGACCTACGCCAATCCGCCCTGGGGGACGATGACGGCCGCGGGCTCGCAGGAGATGCTGGAGCTCTTCCGGCCGCTCGCCGCCGATCCGGCGGTGCGCTGCGTGGTCATCACCGGCGGCGTGCCCGGCATCTTCATCCGCCACTATGACGTGGACGAACTGTCGAACATGGGCGAGGCGCTGAAGGACCGCCCGCCGCCCCCGCCTGCCGATGGGCCTCCCGAGCAGGGCTTCCTGGCGCTGGTCGACGCGATCAGCGCCGCGCCGAAGCCGGTCATCGCGGCCATCAACGGCCTCTGCATGGGCGGCGGGTTCGAGCTCACGCTGGCCTGCGACCTGCGCATCGCCGACCCGAAGGCCGAGGCGATCGGCCTGCCCGAGACCCGCGTCGGCATCTTTCCCGGCGGCGGCGGCACCCAGCGGCTTCCGCGCGTGGTGGGCGAGGCCAAGGCGCTGGAGATCATCCTGCGCGGGCTGACGTTCACCGGCGCGCAGGCGCACGCCATCGGCATGGTGCACGAACTGGCCGCAGACCCGCTGGCCCGCGCACTCGAGATCGCCGCCGAGTTCGAGGCGAAGGGCGCGGACGGCGTGGCCTACGCCAAGCGCCTCACCCGCGCGGCCCTCGACCGCCCGGTTTCCGAGGGCCTGGCCGACGAGCGGGCGAGCTTCCTGGCCGTGATGCAGACGGCCTCGGCCCGCGCGGGCCTGGCGGAGGGCCGCCGGCCGGCCGAGATCCAGAAGGTCTAGCGGGCGCGGCGCCCTTGGCGGCGCGCGGCGGGGCCTTTCCGCCCTCCGACTTCTGCCCCTTGGGTTTGGGCGGCGGGTGCGGCCGCGCCTTGATCTTCGGCTTGGCCCAGCCGGCCTTGTAGGCCTTCTTCGCCGGCGCTTCCGGGGCCACGGCGACCGGCGCCGCTTCAGGCTGCGCCGCGGCCTGCTGCGCCCGCCGCCGTTGCTTGGCCGGCGCGCGGTACTGCGGCCGGTCGCCGGTCGGCAGGTTGGCCGGGTCGATGTACGCGGCGAACTGCTCGCGGATCACCCGCGGGCCCACCTCTTCCAACTCGCCGACGCCCAGGGTCCCCAGGGCCAGCGGGCCGTACGAAAGGCGGATCAGGCGGTTCACCTTGAGCCCGATGGACTCGAGCACCCGCCGGACCTCCCGGTTCTTGCCCTCGTGCAGGGTCACGGTCAGCCACAGGTTCGCGCCCTGCGGCCCCTCCTTCGCCTTGTCGAGCCTGGCCTCGACCGGCCCGTACTTGACGCCCTCCACGGTGACGCCGGCCTTGAGGCGGTCCAGCCGCTCCTGATTGGTGCGGCCGTGGGCCCGGGCGCGGTAGCGGCGGACGATGGCGCTCGACGGCATCTCCAGCGCCCGCGCCAGCTCGCCGTCGTTGGTCAGCAGCAGGAGCCCCTCGGAGTTGAGGTCCAGCCGCCCCACCGAGATCAGCCGCGGCAGGCCCTCGGGCAGCGCCTCGAAGACCGTGGGACGGCCCAGGGGATCCTTGTGCGTCGTCACGAGCCCTACGGGCTTGTGGTAGCGGAACAGCCGCGCGGGCTCGGGCTCGCCCACCACTTCGCCGTCGACCGTGACGATGTCGCCCGGCTCCACCTTCACCGCGGGCGTCTCCAGCACGCGCCCGTTGATGGCCACCCGCCCTTCGCCGATCAGCCGCTCGACGTCGCGTCGCGAGCCCACGCCGGCGCGCGCCAGCTGCTTGGCGACGCGCTCGCCGCCGGCCTCGTCGCCGTCGCTGCCGTCTTGACCGGGCTCGCCGCGCTCTGTTCGTAGGGGATCGTGGACCATGACCGCCGGACAATGCGCATCGCGCTCGAAGCCGCGCAAGCCGCCGCCGCGGCCGGCGAGACGCCGGTGGGCGCCGTCGTGGTCGACCCCGCGACGGGCGAGGTGGTCGCCGTGGGCGCGAACCAGCCGATCGGCGCGCACGATCCCACCGCTCATGCCGAGATCGTGGCCCTGCGCGCCGCCGCGGCCAAGCGCGGCAACTACCGCCTGACCGGCCTCACGCTCTACGTGACGCTCGAGCCCTGCGCGATGTGCGCCGGCGCCATCAGCCACGCCCGCATCGGCCGGCTCGTGTTCGGCGCCGAGGACGCCAAGGGCGGCGCAGTCGTGAACGGGCCCCGCTTCTTCGATCAGCCCACCTGCCACTGGCGCCCGCAGGTGGAAGGCGGCGTCTTGGCCGACGAGGCGGGCGAGCTGCTCCGGAGCTTCTTCCGGGCCCGGCGCGGGCGCTGACGCGCCGCCCGTCGCAAGCCGCTGTTCCGCCGGTTCGCCCGCGCTAAGCTGCGCCGATGCGACCGATGATGATGATCCTGGCCCTCTCGGCCCTCGCCTCCGCGGCCCAGGCGGACCCCGCGGACGATATCGCCAGGCTCGGCTGGATGGCCGGAAGCTGGATCCACGAGCAGGACGGCGTGGTCACCCGGGAGACCTGGCTGGCGCCGCTGGGTGGGGTCATGGCCGGGGCCGCCCAGACCAACGCGCCCGGCAAGCGTCCGTTCGTGTCGCACTACAAGATCACGCCGGAACCAGCCGGCGCGACCCTGACCGCCTACCTGCCCGGCCAGCCGCCGACGCCGTTCGTGCTCGTGCCCGGCAAGGACGGCGAGGCCGTCTTCGAGAACAAGGCGCACGACTTTCCCCAGCGCGTCGTCTTCCGCCGCTGCGAAGATGGTCTGTGCGCCCGCACCGAGGGCGTGATCGGGGGCAGGCTGCAGTCCGAGGCGTGGCGCTACCGTCGGGCGCCCTGACGGCGCCTCTGGACGAGGCCCTTGCACTGGCCGCGTCTCGAGTCCGATGATGCTTCCAAACAGCGGTATGGAGGGAACGTCATGGCGGGACTGCTCGAGGGCAAGGTCGCGATCATCACCGGCGCGGGCAACGGACTGGGCGAGGCCTATGCGAAGCTGTTCACCAAGGAGGGCGCGGCCGTGGTCGTCAACGACCTGGGCGGCGCGCGCGACGGCACCGGGGCGGACGTGTCCGCTGCGCAGAAGGTCGTCGACGCCATCAAGGCCGCGGGGGGCCGCGCGGTGGCCAACGGCGACGACGTCTCCACGATCGAGGGCGGCGAGAACATCCTGAAGTCGGCGCTCGACGCATTCGGCAAGGTCGACATCCTCGTCTGCAACGCCGGGATCCTGAGGGACAAGACCTTCGCCAACACGTCCGAGGCCGACTGGGACGCCGTCATCAAGGTGCACCTGAAGGGCACCTACTGCTGCGCCCTGCCCGTCTGGAAATGGATGAAGGACAACGGCGGCGGATCGATGGTGCTCACCTCGTCCACCTCGGGCCTCTACGGCAACTTCGGCCAGACCAACTACGGCGCCGCCAAGGCCGGCATCTACGGGATGGTGCGGGTGATGGCGATCGAGGGCCGCAAGTACAACATCCGCGTCATGGGCCTCGCGCCCGGCGCCTACACGCGCATGACCTCGGACCTGCCCGGTCGCAAGGGCCAGGAGCCCGACCCGCTGTCCCTGCCCGAGAACATCGCGCCCGGCGTGCTGTTCATGGTCTCGGACCTCGCCGCCGACCACTCGGGCAAGATCCTGGGCGTCTCCTCGCGCGGCGTGCGCGAGATCAAGATGCTGGAGACCGAGGGCTTTGCGCCCGGCCGGCCCTACACCGCCGAGGAGGTGGCCAAGAACGCGGCCAAGGTCTTCTTCCCGACGCCGGAGTCCCGGCGCGTCGCCGAGGTGCGGATGGCCGAGCCGACGCGGGTCGGCTAGCCGCCGCCTGCGACACCTCTCATCCCGCTTCGGTGGACTCGGGACGGGGCCGAGGTAGCCCCTCCCCGCCGACTGGCCTGTTCCGTGCGGGGGGCGGGCGGGGTATCAGGCGGGGATGGCTATTCCGCGTTTCCACTTGGCGTTTCCGGTCCGCGACCTGGCCGAGGCGCGGGCGTTCTATGGGGGCCTCCTGGGCTGCCCAGAGGGCCGTTCCAGCGACGAGTGGGTCGACTTCGACTTCCACGGTCACCAGATCGTGGCGCACCTGTCGCCGGGCGAGGCGGGGCATGGCGCCACCAACCCGGTGGACGGCCACGATGTGCCGGTGCGCCACTTCGGCGTGATCCTGACGCTGCCCGAGTGGGAGGCGCTGGCCGAGCGGCTGAAGGCCGCCGGCGCGGCGTTCGTGATCGAGCCCAACATCCGCTTCAAGGGGCAGCCCGGCGAGCAGGCGACGATGTTCTTCCTGGACCCCTCGGGCAATGCGCTGGAGTTCAAGGCCTTCGCCCGCGACGACATGGTGTTCGCGAGATGAGCGGGACGGACGGGCTGGCGATCTCGCTGGCCGACATCGAGGCGGCGGCGGGCCGGATCCGCGGCTGGGCGGTGGAGACGCCGCTGCTGGAGAGCGCCGCCCTGAACGACCGGCTGGGCCTGCGCGTGCTGATCAAGCCCGAGACGCTGCAGCGGGTGGGCGCCTTCAAGTTCCGGGGCGCGTTCAACCGGCTGGTCCAGCTCTCGGACGCGGAGAAGCGGACGGGGGTGGTGGCCTTCTCGAGCGGCAACCACGCCCAGGGCGTGGCGCTGGCCGCGAAGCTGCTGGGGATCCCCGCGCTGATCGTGATGCCGGCCGACGCGCCCCGGGTGAAGGCCGAGGCGACGAAGGGCTACGGGGCCGAGGTGCGCTTCTACGACCGGCTGACCGAGAGCCGCGAGAAGATCGCCGCCGCCATCGCCGCCGAGCGCGGCGCGGTCGTCGTCCCGGCGTTCGACGATCCGCACATCATCGCGGGCCAGGGGACGGCGGGCCTGGAGCTGGTGCGCCAGGCGCGGGCGCTGGGCGCGGAGCTGGACGCGGTCATCACCCCCTGCAGCGGCGGCGGCCTGCTGGCGGGCGTGGCCACGGCGGTGAAGGCCCTGTCGCCAGCGACGGCGCTGATCGGCGCCGAGCCCGCGGGCTATGACGACACGCTGAAGTCTCTGCAGGCGGGCGTGCGCACGCCGATGACGCCGACGCACCGGACGCTCTGCGACGCCCTGGAGACCCCCTGCCCCGGCGAGCTGACCTTTCCGATCCTGAAGGCGCACGTGGCCGACGTGGCGGTGGTGACCGACGCCGAGGTGGCGGAGGCGATGCGGTGCGCCTTCTCGACGCTGAAGCTGGTGGTGGAGCCGGGCGGCTCGGCGGGCCTCGCGGCGCTGCTGGCCGGCAAGGTCCGCGGCTTCGAGGGCCGGACGGTGGGCCTGGTGCTCTCAGGCGGCAACGTCGACCCCGAGCAGTTCGCGCAGGTGCTGCGCGGGGAGCTGTGACGGGCGGGCGGTTGGGCCCTGCCGGCCGCTTGCCCTTTCCCGCGAGCGGGAGGTCGCTGTCATCCCGGTTTCCGCGGAGCGGAAGACCGGGATCCATACGCGCCGGCGCCGGAAAGACCGGCTGGGCGGCGCCGTCGCGGGTTCTCCTGCAACGCGGAGTCTATGGGTCCCGGTCTTCGCCTGCGGCGAAACCGGGATGACAGACCCCGGAGCCGCACTCTTCGGATGCGCTAGAGGCGGTCTTCGGGGATCGGGCGGGGCGGGACTTCGCGGGGGGTGACGACGCGGGCGAGCTTGGGCTTCA
Source organism: Phenylobacterium sp. T106 (assembly GCF_057219735.1). Taxonomy (NCBI): domain Bacteria; kingdom Pseudomonadati; phylum Pseudomonadota; class Alphaproteobacteria; order Caulobacterales; family Caulobacteraceae; genus Phenylobacterium; species Phenylobacterium sp. T106. Next base: position 42,693 of record NZ_JBXVWA010000002.1, on the reverse strand, counting down.
GCCAGTTCTCGAAGTCGTCCACGAAGCGGTAGACCACCGGCACCAGGACCAGCGACAGGACGGTCGAGGTGATCAGGCCGCCGATCACCGCCACGGCCATGGGCTGGCGGAATTCGGCGCCCTTCTCCAGGGCGAACGCCGTGGGCAGCATGCCGGCGGCCATGGCGAAGGTGGTCATGACGATCGGGCGCGCCCGCTCGCGGCAGGCGTCGATCAGCGCATCGTGCTGGCTCATCCCCTCGCGCTCGCGCTCGATGGCGTACTCGACCAGCAGGATCGAGTTCTTGGCGGCCAGGCCCAGCAGCATCAGGAACCCGATCAGCGACGGGATCGAGAGCGACAGGTCGAAGGCGAGCAGGCCCGCGAAGGCCCCGCCGACGGCGGTGGGCAGCGCCGAGAGGATCACCACCGGCTTGAAGAAGCTGCGGAACAGCAGGACCAGCACGCCGTAGATCATCGAGACGCCGGTGAAGATCGCCATGCCGAAGCCGCCGAACAGCTCGGCCATGGCCTCGGCGGTGCCGATGGCGGCCGGGCGGACGCCCTCGGGCATGTTCTTCATGATGGGCAGGTTGTTCACCGCCTTCTGGGCCTGGCCCAGCTGGTAGCCGCCGTTGAGTTCGGCCTGCACGGTGATCCGCCGCTCGCGGTTCAGGCGGTCGATGCGGGCCGGACCGGCCTTGAACTCGATCTCGGCGACGCTCTCCAGCGTGGTCGTGCCACCGGAGGCGGTGGGGACGCGCAGGGCGCGCAGGCGCTGGATGTCGCTGCGCGCGTCGGCGGGCAGGCGCACCCGGATCGGGATCCGGCGCTCGCCCTCGTTGAACTTGGCGACGTTGGCGTCGATGTCGCCGGCGGTGGCGACGCGGATGATGTTGGCGAGCGCGTCCGACGAGACGCCCAGGCGCGCGGCCTCGTCCGGCCGCGGACGGATGACGATTTCGGGCCCGACGGGCGGGGTCGACTGCTTCGGGTCGGCCACCTCGGGCAGGGTGCGCATCTGGCGCTCGAGTTCGAGGGCGGCGGCCTCGAGGTTCGCCGGGTTGGTGCCGGTGAGGATCTGCTGGAAGCCGGCGCCGCCCTCGAAGTCGAGGAAGCCCAGGCGGACGTCGGGGATGCGGCGCAGGTCGTCGCGCAGGCGGTCGCGGATCTCGGAGCCGCGGACCGAGCGGTCCTCGTTCAGCAGGATGGTGGCGGTGCCGCGGCGGACGTCGCCGCCGCCGCCGCCCGACATGCCCGGGCCGAAGCTGGAGACGGTGGAGCCGATCTGGATGAAGACGCCGCGCACCTCGGGCTGCTTCTCGAACAGCTCGGTGAGGCGCTGGGCGGTGACCTCCATGTCCCGGGGCGTGGCGCCCGGCGGACCCTGGATGTCGACGTACATGTAGTCGGGGTCGCCCGCGGGCTGGAACCCGGCCGGCAGCAGCGGGACGAGGGCCAGCGAGCCGATGAAGAACACCCCGCCCAGGAAGGCGGCGATGATCCGGTGCGCCAGGGCCCACTCCAGGGCGTTGCGGTAGAAGCCCTCGAACGGCTTGCGCTCGTGGGGCGTGGCGGTGGGCTTCAGGAAGTAGGCGGCCAGCAGCGGCGTGACGAGGCGCGCCACCACCAGCGAGAAGAGCACGGCCACCGAGACCGTGAGCCCGAACTCCTTGAAGAACTGGCCGGGGATGCCCGGCATGAACGAGACCGGGGTGAACACCACCACGATCGAGAAGGTGGTCGCGACGACGGCGAGGCCGATGGCGTCAGCGCCCTCGATGGCGGCCTGGTAGGGGCGCTGGCCGCGGGCCACGCGCTTCTCGATGTTCTCGATCTCGACGATGGCGTCGTCGACCAGGATGCCGATGACCAGGGTGAGCGCGAGCAGCGTCACCATGTTCAGCGAGAAGCCCGCCATCTGCATGATCAGGAAGGTCGGGATCAGCGAGATGGGCATGGCCAGCGCGGTGATCGCCGTGGCCCGCCAGTCGCGCAGGAAGAAGAACACCACGATCGCGGCGAGCAGCATGCCCTCGCCCAGCACGTTCTTGGTGGCCTGGAAGCTGGCGCGGGTCTCGGTCACCGACGAGAAGATCGTCGAGAACTTCACGCCCGGGTGGGCCGCCTCGAGCTCCTTGAGCTTCGCGAGGACCGCGTCCTCGGCGTCGACGTCGCTGGCCTCCTTGGTCTTGGAGACCTGGAAGCCGACCACGGCGCGGCCGTTCAGCCGGGCGAACCCGCGCTCGTCCGAGGAGCCGTCACCGATCTCGGCCACGTCGGACAGGCGCACCGAGCCGCCGCCGGCCGTGGGGATCATCATCTCGCGCAGGCGCGCCACGGTGGTGACCGAGCCCAGGACGCGGACCGTCTGCTCGCGGCCGCCCACCTCCACGCGGCCGCCGGGCGCGTCCACCTGGAAGCCGCGCAGGGCGTTGTTGACCTGAGCCGCGGTCAGGCCGCGGGCGGCCATGCGGTCGGGATCGACGATGACGTTGATCTCGCGGGCCACCCCGCCCACCCGGGAGACCTGCGACACGCCCTTGGCCGCCTGCAGCGTCCGCGAGACGGTGTCGTCGACGAACCACGAGAGCTCGTCGTCGCTCATGGCGGGCGCCTCGACCGCGATGGTCATGATCGGCGCGGCGTCGTCGACCTCGATCTGGTTGACCTGCGGCTCGTCGATGTCGCGCGGCAGCTGCGCGCGGATCTGAGCGACCTTCGAGCGGAGCTCGTCGGTCTTCTTCTGCAGGTTCTCGCCGATCTCGAACTGGATCGAGGTGGTGGAGACGCCCTGGGTCACCACCGACTGGATGCTGCGCACCCCCGTGACGCTGGCCACCGCGTCCTCGACCGGACGGGTGATCTGCGTCTCCATCTCCCCCGGGGCGGCGCCGGCCTGGGTGACCGTCACCGCGATCAGCGGGAACTGGATGTTGGGGTACATTTTGACCGCCAGCATCTGGTAGGCGATCAGGCCCGACATCAGCAGGCCGATGAACAGCACCGCGACGGGGATCGGGTTGCGGATCGCCCAGGCGGAGATCGCGAAGTGGCGCTGGGGCTGCTCGCTCATTTGGCGGCCGGCGGGCTGGCGGCGGCGGCGCGCGGCGCGGCGCCCGCCGGGGTCGGGCCGGCGGCCACGGGACGCACGAGGTCGCCGTCGAGGAACAGCGCGCCGGCGTTGGCGACGATCCGGGTCCCGTTCGGCGGGCCCTTGACGATCTGGACGAGGCCGCCGCCGCGGGCGCCGGTCTGCACCGGGACGCGCTTCACCTTGTTGTCGGGGCCGACGACCATGACCTTGGCGCCGTCGGCGTCGTAGCGGATCGCCGCTTCGGGGACCGCGCTGACGGTGGTCTGGGCGTCGTCGAAGATGGCGCGGCCGAAGCCGCCGGCGCGGATGTCGCTGCGGACGGGCAGCAGCAGGCGCACCTCGCCCAGCTTGGTCTGCGGGTTGATCTGCGGGCTGATGAGGCGGACGCGGCCGGTGACCGTGGCCCCGCCGGGCAGGCTGACCGTCGCGGCCTGGCCGACGCGGACCCGGCTCAGGTCGGTCTCGGACAGTTCGGCGCGCAGCTCGACCTGGCCGTCGCGGGCCATGCGGAACCACGGCGTGGCGCCGCCCGCGGCGAGGTCGCCCGGACGCACGTTGCGTTCGAGGATGACGCCCGACACCGGGGCCACGACGTTCAGCTTGCGCTGCTGGGTCAGCAGGCTGCGCAGGCGCGCGGCGGCGGCCTGGGCCTGGAAGCGGCGCTGGGCGATCTGCTCCTGGGGCAGGACGCCCTGGTTCTCGAGGCCCTTGACGCGGTTGGCCTGGTCCTCGGCCTGGGCGGCCTGGGCGCGGGCCTCGGCGATCTGGGCCTCGAGGAGCGTGGGGTCGAGCTCGGCGAGGGTCTGGCCGGCGCGCACGTAGTCGCCGACCTCGGCGCGGACCGCGCGGACCCGGTAGCCGGTCACTTCCGGCATCACCGCGGCCTCCTCGCGCGGGGCGAGGTCGCCCGAGGCGGTCAGCGCGCCGGTGATCGCCCGGGGCTCGACCTGGACCACGGTCACGGCGCGGGCGCGCTCGGCCTCGGTCTCCTTGCGGGGAGGCTTCTTGCAGGCCGCGACCGAGAGGGCGGCCGGCAGGAGCAGGACCAGCAGGGTGAATGTTGCGCGCTTCATTGCGGTCTCACTTGGCGGCGTAGGCCTGGGCCGGCCAGCCGCCGCCGATGGCCTTCATGGCCTGGACGGAGCGGCGCAGGGCCTGGACCTGGGCCGAGGCGAGCTGGGCGCGCACGGCGCGCCAGGCCTGTTCGGCGGAAAGGGTGGTGGAAAGGTCGGTGAGCCCGCGGGCGTAGCCGGTGCGCGCGGCCTCGTAGGCGCGGCGGGCGCGGGCCTCGCCATCGCGCAGCAGCACGACGCGGCGGCGGTCGGCGTCGAGGTTCACGAGCGCGGCCTCGGCCTCCTGGAACGCGGTCTGCACCGTCTTCTCGTAGGCGGTGACGGCCTGTTCGGTGCGGGCGTTCTGAACCTTTAGCTCGGCCAGCAGGCGCGGAATGGACAGGAGCGGCTGGGTGATCGAGCCGCCGATGCTCCAGCTCGAGGTCTCGGACGAGAAGTTCGGCTGCTCGATCCGCGCCCAGCCGAGGCCCGGCGAGAGCGTGAAGCTGGGGAAGAAGGCGAGGCCCGCCAGCCGCTGCTGGCCGGCGGCGGAGCGCAGGGCGGCCTGCGCCTGGCGCACGTCGGGCCGGCGCTGCAGCAGCTCGGACGGCAGGGACGCCGGCACGGCCGGCGGCTGGCCCACCTCGGGCGGGGCGGCGATGTTGGCGGTGGGCTCGAAGACCCGGCCGGCGAGGATCAGGATCGCGCGCTTCTGGGTCTGGAGCTGGGCGTCGAACGCGGCGACGGCGGCCTGCGCCTGGGCCAGGTCGCCGGCGATGCGGTCGGGCTCGGAGGTGGCGGCCAGCCCCGCCGCCGCGCGGCGCGAGGCGACCTCGTACAGCTCCTGCTGGATGCGCGCGGTCTCGCGGGCGTCGGCGAGCTGGATCGCGAGGCCGCGGGCCTGGAAGTAGGCGTCGGCCGTCTGGGCGGCGATCTGGGCGCGGGTGGCCTCGAAGGCGAAGCGCACGCGGTCGACCTCGGCGTTCGCGGCGCGGTAGGCGACGAAGCCGCGGCCCCAGGGGTCGATCTCCCAGGCGACGTTGAAGTTGGCCTGGTACTGCTCGGACACGCCCGACGTCGAGAAGCCGGGGATGTTGGCCGCCGTGCCGCCGATCTGCTCGGTGTCGGTGCGCCGGCCCTGGGCCGTCAGGTCGCCGCCCGGGAGGTACTGCAGGATGGCCTGCGTGCGCTGGGCGCGGATCTCGTCGAGGCGCGAGCGGGCCGTGCGGACGTCGGTGTTCCGCTCCAGCGCCTGCTGCACGAGCTCGGTCAGCTGGTCGTCGCCGTAGGCGGTCCACCAGGTGTCGAGGGGGATGGAGCCGGCGGGCGCTTCGGGCGCCTGCTCGTAGGCGGCCGGAAGGCGCACGTCCGCGTCGCGCGGCGTGGCGCATCCCGCCAGGACGAGGCCGGCGGCCAGGACAACGATCTGAAGGCGCATGCTGTGCCTTGGGAGGGAGGACGCTGACGCCGAACTGCGGCGCCCGTCTACACTGCCGATCACGTCTCGGGAATTGCACAAAGGACACATAGGCGGCGAAGCTTGAGGTAACCGCGCTCGCCGAAAGCGCGCTGGCGGCATGCCCCACCGCTCGCTAGGGTCGCGCAACTTTCGCCCCCTCCTCCCGAGTGACCGATGAAAAAGCTGCTCCTTGGCGCCGCCGTCGCGGCGCTGATCTGTCCCCCCGCCCTGGCCGCCGACCCGGTCGTGAACGTCGAGCGCATCCTGCGCGACACCCAGGTGCTGTCGTCCGACGCGTTCGAGGGGCGCGGCCCGGCCACCGAGGGCGAGCGGAAGACCGTCGCCTACATGATCGAGCAGATGAAGGCGGCCGGCCTGCAGCCGGGCGGCGACCGCGGCAAGGACGGCGCGCGCGCCTGGACTCAGGACGTCCCGCTGGTGCGCTCGGCGACCAAGGGCCCGGTGGCGGTCAGCGTCTCGGTCAACGGCGAGCGGAAGAACTGGACGCAGGGCCAGGAGGTGGCCATCCGCGCCACCCTGATCGGCGACCGGCTGACGGTGAAGGACGCGCCGGTGGTGTTCGTGGGCTACGGCGTGAAGGCGCCCGAGCGCAACTGGGACGACTTCAAGGGCGTGGACCTGAAGGGCAAGGTGGCCCTGGTGCTGGTCAACGACCCGGACTTCGAGACCGGCCAGGGCGACTTCGGCGGCAAGGCGATGACCTACTACGGCCGCTGGACCTACAAGTTCGAGGAGGCGGCGCGGCAGGGCGCCGTGGGCTTCCTGGTCATCCACGAGACCGCCCCGGCGTCGTACGGCTGGGCCACGGTCAAGAACTCGAACACCAACGAGATCTTCGACGTCATCCGGCCGAATCCGTCCACCGACCACGCGCCGCTGGAGGGCTGGATCCAGCGCGACAACGCCGCCGAACTGCTGGCGGCCGCGGGGCACGACTTCGAGGCGCTGAAGACGCAGGCCCGGACGCGCGACTTCCGGCCGGTGGAGCTGAAGGGCGTGACCTTCTCCACGGACTACGCCGTCGACGCGCAGAAGGTCGTGTCGAAGAACGTGGTCGGCGTGCTGCCGGGGACGAAGCGGCCCGAGGAGCGCGTGCTCTACACCGCCCACTGGGACCACCTGGGCGTGGGCCAGCCCGACGCCAGGGGCGACCGGATCTACAACGGCGCCCTCGACAACGCCTCGGGGACCTCGATGCTGCTGGAGCTGGCGCGGGCGCACGCCAAGGCGGGCCGGACCGAGCGCAGCCTGGTGTTCCTGGCGGTGACCGCGGAGGAGAAGGGCCTGCTGGGGTCGGAGTACTACGCCTCGACCCCGCTCTACCCGCTGGCCACCACGGTGGGCGTTCTCAACATGGACGGCGTGGGGCCGAGCGGGCTGGCGCGCGACTTCACGACCTCGGGCAACGCGCCGCTCACCCTGCAGGACGAGTTGATCGCCGTCGGCAAGGCGCACGGCCGCTACTATTCGCCCGACCCGCGGCCCGAGGCCGGCAGCTTCTTCCGCTCGGACCACTTCCCGTTCGCCAAGGTGGGCGTGCCGGCCATCAGCTTCGGCGGCGGCCGCGACCTGGTCGAGGGCGGCAAGGAAGCGGGCGAAGCGCGCTCGCGGGCCTACACGGCCGACAAGTACCACCAGCCCGCCGACGAGTTCGACCCGACCTGGGACCCGAAGGGCTTCGTCGCCGACGGCGCGCTGCTCTACGACCTGGGCCGCAAGCTCGCCAACAGCCGCATCTGGCCCGAGTGGAAGGACGGCGCCGAGTTCAAGGCCGAGCGCGACAAGACCCGGGCGCAGAGGAAGTAGGCCTCACCCCTTCCTGAAGAAGGCGTGGAAGTTCTCGCCGAAGCTGTTGGTCCAGCGTTCCGGCGGGATCCGCACATGGTCGGCGCGCAGCATGTGCGGGGCCAGCGTCTCGGCGTCCACGCGCCGGACGGCGGGTCGCGCGCGGACCGCCTGGAACCACCGCTCCAGGTTCTCGAACGCCTCGCGCGGCTTCTCGAGCTGCATGTTCCAGGTGAGGTTGATCCAGGGCCAGCAGGCCATGTCGGCGATGGTGTAGTCGTCGCCCGCGATGTAGGGCCGGTCCCGCAGCTCGCGGTCCATGACGTACATCAGCCGCTCGGCCTCCAGCCGGAAGCGCTGGCGGGCGTAGGGGTCGATCGGCTCGGGCGCGTAGCGGGTGAAGTGGTGCGCCTGGCCGTGGTAGGGGCCCAGGCTGGCGATCTGCCAGGCCAGCCACTGCAGGGTGGCGTAGCGGCCCTTGGGATCCGTCGGCAGGAAGCGCCCCGTCTTGTCGGCGAGGTACTGGAGGCAGGCGGCCGACTCCCAGACCACCAGGCTATCGCCCCCGCCGATGGGATCGTGGTCCACGATCACGGGAAGGCGCCCGTTGGGGTTCAGGGCCCGGAACTCCTCCGTCAGCAGGTCGCCGCGGCCCATGTCGTAGGGCACGGTGCGGTACGCCAGGCCGACCTCCTCGAGCATGATCGCGACCTTCCGCGGATTGGGTCCGTTGGCGTAGTGCAGGTCGATCATCAGCAGCTTCCCATCGCGCGACCCGAGACCATACCGCGGCGCACGGCGCGGAAGCCAAGGGCTGCAGGCAGAGACGCCCTCAGCGACGTCGCCAACCGTTCTGCATGAGGCTGCGCCTCGGGACGCCACGCGCGGGCTCGGCTCATGCGGATCAGCCGCTTGGCTGCCCGCGCCAGGGGCCGGCCTCACCATGGAAGACCGATCACCGTGGCGTGGTGATCGGATCGGCATGTCGATGAACGAGCTTCCACGCATCGCCTTCCAACCGATAGACGCTGGTCACGCGAAGAGCCGTCCTCGAGGGCGCCCCGGCGCCGGCGGACAGCCGCTCGGCGTGTTCCACTTCGACCACGACCGCGAGTTCGTCAGTCGCGTACGTTGCGATGTGATCGGCATCGAGCGCCCGGCCGCCGCCCATGCGCGCTGCGGCGCTCACGAGCGCAGCTTCCACGTTCGCGCGCCCTCTGGCGAAGGGACCGAACGGATTGCCCCAGGTCACGTCGTCGCGATCCGAGAGCAGCGCGACGTAGCCCGAGCTGTCGCCCTTCACCATCGCGTCCAGCGCGGCGTGGTTCAGAGCCACGGCCCGTGTGAGCGCGGGTGCGGCCATTTCGTACTCCCCAGGAAGGTCCAATTGGCGCAGAAGCTTCAGGTCTGTGGTTGGCGATGCAGGCCGACTGGGTCAGATTATGCGCGGCGGTGACGAAACGCTAGAATGATCACAACCGACAAGAAAGCCCTGGAAACGCGCGGCCCCGAACAGCACGCCATGCGCGACCGGATCGTCGCGGCCGCCGAGGCTCGGTTCCGCCGCGAAGGCTATGGACGCACCACGGTCGCCGAGATCGCAGGCGACCTGCGCATTTCCACCGCCTATGTCTACAAGTTCTTCCCGTCGAAGACCGCCATTTGCGAGGCGGTCTGCGGCGAGGTGCTCAGCCGGATCGATGCGGAACTCTGGCGGATCGCCACCGCCGACGCCCCGCCCGTCGAACGGCTGGACCGGCTGTTTCGCGGCCTGCTGTCGGAGACCGTCGCCCTGCTCTTCAAGGAGCGGAAGCTGCACGACATGACCAAGGTCGCCATGGACCACCGATGGGCGTCGGTAGAGCGTCACAAGGCAGCCATGCGGGCCACCGTCGCGCATGTGATCGAAGAGGGCCGCGCGGCAGGCGTCTTCGAGGCGGCGACTCCGCTCGAGGAGCAGACCCAGGCGGTGGCGAGCGCCATGGTCGCGTTCGCCCACCCTGCCGCCATCGAGCACGCCCTCGACGCCGGCCAGGACCTGACCGCCCAGGCCGTCTGGACGGCCCGCCTCGTCACCCGCGGTCTGATGGTGGCCTGACGGTCCGATCTTGACGTTGACAACTTGACGATAACGTCACTGGACGCCCATCATTGATCGTGGTGTCGAGGAGTTTCGCATGCGGTCGATCGAGCGGCTGGCGCTGGGTCTTGCGGTCCTTTTCCTGCTCAACGCGTGCGGCCCCCGGACCGAGCCCCGCCCATCGGCCCCGCTCGTCCGCGTCGCGGTGGCCGCGCCCGCCGCCGCCGGCGAGGCCGGCTACACCGGCGTGATCCGGGCCCGCTACGAGAGCGATCTGGGCTTCCGGGCGCCGGGCAAGATCAGCGTCAGGCTGGTCGATGCCGGCGATGCGGTCCGGGCCGGTCAGGTTCTCGCCAGGCTCGATCCGGCGGACCTCCGCCTGGGCGCGGCGGCCGCCGTCGCCCAGGTGGCGGCCGCCGAGCGATCGGCCGCGGCCGCCCGCGCCGAGGCCGTCCGCCTCCAGGCTGACGAGGCTCGCTTCCGCAAGCTGAACGCGCAGGGGTTCGCGTCGGGCCAGCGCTACGACCAAGCCCGCGCCGCGGCGCAGGCGGCCAGTGCGAACCTGGCGGCCGCCGAGGCGCAGGTGCGCGCGGCCCAGGCGCAGGCCAGCCAGGCCGGAAATCAGGCCGCGTACACCGCGCTGATCGCGGACTCCGACGGGATCGTGATGCGCGTCCTTGCCGAACCGGGCCAGGTCGTGGCCGCCGGCCAGCCCATCGTCCGGCTCGCGCGCGATGGGGCTCGGGAGGCCGTGATCGCGGTGCCTGAGACGGCGCGCGCCGCCCTTCCCAGGACGGCGACGGCTGAGCTCTATGGCGGGAACGGTCGCCCCATGTCCGCCACGCTGCGGGAGCTGTCGGCCGCCGCCGATCCGGTCACGCGCACGTTCGAGGCGCGGTATGCACTGGCGGCGGAGCCGGGCAGCGTCCCGCTTGGAGCCACAGTCACCGTACTGACGCGCCCCGCGGGCGCGGGAGGCGGGCTGAGCGTACCGATCGGCGCCTTGCATGACTCGGGCTCGGGGCCGGGCGTCTGGCTGGTCGATCCCCGAAGCAGCCGCGTGACCTATCGCAAGGTGACCGTTCGTTCGCTGGGCGAAGAGACGGCGGTCCTGGCGGGCGGGCTGCGGCCGGGCGACCGGGTGGTGTCGCTGGGCGTCCACCTGTTGAGGCCGGGCCAGGTCGTTCGCCCGATGACGGCCCAGACGGCGTCACGCTGATGCAGATCCCCAACCTGTCGGCGTTCGCCGTTCGTGAGCGGGCGGTCACCCTGTTCCTCATCATCGCGGTGGCCGCCGCCGGGCTGTTCGCGTTCCAGCGGCTGGGGCGGGCGGAGGACCCGAGCTTCACCGTCAAGGTCATGACAGTCGCCGTGGCCTGGCCGGGCGCGACGGCGGCGGAGATGCAGGAACAGGTCGCCGACAAGCTGGAAAAGCGTCTTCAGGAGGTGGCTTACTTCGACCGGGTCGAGACCACCTCCCGTCCTGGGCAGGTGGCGATGGTGATCAGCTTCAAGGACACCACGCCGCCCAAGCTGGCGCCCGAGCTGTTCTATCAGGTCCGCAAGAAGCTGAGCGACGAGGCGTCGAACCTCCCGCGGGGCGTGATCGGCCCGTTCTTCAACGACGAGTTCTCCGACGTCTACTTCACGCTCTATGCGATGGAGGCGCGGGGATTGCCGCACCGGGATCTCGTGCGCGAGGCGGAGGCGGTCCGCCAGCGTCTGCTTGCCGTGCCGGGGGTCCAGAAGGTGCGCATCCTGGGCGAGCAGCCGCAGCGCATCTACGTCGAGTTCTCCCACACGCGGCTCGCCACCCTCGGCCTGAGCGGACAACAGGTCGCCAATGCGCTTTCCAGCCAGAACACGGTGGCGGCGGCCGGCTTCGTGGAGACGGACGGGCCGCGGGTCCACATGCGGCTCGACGGGGAGTTCGACAGCCTGGAGACCCTTCGCGAGACGCCGGTGGCGGCGGTCGGGGATCGCACATTGCGGCTCCGCGACGTCGCCGAGGTGCGCCGCGGCTACGAAGACCCTCCGAGCTACCGCATCCGGAACGCCGGCGAACCGGCGCTGCTCATCGGCGTGGTGATGCAACCGCGCTGGAACGGCCTGCGCCTCGGCGAGGCGCTCGCGGCGGAGGAGCGGGCCATCCACGACAGCCTGCCGCTCGGCCTCGAGCTGCACAGGATCGCGGACCAGGCGCGGAACATTGCCAACAGCTACGACGAGTTCATGCTGAAGTTCGCCGTGGCGCTGGGCGTCGTCATGGCCGTCAGTTTCGCCACTCTCGGCCTTCGTGTCGGACTGGTCGTCGCCGCCGCCGTCCCGCTGACGCTGGCGGTGGTCTTCGTGATCATGCTGGCCACCGGCCGCAACTTCGACCGGATCACGCTCGGAGCGCTGATCCTCTCGCTGGGCCTCCTTGTCGACGACGCCATCATCGCCATCGAGATGATGGTGGTGAAGATGGAGGAAGGGCTCGACCGCATTTCGGCGGCCACCTTCTCCTGGACCGCCACCGCCGCCCCGATGCTGACCGGCACGCTGGTCACGATCATCGGCTTCATCCCGATCGGCTTCGCCCAGTCGAGCGCGGGCGAATACGCCGGCAACATCTTCTGGATCGTCGCCTTCGCCCTCCTGGCCAGCTGGCTGGTGGCGGTGCTGTTCACGCCGTACCTCGGCGTCAAGCTGCTGCCCGCAATCCCGGCCCGGCCGGGCGGGCATGACGCCATCTACGCCACAGGTCGGTACGAGCGGCTTCGTCGCCTGATCCGCACCTGTATCGATCGGCGCAGGACCGTGATCGGCCTGACAGTGGCCGCCTTCGCGCTGTCGGTGGCTGCGATGGGCGTCGTGAAGAAGCAGTTCTTCCCGTCCTCGGATCGCCCCGAGGTCCTCATCGAGGTCGCCCTGCCGCAGGGATCGTCCTTCCGGGCCACAGAGGCGACAATCGCCCGCCTCGAAGCCGACCTGCGGCGTGAGCCGGAAGCCGAGATCGTCACGAGCTACATCGGCGCCGGCGCCGCCCGCTTCTTCCTGTCGCTCAATCCCGAGCAGCCCGACCCGGCCTTCGGCAAGATCGTGATCCGGACTCCGGACGCCAAGGCGCGCGCCGAGCTCTCCGCCAAGGTGGCTCGCTGGGTCGAGGCGGGCCGCTATCCGGAGGCGCGAATTCGCGTCGATCGACTGCTCTTCGGCCCTCCCGTGCCATATCCCGTGGTCTTCCGCGTGGTCGGGACCGATCTTGCGGTCATGCGCCGGACCGCGACGGCGGTTCGCGACGTCCTCCAGGCGGCGCCCGAACTCAAGGGAGCGCACCTGGAATGGGGCGAGCGGGCGCCGGTCCAGCGGCTGGCGTTCGACCAGGCGCGGCTGCGGCTGATCGGACTCACGCCCCAGGACGCCGCCAACCAGCTGCAGACGCTCCTGACCGGCGTCACGGTCACCCAGGTGCGCGAGGGAATCCGCACGGTGGACGTCGTGGCGCGCGCCGTGGACGCCGAGCGGGCGAGCCTGGACCGCCTGGGCGACCTGACCCTCACCACGCGCGACGGGCGCAGCGTGGCGCTGGCGCAGGTGGCGCGCCTGGTCCCGGCTGCGGAAGAACCCGTCCTCAAGCGGCGCAATCGCGAGCTCTACATCGCCGTGCGCGCCGATGTGGCCGAGGGCATTCAACCCCCTGACGCGACCGCCGCGGTGCTGCCGCGCCTCGCGACGCTCAAGGCCAGGCTGCCGCCGGGCGTTCGCATCGACACAGGCGGCTCGGTCGAGGAAAGCGGCAAGGCGAACGCGGCGCTCGCCGCCATCTTCCCCATCATGATCACCCTGATGCTGGCCGTGATCATGGCCCAGGTGCGAAGCTTCCCGGCCATGTTCATGGTGTTCCTGACAGCGCCCCTCGGCCTCGTCGGCGCCGCCCCCACGTTGCTGCTGTTCAACCAGCCCTTCGGCTTCAACGCCATCCTGGGGCTGATCGGACTGGCGGGCATCCTGATGCGCAACACGCTGATCCTGGTGGACCAGATCCGGCGCGATCAGGCCGCGGGCCTGTCGGACTACGACGCGATCGTCGAAGCCACGGTGCGCCGGGCGCGCCCCGTGATACTCACGGCGCTCGCCGCCATGCTGGCGTTCATTCCCCTGACACTGTCCAGTTTCTGGGGGCCGCTCGCCTACACCCTGATTGGCGGCGTGCTGATCGGCACAGTCCTGACGCTCCTGTTCCTGCCGGCGCTCTACGCCGCCTGGTTCCGGGTGCGACGCCCCGGTGAGCCGGGCGCGGCCAGGACAGGCTTTCCGGCCTCGCTCCTCCGAAGAGGAAGCTTCGGCCGTTCGAGGGGCGAGGGGCGATCGGCTTCGGCCTGACGTCGGACGGCTCGCCGCCACAGGCGGGCCACAACCGTTCTAGCTCGTCGGTCTTCGCGCCCAGAGGCGGTCGTGCAGCGCGCGCACGCGCGCCGGGCCCCGCTCGGCGTCGCCGAGGCCTTCGCAGGCGCGGGCGGCGAAGCCGCTGACCTGGGCGACGGCGAAGCTGACGCCGTAGAGGTTGCGGGACGGCGCAACGCCCGGGATCGGGCGCGGATAGCCGGAGGCCACGACGAGCGCCCGGCCGTCGCGGCGACGCACCTCGTAGACCTCGCGCGGGCAGTCCCAGTCGACGTCGACGCCGACCACGCCGTCCAGCGCGCCCGGATAGCACGGCGCGCCGTTGGCCTGCGCCGCGGCCACGACGACCGCGCCCGCGGCCGCGGCCTCGTCGACGACGGCGGCGAACGCGTCGGCGTGCGCCGGGTTGAGCGAGCCGAGACTGAGGTTGATGACGTCCGCCCGGGCCGCGACGGACCACCGGATCGCGGCGATGAGCCCGGCGGCGCTGGTCTTCAGCGCCCCGCGGAAGACGCGGACGGGCAGGCAGACCGCGTCCGGCGCCTTCTCCTGGATGGCGGCCGTCACCGCCGTGCCGTGACCCAGCCCGTCCAGCCAGACGTCCTCGCCCTCGACCACGCCGCCGTCGGGCAGGACCATCACGCCCGGACCCAGCCGGCCCGCCGCGATGTGGCCGTGGCCCGGGTGGACGCCGCTGTCGATCACCGCGACGACGACGCCACGGCCGGTGGGGCCGGCCTGCGCCGCCGGGGCGAGCCCCGTCGAGGCGTCCGGCTCAGGCATCCAGGAGGTCCGGCGCGCGCCGCACCGTGGCGCGACCCTCGTCCAGGATCACCACCGTGTCGGCCATCTGGGCCAGCGCCGGCTTGTGGGTGATCACGACGATCGTGGCGTCGGGCAGGGCCTCGCGCAGGCCGCGGGCCACCAGGCGCTCGGTGTCGCCGTCCAGCGCCGAGGTCGGCTCGTCGAGGATCAGCACGCTGGGCCGCCGCAGCAGCGCGCGCGCCAGGGCCACCCGCTGCCGCTCGCCTGCGGACAGCGCCAACCCGCGTTCGCCGGTCGGCGTCGCCAGCCCTTCGGGCAGCCGGGCCAGGAGCTCGCCGAGGCCCGCCATCCGGGCGGCGGCTTCGACCTCGCCCGCGCTCGCGCCGGGCATGGCGAAGGCGATGTTGTCGGCGATGGTGGCGTTGAAGAGATAGGGCGACTGGTCGACCAGGATCAGCTGCCGGCGCAGGTCGGCCAGCCTGAGGTCGCGGATATCGACGCCGTCGACGAGGATGCGGCCGGCCTGCGGGTCCTGGTAGCGCACCATCAGGTCGGCCAGGGTGGACTTGCCCACGCCGCTGGGCCCCAGGATGGCGCAGATGCTGCCGCGGGCAATCTCCAGGTCGACGTCCACCAGCACCGGCGCCCGATCGTAGCGCATGGAGACGCCCTCGAAGCGCAGCCCCTGCCTCACGCCGCCCAGCGGCGCGGCGCCCGGCCGCTCGGTCACGTCGGCGGGCGTGTCGAACAGCTCGAAGATGCGCGCCAGGGACACCCGGGCCGCCGCCAGCCCGGCGGTCAGGCCCATCAGCGTCTGGATCGGCGAGAACAGCCGACCCTGGTAGGTGATGAAGGCGACCAGCGTGCCGATCGTCATGCGGCCCTCGATGATCGCGTAGCCCCCGTAGAGGATGACGGCCGAGGTCGAGGCGGTCAGCAGAGCGCCCGGCAGCGCGCCGGCCATGAACGACGTCAGCTGCATGCGCAGCATGGCCCGGACGAAGGCGTTGTTGCGGCTCTCGAAGCGGCGCACCTCGTGCTCGCCGGCGTCCAGCGAGGCGACCACCCGCATGCCCATCACGGTGTCGACGAGCAAGCTGCCGAGGTCCGCGCCGCGCTCGCGCATCTCGCGGGTGATGAGCGTCAGCTTGCGCTGGTAGTGCAGGAAGATCGCCACGCACGCCGGGATCAGCACGACGCCGATCAGGAAGAGCCGCCAGTCCAGCCAGAGCATCAGGGCGACGCTGCCGACCAGCATCAGCACGTTGGACAGCACCGACAGCAGCGTGTCGGCGGTGACGCGCTGGACGTCGCTGACGTCGCTGTTGAGGCGCGACATCAGGTCGCCCAGGCGGAAGCCGCCGTAGAACCGCGGGGACAGGGTCTGCAGGTGGCGCAGCAGCGCGGCGCGGATGTCGAACAGCATCGCCGCGGACGCCGACACGTAGCGGTAGCTGGCGAAGATGTTGAGCCCGTAGCCCACGATGGCCACCGCCACCATCGCCAGCGCGATCTCGACCAGCGCCGTCATGTCCCGGCGCAGGAGCGCGTGGTCGATCATCAGCTTGGAAAGGTACGGCTGCGCCAGGTTGAGCGCCGTCCCTCCGAGGCTGACCACCAGGACGACCAGCAGCGGCCGCAGGTAGGGCCGCAGGAACGGGAGCAGCCGGCCGTAGCTGCGCCAGCTGGCCACGGACGGCTCGCCGGCCGCCGCCGGGTCCGCCGGCGGCGGAGGCAGGGGCCGGTTCAAGCGGCCGCCTCCCGCGCCACGAGGCGCAGGCCGTGCAGTTCGAAGCGGGGCTCGGGCATCCGTGCGAGGCGCGCGGTGCAGGCGTCGAACCCGGCGGCGAGGTCGGCGAGCTGGGCGCGCCACCAGTCGCCCTGGCCGCCGGTGGCGTAGAACTGCGCGCACAGGCGCAGGTGCCGGCGCATGGCGGCCACCATCATGGATTCGTAGTGCAGGCGCAGGGCGTCCGGATCGCCGCCCCCCGCGATCGCGCCGACGACGGCGCTGGCCAGGATCGCCTCGCGCACCGCCTGGGCCGTGCCGTCACCGCAGATCGGGTCGAAGGCGATGGCCGCCGAGCCGCAGGCCAGCCAGTCCGGCCCCTGCAGCGCCGCGAGCATGCGCGGGCTGGTTTCGAACGCGCCCGAGGGCTCGCCGGCCACCACCACGCGGGGCGCGATGTGACGGCTCTGCCGGAGCGACGCCTCGATGTCGCCGCCGACCGCCAGCAGCCACCCGGACGCGGCGCCGGTGGGGATCAGGAACAGCCAGCCCGCCTCCACCGCCTCGATCCAGCAGGCGGACCGGTCGTCCGCGTGCACGAGGCCGACCCGGGCGGCGACGGCGCGCCTTCCCCCGAAGGCCAGCATCCGGCCGGACGGGAACGGCGGGGCGGCGTGGACGGACATGAAGGGCGGCGCGTCCGTCTCGTTCCCCTCGGACGGCGGCCCGCCCAGCGCGGCGTCGAGCTCGCCCTCGGACAGGACGACCCCACCGTGCGGCAGCCGCGCCGGGTCGCCCGGCCCCCAGGCGACGACCCGATGGGTGATGCGCGGCCGGTCGGCGAACAGCTGCGGCCGCTCCAGGACGTCGCGCAGCAGCGCCAGGGCCGCGTCGCTCAGCAGGACGGCCGGGCCCGCCGCGCGCGTCTGCATCGTGCGGACCGTGTCGAAGCCGGCGCGGGCCAGCAGGTCGGCGCAGCAGCCGGCGGCCATCCCCGGGCCCTGGATCGCGACGGTCAGACCCCGCCGGTCCGCGCCCGGCGCCGTCACGCGCGCCTGTCCCGACAAGCCCCCGTCATGGCGTGATGACCATGCCCGAGATGGTCGTGTCGTGGGTGAGCTGCCAGTCGGCGACGGGCCGGAGGGTCTTGGCGTCGTAGACCGCGACGTCAAAGCCGGCGCCGTAGATGTAGAGGCGCTCGCCGTTCCCCGACATGCCGAAATAGAAGCGCCGCCGGCACTCGAACTCGGCCTTGTCGAGCGCCTTGTTTTTTTCCAGGTCGAAGCGCCAGAACTCGCAGCGCTGGTTGCCCAGGTCGCCGTTCACGGCGACGGTGTAGCCGCTCTTGCCGTCGGGGGTGACCTCCAGCCCGGCCAGGGCCTTGGGCGACGGCCCGATCGGCGTGAAGCTGAACTGGCGCGTGTCCAGGTCCAGCCGCGCGATCCCGAAGACCTTGTTCTGGATGTACGGGTCCTGCGTCTCGAACAGCGAGACGAACTGACCCGGGGTCTGCAGCCGCCCGACCCCGCCGCCCAGGCTGACGTCCTGCATGCCCGGGAAATCGGGCTTGGAGAGGTCGAAGTGGTCGACGGTCTTCAGGTCGGCCGTGTTGACCACGATCACCTTGTCGCGGAACGCGTAGAGCGTCTTGCCGTCGGGCGAGAGCATGAGCTGGCCGCGGTAGGTGAACTTCTGGTCGTCGGCGTCCAGCTCGGCGCTCCGGACGACCTTTTTCTCCTGAAGGTCGACCACCATGAACTGCTGCTTGCTGATCCGGTACGAGTCGACGCCTTTCTCGATCTTCGTGCCCAGGATGTAGAAGTGGCGCCCGCTCCGGTCCGGCACGCCGCCGCTGAAGCGATAGGTCGTGGTGGGCGTGTTCAGGCTGAGCTTGTTGATGATCTTGCGCGTGGCGAGATCCATCACCTCGATGCCGCTGGTGGTCAGCGTCGTCGCGTAGAGCAGCTTGCCGTCGTCCGAGAGCCGCATGCTCGTCGGCAGCCCGGTCTTGAGGTCGATCTCCTGGGTGACCGAACCCTTGGCCTCGTCGATGACCATGAGGTGGTTGGGGTAGCCGCCCAGGAACATGGTCCCCGCCTGCGCGGCGCCGAGCGCGGCGGCCGACCAAAGGGCGGCCGCGCCTAGGGCAAGTTTGGGCCAGTACGTCCTCATGCGACGGGCTCTTCCTCGGAGAGTGAAACGGGGCGTCACGGGAAGACCAGGTCCAGCTTGCGCCAGTCCTTGGTCGCGATGGCGCAGTTGCTGGCCCAGTCGGGCGAGTAGTTCACGTGGTCCGGCACCTGGACCGGCCAGAAGCAGGTCACGTAGCAGTCGTAGATGTCCCGCTCGACGGGCTGGCAGAGGCCCGCCGTGCCGCCGCCGGCGTCGACTTCCCACCCGGGCGAGAACGACAGCGCGCAGCCCATCGGCACGTGCGGCTTGGGGGGCGGCGGCGGCTGCTGCTGCTGCAGGGCCACGACGTCCTCCTCGATCATCGAGGCCGCCTGGTCGATCCGCTCCGCCTTCCGATTGATCGGCCGAAGATGCTTCATGACAGGGCCTTCCGTTCAGCGAAGTGTTCGAGGAACTGGGGGTTCTGCGCGGCGACCGCGCCGTAGATGCGCAGGCAGGTGTCGGTCCACTGCCGGATCCAGTCGCAGTAGTGGAGGTTGGCGTGGCCCGTGTCGCCGTAGCGGACGAAGGCCTCGTGATGGCAGCCGCCGGCGCACAGCGGCCGCGCCCAGCAGGTCGCGCACTCGTACTTGGCGCTGACGTGGCCGCGCGCCAGGAAGTCCTCGCGCTTGGCGGCGTCGACGCCGCTGGAGACGTGGCCCAGGGTGTGGGTGTCGGCGTCGGTGAACCGGTGGCAGGGCGACAGGTCGCCCGACGGGCTCACGCCCAGGAGGCCCAGGCCCGCGCCGCAGGGATGCGACTTGTTCACGCCCTGGATCAGCTCGCCGATCGTCTCGCTGACGTTCGAGAAGCCATGGCGCCGGCCGCGCAGGGCATAGGCCAGCCACTCGTCGGCGAGCTGGTTGAACTGGTCCAGCACGCTGTCCATGTCGGGGTCGGCGATCGCATAGGCCTGGTCGCCGTTGCTGGTCACGGGCGCGAAGCCGACCTCGTCGAAGCCCAGGTCGTCCTTCAGGTGGCGGTAGATCCGGACCACGTCGGTGACGCCGTCGGTCAGGGTGACGCGGGCGGTGATGGCGCGGGTCTTGTGCCGGGCGATCAGCTTGCGCAGCTTCGGCTCGATGATGCGGTAGGTGCCGCGGCCGCGCTTGTCGACGCGGCGCAGGTCCTGCAGGTCGGGCGGCCCGTCCATGCTGACCGTCACGCCGATCTCGTTGTCGGCCAGGAACGCGATGATCTCGTCGGTCAGCAGGGTGGCGTTGGTGGTGAGGCTGAAGCCGATGCCGCGGCCCTGGGCGGCGGCCTGCTCACGGGCGTACTCCACCACGCTCCGCAGCAGCTTGAAGTTCATCAGCGTCTCGCCGCCGAAGAACGTGATGTGCACGGCCTGGCGGCCCGCCGACTGCGCCAGGAGGAAGTCGACCGACGCGGTCGCCGTCTCCAGCGTCATGTACTTGGGCTTGCCCTCGGGCGTGGCGATCTTGTCGGCGCCGAACTCGTAGCAGTAGGTGCAGGCCAGGTTGCACTGGTTGGTGATGTTGAGCACCAGCGCCTGCAGCGGGAAGTCGGCCGGCGGGCTGGTGGGCTGGGCCGAAACCGGCGTCACCGCGTCGGAGACGATGCCGCGCACGTACCGCAATTCGGCGATCAGCTCCTCGGCGTCGCTGCGCGCGTGGCCGTGCTCGACCAGCGCCGCGACGAGCTCGCCGTGCGACATCTCCCGCTCGCCGAGCTGGCGCAGCACCGCGCAGGCCCCGTCGTCGAGCGCGAAGATCGCGCCCGCGGAGACCAGGTAGACGAACGCCTGGCCGGCCGCCTGGAACTCGTGCAGCTCGCCGCGGCGATAGCGGGTCGCCGCCATGGAGGTCATGGTGGTCATCGGGTGATCTCCGCCTGGTCCCAGCGCCGGTAGGTGGGCACGGTGACCACGAGGTAGGCCTTGCCGACGAGCGGCTTGCCGAACCGATCCTTCGCGTCCCTGGCGGTCGCGACGACCCAGACCTCGCCGTAGTTGTTGCGGCTGAACCGGCGCTTGGGGTTGGGCCCCTCGGTGGACGGCGTGAACAGGGCCGACGAGCTCAGCACGCCGACGTAGCTCGTGTCGTCGTCATAGGTAACGGTGTGGAACTCCTCGAGGCTCCAGGTCACCGGCACCGGCCCGATCGCGACGTCGTCGTCGGTCCTCGGCTTGCCGTCCGGGCCGTTGGCGTAGCCGGTGACCTCGAACTGCTCGTAGCCCTTGTCGTACTTGAGGCCGCCCAGGCGGGCGAGCCCGGTCTCGGGCGTGACCTTCAGGTAGTCGACCTTGTCGTAGACCGGCAGCGCCTTCACCAGGACCGAACCCTTGACGGCGACGTCCCGCTGACCCGGCAGCGCCTTGTCGGCTACGTCCGCGGTCACGACCAGCTCGCCCGGGCTCACCGAGACGACCTTCGTCACGGTGACGCCGGCCCCCAGGTCGACATCCCGCGGCGTGACGGTCTTCGGCAGCGCGTCGCCATAGATGCGCACGGTCACGCCCTTGGCGCCGGCCTTCAGGGCCGCGGGCGAGACGGCGGCCACGGTCGGATCGGCCGACGCCCGGGTCAGGGTCACGTTGAAGCCGAACTCGTGATAGGCGCCCCAGAACCAGCGGCCCTGCGCCAGCTTCATGTCCGGCGAGAACCACATCACCTCGCGGTCGGCGCCCTTTGGATCGTCGGGCTGGCTGGCCGAGCCGCCGTCGGCGCTGCCGCGCCAGCTGTAGCCGCCGTACATGACCCCCTGGCCCTTGCGGTTGATCTGCGCGCCGGTCTCCAGGGAGCGCAGGCTGGCGGTGGTGACGAAGCGGTCCGGGTCCGGGCCGGGGCTGATGGTCATCTCGCCGAGGTAGCGGCCCTTGCCGGGCAGCGTGGCCGAGACAAGCCACCGGCCTTCCAGGCGCGCCGGCCGGATGCGCGGCTTCCAGGCGGCCCACTCCGGCGTGTGCAGCGGCGCCTTCTCGGCCAGCCAGTTGAGCGCGACCTGGCCCGGGAGCAGCGGCTTGCCGTCGGGGCCGGGCGGCCCGGGCGGGGCGCCCTGCGGGGGGCGGCTGTACTGCGCATCGGCCTGGGAATAGAGCGCCACGTGCATGTTCTGCAGCAGCGCCCACTCGCGCTTGCTGCGCCGCGACGACAGCGGCTGCGCGAAGGCGTGGCAGGCGGCGCAGGCGTGCCGCATCGTCTCGTTGGGGATGTTCGTCTCGTCCTGGATCCGCCGCTCGACCAGGTACATGACCGGCTTGGCCTCCTCGGGTGCGAGCCCGTGGTAGGCGCCGAGGTACTGGACGATCCGGCGCGCCTCGTCCGGCTGGACCGGGGCGCCGTGCAGCTTGACCATGCGCTTGATGGTCTGCGCCCAGAGCTCGGGCGTGGCGCGCACCCAGGAGATCCGCGACAGGTTGCCCTTGGCGTCGGGCGCATGGCACGTGCCGCACTTGCTGGTGGTCAGCGGGTCGGTGACCGGAATGCCCGGGTCGGTCTCGGTCCAGTCGACGGGGTCTGGGCCGAGCGGCTTGCCGCCCGTGACCTGCGCCCCGACCACCGTGGCCGAGAAGACGCCCGCCAGCGCCAGCGCCAGCGGCCACGCGCGCCTTCGGAGCGGACTTGCCGTCCGCGCCGGCGAACGTCCCGGATCGTCCTGGCCGCCCTCCGGCGCGCCGACACCGCTCTGCGGGACGCTCATCTCGAAATGACCCCCTTAGCCAGTCCGGGAGGGTCCCCTCGACCTCCCGCACGACAAGCGGGGCGGCCAGGGCGCGCCTCGGTCAAGCGGCTTTCAGCGGGACCCGGCCCGGCAAGCTTGACTGCAGCGCAAACTGCCTAAGAAGCGGCAGCAGACCGCGACGCGGCGCCTAATTCTTCCACGCCGGACCAGCCGACGGCGCGCCGAATCCGGACTCGGAATGGGGGCCTGCCGGCGCCGCGGTCAGCCCGAATCCGCAGCCGCGCCAGGCGCCAGCCACGCCGCCCAGTCGGCCGGCGGATCGGGGTAGGCCGGCACGACCGGACCCAGCGCCTCGACGAGCGGTTCCAGCCAGGGCTCGAAATTCTTCCAGTGCTCGACCCCGTCGGTGAAGATCGGCCGGCGCACCTGCTCGGAGCTCGCGGTGCGGACCGCGCGGTCGTTGTTGTGGAACTCCAGGCAGCCGGGTTCGAACGGCAGCCCCAGCGCGTCCAGCAGCCGCCGCACCTGCGCCTCGGTGTCGGCCACCATGTGCTCGTAGATCACCCGGTGAACGGCCCCGGGCGCGGCCTCGTCGTAGGCGGCCATCAGCGCCACGTAGTCGCGATAGTACCGGCCGATCTCGGCGAGGTCGTACGAGAACGCCTGCCCGCGCGCGAAGTGCTGCTTCCAGCCCGAGACGCAGCAGCCCAGCGGATGGCGCCTGGCGTCGACGATGCTCGCGTTGGGGAGGATCAGCTTGATGAGCGCGACGTGCTGCCAGTTGTTCGGCATCTTGTCGACGAACCGCGGCCGGCCGCTCTGCCGGTGCACCCGCGTGCGCTCGATGTACTCCTCGCCCAGCCGCGCCCGGTCGGCGGGCGACAGCGAGGCGACCATCGCGCGGAAATCCGGGAACTCGCCCTGGTCCACCCGCGACTGCAGGCGCCCGGCGATCATCATCATCTCGGGCAGCTCCATCGTGCCTTCCACCTGGCTATGGCTGGCGAGGATTTGCTCCACCAGGGTCGAGCCCGAACGCGGCAGGCCGACGATGAAGATCGGGTCAGGCGCCGGGCATCCGCCGGCCCCCATCCGGGCGAGGAACGGCCGGGTGATCGCCTGTGCGGCGTCGCGCACCTCGGCGGCCAGGCCGTCCGGATCGTGCAGCACCATCGTGCGCCGCAGCCTGTTGCCCAGGTCGTAGTGGCGGAACGCGGCGGCGTAGTCCCCGGCGTCCTCCCGCGCCTTGGCCAGCGAGAAGTGCAGGTGGAAGACGTCCTCCTTGCGCTCGGCCGCCACCAGGGCCAGCGCCGCCAGCGCCGCCTCCATCGCCGCGGCGTCCGCCGCGTCCAGCCTCACCGTCTTGAGGTTCGCCAGGCTCCACCAGGCTTCGCCCATCGTCGGCTGCCGGGCCACCGCCTCGCGGTAGGCGCGTATCGCATCCGCCTGCCGGCCCAGGGTCTTCAGCACGTGGCCGAGGTTCTGCCAGACCTGCGGCTGGTCCGGCTGCTGCGCCAGCAGGCGCTCGTAGATGTCCCCGGCTTCGGCCTGGCGCCCCAGCCGCACCAGCACCGAGGCCATGAGCAGGTCGTGGGCCGGGCTGCGGATCGGCGACCCGGCCAGCGCCTGGGCCTGCTCCAGCGCCTCGGGCAGGCGATTGGTCTGCATCAGCAGGCGGACTAGGAAGTCGCGGGCCAGGTCGAAGCCGGGCGCGATCTCGACCGCGCGCTCGACCCGCGCCAGGGCCTCGGTCATGTCGCCCCGCCGCCAGCTGACCTCGCCGAGGAGACGGATGGCGGGCGCATCGTCCGGCGCGCGGCCGAGCCGCTGGGCCAGGATCCTCTCGGCCTCGTCGAGGCGCCCGTCCTTCATGGCGAGGGCGGCCTGCAGCAGGTCGGGGTCGTGCGACGCGGCGTGGACCCCGGAGAGGTCGGCGCGCCACGCGTCCATGGCGCGACCCGCCGCCCGCAGTTCCTTCGCCAGCCGGAACCAGGCGGGGGCCGCCATCGGCTGCAGGCGCGTGAGGGTCTCCAGCGCCGCGATGGCCTGCCGGCCCTGGCCCGCGTCGCTCGCCGCCCCGGCCAGTTCCCAGAGCACGGCGGGCGCTCTCGCGTGCGCGCGCGCGAGCATGTTCAAGCGCTGCAGCGCGGCTTCCGGCTGGCCCAGGCGGCGCAGGGCCTGGCAGGCGAGCAGTTCCGCCGGCGGCAGCCCCGGGGACTGCCGCAGCAGCGCTTCCGCCCGCGCCAGCGCCGCGGCCGGCTGGGTCTCGAGCAGCGCGGCGATCTCGGCCTGGATCGACGGCGCCCTGGCGGCGGGGCCGGTCATGGCGGTCATGGCGGCGTGGTCCTCCCCGCGCTGGGCGGCGACGCGCCTCGCGGCCGCCCAGCGCATCCGGCCGTGCGGACGAGTCCCGATCAACCGCCGCCTCGTCGGCCCGGTCGGAGCGGGTCCGATGGCAAAGCTCTTGGGCACCCGCGCACAAAATTCCGACATCTGCTTGGGCTGGGACGGTGTCGGGGCGTCGCGGACCTGGGATTCCCAGTGCAGCCCGCTTGACAGCGCCGAAACCCGCTCAGCCAATCTGAATTCAGAAATGTTCGCGGAGTGCTGCGTCCGCGAATTCTGGCGGATTCAGGATGTGTCCTGGACGTCCCGCCTCGGCGGTTGATATTCCGGAGATTTTATCTTCGGCGACGAAAATCTGTGACTTGCTCCACCTTGGGTTTCGCCTGACGCGATTGGGGAATGCGTCATTTTGAGCAAGCCGCAAGAAAACAAGAAAACACAACGCAAGGGAGAAACTTGGCATCAGGATTTGGGGGATATCGAAGTCATGAAATTGCAACCGGCGTCAAAAGCGACGCGCCTTCTTTGCTTGCTTGCGGCCACCACCTTCCTGACTCCGCTCGGCCTTGCCGAGCGCGCCTCCGCAGAGACGGCGGCCGAGGCGGCCGACGCCGCCGACGAGAGCTCGGAAGGCGCGCTGCTGGGCGAGGTGATCGTCACGGCGACCCGTCGGGCGGAGAGCATCCAGAAGGTGCCGATCTCGGTGCAGGCGCTCAGCACCGAAAAGATGGCCGAGCGGCAGGTGAAGAGCCTGTCCGACGTCGTCACCCTGCTGCCCTCGGTCTCGTTCGCCGGCCTCGGGCCGGGCCGCCAGACCACCTACTTCCGGGGCATCGTCCCGGCCGGCGGCACCTACGCGTCCGTGGGCTACTACCTGGACGACATCCCGATCACCGGCGTCGGCGTCCCCGATATCCACGTGTACGACCTGGAGCGCGTCGAGGCGCTGTCAGGCCCGCAGGGCACGCTCTACGGCGCCGGCTCGCTGTCCGGCACCATTCGCTTCATCACCAACAAGCCGAAGATCGGCGTGTTCGAGACGGGCTACGACGTGGAGGCCAACAAGTACGGGCCGGGCTCGGTGGGCGGCCAGCTCGAGTCGTTCGTGAACCTGCCGGTGAACGACACCCTGGCGGTCCGCGGGATGGCCTACGTCCGCCGCGACGGGGGCTACGTCGACAACACGCCGAACAACGGGAAACTGAACGACGGGCGGTCCTCCGTCCTCACGCTCGGGGACAACAATCCGGCGACGTCCTTCACGCTCGACAACTCGGCGATCGCCGATGACAACTACAACACCATCCGCGAGTTCGGAGCGCGGCTGGTGGCGCTGTGGGAGGTCGCGCCCGGCTGGGAGGTCACCCCCCAGGTCACCGCCCAGTACCAGACCGCCAATGGCTACTTCGGCTACGACCCGCGCCTGGGCGACCTCGAGGTCCACGACTACGACCAGACCAAGAACGACGACCGCTGGTACCAGGCCCAGCTGGCGGTCCACGGCCACATCGGCGACTGGGAAGTGGTCTCGGCGACCGGCTACCACCAGCGCCGGACCAAGCTGCTCAACGACTACACCTACTACACCGTGACCTATGACGGCTTCGGGCCGGGGTACGAGAACTACCTGCAGTTCTTCGACCGCAGCGGTTGCACGGGCACGGGCGCGACCCTGCGCTGCACGAAGTTCCTGAACCCGACCCAGTACTTCCACGGCCTGACCTACCGGGACAAGTTCACCCAGGAGGTCCGCGTCTCGACGCCGAAGGACTGGCCGTTCGACGTCACAGTCGGCGCCTTCTACCACTGGCAGAAGCAGCAAAATAACACCTACTACGCCATCCGCGGCCTGGATCAGATCGTGGGCTACACCCGCGCGGGCGGCGGCGACAGCAACCCGGCCGGCCTCGGCATTCCGGTGGCCAACGGGGGCACCATGATCCTGGGCACCCCGGCGGTGAAGGAGGACGGCTTCTACATCGTCGAGACGGACCAGATCTATCACGACAAGGCGCTGTTCGCCGAAGGGCACTACAACATCACGCCGAACCTGAAGCTCACCGCCGGCATCCGCTATTTCAAGACGGACTACACCATCAAGGGCTTCGCCGGCGTGATGGCCTCGGCCCTGAACACCACCACCTCGCTGAACGTGCCGACCAACACGCGCGGGTGCGTGCTGCCGCTGCCCAAGAAGCGGCTGCAGTGCCTCAACACGAACTTCGCCGCGGCGGACCAGGTCGGGCGCTACGACGAGAGCGGCGAAACGCATAAAGTGGCGCTGGACTGGCAGTTCACGCCGACCAAGATGGTCTACGTCAACTACTCGACCGGTTTCCGGCCCGGCGGCTTCAATCGGCCACTACGCATCCGCAACATCGGCGTCGCCTCGGTCGATCCGTTCAAGTCCGAGAAGCTCACCAACTACGAGCTGGGCATCAAGACGCTGTGGAACGACATCTTCCGCTTCAACGCCGCGATCTATTACGAGCAGTGGGACAACATCCAGTACTCGGTGGTCGTCTCCGGAGCCCAGGGCGCCGGCATCACCGGCAACGCCGGCAAGGCGCGGGTCTACGGCGTGGAGTACGACGCCGACCTGAAGCTGGGGAAGGTCACCATCTCGTCGTCGGGCGCCTACAACGACGCCGCGCTCGACGGCAATTTCTGCAACTTCGCCTTCGATGCGACGAGCCGGGCGATCACCCAGCTGTCCTCCTGCGCGCTGGGCCAGACCGTGCCGGGCTCCAGCCCGCCGACCCCGCAGGTCGCGGCCGCCGACGGCACGCGGCTTCCGCGCCAGCCGAAGTTCAAGGGCACCACCTCGGTCCGCTACGACACCGACTACGGCGACTACACGGTCTTCCTCCAGGGGGCGGCCCTCTACCAGACCGGCGCGACCCAGGATCTGAACGTCTTCAACAACAACCTCCTGGGCAACACCGGCGGCTTCGTCACCTTCGACATGTCGGGGGGCGTGAAGAAGGACAACTGGAACTTCAACGTCTTCATCCAGAACGCCTTCGACCGCCGGGGCCAGCTGACCCGCAACACGTTCTGCTCGATCACCTTCTGCTCGGGCTCCTCGCGGGCCTTCCCCATCAAGCCGCAGTTCTTCGGCGCCCGCTTCGGCCAGCGGTTCTGACCGGACGCCAGCGGAGGGCCCCCGAGACGAACGGGGGCCCGTCCGCGACGGCGGCATGATCAGCATCCTCGCGCCGCCGGCGGACGGCTTGCCAGGCGCGGGCCGGGTATTGATCACGGACCCTAGAGCATCCTTCAGCCCGAACATCATCAGGCGACTGCCTTCTTCCTTTAGGGATACATTTGACTACTCGGGTGACGCGCAGATGTATCTTTGACGTCTGCGCCGAAATGCCCATTCCGTCGCCAAGGGCGCCGGTTTGCGCCGCAGAATCCGGCCGGCCGCCTTCGCCCGATGGGCCGCCGCTTGCGCCGCCCGACCCTGCCGATCCGACTTGCCGTGTCGCAGGGGCGATCAGGACGCGGAGTGGATCATGGGCTTCAGCCGTCGCAGCTTTCTCCATCGGCTCGGCGCGGTCGGCGGCGCGGCGGCGACCTACTCGGCCATGGTCAGCCTGGGCCTGATGGCCGTCCCCGCCCGGGCCGGGCCCATGTCGCTTCCGGCCGGGCTGGGTCGGGGGCGAAGCGTCGTCATCCTGGGCGGCGGCATCGCGGGCCTCGTCGCCGCCTACGAGATGGAGCGCGCCGGCTTCACGGTCACCCTGCTGGAGGCGCGCGACAGGCTGGGCGGGCGAAACTGGACGCTGCGCAACGGCTCACGCATCGAGATGGTCGGCGAAACGACCCAGACCGTGGCCTTCTCCGACGGCCTCTACATGAACGCGGGGCCGGCCCGCATCCCCAGCCACCACGAAGGCCTGCTCGGCTACTGCTCGCGCCTGGGCGTGCCCCTGGAGGTCGAGATCAACTCCAGCCGCAGCGCCTACATCTGGTCGGCAGGATCCAACGGCGGCAAGCCGATCCAGATGCGGCAGGGCGTGAACGACACCCGCGGCTACATCTCCGAACTGCTGTCCAAGGCGCTGAGCCGCGGCGCCCTGGACCAGGACCTCTCGGCCGAGGATCGCGAGAAGCTTCTCCCGTTCCTGCGCGCCTACGGCGACCTGGACGAGACCGGCGCCTTCCGCGGGACCGAGCGCTCGGGCTTCGCACAGGTTCCGGGCGCGGCCGGCCAGTTCGGGCGGTCGCGCGAGCCGCTCCCGTTCCGCGAGCTGCTGGCCAACGAACAGCTCCGCGCCACCCTGTTCGAAGACCAGCTCTACATGCAGGCCACCATGTTCCAGCCCGTGGGCGGCATGGACCGCATCGTGGCCGGCTTTCAGCGGGCGATCACCAGTCCCGTGCGCATGAACGCCGAGGTGCTGGAGATCCGCCAGTCCCCCGGCGCCGTCGCCGTCACCTGGCGCGATCGCGTGCGGGGCACGACCGAAACGGCTCAGGCCGACTTCGCCGTGGTGACGCTCCCGCTCAACATCCTCGCGGGCGTAGAGTCCAACTTCGACAAGCCGGTGAAGGCCGCCATCGCCGGCGTGCCCCACGACTACTCCAACAAGATCGGCTTCGATGCGCCGCGGTTCTGGGAGAAGGACCAGATCTACGGCGGCATCTCGTTCGTCGGCGGCGAGACCAATCTCGTCTGGTATCCCTCCAACGGCCTGCACACCGCCCGCGGCATGCTGCTGGCCTGCTACGGGTCAGGACGCGCCGCCAAGGGCTTCGCAGCGCGGCCGATCGACGAGCAGATCGCCATCGCCAGGGGCGTGGTGGCGCGCCTGCACCCCGGCCACGAGGCCGACCTCTCCGCCCCCGCCGTGGTCAACTGGAGCAAGATCCCCTTCAACCTGGGGCCCTGGCCGGCGTGGGGCGGGCGCGGGGGACAGGAAGGCCATCTCGACGACCCGGCCTATCGCCTCCTGAACCTGCCGCATGGGCGTGTCTATTTCTCGGGCGCCCACCTGTCGCAGATGCCCGGCTGGCAAGAGGGCGCCGTCCTGTCGGCGCAGCGCACCTTGAACCTGATCGCCGAGCGGGTTTCAAACTCGGTCGCCGAGGGCCGCGCCCGGGCTTCTGCGGCCTGACCCTCGAGGAGACTCCCGATGCGCCACCTGCTGCCTTCCGCCGCCCTCGCCCTCGCCGCCCTGGCCGGCGCTGCGCAGGCCGAGAATGTGCAC
Organism: Phenylobacterium sp. T106; assembly: GCF_057219735.1. NCBI lineage: Bacteria > Pseudomonadati > Pseudomonadota > Alphaproteobacteria > Caulobacterales > Caulobacteraceae > Phenylobacterium > Phenylobacterium sp. T106. The sequence goes on along the minus strand of NZ_JBXVWA010000002.1, from coordinate 12,958 downwards.
GTCAATCCGCAGAACGGCTTCATCTCGCAGGCGGTGAAGGTCCCGGCCGGCTCCGAGACGCTCTACGTCAGCGGCATCACGCCCGACACGGTGGCCGGCGCGCCGTCGACCGCGCCTTTCGGCGACACCAGGACCCAGACCGCCAGCGTCCTCGGCAAGATCGGCGCGATCCTCCAGGGCCAGGGCTATGGCTGGGAAGACGTCGTGATGATGCGCGTCCTGCTCGTCGGCGACCCGGCAAAGGGCGGCGGCATGGACTTCGCGGGCATGATGGAGAGCTACAACGCGATCTATCAGCCGCTGAAGAAGAAGCCCGCGCGCATCACCTCCCAGGTCGCCGCCCTGGTCCGCCCGGGCATGATGGTCGAGATCGAAGTCCAGGCCGCCAAGAGCCGCTGAGGGCGGGATCCGCCGGCCCGCGGCGTCGAACGGCAGGGACGCCTCTGCGCCAGGCACGAACCGTTCGGCATCGCGCCGATCCCAGGGGCGCCTCAGGCAAGCGAAGCCTTCGCGCTGAGTTCCGCCCTTGCGGCATCGTACTCGCTTCGCAGACGCGCGATCAGCTCGCCAGCTCCGAGCACGTCCCTGACGGCTCCAATGCCCTAGTTCATGTCCCTATGCCTCGCGGCGGGCAGGAAGAACTATAGTCTCGCCATGACCAGCGACATCACCATACGGCCGGCCAGCGAGGATGAGAGGGCTGAGCTGGGGGAACTCAAGTTGCGCTCGTCGCTGGCCTGGGGCGACCTCAACGCGGAACTCGCGGAGTTGCCAGAGGCCAGGCAGGTGCCCGAGGAACATCTCGCCTCCGTCTTTCTCGCCGAGCGAGGCGGCGCGATCCTGGGGTTCGCGACCGTCTTGGCCTCCGACGGTCATGATGCGGAGCTTGAAGATCTGTTCGTCGAGCCTGGCCTCTGGGGACAGGGCATTGGCCGAATGCTGATCGCGGAGGCCGAGCGGCGCGCAGTCGCGTCCGGGTTCAGGGGGCTTCACGTGATCGCCAACAAGCGCGCGCTGCCGTTTTACGAAGCGGTTGGGTTCTCAACGATCGGAACCGTGGAGACGCTCTTCGAGCCAGCGCCCGAGATGCGCAAGGACGTCGCCTAGGCCCGCCTGCCTGAGGTCCGCTGCAGCCCCCCGAGCTGACGTCAGCGATGCGTCACGCCCCGCCATTCGCGACGCGCGGCGGCCCCAACGCCCGTCCGCGTCACGCGCGGGAACATCTTGTGAACTCGGGCGCCAGTCGCTACCACTTCCGGCGAGCTTCAGGAGATGTCGCATGGCTGACGCGGCAGGCCGGATCCGCTGCGGGATCGGGGGGTGGACGTTCGAGCCCTGGCGCGGGGTCTTCTACCCGCCCAAGTGGCCCCATGCGCGGGAGCTGGAGTACGCCTCGCGCCGGCTGACCGCGATCGAGATCAACGGCACCTACTACTCGTCGTTCAAGCCGGACAGCTGGGCGAAGTGGCGCGCGGCGACGCCCGAGGGCTTCAAGTTCTCGGTCAAGGCCAGCCGGTTCTGCACGAACCGCAAGGTGCTGGCCGACGGCAAGGCCAGCCTGGACATCTTCCTCAACCAGGGGCTGACCGAGCTGGGGGATCGGCTGGGACCGATCCTGTGGCAGTTCATGCCCACCAAGAAGTTCGACTACGACGACTTCGCCGGCTTCATGGACCTGATGCCCGAGCGGATCGGCGACACCCGGGCCCAGCACGTGTTCGAGGTGCGCAACGGGACGTTCAACGACCCGAAGTTTATCGGCCTCTGCCGCGACCGCGGCATCGCGATCTGCAACTCGGACAACGAGAACTACCCCTTCATCCCCGACATCACGGCCGACTTCGTCTACCTGCGCCTGCTGTCGGCCGACGACGAGATCCCCACGGGCTACGAGGCCAAGGACCTCGACCTGTGGGCCGGCCGCTTCCGCGCCTACGCCGAGGGGCGCGTGCCGGGCGACTTCACGCCGGTGGACCGTACCGGCCCGCCCGAGGGCCCGCGGGACGTCTACGCGTTCGTCATCCACGAAGGTAAGGTGCGCGCGCCCGCCGCGGCCATGGAGTTCATCCGCCGGGTCGATCCCGAGTTCCAGCCGCCGGAGCCGGTCTGAACCGGCGCTACTGACGCAGCTCGGCCTCGCCGGCGTGCGCCATGAAGACCGGGTCGTCCAGCGGCTCCTCGGGCGGCGCGGCCTCGGGCTGGAACGGCGCGCTGATGCGGCAGCGGACGCCCGCCGGCTCGAACAGGATCCTCACCTCGCCGCCCAGCTCGCCGGCGAGCCCCCGCTCGAGCAGCCGCGAGCCGAAGCCGCGGGCCTTGGGCGGCGCCACAGGGGGTCCGCCCTCCTCCTCCCATTCGAGGATGAGGCGCGGCGGCTCGGTCTCGGGGTCCAGCCGCCAGCGCACCGCGAGCCGCCCCACGTCGTTGGAGAGCGCGCCGTACTTCACGGCGTTGGTGGCCAGCTCGTGGGCGCCCATGGCGAGCGCGAGGGCCATCTTGGGCGAGACCCGCAGGTCGGGGCCCGCGAACTCGACCCGGTGCGCGGCGGCGTGGGGCGAAAGGGTGCGTTCGAGCACCGCCCGCAGCGATGCGCCCGCCCAACGCTCCCGCGTCAGGATGTCGTGGGCCCAGGCGAGCGCCATGAGCCGGTCCTCGAAGTCGGCCAGCGGCCCGCCGCCGCGGGCGCGCCCCAGGCTCTGGCGCGCCACCGACTGCACGGTGGCCAGCATGTTCTTCACCCGGTGATTCAGCTCGTGAATGAGGAGCTGCTGGCGCCGCTCGGCGCGGTCGCGCTCCGAGACCTCGCGCTCGAGCCGCGCCTCGTGCAGCTTCGAGGCCGTGACGTCGAGCGTGACGCCCGCCACGCGCACCGGCAGGCCGTCGCGCCGCTCGACGACCGCGGCGCTGGACCGCAGCCAGCGATGCCCCCCGTCCGCGGCCGACACGCGATACTCGAACGCCACCTCGTCGGCGTCGCGCAGAGTCGTCAGGCTGGCCCCCACGCCGGCCAGGTCGTCGTCGAACACGAAGGTGCGCCAGTCGGCGATGGACTCGTCGGGCCCGGCGGTGAGGCCGATCAGGGCGCGGGCGGCCTCCGGATCCAGCCAGCGCAGGCCGCGCCCCGTCCGCCATTCCCAGGTGGCGGCGCGGGCGGCCTGATGCGCCAGCCGCAGGCTCTCGGTGGTGGAGCGCAGCCGCCGCTCGCTGCGGCGCAGTGTGCGTTCGCTGCGCTCGCGGGCGGTCACGTCGCGCAGGAAGAAAGCGATGCCGCCGGTCACCGGCAGGCCGCGCACCTCGACCCACTCGTCCGCCGCACCCGGCCGCGCCACCACGAACTCCACGGCGGATGCGTCGCGGACGGCGGCCAGGAACCGCAGCTCGAGGGTCTCGACGCCCAGCCGTTCCAGGATGGGCTTGAGCGCCTTGCCGATCGAGCTGGTGCGGAACGTCTGCAGGAACGCCGCGCCGGCGGCGTTGCAGTAGGTGATGCGCCCGCCGCTGTCGCAGGCGAAGAGCCCGTCCGCGCCCGCGAGCTCGAGCAGGGCTTCGCCCAGCTCCACCGCAAGATCGGCGGGCTGTGACCGGTCACGCCTCATGGCCGCCATTCGAGTCCCTCGATGCGGCCCCCCGCGACTCAGAATGCCACAACTGCGCCGTATGCGCCCCGGCGATTGGTCGCAGGGGCGCTTGACCGACCCGGCGTCAGGACGGCCTGCTCACGGACACAACGATGGAGGCGCCCCGATGACCGAGTTCACCCAGGACGACATCATGTTCAAGCCGGGCCTGATGAAGGGCCAGCGCATCCTGATCACCGGCGGGGGCACCGGCCTGGGCAAGGTGATGGCCGAGGCCTGCGTCCTGCTGGGCGCCGACGTGGTCATCTGGGGCCGGCGCGGCGAGGTGGTGAAGGCCGCGGCCCAGGAGCTGACCGACGCCCACGGCGGGCTGGCCGGTGGACGCTGCACCGGCATGGCGGTGGACATCCGCGTGCCGGAGGCGATCCACGACGCCATGGACGAGGTGTGGGCCGGCGGGCCGCTGACGGGCCTCGTCAACAACGCCGCGGGCAACTTCATCAGCCGGACCGAGGACCTGTCGCCGCGGGCCTTCGACGCCATCGCCAACATCGTCTTCCGAGGCTCGTTCTTCGTGACGCTGGACGCGGGCAAGCGCTGGCTGGCCGAGGGCCGGCACGCCTCGGTGATCTCGATCCTGACCACCTGGGTCTGGCACGGCGGGCCGTTCACCGTGCCCAGCGCCATGTCGAAGGCGGGCCTGAACGTGATGACGCAGTCCCTCGCGGTGGAGTGGGGCAACCGCGGCATCCGCTTCAACGCCATCGCCCCCGGCCCCGTCCCGACCGAAGGCGCCTGGGCCCGGCTGAACCCCGGCTCGACGGAGGCGACCGGCGGGGCGCGCGCGAAGGCCGACCCCGGCATCCCGCTCGGGCGGAACGGCGAGATGCGCGAGCTGGCGAACCTCGCCGTCTACCTGCTGGACCCGGGCTCGGCCTATGTGAACGGCCAGACCATCGCCATCGACGGCGGCGGGCACCTGCAGGGCGGCGGCGGCTTCACCCGCCTGGCGGCGTGGGGCGACAAGGAGTGGGAGGCGGCCCGCAACTCGATCCGGGCCAGCAACGAGAAGGACCGCGCCCAGCGCACGGTCTGACCCTCTGCGGACAGGGGGGCGCCCCGGTCGAAGGTGGCGTCCGATTTGTCTTTACCTGCGCGTAAACCCGCTTGGCTGAGCCGTACGGCGCATTCTAATGTGACACCCGTCACCTTCGGGGGAGTGGGTGAGGAGTTCCATGTCACAAGTCGCGTATCTTCCCGTGGGCAAGCGGGAGCAGACCAAGGTCCAGAACCGCCAGGCGATCCTGGACGCCGCGCGCGAGGTGTTCGGCGAGCTGGGCTATGACGCATCGACCGTGCGCGACATCATCCGCCGCACGGGCCTCGCGGCCGGCACGTTCTACAACTACTACCGCTCGAAGGAGGAGGTGTTCGCCGCCCTCGCCGACGACGGCGCCCGGCGGTTCGCGCCGATCCTCAAGGGCCTGCGGACCAAGGGCGGCGCCTTCGAGGAGTTCGTCCGCGAGGCGATCGTCGCCTACTTCGAGTTCATGGCCGACGAGCATGTGAGCTGGGCGGCGCGCCGACCCGCCGGCGAGGCGCATCCCCATATCCAGGGCGAGACCCCGGAGATGGCCGCCGTGTTCGCCGAGGTGAAGGACGCCATCGAGGACGCCATCGCCCAGGGCAAGGGGCCGGCGGCCGACTCCGAGTACATGGCCGCCGCCTGCATCGGCATCGCCCGCGAGGTGGGCGAGAAGATGCTGACGCGGCGTCCCATCGACGTGGCGGCCGCCGCCGACTTCGCCGCGGCCATGATCCTGGGCGGCGTGAAGGGCCTGCCGGCGGGCGGCGGGGCTTAGGCTTCCATTCCCATGCGGCGCCGCTGCTAGGACGCGGCGATCCAAGCGGAGACCCCGGATGCGCGCCCTGGTCGTCGAAGAACTGCTGCCCGACTACGCGGGCGTCCACATCCGCGACCTGCCGCTGCCGCAGCCCGGGCCGGGCGAGGTGCGGATCAGGGTGCGGGCGGCGGCGGTGAACTTCCCGGACCTGATGCAGACCCGCGGGGAGCACCAGCACAAGCCGCCGATCCCGTTCGTGGGCGGCATGGAACTCGCGGGCGAGATCGACGCCCTGGGCGAGGGCGTCGCGGGCTTCGCGGTTGGCGACGCGGTCTGCAGCGGCGGCCGGGGCGGCTTCGCCGAGTACGCCATCCTGCCCGCGGCGACCCTGCGCCGGAAGCCGGAAGGCCTGAGCTTCAGCGCGGCGGCGGGCTATCCGGTGGCCTACCTCACGGCCTATGTGGCCTTCAGCCGCATCGGCAGGGTGCAGCCCGGCGAGTGGGTGCTGGTGCACGGCGCGGCCGGCGGCGTAGGCCTGGCGGCGGTGGACTACGCCAAGGTGCTGGGCGCGAAGGTGATCGCGGCCTCGGCGTCGGACGAGAAGCTGGCGATCATCGCCAAGGAGTACGACGTCGACGCCACGGTGAACGTCACCGGCGGCTTCCGCGAACGCGTGAAGGCGATCACCGGCGGACGCGGGGCGGACGTGATCTACGATCCCGTCGGCGGCGACGTGTTCGACGAGTCGATCCGCTGCATCGCTTTCGGCGGCCGGATCCTGTCCATCGGCTTCACCAGCGGCCGGCTGCCGGTGCTGCCGGTCAACATCGCGCTGATCAAGGGCTTCTCGGTCATGGGCGTGCGCGCCGGCGAGTACGGCCGCCAGAACCCGGAGAAGGGCCGCGAGAACAACGAGGCCATCTGGCGCCTGGCCGAGGAGGGCCGGGTCAAGCCGCGGGTCGACCGCGAGTACCCGCTCGCGGACTGGCGCGAGGCCTTCGAGACGCTCGCCCAGCGCAAGGTCGTAGGAAAGACCATCATCCGGCCCGACCTGTGATGTAATGGGGCTCCCTGACCCGGGACGCAGCGGAGCTGGACGCCATGACCATCGGCAGCGAAGACGACCTCGAGAAGCTCAAGGCGGCAGGCCGCCTCGTGGCGCGGACCCTGAAGGCGATGGGCGATGCGCTGGAGCCCGGGATCACGACGCGCGAACTGGACGACCTGGGCCGGCGGATGCTCGAGTCCGAAGGCGCGCGACCGGCGCCTGAGCTGACCTACGGCTTCCCGGGCGCCACGTGTATCTCGGTAGGCCCCGACGTGGCGCACGGCATTCCCGATAACACGCGGGTGCAGGCCGGCGACCTGATCAACATCGACGTCTCGGCCGAGCTGGACGGCTTCTTCGCCGACACCGGCGCCTCGTTCGCCGTGCCCCCGGTGGCGGCGCGCGTGGAGCGCCTCTGCCGGGACGGCCGGCGCGCGCTGTGGACCGGCATCCGCGCGGTGCGGCCGGGGGCGTCCCTGGCGGCGCCCGGACGCGACATCGAGGCGTTCGCGCGCCGCAACGGGTATTCGCTGGTCAGGAACCTCGCGAGCCATGGCGTGGGCGCGTCGCTGCACGAGGAGCCCACCGAGATCCCGACCTGGGCCGACCGGTCGGAGCGGCGGACCATCCGCGAGGGCCTCGTGTTCACGCTGGAGCCGTTCCTGTCGCTGGGCGCCGACTGGGTGGACGAGACCCGGGAAGACGGCTGGACGCTTGGACCGCCCGGCGGCGAACCCACCGTTCAGTACGAGCACACGCTGGTTGCGACCCGCCGGGGACCGGTGGTGGTGACGCTGCCCTGATCGGCCCGGGGTGGAAACGCTGAGGTCGCCCGGTTGACAGGCCCGGCCCGTTCCACTATCCACCGCCGCTCGAATTTTCGACCCGGAGCCTTCCCGTGAAGCGGACCTTTCAGCCGTCCCGACTCGTGCGCAAGCGCCGTCACGGCTTCCGCCTGCGCATGTCCACCAAGAATGGGCAGAAGGTGCTGGCTCGCCGTCGCGCCAAGGGCCGCAAGCGCCTGAGCGCCTAGCGACCTCGCACTTTTCCCGGCCTTGGGGAGACCCGGACCGGGGGACCTGCAGGCATCGAAGTTCCAGAAGGCCCGCGGCGGCGACGCCGCGGGCCTTCTTGACGAGTCGGCGTCTATGCGCCCCGGTCTTCCCTTTCGAAACCGGGATGGCGGCACGATCTTGGACACCCCCCCCATCACCCGCCTGACCAAGCGCAGCGAGTTCCTGGCCTGCGCCCAGGCGCCGTCGTGCGCGAAGGGCGCCGTGGTCGTCCAGGCGCGGGCGCGGGGCGACGACGACCCCGCCGTCCGCGTGGGTTTCACGGCGACGAAACGCATCGGCGGGGCGGTTCAGCGCAACCGCGCCAAGCGGCGCATGCGCGAGGCGGCGCGGCGCGTCCTGCCCGATCACGCGCGACCCGGCCACGACTACGTGCTGATCGCGCGCGGCGGCGTGATCACCCGGCCGTGGGACCGTTTGCTTGACGATGTGAAAACTGCGCTGGTAAGGCTCGCCGCCGACCGGCCGGCTCCCCAAATCCGATAGGCCCGCCCACCTTTCCTCGACGGACCGCGTCCCCCTTATGCAAGACGAGAACCAACGCAACACGATCATCTTCGTCGTGTGCGCGTTCCTGATCCTCATCGGCTACCAGTTCTTCGTCATCGAGCCGGCGAACCAGAAGAAGGTCGCCGAGGAGAAGGCCCGCGCCGCCGCCGCCAAGACCCTGTCGCCCTCGCGGCCGGCCGTGGCGCCGGGCCCGCAGGTGGTGAACCGGCAGGCGGCGGTGTCGGCCAGCCCGCGGGTGCCCATCGAAACGCCCGCGCTCCGGGGATCGCTCTCGCTGCGCGGCGCGCGCATCGACGACCTGTGGCTGAGCAACTACCGCCAGACGCTCAAGAAGGACTCGCCGCCGGTCGAGCTGCTGCGGCCCGAGGGCACGCAGTACGCCTGGTTCGCCGATGTGGGCTGGGCCGGCCTGAACGTGCCCGGACTGCCGAACGCCCAGACGCTGTGGACGCTGTCGAGCGGTTCGGTGCTGGCGCCCGGCAAGCCCGTGACGCTCACCTACGCCAACGGCCAGGGGCTGACGTTCACCCGCACCATCGCCGTGGACGACCAGTACATGTTCACGGTCACCGACGCGGTGGCGAACACCACCGGGGCGCCGATCACGCTCGCACCGTACGGCTCGGTCCAGCGCCAGGGCGTCCCGCCGACGCTCGGTCGCAACGGCATCGTGCACGAAGGCGGCATGGGCTGGTTCGACGGCAAGCGCCGACCGATCAAGTACGCCAAGTGGCAGAAGGAGGGCGGCGGTCCGTCCCACGCGTCCACCGGCGGCTGGATCGGCATCACCGACCACTACTGGCTGGCGGCCCTGATCCCGGATCAGAAGCAGAGCTTCGAGGCCCAGTACAAGCTGACCAAGGCCCCGGGGCTCAACCTGCTCGCCGCCACCTTCACCGGCCAGGCCCGCACCATCCAGCCCGGCCGGCAGGTCGAGTCCACCGTCCGCGTCTTCGCCGGCGCCAAGCGGATGCCGGTGCTCGAAGGTTACCAGGACAAGCTCGGCGTCCAGCACCTCGACGAGGCGGTGGACTGGGGCATGTTCTGGTTCCTGACGCGGCCGGTCTACCAGCTGCTCAACTTCCTCTTCGGACTCGTCGGCAACTTCGGCGTCGCGATCCTGATCCTGACCGTGATCGTGCGCCTGCTGCTGTTCCCCATGGCGAACAAGCAGTACGAGTCCATGACCAAGATGAAGAAGGTGCAGCCCGCGATGGAGGAGCTGCGCAAGAAGTTCAAGGACGACCCGCAGCGCCAGCAGCAGGAGCTGCTCGCCCTCTACCAGCGCGAAAAGGTGAACCCGCTGGCCGGCTGCCTGCCGCTGCTGCTGACGATTCCGATCTTCTTCGCGCTGTTCAAGGTGCTGACCGTCACGATCGAGATGCGGCATGCGCCGTTCGTGGGCTTCATCAAGGACCTCTCGGCGCCTGATCCGACCACCATCTTCAACCTGTTCGGCCTGATCCCGTGGGATCCCGGCACGGCGCCGCTCATCGGCGGCCTCCTGGCCTACGGCAACCCGCCCGGCTTCCTGCACATAGGCATCATGGCGATCCTCTACGGGTTCACCACATGGCTCACCACGGCCATGAGCCCGCCGGCGCCCGATCCGATTCAGCAGCGCATCTTCCAGCTGATGCCGATCCTGTTCACCTTCATCATGGCGCAGTTCGCGATCGGCCTGTTGCTCTACTACACCTGGTCGAACATCCTGACCGCGCTGCAGCAGTACGTGATCATGCGGCGGTTCAAGGTGGACAACCCGATCGACCAGCTGATCGCGCGGCTGTCGGGCAAGCCCAGGACCACGGGGTGAGCGCGGCGCCCGACGCCCCGTTCGACGCCGAGGCGCTGGAGGCGGCGCGGGTCTTCTTCGCCCACCCGGTGACGTTCCTGATGGGGGCCGTCTCGATCCAGGGATTGCCGCCGGCCGACCTGCCGGAGGTGGCGTTTGCCGGCCGATCCAACGTGGGCAAGAGCTCGCTGATCAACGCCGTGACCGGGCGCAAGGACCTGGCCCGGGCCTCCACGGCGCCGGGCCGCACGCGCGAGCTCAACTTCTTCGTCGCCGACGAGCGGCTGCGGCTGGTCGACCTGCCCGGCTACGGCTTCGCCAAGGTGAGCCGTAGCGCGGCGAACAAGTTCCAGAACCTGGGCCGCAGCTACCTGCGCGGACGTCCCAACCTGAAGCGGGCCTACCTGCTGATCGACAGCCGCCATGGTCTGAAGGACGTCGACCGCGAGGCCATGGACGCGTTCGACACCGCCGCCGTGAGCTATCAGGTCGTCCTCACCAAGGCCGACAAGCTGCGCAGCGCGCGCGAGGTCGAGGCGGTCAAGGCCGATACGCTCTCGAAGGTCGCCAAGCGGCCTGCGGCGTTCCCGCGGGTGATCGCCACCTCGGCGGAAAAGGGCGACGGCATCGGGCAGCTGCGGGCCGAGATCCTGGCCGCCTGCGAGCTGGCGGGTGGCTGAGGCGCGAGACGCGCTGGCGCAGGGCGTGGCCCATCTCGAAGCCGGGCGAAGCGACGCGGCGATGGCCGCCTTCCGCGCCGTGCTCGCCGCCGATCCGGTCCAGCCGCTGGCGGTGCGGAACCTCGGGGTCCTGCTGATCGAGCGGGCGCGCTTCGATGAGGCGCTGGGCGTGGCCGACGCCGCGCTCGCGCATGCGCCCGGCCACGGCGAGGCGCTGCTGCTGCGCGGCGAGGGCCTGGCGGGACTGGCGCGGCACGCCGAGGCGGCCCAGGCCTACGAGGCGGCGCTGGCGGCCGGCGGTCCGGCCTACGAGGCGCTCTGCCAGCTGGGCCTCGCCCGCTCGGCCATGGGCCGCCACGCCGAGGCGCTGGAGGCCCTCGACGCCGCCGTCGCCCTGCGCCCCGAGGACGCCCTCGCCCGGCATCGCCGCGCGATCGTGCGCCTGCAGCTGCGCGACTTCGCCGGCGGCTGGGCCGACTACGAGGCCCGTCTGGACCTGAAGCGCTTCCTGCCGGTGGCTGGGGGCATCGTGAACGCCCGCACGCGGCCGCTGCTGACGCCGACGACGCGCCCCGACGCCCTCGCCGGCAAGCGGGTGCTGCTGCTGGGGGAGCAGGGCGTGGGCGACCAGATCATGTTCGCCAGCATGATCCCCGACCTGGTCCGGCTGGGCGCCCACGTGGGCTGCGTGTGCGACCCGCGGCTGGTCGGCCTGTTCGCGGCGTCCTTCCCGCAGGCCGGGTTCGTCGGCCCCGAGGCGGCGCGCCTGGACCTCTCGGCGGTGGACGCCGTGCTGGCGATGGGGAGCCTGGGCGGCCTCTTCCGTACCGACGCGGCGGCCTTTCCAGGGACGCCCTACCTGCGCCCGAGCCCGGCGTCTGAGGCGCGCTGGGCGCAGCGCCTGGGTCCGCGCACGGCGCGGCTGCGGGTGGGCCTCTCATGGCGCGGCGGCTCGCCGAACACCCGGCGGGACCAGCGCTCGCTGGCGCTGGGCGCGCTCGGGCCCGTCCTCGACCTGCCCGGCTGCGAGTTCGTCAGCCTGCAGTACGGCGAGGTGGAGTCCGAAGTCGCGGCGGCGCACCATGGCCGGGCGCAGCCGATCCGCATCTTCCCCGCCGCGGACATCGACGACTTCGACGATCTGGCGGGCCTCGTGGCCAACCTCGACCTGGTGGTGTCGGTGCAGACGACCCTGGTCCACCTGACCGGCGCCCTGGGCCGGACCTGCCTGACCCTCATTCCGCACGTGGCCGAGTGGCGCTACACAGCCGCCGGGCCCGCGATGCCCTGGTACCGCTCGGTCCGGCTGTTCCGGCAGGCGGCGCCGGGCGACTGGGCCCCGGTCCTGGCGGAGGTCGCCGCCGCCGTCGCCGCCCGCCTGGAGTCCTGAGCGCCCGTGCCGCCGTTCGAACCGCTGGACATCTACATCGGCTACGATCGCCAGGAGATCGTGGCCTACCACGTGCTGGCCCAGAGCATCCTCGAGCGCAGCTCTCGCCCGGTGCGGCTGACGCCCATCGCGCTCTCCACGATCCGGCCGATCTTCGACCGCCCGCCGGTCTCGGCGCAGTCCACCGACTTCTCGTTCTCGCGGTTCCTGACCCCCTATCTGTCGGGCTACGCCGGCTGGTCGCTGTTCATGGACTGCGACATGCTGCTGCGCGCCGACGTGGCCGAGCTGTTCGCCCTGGCGAACGACCGCTATGCGGTGATGGTGGCGCAGCACGACTACACCCCGCGCGACGAGGTGAAGTTCCTGAACCATCCGCAGGCCCGCTACGCCAAGAAAAACTGGTCGAGCGTGATGCTGATGAACAACGCCCGCTGCCGGGCGCTGACGCCCGAGTTCGTGCAGACGGCGTCGGGCCTGGAACTCCACCAGTTCAAGTGGCTCGCGGACGAGGCCGAGATCGGCGCGCTGCCCCTGGAGTGGAACTGGCTGGTGGGCGAGTACGACATGAACCCGGACGCCCGGATCGCCCACTTCACCCGCGGCGGGCCGTACTTCGCGGACTATGCCGACTGCGACTACGCCGACGAGTGGCGCGCCGCGCTGGACCGCACCACCTCCGTCGCCACGGGACGCTAGGGCTTTCAGGGACCTTCGCCGCGGCAGGCGATCGGCGCGCATCGCTCCCGCCCTGGTCCTCCCCTGCAAGGGGAGCAACCATGTTTCAGTTGGCGGGGTGAGTGAGCCATGGCTGGCGACGTCCGAGGACGAGGTTGGCGGCCTCGATGAGCTTTCGCATGACGGCGACGGTGACGAGCTTGCGGGCCTTGCCGGCGGCCAGGAGGCGTTCGGCGAAAGCCTTGAAGCCTGGATCGAAACGCTTGGCGGTGATGGCGGCGAGGTAGAGCATCCGGCGCGGCCGGGCGCGACCGCCGGAGATGAAGCGCAGGCCTTTCCACTGGCCGGAGTCGCGGTCGAAG